>DATFBS010000043.1:0-54011 GCA_035253695.1 Gemmatimonadaceae bacterium
TCTCCGTCGCTGAGCCTGTGGTGGCACTCACCGGTGTCACCGTGATCGATGGGACTGGTGCTGCGCCCCGCCGCGACCAGACGATAGTCATCCAGAACGGACGGATCGCGCAGGTCGGGCCTGCGTCGCGGGTGAAGGCGCCGGCGGGTGCACGCGAGATCGCTCTCGCCGGGCATACGGTCATTCCGGGATTGGTGGGAATCCACGACCACCTCTTCTACACGGCCGCCGGCGGGCGCGCGGTGCAGATGGGATTCACCGGGCCACGTCTGTATCTGGGGTCGGGGGTCACGACGATTCGTACCACCGGCGGCCGGTCGCCGTACGCGGAGATCAACACCAAGGCCGCCATCGATGCAGGGCGCGTCCCGGGGCCTCGTGTCCACCTCACGGCGCCGTACATCACCGGCGGCACGGGCGGCGGAGCGGGCAGCATGGCCTCGATCAATTCACCCGAGGCCGCTCGCCGATTCGTCGCGTACTGGGCGGCGGAAGGAATGACGTGGATCAAGGCGTACACGGACATCAGCCGCGCCGACCTCGCCGCCGCGATCGATGAAGCGCACAAGCGCGGGATGAAGGCCACCGGTCATCTCTGCTCGGTGAGCTTCCGCGAGGCGGTCGAGCTCGGCATCGACAATCTCGAGCACGGAATGCTGGTCGCGTCGGACTTCGCGGCGGGAAAGCCCGTCGACGTCTGCCCAACGAACTACATGGCGGGCATCGCGCAGGCGAATCCGACCGGTCCCGAGGCGCAAGCGGTGATCAAGACGATGGTCGATCGCGGCGTGTCGATGACGTCCACGCTGGCGGTGTTCGAGCCCTTCGTTCCCGGTCGCCTGTCGAATGACGAGCGCACGTTGTCGATGATGACGCCGCCGTTGCGCGACGCGTACAAGGCACTCAAGCATCGCATCGACTCCGCGCGCTCCAGTCCGTTCACGGAGCAGGTATTCAAGAATGCGCTCGCCTTCGAGCGCGCGTTTGTCCAGGCCGGCGGTCTCCTCGCGGCGGGCGTCGATCCCACCGGAGCCGGTGGCGCGCTCGCGGGCTTCGGGGATCAGCGCAATTACGAGCTGCTGATCGAGGCGGGATTCACTCCCGCGCAGGTGGTCCAGATCATGACACTGAACGGCGCCAAGGTGCTCGGCACGCAGGACCGGTTGGGCAGCATCGAGGCGGGAAAGCTCGCCGACCTGGTCGTGCTGCGCGGCGATCTGGCGGCGAATCCGCTCGTCATACGCGAGGTGACGACAGTCTTCAAGGACGGCGTGGGCTACGACTCGCCGAAGCTGCTGGCGGCGGTGAAGGGGCGGGTAGGTATTGATTGAAAGCTGACTGCGGACTGCGGACTGCGAGCTAAAATCCTCGGGGAGCTACGAATGGCATTCGTAGCTCCCCGAGGATTTTAGCTCGCAGTCCGCAGTCCGCAGTTGTTCTTAGAGGCGCGGGCCGGAATCGAACCGGCGAATGGGAGTTTTGCAGACTCCTGCCTTACCACTTGGCTACCGCGCCGAAGTTCTTTCAATCTAGCGGGATAGCTGAACCGGCTCAAGCAAACGGGCGCTAGACGACGAACATCTCCACCCTGGCGCCGACCTCGCGTGACACCACGTCGAGCTGCCCCGCGCACTGGGAGATCTCGTCCACTGCTCGCAGCAGGCGCTCCATGGCCGCGAGTACCTCTTCGGCAGAGCCGCGGTTTCCGGTCGCCGAGCTTACGATCTCGCTCACCGCGGTGGCGGCGGCGCTGCGGCCTTGCACCCCGCGCCCGGCGATCTCACTCGCCGTCTCCACAATGCCTTCGACGTCGGTTGTCGTCTGCTCGACCGCGTGCAGGATGTCGTGCAGCGCGGCACCAGCGGCACCGGCCAGCCGCGCGCCTTCATCGGCGTCGGCGGTCTCCTGCGCCATCGCCTCGACGACGCGCGCGATGCTCTCGCGAATCTGCCCGACGAGGACGGCGATCTCCCTCACCGATCGCTCCGATCCCTCGGCCAATTTACGCACTTCCTCGGCGACAACGGCGAAGCCGCGCCCGTGTTGCCCGGCTCGTGCCGCCTCGATCGCCGCATTGAGTGCGAGCAGATTCGTCTGGCTGGCGATGCCGTTGATGACGTCGACGATGTCGCCGATCTTCCGCGACCGAACTTCCATCTCCTGCACGTGCCCGGCCGCGACGCGAACGGTCTCGCGCACGCGCACCATTCCGCTGACGGTGGCCGTCACGGCGTCTGCGCCCCGCCGCGCGACGCCCGCCGCCTCGCGCGAGACGGCGCCGACCTGGGCCGCGGTTGTCGAGACCTGACCCACGGCCTCGATGAGGTCCATGACCACGGTGGACAGCGACTCCGCGCCCTTCATCTGTTGCCGGGCTGACTCGGCCATTCGCCCGGCGGCGCCATGTGCCTGACGAGCCACTTCGGTCGCATCCTGCGTGGTCCGGCGCGTGGTGTCGCTCAGCGCGATCACCGCGCGCGCGCCGGCCTGCACGTGGCCAATGCCGTCCGCCAGCCGCGACGTTCCCTCATTGATGGCCGTCGCGGCCTGCCCCACCACTCCGGCATCACCTCGTGCACGCGCGGTGAGATCACCTTCACCCAGCCGGACCGCGATCGCCATGAGGTCATGCGAGCGCTCCGTCTGCGTGGCGAGCTGGCGAGCCATGTAGATGAGAATCGATGTTTCGAAAACCACCCATGCCGCGTGCACAGCGACGATGTGGTGTCCGCGATGGTCCGCGAACACGTACAAGGGGATGCCGCGCATCTGAAGCTCGTTCGCGATGACGTGGTGCACCGCGATGGCGGCCGCCGCCGCGACAGGAGCGCGCCAGTCGCGATACATGAGCAGGAATGCCAGAGCGCCGAAGACGTGAAAGTGCATCTCGATCATGCCGCCGGTCTGATGGATGATCAGGCCCGAATACACCATGAACGCAACGGCGATGACCATGCGGGTAACGAGGCGGCCTGGCGCAAGCCGATAGGCGAGCCACGCCCCGCCCGTCGTTACCGCGCTCACGATTCCGGCCACCCACCACGTCCCGCGCAGGGGCGCGAGGGCGGCAGCGAGGGCAACGTGCGCGAACAACAGCCGGACGAGAAACCAGTCAGTCGTCCGATAGCTTTCTTCGAGCAACGCGGAATGCCGTGCGGGCAGGACTCCGTTTGAACGGTCGTGCACGCCCGAATCGCCGCGCGGCTCTCGTCGCACGGGCGGTTGGGTAATCTCGGCTGTGATTGACCCGGCGTGCGTCGGCGCGCGGGCCGGACGTGCGGTGGCGGACATTGGAGGCGGGGCCAGCGGAGGAGCGGGTATCGTGTCCCGCTGACCGGAGACGACTGCCCCGCGGGTTGGTTACAGACGTTTCCTGTGGTTAGGCCCCGGCGTCACCCACTTCGACGCACGACCGCAGGACTGTGGAGCTGTCGAGCGAGCCACTCGGCCACATCCTCGATGGCTTCGGCGGGCAGAATGTGGCCCGTATTCCACCACCGCATCTCCTTCGGCTCGCCGGCCGCCGCGAACAGCCGGTCGGCGTCGGTTGGCCGCACCGTTCGATCGTAGCGGCCATGCGTCATGAGCAGCGGGCGCCCCGACAGCTTGCGCACCGCCTTGAGCGGATCGGCGACGGTTCGAATCAGCCGCTCGAAGGGCGTGCCGAGGGGAAGATCGCCCGCGGCCGCAAGCACGACCGCGCGGACGCGCTTGTCGCGAGCCGCTGTCGCCACCGCCAGATATCCACCTAACGAATAGCCGACGATCGCCAGTCTCGAGGGATCGTAGCGCTCGTGCTTGGCCAGACAGTCGAGCGCCTCGGTGCATTCGGCCAGCGCGAGACGCCAGTGGCGCACGAGGGCCAGCGGATTGAGCAGCGATTCCCTCTGGAGCGGGGCATCGCGATCCCCGTGCAAGGGGAGATCGATCGCCAGCGACGCGACCCCACGGTTCGCCAGCGCCCGGCCGATCGTGTCGGCCATCCGCTCCTTTCGCGATGAGTACCCATGCAGCAGGAGCGCCGCGGGCACCGGATGCTCCACGCGCGGCGGAAGCAAGAGAATGGCGGGAACGACCGCATCGCCGACGTGGAGGCGCAACGCGTGCCGGTCGACCTGGGTTTTATGATTCGGCATACGGTGTCAGCGACGGGCAAGAACCTCGCCCGCGGCTGGCATTCCCGCTGTTCCCTGTGCATATCCGTAGCCCGGCGATACGCCACCCTGGGGCGCCTCGCCGCGTCTCACCGTCCCGGAGGACTCATGCACGCGCCTCGCTGCGCCGCGCTCTTGCTTGCGGCCGTTCTCGTCGCCCCTCTCGGCGCTCAGCAAGCCCACGACGCCGAGTACACGGCGAAGATTCGAGAGCTCACGCCGACCGATGTGAAGTGGAAGTTCACCACCGAGCTCGTCGACCACCTGCCAGCGTCGGCGACCGTTCCGTCGCCACTCAAGGTGCTCGGCTACGTGCCGGGCACGCCGGGGCGCCTCTCGTACGTGGCCGACATCAACCGCTACTTCCGCGCGCTCGACGCCGCCTCCCCTCGAGTCTCGCTCGTCTCGCTCGGCATGAGCGATGAGGGACGAGAGATGCTGCTCGCGGTCATCGCCGACGAAGCGACGATGGGGCGACTCGAGGAGTTTCGCACGATGCTCGGCCGCATCGCCGATCCGCGCGGCCTCAGCGCAGAAGAGAAAACACGGCTGCTCGGCAGCGCGAAGCCGATCTACTGGCTGACGGGCTCCATCCATTCGCCCGAGATCGGAAGTCCCGAGATGCTGATGGAGCTGGCCTATCGCCTGGCCGTCGATGAGTCGGACTTTGTCCGATCCATTCGTTCCGGCGTCATTACCCTGATCACACCGGTCACCGAGGTCGATGGACGTGACCGCATGGTCGACGTCAACAAGCTCACGCGCTCTCTCAAGCTGGGACCGCAGGGCGTGTCGCTCATTTACTGGGGGAAATACACCGCGCACGACAACAACCGCGATGGGATGGTGCTGTCCCAGAAGCTGACGCAGAACGTCATGAAAGGCTTCCTGCACTGGAAGCCGGTCGTCTTTCACGACCTGCACGAGTCGGTGCCATTCCTCTACACCAGCACGGGCACCGGACCGTACAACGAAGAGTTCGACCCGATCGTGATCCAGGAGTGGCACACGCTCGCGTACCAGGAAATCACCGAGCTGACGCGGCGTGGTCTTCCCGGCGTGTGGACGCACGGCTTCTACGACGGGTGGGCGCCGAACTACATGCTGGCGATCGGCAACCTGCACAACAGCATCGGACGCTTCTACGAGACGTATACGTCGACGGGCACCGAGTGCCAGACGGTGAAGCTTCCGGCGACGCAGACGGAGCGCCGGTGGGATCGCCCGAATCCGCCGGTGAACGGCGTGAAGTGGTGCATGCGCAGCAACATCAACTATCAGCAGTCGGGCGTCATGATCGCGCTCAAGTACGTCGCGGACAACTCGCGCACCTTCCTCGACAACTATCTCGCGAAGGCCGAGCGAATGGTGCGGAAGGGGCAGACGTCTGCGCCGTATGCATTCGTGATTCCACGCGACCAGCGTCGAGCGGCGGAGGCCGCGGACCTCGTGAATCTCTTTCGCGCACACGGATCGGAGGTTCACGTGGCGTCGGAGGATTTTGAGTACAAGGGGTCAGGAGTCAGTAGTCAGGGATCAGGGGCGGCCGGGGCGAGAGGTGATACGGCAGACGGATCACGGCCGGCAGCCCAAGACTCGACTTCGCGACCCCCGACTCCTGACTCCCGATCCGTGACACCTGCGCGCGTCAAGCGCGGCGACTGGATCGTGCGGCTCGACCAGCCGTACACGGCGACGGTGCGCACCCTGCTCGCCGTGCAGAAGTACAAGGCGGATGATCCGCCGCCGTACGACGACACCGGATGGACGCTCGACGAGCTTCGCCACGTCGTGACCTACAAGATCAGTGACTCCACGATCCTGGCGAAGCCGATGACCCTGCTCACCGCCGACGCCAAGGTCGAAGGCAGCGTCTCCGGCGAAGGCGGCGTCGTTCTAGTCGAGCACCTCGGTGATTGGCGCTCGGCGGTGTTGCCGTGGAAGATCGGAGGAACGCGCGTCCGAGCCGCAGAAGTCTCCTTCACCGCGGGCGGTCGAAGCTGGCCGGCCGGCACGTACATCGTCCCCGCCGACAATCGGACACGGACCGCCATCCGCGATCTGGGCCTAACGGGGGTCGCGACCGGAAGCGCGCCGTCGGTGCGCACCCACGACGTTCGGCCGCCGAGGGTTGCTCTTGTGCACTCGTGGCTGGAGACGCAGAACGAGGGATGGGTTCGCTACGCCTTCGATCAGCTCGGGGTTCCCTACACCTATATCTCCGACCAATCGCTCGCGGCCCAGGGCCGCCTGGACGCCTTCGACGTGCTCGTGTTCCCGCACGTGAACGGCTCGGCGCAAGCGCTGATCAATGGCCGGCCGATGACCGGGCCCCCGATTCCCTGGAAGAAGACGGCGCTCACGCCGAATCTCGACAAGTGGGACACGACCGACGACATCCGGCGAGGGATGGGATTGGAAGGAGCGGCGGCGCTGCGCCGGTTCGTCGACCGCGGCGGTGTCCTCATCACCACGGGCAACACGTCTCGCCTGCCGATCACGTTAGGCTTCAACCCGACGGTGAGCGAGGCCGAAGCGCGAACGCTTCGCGCGCGCGGGGCGATCTTCCGGGCGAAGAGCGACACCACCGGGAGCCCTATCCTCTATGGCTACGAGCGCTCGACGTTCCCGGTGTACTTCAACCAGTCGCCGCTTCTCTCCGTGCAGCCGCGTGACACGACCGGTCGCCTGGATGCGGTGGATCCCACCATCGTCGCCGACATCGATCGGCAGCGCGGTCGCGTGGTGCTTCGCTTCCACGACAAGGCGGACTCCCTGCTCATCTCGGGCCTGCTCGTGAACGGCAGCGAAATGGCGGGTCGTGCCGCGGTCGTCGATGCACCGGTGGGACGGGGACACGTGGTGATGTTCGGCATCCGCCCCATGTGGCGGTGGCAGTCGCAGGGCACGTTCGCGCTGCTGCTCAACACCATGGTGCACTGGGATCACCTGGGCATCACCACTACGGGAGAGAAAACCACAGTCGCAGCAGGACAGTGAGATCAACACCCGAAGACGTCAGACATCAGATGTCAGACGTCAGGTGTCAGAAACTTCGAGCACGCCATGCCGTTGCCATTTCTGATTTCCGATATCTGAAGTCTGACGTCTGACGTCTTCGGGTTTTTCCCTTCTTGCCTGGAGCTCCGGATGCGCAGTTATCTCAGCTCTGCCCTGATCCTTGCAGCAACTTCTGCGTTCGCGCAGACGCGCCCGACGGTCTTCGACGACGCCGTCCGCGCGATGGGCGGCGAGTCCGCCATCCGGGGCGCGACCTCCCTGACCCTCGAGGGCACCGGCCGCAACTACAACTTCGGCCAGGGAATGTCGCCCAGCGCGCCGCTGCCGCGTTTCGATGTGAGCGAGCTGCGCCGGTCGATCGATCTCACCGCGGTGCGGCACCGTCACGAGGTGACTCGGACGGCCGCGTTCACCACGGCGGTCACAACGCCGCAGCGTGTCGTGTTCGGGCTCGATGGCGACATCGCCTACGGCGTGCCGCAGAGCGGCAACGCCACGCGCAGTGTGGCGACGGTCGTGCCGGGTCGACGCCAGGAGCATTACCATCATCCACTCGTGCTGGTGCGTGCCGCGCTCGACGCCGGGGCGGAGATTCGAGCTGCGGGCGCACAGGCGGGGAATCACGTGCTCCGCATCAAGCTGAGCCCTGCCGATAGCTTCCAGCTCTGGCTGGACCGCCAGACGCACCTGCCCTCGCGCATTCGGTCGATCCGCTACGACGTGAACCTTGGCGACGTCGTGTATGAGACGCGAGTCTCGAGCTGGGCCGCGAGTGGATCGCTACAACTCCCGATGAGACTGGCGCAAACGCTGGGCGGCAATCCCGTCGCGGAGTACGAGATCACGCGAAATGTCGTCGGGACCGAGCCCATCGACCTGGCGGCGCCTGAAACAGCCCGCGGCCCCGCGCCCGAGCCGACGATCAACGTGACGTCCGAGGAGCTCGCCCCAGGAGTGTGGTACCTGGCGGGAGGCTCACATCACAGCGTTCTCGTCGAGTTCGATCAGTACCTGATGCTGATCGAGACTCCGCAGAACGACGCGCGAACGCTCGCCGTCATCGCCAAGGCGCGCGAGCTGCGCCCCGGCAAGCCGCTTCGCTATGCGGTGAACTCACATCATCACCACGATCACTCGGGCGGCGTGCGCGCGGCCATCTCGGAAGGCGTCACGATCGTGACGCACTCGGGGAACGTGGCGTTCTACCGCGACGTCGCGCGTCGCCCGCACACGCTTCAACCCGATGCGCTCGCGCGCTCGCGGAGGGCACCGACGATCGTGCCGGTTGGAGCCAAGCGCGTGTTCCAGGACCGCACGCGCACCGTCGAGCTCCATCACGTACGGGGGAGTCCACACACGTCGACGATGCTCATGGCCTACCTGCCAGCGGAGCGCATGCTCGTGCAGGCCGACGCCTACAATCCGCCCGCGCCTAACGCTCCGCCGCCGCCCTCGTTCCCCTTCGCCAGGAACCTGGTCGAGAATGTCGAGCGCCTGGGATTGAGCGTCGAGCGCGTCGCGGCGTTACACGGGAGAGTGGTGCCATTTACCGAGATCCGAGAGGCGGCCAACGCCCCTCGATAAGGAACGAGGAAGGAGGAACGAGGAAGCGGATTGAGTGGCACGCGCTCGATTCACTTCCTCGTTTCTCGTTCCTTGTTCTCCCGCCCGTCTCGCCAACTCCGCCTCCGCCGCGATCGCCCCGAACGCCGCCCAGTTCCCGGCTGCCACGATGCGCTCGAAGATTTCCAGCGCGCGCGCCGAGTCGCCGTTGTAGAAATACCAGTTCCCGACCCCGTACGCGGTCGTGACATCGTCGAGTGCCGCGCTCGACGACGTCGAAAGGAGCGAATCGACCGGCAGCTCTCCCTTGTACATCAAGAGCAGGCGGTGATAGGCGCCGTTCTCGATGACGTCGAGATCGGCGCGGATCGGCTCGAGGACGTTCGCGGCTTCCGCGTCGCGCCCGAGACGCCGCAGCGTCATGTACAGCCAGTGCGACGTCGCGACGAGCATGTCCGGGTTCTTCGAGACGTCCATGCACGATCGGTAGGCTCGCAGCGCACGCTCGAAATCGCCTTTCAGGTAATGGGCGAGTCCGAGATGGTACCAGATGTTCGATTGCAGCGTGCTCGTCGGGATGTTGCGTGCGTTCGGAAGCCCGTCCGGCTCGATCTCATCGGGATCTCCCGCGATGAGCGATGCGGCACGCTCGAGATCGGCGATGGCGCGATCGAGCTCGCGCACGGTGATGTAGCGATGACCGCGATGACGGTAGAAGCGCGCATCGCGTGAATGGCGCTGAACGCCGCGCGTATAGATCTCGATTGCCTCACGATAGCGACCCAGATACGCGGTGCGACGCCCGAGCCAGATCAGTGCGTCCGCGTCGCCGGGATCGGCGTAGCTCCGCTGTCTCGCCTCGACCAGCGCCTCTTCGTAGCGACGTCGCGTGTCTTCTGGCAGCGCAGGCCGCGAAAGTGGTCGCCCAAGGAGCGATGTGGCTTCGACGTCGGGACTCGGCTGTTCCGCCGTCTGCGACATGGGCGGAGGTGCTGGGTCCGAGCGGCAGGAAGCCGCGAGCAGAAGGACAGCGGAGCGGCGAATCGTTTTCGGCCTCATGAAGAACCCTCGTTCCTGGAACCCCCCGATCCCTGACTCCTGACCACTAGCTCCTGCAGTTATCCTATCCACCATGCTCATCGGCGTGGCGGGAATGGTCGGGGCGGGCAAGACGACGCTGACGCAAGCGCTCGCCGCGCGTTTTGGGCTCCAGCTGGCCCTCGAAAGCGTCGACGAGGACAACCCCTGGCTCGAGCTCTTCTATCGCGACACCGACAGTCGCCGGCACTACTCCGTCGAGCTGCAGCTTCATTTTCTCGCCACGCGCTTCGCCGCGATGCGGCGCATGCGTGCGCAAGGCGGAAGCTGGATCCTCGATCGCACCTGGTACGAGGACGCTGAAGTGTTCGCGCGCGGCCTGTACGAGCGCGGGCTCATGTCGCGCATCGAGCACGATCTCTACATGCGACTCTACGTCGAGCTCCTGCATTCCCCCGCCGCGCGACCGCCGAAGCTGCTCATCTATCTACACGGCCCGCTGGACGTGCTACTCGCACGCATTCGCACGCGAGGGCGGCCGTCCGAGCGTGAGACGGAACCGGAATACTGGGCGCTGCTGCACGAGCGGTATGAGCGCTGGATCGGCAACTTCCGGCACTGTCCCGTACTTGGTATCGATGTTCGCGACTACGACATCGTCGCCGACCCGGCGGCGCTCGACGCGATCGTCGACCGCATCCGGAAGCGCCTCCAGCCAGCAATCCCGCAGCACGAATTCTGGGAGACGGTCTCCGGATAGAATGGCCGGCTCTCAGCTCGGGCGTCGTCCGCGCCGGCCCGCCACCACCAGCGCGATTCCCGCCACCAGCGCCACGCCGCCGAGTACCGGGCTCAACGGAATGGTTTCCTTCTGCTCGACCGTTGCACCGATGGGCCCGACCTGCACCGTCTCGCGACGCTTGGTGTATTCGATCCCCTTGAACGCGAGCGCGATCGCGCCGAGGATGATGAGCAGGAACCCGACGAGCGTGGCTACGTTCACGGGAAGACCTCCGGATGAGGACTAGGAGAACGGGGAACGAGAAATGAGGAAGTGGCACCTCTGGCCCGCGTACGCAAGGGTCGAAATACTTCCTCGTTCCTCGTTCCAGCTCCCAACCAGCTGTGTCTCTCCGCTCGGTTTCGCTCCGCCGCCGCGGCTCCATGCCGCCGGGATTTCCCTTCGACGTCCCCGTCGTGCGCTCGCTCGACACCGTCGAGCTGAGCCCGGGAGTCACATTCTTCGTTGGAGAAAACGGGTCGGGGAAATCCACCTTGCTCGAAGCGATGGCTCTCGCGGCCGAGCTCCCCGCCGTCGGTAGCGACGAAACACGCGATGACGCGACTCTCGCCGCGCAGCGTACCCTCGCGAAACACCTGACACTGTCGTGGAGCAGCCGCTCGAAGCGCGGCTTCTTCCTACGTGCCGAGGACTTTTTCGGCTACGCGAAGCGTCTCTCGAGAATGAAGGCGGAGATGCGGGAGCGCATTGCCGAGATCGATCGCGAGTACAAGGGACGCTCCGACTACGCACGGGGCCTTGCCATGGGGCCGGCGTACGCGTCACTCGCGGCCATCGATGGGCAGTACGGCGGCGACCTGGATGGACGCTCGCACGGCCAGAGCTTCCTCGCCCTCTTTCAGGCGCGGTTTGTGCCCGGAGGTCTCCACCTCCTCGATGAACCGGAGGCGCCGCTCTCGCCCCAGTCCCAGCTCGCGCTCATGGCGCTCATGCAAGACATGATCGCGGAGGGCGGCCAGTTCGTCATTGCCACGCACTCTCCCATTCTACTCGCGTTCCCTCACGCCACGATCTACACCTTTGACCGCACGCCACCGGAACACGTCGCGTTCGAAGACCTCGAGCATGTGAACCTCACTCGCGCCTTCCTGAACGATCCAAAGTCGTTTCTGCGACGCCTCACCTGAGGCGCCAGCGCCGCACTGTCGCCCCGCGTAGCTCGAAGTATTTCAGCAGGTTGCCGCTTTACCAGTCCGTTCGTCTTTTCTCGGGTCCGCGTGCCCTCCGGGCAGGGACCCTTTTGCGCCCCCGCCCCACGCTCGCCGTATGGCCGACTTCATCACCGCGGTCTACATCTCGTTCATCATTCAGGCCGGTGGCGCACTCCTCACCGCCGCGGTGTTTCGCAGTTTTCAACGGTATTACCAGAAGGCGTACCTCACCCACCTGCAGTGGAGCTGGCTCGCGCTCAGCGTCCACCTGCTCGCCGGCGCAGTCGGGCTGTATCTCTCGAGCACGTTCGACGCGACGCACCCACTCCGTCTCCTCATCAACGTCATTGCCGGGATCGCGGGATTCACGCAGATCCCGCTCGTGCTTTTTGGCACCTATGAGCTGACGACGGGCCGCGCGATCCCCGCCGAGCGCGTGAAGCGGGCGCTGCTCGCCGCGGCGACCACCGGCCTCGTGACGGCGATCGTGTTCGTCTGGAAGGAAGACGCCGGCTTCGCGCGCTTCCTGGCGCGCGTCGGCCTTCGCGCGATTCTGTCTGGTGCGGGTTTCCTCGCCGCTGCATTCGGCATCTGGCGCGCGCGCACCACCGTTCAGGGGTTGGGCCCCCGCATGGTGAGCGGCGCGTTCTTCGTCTACGGCTTGTTGCAGCTGCACTACCTCGGCGTCGCCATCTACGAGGCGGTTTCACAGAACTACCCCGCCTACGTCTCGTACACCGGCTTCCTCGACATCCTGATGTATTTCCTGATGGCCCTCGGCACGGTCATCTGGCTGCTCGAGAACGAGCAGAAGACGGCGATGCAGGCGGCGGCGCAGATCGAGCACCTCGCGTATCACGACACGCTCACCGGCCTCCCCAACCGTCAGCTCTTCCTCGATCGGCTCAATCTCGCCATCTCGCATGCGCATCGGTCGCAGCGGCGACTGGCGGTGTTCTTCCTCGATCTCGATCGCTTCAAGGTCATCAACGACTCGCTTGGTCACGCGATCGGTGATCGCCTCCTGCAGTCGATCTCGCGACGTCTGACCGGCCTGCTGCGCGAAGGGGACACGGTGACCCGCATCGGCGGCGACGAGTTCACGATTCTCGTTCCACACCTGCAGCACTCTGACGACGCGATCGTCGTCGCGCGAAAGGTGCGCGATGCGCTGAAGCATCCGATCGAGATCGACGGACGCGAGCTCTACGTGTCGACGAGCATTGGGATCTCGCTCTACCCGAACGACGGCGAGGACGCCAACGCGCTGCTGCGCAACGCCGACGCCGCCATGTACCGCGCCAAGGCACAGGGCCGCGATACGTTCCGTCTCTACGCGCCGGCGATGAACGCGAAGGCGCTCGAGCAGCTGGCGCTCGAGAACGGGCTCCGCAAGGCGATCTCCAACGGCGAGCTCATCATGCATTACCAGCCGATCGTGAGCTTCGCCACCAGCCGCGTCATCGGCGTCGAGGCACTGATTCGGTGGAATCACCCGGAGCTCGGCCTGCTCTATCCGGCGGACTTCATCTCCCTCGCCGAAGCCACCGGCTTGATCGGCCCGTTAGGCGAGTGGTCGCTCAAGGAAGCGTGCACGCAGATCAAGGCGCTCCGCGAGCGCGGCCTCTCGAACCTGCACGCAGCGTGCAATCTGTCGGTGCGACAGATCCAGCAGCTGGACTTCGTCGAGACGATCTCGTCGATTCTCCACGATACCGGACTGCCGGCGGATGCGCTCGACCTGGAGATCACCGAGAGCATCGCCATGCAGAGCGACGACGACACCATCGAGAAGCTGCGCGCGGTGAAGCGGCTCGGCGTGCGAATCTCCATCGATGACTTCGGCACGGGATACTCCTCGCTCAGCGCGCTGCGCCTCTTTCCCGTCGACTCCCTCAAGATCGACCAGTCGTTCGTGCACGACATCACCGCGACCTCGGGCGACGCGGCGATCGCCACCGCCGTCATCGCGATGGCGCACTCACTCGATCTCACGGTGATCGCCGAGGGTGTGGAGACCGAAGGCCAGCTCGCCTTCCTGCGCGGGCGCGGCTGTAACGCGTACCAGGGCTATTACGTGAGCCACCCGCTGACGGCAGATGAGTGCGAGGCGGTGATCCGCGCCCATGACGGACTGCCGCTCGAAGTCAAAAAGCGGAAGACCGGCCGTATTGCCAAGGCAGGATGAGAAGAGCAGGAGTCAGGAGTCAGGGGTCAGGGATCCGGGACGGAAAGGGGCCGCCGCGCTTCGCGCGTGCGGCCCTCTTGATGAGCGCGGCAGCAAAGCTGCCGCGCCTTACCGCCCCTGATCCCTGACCCCTGACTCCTGACTCCTGACTCCTAAGCTCGAACCCGAATCGCATCCGCGATGACGACGTACCCCGGAGTCGTCCACCTCGATAACTGCACGCGGTTCCACCCGGCGGGGAAACTCCACGTACCCAGTGTGCTCCAACTCCCTCCATGCTGCTGCTGGTTGACGTACACCGTCGCCAACCTCTCCCCCGCTGACGTCAGCACGAGATACGGCGCGCTCGGCGCGCGGTTGGTTCCCGACGTCCACCAGGCGTCGATCGTGCGCGTCGCCGGAGCATCGAGATAGAACCAGAAGGTGGCCGGATCGCTCACGGCCTGCGTCGCGGCGAACGCGTACCCCGTGCCGTAATGCCCGGCGGTCGCCGCCGACTCGGTCCATGACGCCGAGATCTCCATGCGGCCGCGCGCGGCGTCGTTCGCGCCGTTGTTGCTGTCGATGATCAACGTGCCACCGCAGTGCTGCTCGATGCGCCGCAGATAGTCTGCCCACGGCCAGTTCGGTCCCGGGTCGGTTCTGTTGTAGGGCTGCAGCTTTCCATGCGCGACAATGTGGAGCTGATCGCGCGGAATCCCTCGGTCGCGTGAGATGTCGCAGACGAGTCGCGCCGACGCGTCGATCTGCGACGTGAGCCACGATGGCTGCGACGCGAAGCCGGCGTGCTCGATGCCGATCGTGAAGTGATTGCTCTGCTGCCCGTTCCGCGCGCAGTCGTGATTCGCGTTGAGCGTGCAGTCGTACGTCGCGGCGATGTGCCACGCGCGCTTCGGCTCCTCGACGAGCTGCGAGATCTCGGATCCGTCTTCGTTGACGACGTAGTGCGCGCTCACGTGAGAAGCGGGGTTCACCAGCCACGACCAGCACCCCGCATAGTTTCCCTCGCAGGTGTGGATGATGATCATGTGTGGGGTGCCGGCATCGCCCGGGGCACGATCATCGAAGTTGGGCGACGGTCGCCACACCGCGCTCGCGAAGTCAATGCTCGATGCCGTAATGATCGACGGGCGTGGGAAGGCAACGGTCGCATCGATCTGCGGGATGCGCGAGATCACGCGCCCGCGAACGGCCACGTCGAGCCCACGCCGCAAGAGGCCATACACCGCATCGTGCACATACGACCCAACTGCCTGCGGGTGAGAGATCCCAGAGTATCGAGCGACTGCGGCCGCCCATTCCCCAATGCGCGAGCGATCGACCGACAGCTCCTCCGCGTACGCTCGCAGCAGCGCAGCGCCCGCACGAATGTTCGCGCGAGCGTCGCTCCGCGCGGCGTCGACCGAGACGCCAGCCAGTGCCGCACCCCTCGTCAATCGATCGCCGCGTAGCGCCATCACACCGAACGCCGGCGCCTGTCCTTCGAACTCCGCCTCGCCGCGAACCATCTGCATCCGGGTCTCGGCGAACGCCACCGCCTTGAGCAATGCCGATGGGACACCGAATTCCCGCGCCGCCGCTTCGAAGTGTGCATCGAACGGCCCAGCCTCGACCGCGGCCGATGACGCCGCGTCCACCACGCGGGTCGGAAGATCCGCGCAGGCGAGGATGACCGGGAGCAACAGACCCGGCAGCAGAAACGAACGAGTTCGACTCATCGAGTAGTAGTACCGCTAATCAATCGATAGTGTTCACCCGAAGTGGGTCAGTGCCAAGTGGCCAAGGGCCAGAAAGCGAAGGGCCATGGATCCAGATCCCCATGACCCGTGACCCTCCCCTTGGCCCCAGGCCCTTGGCCCCTGACCCGTTCTTCGATGTCGGGACCTCTTCTTCTCATCCTTGCCGTCGCCGTCGCGTACCTCGCGGCGCACGTCGCATTCGACTGGCTCGCACGGCGCTACCTGATCATTTCGGGCGCCGAGTATCTGCTGTTGGGCATCCTCCTCGGACCGCAGATCGCGAACGTCCTGTCGGTCGAGGTCATGGCGAGCTTCTCTCCGCTCGTCACCCTGTCGCTGGGGTGGGTGGGTGCGATCGTGGGAACGCAGTTCCACATCCCCTCGCTGGTGCGCATCCGTGCGCTGTCGTATCGCGTCGCGTTCGGGGAAGCAACGTTGACGCTCATCTTCGTCGCGCTCGTCGAGCTCGCCGTGATGCAATGGTGGCTGGGCATGGGCGAGTCCGAGGCGCTCGCGCCCGCTGTCGCGTTGGGAGCGATTGCCGCGGTCTCGGCGCCAGCTGGCATTGGGATCGTTGCGCGCCACCTGGGACGTCGCAGCGCACTTCTGCGGCAGCTCGAGATCACCACCGCGATCGATGCGCTGGTGGGCGTGGTGACCATCGGTCTGCTGCTGGCGCTCCGACACCCGGGTGACATGGCGGTGTCGCGGCCGATCACGCCTACCGAGTGGGTCGTGATCAGCCTGGCGATCGGTATCGTCGGCGGCGCGATGTTCCAGCTCTTTCTGGGAGGAGAGCGGGATGAGGACCGGCTATTCATCTCGCTGGCGGGGGCGATCATCCTCACCAGCGGGGCGGCGGCGTTTCTCCACCTGTCGCCGATTTTCACCGCGATGGTCATGAGCGCGACACTGGTGAACATGTCCGGCAATCGCGCGGAGATCGTCCGGACGCTGCACTCGTCGGAGCGGCCCTTCTATTTCGTGCTGCTCATCTTCGCGGGCGCGTCATGGGAGCCAAGCCTGCTCGCGTGGGTGATTCCCGTGCTGTTGTATCTCGTGGCGCGCGCGGTCGCCAAAGCTGGAGGAGCCCGTCTCGCGGCACGCGTGACGGGAACGCTATCCGCGTTGGGACCGCACTGGGGACGCGCGTTGCTTGGTCAGGGGCCCCTCGCGCTGGCGCTCGGCCTCGAGTACGTGCGGATGACCAACGCGCCGGTGCCGAACGTCGTGTTCACCGCCGCCATCGCCGCCGTGCTGCTGCTCGACGTCTCCTCGGCGTGGATGGTCCACTCCGTCGTCGAGCCCATGACCGCCGATGCCGATCGAGCTCCTCGCACCGCGGGGGACGCTTCGTGAGGCGCGCCATCATCCTCCTCCTGCTGTGGGGCGGGATGGAGCTCCTGTTGTCGCTCGACAAGGGTGACCACACCACCAGCTCCGAGACGCTGCTGATCTTCGGATTCCTCATCCTTGCCGCCTACACCGTGGGAGAGATCGTCACGCTGGTGCAGTTGCCGAAGGTGACCGGCTATCTCGCGGCAGGAATTCTCTTCGGCCCGTCGGCGTTAGGCGTCGTCTCTCTCCATTCGATCGCGGAGCTGGCGCCAGTGAGTCGGCTGGCGGTTGCGCTGATCGCCTTCCTGGCCGGCGCGGAGCTGCGATGGACGGAGCTGCGCGATCGCGCGAAGCCACTGCTGTCCATGCTCGGGGCGGAGCTCGTGCTGTCGTTCGCGGCGATCATAGCGCTGCTCGTGGCGGCGCGGGCCTATGTGCCCTTTCTGACCGGATTGCCAATGCCAGAGACGCTCGTGCTTTCGGCGCTGTTCGCGTCGGTGGCGATCGTGCACTCGCCGGCGGTCGTGATGGCACTGCTGACGGAGACACGGGCGCGCGGGCCGGTGGCGCGGATGACCCTCGGCATGGTGCTCGTGGCCGACATCGTCGTCGTCCTGCTATTCAGCGGACTGCTCGCCGTCACACGGACGGCCGTTCCAAGTACGGCAACGGCTGGTGGTCCATCACTCGGCATGGTGGCGTGGGAGATCGGCGGCTCACTGCTCGTGGGGACGGCGCTGGGCGGCGCGATCGCGCTCTACATGCGATTCGTGAAGCGCGAGCTGCTCCTGTTCGCGATCGTCGTGACGTTCTTCGGCAGCGAGATCGCACGGCTCGCGCACGTGGAGGTGTTGTTGACGCTGCTCGTGGCCGGCTTTGTCGTCGAGAACGGTACCAGGCAGGGCGCGGCGGAGCTTCTGCATGCCATGGAGCGTTCAGCGGCACCCGTATTCGTGGTGTTCTTCGCGCTTGCCGGAGCGGCGATCATTATTCGGGACGTTCTGCTCATCTGGCCGATTGCGCTCGCCATCGTGGTGGTGCGTGCGCTCGCCATCGGCGCCGGCTGTCAGGTTGGGGCGCGTCTCTCCCGAGCGGGCGACATGGAGCGTCGCTACGTGTCGATGGGCCTCGTCGCGCAGGCGGGCGTGGCGATCGGGTTGGTCGCGGTCATATCGGAAGCGTATCCCGAACGCGGCGCGCAAATGGCGACGCTGTTCCTCGCCGTCATCGCGATCAATCAGCTCCTGGGCCCAGTGCTCTCACGCATCGCTCTCAAGAAGAGCGGCGAGATAGAGACGGGAACGAAGGTCCAGCTCTCGAGCGAGCCGTCTTTGGCGCCAGAGCCTCCTTCCGCGACGTAGGCTGAAATCCCAACATCATTACTAGCATCCAAGTTCAAGGGGGGACGCGGATTTACGCGGAAACAGCGGATTCCGCGGATTACTCCAGGTGCATTTATCCCTCCTCTGCCGCAACAAAAAAATCCATTGCGTTCGTGTTTCGCGAGGAGAGCTCTCAACAGCTAGGAGCGATCCGCCTGATCCGTTGTTTCCGCGTAATCCGCGTCCCCCCTTTGAACCTGGATGCCAGTATTAATGTTGCCGAAAGCCTAGTGCTTGTGCCCGCCCGCATGATGCGCGGCGAAGCCCTCGTCGAGCGAGACGTGCACCATCCACCCGAACAGCTGCGGAATGAAGCGCGCGTTCTCGCGCTCGCATTCGGCCTTGGTGCTGATCGCGCCCGCAGGTCCGAACTTCATCTGCCCACTGACCGTCTCGCGCCACCGCTCCCGATCGCGCGGGCGCGGCGCGCAGATGTTCACGTGCGCATGCCACTGCGCGAGACTCAGCGGAACCCGTGCGTGCAGCTCGTCAGGCGTCGCATCCTTTCGCGCGACGTACATGGCGCCAACGAGCGTGTATCCCCCGTCCGGTCGACGCTCGTACAGGAGTGAGCTCGGTTTCCGCGCGTCGAACGAACGGCCTTCCCAGATCGCGCGTCCATAATTGGTGAAGTGGTACACCTTCATCGGGACGTTCGGCAGGAAGATCTTGTAGCCGTCCTCGATGGCCTTCCGGTAGTCGCGGTACGGCTCGACTCCCTCCCGCATGCCGCGAAGGATCTCCGCCCCCCGCGCGCTATCCTGCGCGGTCGGCGCCCGCATCGCCGTCAGCTTGAGGTGTGGCGTCTGCACGATCGGCCCGCCCATGGCGGCTGCACCGCCCGCGGCAGTCGGATCGGCGTTCTGGCCGTGAGAATGGTCATGGCTCTGCGCGGCCACGCAGCCCGGTAACAGCGCGAGTCCGACGAGAACGAAGGCAGATCGGATCGTCATGAAACCTCCGTGAAGTCGCGACGCATCCTTCTCGTACCCCGCGCCGCATACTTCGTTTGACGACCGACCGAGCGCTCCCGTTAAGCCGGGTCTAGCGCACCCCCGCCGATGCCGAAGAGACTCCGGAGCCTGCCACGAGCGAGTGGAGCGTCGGAGCGTGGAGCAACGCCTCCTCATCCCCAATCAGGGCCCGCTCGACCGCTCGATCGAGGGCCCCGCCCATGGTCACGTGCAACCGCGGGTGGCGAACGCCGTGGGGAACATCGATGACGATCGCGCGGGTGAACGAATGCCCTGCCTCGACCGGGCGCTCGAGGTCGAGCATCTCCAGCGAGAGCTTCTGTTCTGCAATCGCGGAACGCTCGTATCGGAACCCCTCGCCGTCGACGATGGTGATGCGAGGCTCCTCGAGACGCAGAGCGGCGCGACGCGCATCACTGCTCACGCGGAGCGTGACGACATAGAACGTCCCACCCGCCCGCATGTCACCGATGCTGGAAACGGTGTCGACGCGCTCCACGGCGACACCCATGTGACAATCGAGATAAAAACCGCAAAAGCGCTTGGTCTCCCCGATGGCGAGGGTTCGCTCGCGACTTGCCACTGAGGTCACGACCAGCAGTGACGCATACGCGGCGATCCAGGCGACGGAGATCATCGCAATGGATCGCGCGACACCGGTACGGCCACGCACGAGGAAGACAATGCAGGTCGCGACCGCGGCGAAGAGGCCGACCATTGTGACCGCGAGGAGCGGGACGCCGGGGATCTCCATGGGTTCCTCAATTCTAGTTGGCGACAAGTACTTTATTATGCAAAGTACGCCAATGCAATAGCCCCCGCGTAACTTTCGCCCCGTGATCCAGCTCCCCGAGATCGGTCCACTCCTCACCGACCGCCCGCTCGCCGCGATCCCCATCGCGTTCCTCGGCGGGGTGCTCACCAGCCTCACGCCCTGCATCTACCCGATGATCCCCATCACCGCCTCGATCGTCGGGGGACAAGCCGTCGGAACGACTCGCCCCAGCAAGCGGCGGGCGGTCGCGCTGACCTTTGCCTACGTGCTCGGACTCGCGCTCGTGTACGCCGCGCTCGGATTGCTGGCGGGAATGTCCGGCACGATGTTCGGGACGGTGAGCACCAACCCATGGCTGCACCTCGTCATGGCGAACTTGCTCATCCTCGCGGCACTGGCAATGCTCGACGTCATCCCAGTGCGCTTGCCGGCCGCGTTGACGACGCGAGCGGCATCGGTCGGCGAAGGGGGGCGCGTCACCGGAGCCTTCCTCATGGGCGCAGCATCCGGTCTCGTCGCAGCCCCCTGCTCGGCACCCGTAATGGCCGCCGTTCTCACCTGGGTGACGCTCACCAAGAGCGCGGCGCTCGGATTCGTGTATCTGTTCGTGTTTTCACTGGGCATGTGCACCCTCCTCATCGCCGTCGGGATCTCGGTGGGGGTGCTCGGGGTTCTTCCAAGGGCAGGCACGTGGATGGTGTGGGTCAAACGACTCTTCGCGCTCATCATGCTGGTGATGGCCGAGTATTATCTGGTGCGCATGGGAGGATTGTTGATATGAAGGTGCTCGCGCTCGCGGCACTCGGCCTCGCGCTCACTTCGTCGTTCGCGGGTGCGCAGGACGGCGGGCTTCCCGTTGGGTCGGTCGCGCCGTCGGTATCGCTCGAGACGCTCGACGGCAAGCGGATGGAGCTCGGGTCGCTGCTCGGGAAGACACCGGTCGTCCTCGAGTTCTGGGCGACCTGGTGCGGCAACTGCGAGGAGCTCGAGCCGACGTTCCAGCACGTGCAGAAGAAGTACGCGGGGAAGGTGCGCTTCGCGAGCATCGCGGTGGCGATCAATCAATCCCCCGAGCGTGTCCGTCGCTGGGTGGCGCGTCATCGACCAGGTCGCGACGTCCTGTACGATCACGCCGGGGATGCGGCCGAGCAGTACGATGCGCCAGCGACCTCGTACGTCGTGATCGTCGATCGCCAAGGCCGCGTCACTTACACCGGTGTGGGCGGGAAGCAGGACCTCGATTCCGAGATCGCGAAGGCGCTGAAAGACCGGAGGCGCTAGGGGCGCTGAGGGCGCTAAGGGCGCTGAGGGGATTAGCAGTCCAGCGCCTCCAGCGCCTCCAGCGCCTTCAGCGCCTCCAGCGCCTTAGCCTCTGAGCGCCTCCGTTGGATGAATCCGCGTCGCACGCATCGCCGGCACCGCGGTCGCCAGGACTGACGTCGCCAGGATCACCAGCGCGACGGCCGCGTACGTCACGGTGTCGTGTGTCGTCGTCTCGAAGAGCATCCCCGACAGTGCACGCCCCGCCGCGGCGGCGCCAATGGCGCCCAGTATCACTCCGAGCGCGACCATGGTAAGGCCCGAGCTCATCACGGTCGATACGATGCTGCGCGCTTGTGCGCCGAGGGCGACGCGAACGCCGATTTCGTGCGTGCGTTCCGCGGTCGCGTGGCTCACGACACCGTAGACGCCGATGGCGGCGAGCACGAGCGCAACCAGTGAGAACGTCAGCAGCAGCGCAAGATGGAAACGGCGAGCGCGCAGCGATTCATCCAGTCGCGAGTCGAGCGTCGTCGGATCTTCGACCGGGATCGCCGAGTTGAGGGAGGTGAGCTCGGCCCGCAAGGCGCGCAGCGCCGTTGCCGCGTCACGCTCCCCTCGCACGACGAAGTTGAGCGCTCCTGTCGGCGACTGTGCGTGCGGGACGAAGATGGTGGGCTTTGGCACCGCATGCAGCCCTTCGTGGCGCATGTCTCCGACGATGCCGACGATCTCCCGGACGACGTCGGTTCCCATGAAGCGAACGGTCACGCGCCGGCCGAGTGCCGGCGTTTGCCGGGGGTAGTGTCGCTGTGCGAACGCCGCGTTCACGATCACCACCGGCGTGGTATTGCCGCGATCGCGGTCGTCGAACAAGCGTCCCCGGTGCAGCGGTGTCTTCAACGCCCCGAAGTAGTCCCCCGCGATGATGGCGAGATGCACGGGTGGCCACTCACCGTCGGCCGGAGGTGCCTGCCCTTCGAGAACGAAGTTCGCCTCGTGCGCGCCGATGGACGGTGAAAGCGGAAGCGATGACGTTACGCCGACGGCGCTCACCTGTGGCATGCGGCGCAAGCGCTCCACGGCCTGCCGAACGAACTCCGCGCGCCCTGCCGGATCGCGATAGTGCTGCCAGGCCTGCACTGTGCCGACCGCGACGTTGGTGGTGTCGTAGCCACGCTGCACCCGCAGCAGCGAGACGAGGCTTCGCGCGAGCAGGCCCGCGCCGACGAGCAGCATGGTCGCGAGCGTCACCTGACCAATCGCGAGCGCCGATCGCAGCCCGCGGGTGCGCGGTCCCGACGTCGATGTGCGGCCACCTTCCTTGAGCGCTTCCCCCAGATTCCCGCGTGCGACCCACGCCGCCGGTAACGCGCCAGCCGCAATGGTGACGAGGATGGCGGTTACGCTCGCGAACGCGATGACTCGCGCGTCGATCGCGAGCTCGTCCATGCGGGGGATGTCGCGCGGACCGAGAACTCTCACGACGTCCAGTGCCCACGTTGATACCAGTACGCCGAGCGTGGTGCCGGCGACCGCGATGAGCAGTACTTCGGTGAGCATTTGCCGGGCGAGCCGGCTGGGGCGCGCCCCGAGAGCGCCACGAATGGCGAACTCGCGCGCGCGGGCGATGGAGCGACCGAGAACGATGTTGGCGACGTTGGCGCAGGCGATGATCAACAGCAGGACGACGGCGGCCGCGAGCATCGAAAGCGCTCGGCGCGCATCACCGAGCACCGCATCCTCCAGCGGAGTAACGAGCACACCCCTGTCGCGGTTCGTGGCGGGGTAGGTGACGGCGAGATCCGACGCGATCATCGACATCTCGCGCTGCGCACCCTCGACGGTCGTCCCGGGCCGCAAGCGCCCGAGGACACTCCACCAGCCGCCGCGACGGATCTGCCGATCATCGGCAGTGATGGTCAGCGGGACCCATGCGTCGCGCCCTGGTGGCCATGCGAACCCGCGTGGCATCACGCCGACGATGACGAAGGGTGCGCCATCGAGCGTGACCGTTCGGCCGATGACGCCGGAATCGGCGCCGAAGCGCTCCCGCCACACGCCATCGCCGAGTACCACGACGCGATCGGAGCCAGGCCTGAACTCGTCAGGCTGAAAGGTTCGCCCGAGCCGCGCCGGCGTCCCGACCAGGGTGAAGAAGTCGCTCGACACGAGCCACATCGGGAGCGACGTCATCCCCTGGTTGGTTCGATGATCCATGCTGTAGGGCACGGCCGCCGAGAGATGCTCGAGCGTGCGCGTGCGCTCCTGCCAGTCGAGGAAGTCTCCCGGGCCGGCATCGTCGAGCGCGCCGCTCGATATCGCGCGCTGGCGGATAGTGACGAGACGGCCGGCGTTCTCGTACGGCAGCGGCTTGAGCAGTACGCCGTCGATGACGCTGAAGATGGTGGTGGCGGCGGCGATTCCGACGGCGAGTGTGATGATCGAGACGGCGGTGACGCTCGGATTTCTGCGCAGCATCCGGGCGCCGATGCGCAGATCCTGCGCGAAGTCGTCGATTGGTCGAACGCCGCGTTCATCGAGGCACTCCTCGCGAACGCGGGTCGCGTCGCCGAACTGGCGGCTGGCGCGAGCGCGCGCGGTAGACCGATCCAGTCCAGTCGCGACGAGGCGCTCGGTCTCCATGTCGATGTGAAACGCCAGCTCCGCATCGACGTCGTGCGTCACGGCGCGCTTCTGGAAGAGTGCGCGGAGCCGATACCAGGCGGCGTGGGGCGTGAGCATTGAAGGCCTCACGTCATCTGGAGAACGAGTCGCACCGCTTCCGCGTACCGCCGCCAGGTGGCGGTCTCTTCATCGAGCTGTCGGCGGCCGGCCGCGGTGAGGCGGTAATACTTCGCCTGTCGATTGTTCTCCGTTACCGCCCACGACGAGGCGATGAGCCCGCGCGCCTCGAGCCGGTGGAGGGCGGGATACAGCGACCCTTGCGCGACCTGCAACACGTCGCGCGACGTGGACTGAAGGCGCTGGGTAATACCCCATCCATGCATCGGCTCGACCGAGAGCGTCTTGAGGATGAGGAGGTCGAGCGTTCCCTGCAGGAGATCAACGGTGGAGCGCGCCACACAAGCTCCTGTAGACAGTCGAGGGGTACGATGCGGGCACTCCTGTAGACTGTCAAGAGGAAAGGAGGCGCTAAGGGCGCTAAGGGCGCAGGGGGAAGTAATGCAGCGCCCTCAGCGCCTTTAGCGCCTTTAGCGCCCTCAGCGCCCTCAGCGCCCTCAGCGCCCTCAGCGCCCTTAGCACCCTCTATCTCACCCCAACAAGCGCTTCGCTCACCTCCCACAGCTCTCGCCCCAAGTCAGCGTCTCGCGCGCGGCGCGGGAACGACGCGCGGCGGTGGCGAACGAAGTAGCATCCCGTCACGCCAGAGACCGATGCCGACGCGGCGAGCCGCACGATCGGAGAGGCGCCATTCTCCGGCGTTCGCAGCGACCACTCCCAGCTTTTTCGCAGCCACGCCGGCCAGTCGCGCATGAGGTCGGTGGCCACCAGCCCCGGATGCACGCACGTGGCCGTGACGTCCTGGACTCGGCGCGCGAGCTCGAGCGTGAACAGCATGTTCGCGAGCTTGGTGTCGCAGTACGCGCGCAGGCCGGATGATGCGTGGGCCGTACCGATCTCTGCCGGCTTGACACGTCCCAGCATCCCGAACCGCGACGTCACCGTTACGACGCGTGCGCGATCCGCGGCGCGCAATTGGGGCAGCAGCTGCTGGGTAAACAGAAACGGCCCCAGGTGATTCACCGCCCACGTCATCTCGAACCCGTCCACGCTCTCGCCGCGCTGCCGCAAGTGAATCCCGGCGTTGTTCACCAGCACGTGCACCGCGTGGTGACTCGAGGCGATCTCCGCCGCCGCCGCGCACACCGACGCCAGAGACGCCAGATCGAGCACGACGAATGACGCCTCCGAGCCTGGCGCGGCCGACTCGCGCACCCGCTGCAGCGCGCGCGTGCCTCGTTCTCGATCCCGGCCCAGCATGACGACAGTCGCGCCCATTCCGGCGAGCGCGGTGGCTGTCGCCAG
This sequence comes from Gemmatimonadaceae bacterium, assembly GCA_035253695.1. Taxonomy (GTDB): domain Bacteria; phylum Gemmatimonadota; class Gemmatimonadetes; order Gemmatimonadales; family Gemmatimonadaceae; genus JAICNG01. The sequence continues at coordinate 25,436 of DATFBS010000043.1, forward strand.
GCCGAGCCCACGTGTCGCCCCGGTGACCACGCAGACGCGGCCAAGGAGATCGATTACTTCGCGTGAGGACTGGCGCCGCTCTTCGCGACGTGGAGTATTCATCGGACCGTTATGTCGCCCTTGACGATCGTTCTCGCCGTCGTGCTCCTCGCCGGTACGGCGCTGCATGGCGTTGGCGCGCTGCTGCACCCCATGCTCGCGGGCGACGGCGCCACACAACTTCGCACCATCGCGGACATGGCGCAGTGGCGAGAGCTCCATCTCGCCATGCTGGCCGGCAGTGGGCTCATCGTCACTGGCGTGTGGGTGCGTCTGGTCGACGACCGCGCCTTCGTGCGTCCGCCACTCGTGGCTGCGTTGATGCTGATCTCGATCGGCGTGGCCATCAACGCACTCAATATTGCCTACATGTCCGGCGCGGGGTGGCACATGGCCGGGAAGTTTGCCGCGGGCGACGCCTCCGTGGTACCGCTATTCGATGCCACCCACCCCATCGGCCTGATGGCCGCTCGGTTCGGGAACTTCATCATCGCGCTCGCCGCCCTGGTGCTGGGATGGGCGGAGTGGCACGATGCGGAGCCGCGTCGGCTCGAGGCGGCATTGGCGTGGATCGCGGGGCTCGGGGGTCTCGTCGGAGCGATCTTTTTCGACGAGTCCAGCCGAATAGCGCTGGCCGCGGTCGCGTTGCTCTCGGCATGGCAGGTTGTTGTGGCAATCAGAGCGATTCGAGGAAGGGTCAGAGTCCCGGGGCCAGCATTGTAGGCGAGCCCCGCGTATCTGACATCGCTACCTGACGTCCGATCGCCGACGTCTTCAGGTCTTATCTGGAGGAGAACGCATGCGGCTTTCTGCACAGCTCGCGATCCTCGGTCTCGCTTTCCCCTGTCTGACTGCGGCGCAGGAGGGGACGTGGGCGCTGACCAATGCCCGCATCGAGACCGTCACCCGGGGAGTCATCGAGCGGGGCACGGTGGTGATTCGCGATGGCCTCATCGAGGCCGTTGGTGCCGACGTTCGTCCGCCAGCGGACGCGCGCATCGTCGATCTCGCTGGAAAGCGCGTGTTCCCGGGCTTGATCGACCTCACGTCGACGCTCGGACTTCCGAGTGCGCCGGCTTCGAGTGCCGGGCCGGGAGCACAAGGGGGCACCGCGGGGCAGTCGGGCAGCGCCGCAGTCCGTTACGTCGGCCTCGAGCCCGGACGTGTCATCGCCGAGGAGATTCGGCCGAGCGCGTCGGACGTTCGGACCGCCCGGGATGCCGGGATCACGACCGTCCTGGTTGCTCCATCACGCGGGGCGTTTCGCGGACTTTCCGCCCTCGTTCCGCTTCGCGAGGAATCGGCGCAGCAATACGTCGTGAAATCGCCGGTCGCTCTGCACATGGGATTCCAGGGTGCACAGGGCTCTGGCTTCGGCGGGCGCTATCCGGCGACGTTGCTTGGCGTCATCGCGTACGAGCGCCAGTCCTTCTACGACGCGCGTCATCACGCGGCCCTGCAGGAGCGGTATCGGGCTAGCGCGCGCGGCGCAGCGCGTCCCTCGTACGACGCCGACCTCGACGCCCTCGTTCCGGTCGTGCGTGGCACCGTGCCGGCGTTCTTCGCCGCGGATCGGGAAAACGAGATTCGGCGCGCGGTGCGCATCGGCGATGAATTCGACCTGAAGCTCACCATTGTGGGAGCCACGGAGGGCTTTCGCGCGATCGACGCGCTCAAGCGCGCGGATGGCGTCGTGATTTCGCTCGACTTTCCGCGCTCGACCGACGTGACCGGGTGGTCGTATCGGTCGACGCAGCGGCATGCGCACGACGATAGTGCGGCCACCGATAGCGCCGTGCGTCGCACGCTCGAGTCGAACGCCGCGGCCCTCCATGCCGCGGGCGTTCGCTTCGCACTCGCCTCGGGCGGGCTGCGGCCGAGCGAGTTCCTCGGAAACGTTCGCAAGGCGATCGCCGCCGGTCTTCCGCGCGACGTCGCGCTTCAGGCGCTGACGCTGCGTGCGGCCGAAATCGCTGGCGTCGGCGCGCAGCTCGGAAGCGTGGAAGCGGGAAAGATCGCAAATCTCGTTGTCGCCGAGCGCGACATTCTGGGCGATAGCGCGAACGTGCGCATGGTGTTCGTCGACGGCATTCGACACGAGGTGATTCCGCCCGCTCCCGCCGAACGGCGGCGAGGGGCTGCCGGAGGTCGCGGCGGCGAGCGAGAGGAGGCAGGCGACGCGGCACGTGTCGCCGGAACGTGGGACATCACGGTGACGACACCCCAGGGAGAAAACCGTGGGAGCATGACGGTCACGCAGTCGGGATCCACGATCGAAGGCACCATGACCACCGAGACGGGAACGGTGCAGGTGACCGACGGCCGCATAACGGGAGAGCGCGTCACCTTCTCGATCGCGGTTCCGATCAGCGGCCAGACGACCACGATCGTGTTCCGCGGAACGGTGGCCGGTAATCGCATGACCGGCACGGCGGACCTTGGCGCACTGGGAACTGCAACGTTCACGGGAGAGCGGAGACCATGACAACACAGGGCCATGGGCGAGGGGCCAAGGGCCAAGGGGAACGACGAGCCGTGCAAATGCTCCGCCTCCTTACGCTGGTGACAGCGTCCATCGCATCGATTGTGAGCGTGGCAGGTGGCCAGCAACAACGCGTCGCGACGCGAGATACGGCGCGCGTGCTGTCGTATCCGATTCCTCCCGCCGGCAGGTTGGTCGCGATCACCAACGCGACGATCATGACGGCCTCGAACGGAACGATTCCGAAGGGCACGATCGTGATCCGGGATGGAAAGATCGCCGCGGTCGGGGCGAACGTTGCCATCCCGGCCGGAGCGCAGGTCATCGACGGAAATGGCAAGTTCGTGATTCCGGGAATCGTCGACGCGCATTCGCACAGCGCGGCTGAGGCGATCAATGAAGGCACGCAGTCGATCACGGCGCAGGTTCGCATGGAGGATGTGCTCCGCCAGGATGCGCTGGGCCTCTATCGCGAGCTCGCTGGTGGAGTGACCACGCTGAACATCTTGCACGGCTCGGCGAACACGATCGGCGGCCAAAACGCCACGGTGAAAGTGCGATGGGGGTTGCCCGCCGACAGCCTGCTGTTCCAGGGTGCTCCTCCGGGAATCAAGTTCGCGCTCGGCGAGAACGTGCGGCAAACCAACCGCACCATTCTTCCCGGGCAGGAACGGCGGTATCCGCGCACTCGCATGGGGGTGGAGGAGCTTCTGCGCGACGCATTCACGCGCGCGCAGGAGTATCGCCGCGAATGGCAAGAGTACGAGCGCGGTCGAAAGACCGTGAAGCGAGGGCAGGCGGCGGCGGTTCCGCCCAAGCGCGATCTCCAGCTCGACGCCCTGGTCGAGGTTCTCGAAGGCAAACGGCTCGTGCACTGCCACTCGTATCGCGCGGACGAAATCCTGATGATGCTGCAGGTCGCGAAGGATTTCGGCTTTCGCGTGGCGAGCTTCCAGCACGTCCTCGAGGGCTACAAGGTCGCCGACGAGATCGCCGCGGCAGGCAGCGGCGCATCGACGTTCGCCGACAACTGGGCCTACAAGCTGGAGGCGTTCGACGCCATTCCGCATAACGCGGCACTCATGGCCGAGCGTGGCGTTCGTGTTTCGATCAACTCCGATTCGGATGAACGCGCGCGTCGACTGTACCAGGAGGCCGCCAAGGCCATGCACTATGGCGGCGTGTCGGAGGAGGAGGCACTGAGGATGATCACGCTCCATCCGGCGTGGCAGCTCGGCGTCGACAAGCGCGTCGGCTCGATCGAGGTTGGCAAGGATGCCGACCTCGCGATCTTCAATGGCCACCCCTTTGCGCCGGCTTCACGCGTCGAGATGACGCTGATCGACGGCCGCGTCTTTTTCGATCGCGCCACCGCCCCGACGCTCGAGTACCTCATGGAGCTGATCCGTCAAAAGCAGGGACCGCGGCAGGTGACGGAGGTAGTTCCATGAAAGGCTTTAGACTGCGGATTGCGGATTGCGGAGTGCTCGCGGTCGCGATGATCGCTGGTACCTCAACGGCACAAAACGCAGTCCGCCCTGCCCAGAGGGCACCCGCGCAATCCGCAATCCTGATTCGCAACGCCACCATCGTCCCCGTTACCGGGCCGCGTATTCCGAACGGGACGCTCGTCATCCGCGGCGACCGTATCGAGGCTCTCGGGCCTAACGTCACGGCTCCCGCCGACGCGCGGGTGATCGATGGCACCGGGCTGTTCGTGTACCCCGGGATGATCGACGGCGGGACGCAGCTGGGGCTCACCGAGATCGGCTCGGTTCCCGGCGGCGAGGATACACAGGAGGTCGGCGACTTCAATCCGCACAACGTGGCGCTGACGGCGGTGAATCCCCATTCGGAGCTCATCCCGGTCACTCGGGTGAACGGCGTGACTACGGCCATCACGAGCGCCGAAGGCGGACTGATCAGCGGCCAGGCTGGCCTCATCGACCTCATGGGTTGGACGCCGGCGGAGATGGCCGTGCGGCGCCAGGCGGCAATGGTCGTGAGCTATCCGTCGTTAGGTGGCGGCGGATTCGGCGGGGGCGGCGGGGGATTCGGCGGTCAGCAGCGTTCCGAATCCGAGCGGCGCGAGGAGCTCGACCGCCGAACGCGGTCGCTCCGCAGCTATTTCGCCGATGCCAAGGCCTACAGCGACATGAAGGGACGTGTCGCCACCGCCGGCGGCGTCCGCAAAGCGAACCAGGCGATGGAAGCGATGGCGCCCATCGTGCGCGGCGAGATCCCCGTGATCTTCGACGTAACCACCGCCGACCAGATTCGCGGCGTGCTCGCTCTCGCGGACACGTTCGGCATCAAGGTGGTTCTCCGCGGCGCTCGGGAGGCGTGGCGCCTCGCCGATACCCTGGCGATGCGAAAGATCCCGGTGATCGTCGGTCCGCTGACGAGCGTTCCGGGCGCCGACGATCCCTACGACATGACGTACGCCAACCCCGGCGTCCTGGCGCGCGCGGGGGTGAAGATCGCCTTTCAAACCTCAGACGCCGCGAACTCTCGCAACCTTCCCTACAACGCGGCGTTGGCCGTCGCCTACGGCCTCGATGCCGATGCTGCGCTCCGAGCGCTGACGATCAACGCCGCCGAGATTTTCGGCGTGGCCGATCGCTACGGAAGCCTTGCGCCGGGAAAGGTGGCCAACGTGATGGTGACGACCGGCGATCCAATGGATGTGCGCAGCGTCGTTCGCCACCTCTTCATCCGGGGGCAGCCCGTGCCGCTGGACGATCGGCATACGAGGCTGTACGAGCAGTTCAGAGCAAGGCCGCGGGCGCAGTAAGTAGGAGCTAGGGGTCAGGGATCAGGGATCAGGGGGAGTCAGGGAATGGGTTTGAGGAGAGAACGGCAACGCTCTCCTCCAACCTTTTCCCTGACTCCCCCTGATCCCTGATCCCTGACCCCCAACTCCCGCTCCCCTAAGTGACTGCCGGCCCTCCTCCATTCTCTAGCTCGTCGCCGCCGTGCCTCCGCCGAATGTGCTCCATCAGCGACCGGCGCCGCATCGACTTCCTCAGCTCGGCGGCAATGTGCGCGCGCCGAGCGGCATCGAGCAGGCGATCACTCAAGCGCTCCATCTCGCCGGTGGATTCGTCGGCGACGTTGCTGACGTCACACAGCTCTTCGATGCTCCTGTTCAGGTCCGCCTGCACCTGATCGAGCATCGAACGAGACGGATCACGCGGCTTCCCTCGAAATGTCATGGGCGCCTCCTTGCAATCCCCTCGCGGCCACACGCTCAGCGGCGAGCGCGCCATCCCGGAAGGGGCGTAACCAGCTAAGGCAAAGTTTGTGCTTCCTGCGCCAGCCCGTCGAGGAGCCGAGTCACATGTTTGTCGTGCGTGAGCGGATTCATGATTGTGACTCGGAGCACACGCCGGCCTTCCAGGAGCGTCGACGTGATCCACCCGCGCCCCGACCGGTTGTAGCGCTCACGGAGCTCACGGTTGAGCTCATCGAGTGATGCCTCCGCGCGGCGCGGCGATCCGAGCCAGCGAAAGCACAGGATGTTCGCCTCGGGAACGTGCAGCGCCTCGAAGTCCTCCCGGTCCTCGATCGCTTCGTGCAGCGTGCGCGTCACCGCGCACAAATGATCGTAGAGCGCGGCGATCCCGTCGGCGCCGTACCGCTGCAACGCGAACCACACCTTCAACGCGTCGGCGCGACGCGAGCACATGAAGCTCCGCACCCCCTGATCGGCGATGCGCTCCCCTTCAGCGCCGTGGAAGAGATACGGCGCCTTCTGCGCGAAGGCAGCGTCGAGATCGCGCTCGTCGCGAACAAGGAGCAGGCCCGCAGACAGCGGAAGGAGCATCATCTTGTGCGGATCCCAGGCGACCGAGCTGGCGTGCTCAATGCCCCGCACGCGCCCACGATGAGCGGCGGAAAGCAGCGCCGATGCGCCATGAGCGCCGTCGACATGAAGCCACACTCCATGACTGATGCATAGACGTCCGATCCTCTCGAGATCGTCGAACGAGCCGGTGGCGGTCGAGCCGGCAGTGGCCACAACCGCCATCACGGGCGTGCCATCGCGGAAGAGCCGCTCGATGCGCTGCGCGAGAACGTCGACATCCATTCGCAGGTGGCGGGATGGAATGGGGATCGCATGGCGCGTCCCCAGGCCCAGCTGAGCGATCGCACGCGTCACGGAGTAGTGTGCGTGCTCGCCGTAGAGGACCACGGGGGCGTGCGCGCCGACGCCATTCACCCACGCATCCGGAAGCGCGCGCGAGCGTGCCGCGAGCAGCGCGGTGAACGTTGCCTCGGTCCCGCCAGTCGTCAGCGTGCCGCCTGCACGCGGGCCAAAGCCGGCGAGCTCGACCATCCATCGCACTACGCGGTGCTCGATCGCCGTCAGCGTCGGCGACATCTCGCGAACGGCGAGCGAATTGTTCAGCATCGAGATCGCCGACTCGAGCCAGATGGCGGCCGGCAGCGGTGCCGACACCTGGTGCCCCAGGTACATCGGATGCGTGAGGTGATTCGCGTCGCGCACGACGTCGCGCGCGATCCGCTCGACGACCTCGCGCAGCGCCTTCCCCTTCCGTGGCATCGCCTCGTCGAATCGCTCGGCGATCTGTTCCACCGACAGCGCCGTGGACACGGGCCCCGCTTCGGCTCTCGTCTCACTCAGGTATCGCGCAACGAGCTCGACGAAGAGGGTGCCTGATTCGCGCGAAGAATCGGACTCGAGAGCCTGATGGATGTCGGAGAGCATCGCCGGCGAAGGAAGAACGAGGGACGAGGAACGAGGAACGAGGAACTTCATCGTTAGAGCCCGCTTCAAGCAACTTCCTCATTCCTCGTTCCTCATTCCTCGTTCCTCGTTCCTCACTCATGTCCGGTCAACTCCAGGTCGAGCACCTTGCGCGCAGGCAGCGGATCGACCGTCCTGTAGCATTGAAGCCGCTCGATGACGACCGGCTCGTCGACACGAACGGAGAGCAGCTCGCGCCGCTGTGCGGCATCGAGGGTGACGTAGAAGCTCAGCGTCGCGTGTGGGGTGAAGGGGAAACGCGCTGGCTGGAAGGGGAGCCCCGACGTCGCGATCCGGTCGTGCAGCGCGCGCAGCGCACCGTGCGGATCCAGTGGAAGCACGATGATGTCGGTTTGCATGAACCGCATCGGCGCGCCGAGCCGCACCGCAATGGGCGCCGTCGACCTGGCGATTGGCGCCAGCGCCGCCTCCATCTGCTGGCGCGGAACGTTGAGAGGAATCGGTCCGACGCCGGACGATCCGGTGATCGTGATGTGCGGAACCGACGTATTGGCGAGCCGACGATCGATCTTCTCCTGGGCCGCTCGCACGATGTCCCGCGCCGCACCGGTGAGCTCGGAGATGATGAAGATGCCGTCCACGGTGGGAAGAGGCGCTGGAGGCGCTGCAGGCGCTAGAGGCGCTGAACTCCTGGCCCGTTCCTTCCTCTAGCGCCTTCAGCGCTTTCAGCGCCTTCCAGCACCTATGCCCTCATACGATCTCACCTCCTGCCCCGTCTGCGGGTCGAATGACGCCGACGAGATCGCCAGCGCCGACGACGCGCGCGCGGAGATGGAGGAGCTGTGGGAGTTCCATCAGCGACGGCTACGACCCGGCACGCCGCCGCGTGCCCTCGCCGACCGAGTCACGTTCTCGCAGGATCCGCCGCTCCGTGTGGCGCAATGCCGTCAGTGCACACTCGTCTACCGCAATCCGCGCGAGCGCGCCACCGAGCTCGTCGAGACCTACGCGAGCGAGATGCCTGACGACGCGACGCTGCGCACGCTGCACCAGAATCAGCGGCGCGCATATCGGGCGCAGGTTCGCCGGCTCGAGCACGCCCACGGCCGACGAGGCGCGGGCCTCGAGGTGGGGAGCTACGTCGGGGCGTTCCTCGCCGCCGCGCGTGACGCCGGATGGACGTTCGAAGGTCTCGACATCAACGCCCATGCGGCGGCCTTCGCGTGCCGGATGGGATTTCGCGTCACCGTCGGAGAGCTCGAAAACATCACCGGACGGTGCTTCGATGCCGTCGCCATCTGGAACACGTTCGAGCAGCTTCCCGACCCGCGCGCCGCAGCCATATCCGCACGCCGACTGTTGAATACCGGAGGGACACTTGCCATCCGCGTTCCGAGCGGAGACGCGTACGTCACCTTTCGACGATCGCTTCGGGGTCCGTTCAGCTCGCTCGCCCGCTCGATCCTCGTCCACAACAATCTGCTCGCCTTCCCATATCGCCACGGATTCACGACGTCGTCGCTCACGCGTCTACTTACTGATGCCGGCTTCGGAGATGTTCGGTTCCACGGTGACACGCTCGTGCCCATTGGGGACCGCTGGACGCGGCCGTGGGCGAGGGTCGAAGAGCAGGTCGTGAAGGCGCTGTTGCGAGGCGCGGTGAGAAGTAGCAGGTTAGGGCAGCGATATTCGCCCTGGATCGAAGCTTACGCGCGTGCACGCTGATGTGCGCGCAACGCGGTACGCCTCCCCGCGTCACCCCTTTCCGACACCTAGACGCGCATGCCGGACGTGACCGGGGAAGCCACTCTCGGCTCGATTCTGGAAACCCTGGTGCCGGTCATGGCGCAGGCGGGGAGCGCCGGGGATGCCGCGGTGCTCCTCCTCGAGCGACTCGTCTCGCGCCGGAGCTGCACGGCCGCGTGGATCGGGCGCCTCACCGAGCGTGGAGAGCTCGTTGGCCTCGCCGAGGTCGATGTCGGGATCAGCGCCGGCGACGTGCACATCGCTGCCGCGCAAAGCATGCATCCGTTGTTGCGCACCGCTGTCCGCCCGACCGAGCCGCCTCACGTGGCGCCGGTCCGCGAGCTGGGCATGGAGCAGGCCGCGATCGTGCCCGTCCCGGTTCTGGAGCCCGCCCGGTTCGCGCTCGAGGACTCTCAGCATGTGTGGGCATGGGGAGTAATGGCACTCGCCGTCTCACGCCGGCCCACGGGCGAGGAGATGGACTTGTGGTCGCGTTTGGCGCGCTCCCTCGGGAGTGTCATCGCTCGCCTGGAAAGAGACGCCACTCGCGTGGCCGCCGCGGCGGCCGCGGCGCGAGATCGCGCACTGCTCTCCGACGTCTTCGAGCATCTCCCCGATGCGATCGTCATCACCGACGCCGAGAACCGTGTGGCGATCGAAAACGAGCGCGCGCGGGCGCTGCTGCGGACGCCCGAGGAAGGCGCCAGCGAAGGCCTGCGTCGCGCCACCGAGCTCAACACCCTGCTCATGTCGTCCTTCCTGTCGCGCGCCGTCCTTCAGGGTACCGGTGCGGGCGAGTCGCGCGACGTGACGCTCGTGAATCCGGTCGACGGCAGCGATCTCACTTTCGAGGTCCTCTCGGTGAGGCTCACCGGGCGTCGCGAGCGCGAGCCGCTCACGGTGTCCCTGCTCCGCAACGTCACGGACCTCAAGCGTGTGACGGAAGCGCTCACGGCGCAATTCGCTCGCGCCCGCGATGCCGAGCGCGAGATCCGGAGCGAGCGGGATCGGCTCGAGATCATGCTCGAGAACGTCGCTGATCCGGTCGTCGTCACCGACATGGCGGCTGGCGTGCTGCTCATGAACCGCGCGGCCGAGCGGCTCTTTCAGGCTCCTGAAGAGCCCGGACCGCTCGTGGCCGAGCGCACGGCGGCGTCGTTCTCGGTGCGCGCGAATGACACGATTTTCACCTCGTACATCTCCGACTTCGCCCTCGATCCCGACCAGACGCGGCGCACGACCTTCAGGCTGATGGATCCCACGCGGAAGACCGATTTCCCCGTCGAAGCGATCGCCGGCAAGGTGTTGAACGAGCGCGGCGAGCCGATCGCCATCGTCACCGTCGTGCATGACCTGAGCGTCGCCGAGGAGAAGGAGAAGCTCGCCTCTCAGCTGATGGTGCTGAATCGGGACCTCGAGGCACGCGTCGCCGAAGCAACCTCCGAGCTCGAGGAGCGCAATCGGCGGCTGGAGCTGCAGCGTGACGAGCTCCGCCGCGCGTCACAGCTCAAGTCGGAGTTCCTGGCGTCGATGTCGCACGAGCTGCGCACGCCGCTCAACGCGATCATCGGCCACACCCAGAACGTTCTCGATGGCCTCTATGGCCAGCTGGCCCCGCAGGTGCAGATCATCTCGCGGCGCATCGAGCAGAACTCGAAGCATCTGCTGATGTTGATCAACGACATTCTCGACCTTGCGAAGATCGAAGCTGGCGAGATGCCGATGACCATCGAGGAAGTCGATCTTCTGCCGCTGGTCGAGGATGTGCTGCGAACGCTCGAGCCGATGGCGCAGCGGCGATCGCTGACGCTCACGCTCGATCCCAGCACCTCGCGCGCACGGATTCGGAGCGACGAGATGAAGCTGCGGCAGATACTGACGAACCTCGGCTCCAATGCCGTCAAGTTCACGATCAAGGGAGGCGTTCGCGTCAGGGTCGTGGACACCGACGGGGGCGTGTCCATCACCGTCGAGGACACCGGCATTGGCATCCCGCGGGATCTGATCGAGACCGCGTTTCAGGATTTCCGACAGCTCGACCAGAGCTACACGCGGCAGGAGGGAGGCACGGGACTGGGACTCTCGATCACGCGTCGGCTGGTCGGCTTGTTAGGCGGGCGGCTGTTCGTGCGCAGCGCGCCGGGCGTCGGCTCGCACTTCCGCGTGGAGCTTCCGATCTTTCCTGGGCAGGCGCCGCGGCTGGAGGGAGAGGTGCTCGTCATCGAGGACGGTCCGGTGTCGACGGATCCAACGGTGAGCTCGGCGAGGGGCGCATGAGATCCCTCACGATGCTGGGAGCGGCGGGAGTTGCCGCGGTCATGCCGCTGGCCCAGGCGCTGGCGCAGCGTCTCCCTCCCCCACCGCCCACACCGCAACCCGTTCAGGAGTATGTCCGCACCCCGTTGTCCGGGCGCGAGCGCGTGGGGCATCTCGCCATCAACGGCGCGATCGGGGGGTTCAGCGCTGCCATGTTCGCGCTCGCCCGGGGGAAAAACCCGTGGCGTGCGGCACTGATGGGCTTTGGCGGTGGCGTCACGATGGGCGCTGGTAAGCAGCTCGCCGGCAAACGCTTCGAGGGCGCTGGACTCGTTGGCCGCCAGCTCGCCGCCCTTGGTACGTCCGTGGTACGATCGGCGTCCGAAGACACGATGGTCGTGATCCTGCCGGCAGGGCCGATGACCTTCGAGATCCGGCCGAGCGCGGTGGATCGGGTGCGGCCGCGCGTAAATCTCGTCAGTACGGCGACGGTGCTGTACTACGTCATCCGCTCCGACACCCGGATCGATGTGGGCGCCACGTTCTCAACGGGCGCTCCCGTGTTTCGCTTTCCAACCGAGACCGTGTCGACGCGAGATGGAATCATCTTCGGCCGAATGGATTTCGGCACCATCGTGCTCGGCAGGACGCCGCTCGTGCAGGACGAGCAGCGCCTGATGACACTGCCGCACGAGTCCATCCACGTCGTGCAGTACGACTTCCTGGAACAGGCACTCTCACTCCCGATCGAGCGCGCGATTCTGCGCAAGCTCGGCGCGGGGGAGGGCTTCCGCCGGCACGTCGACGTCGGTGCGATCTCGGTGCTGCTCGCCGGCATCCTGCAGATGCACATGGACTACGAGGATCGGCCGTGGGAGCGTGAAGCCGTGATCCTGACTGAAGGGAGATAAGTTCGGGGCCAGGGGCCAGGGGCCAGGGGCCAAGGGAAGGAAAGGGGCCGCCGCGCTTCGCGCGGGCGGCCCTCATCAGATGAGCGCGGCAGCGAATCTGCCGCGCCTTTCCATCCCCTGGCCCTTGGCCCTTGGCCCCTGGCCCTATTTCATGCGCATCACGAGCGGACGCGACGCCCAGCCCGAGCTTCCCTCTGGAACCACGGTCACACCGAGCAGCCATCGGTCGATCCGATTGTCCGGATGGGTGTGGTGGTACTTCACCACTTTGATGCCGGCGAACGTTCCGATCAGTCCACCGATGAGCACGTCGCTCGCCCAATGCTTGTTGTCGTACAGGCGTGATAGCGCAATGAGCCCGGCACCGCCATACATCGCTGGCGCGATGTACCACACCGATTGTGGCCACCACCGTCGCGTTTCCTCCACGACGGCGGAAGCGGCGGCGAATCCGATGAGCGAATGGCCGGACGGAAAGGAGCGATACTGCTCTCGATTCCATCCCCGCATGAAGCCGAAGTTGTGCGGCTTGTCGATATCGACGTAGGGGCGTTGTCGGCCCGCGGTGATCTTGATGAGGTTCGTCACCACCAAGCCGGCGAAGATCGCCTCGGAGCCGTGCAATCCCAGATCGGCCATGCGCTCGTTGCCCGCCAGCCTGCCGATTCCGTAGAGTGCGCCGCCGATGAGGTACGCCCCCGGTTGCGCGATGGTCTCCACGACGCGGGACACCCGCCGAAAGAACCGATTCGTCTGCGGTGCACCTTGTAAGTAGTCCGCGAACCGCTTGTCGAGCGGCGCGATGGCCACCGTCGCGAAGATGACGCCGCCGGCGAAGAGCGCGTCTTCGGCGGTGAACAACGGCTCTTGCGACGTCTTCAGGCTGTCTTCCGACTGCGCCGGGATCGACGGCGGAGCGATAGCGACGAAACCTAGGAAAGCGCAGACGATGAGACGTGACATTGGCCCGCTGGTCAAGAGAGAGCGAGGAATGAGGACTGAGGAGTGAGGAAATCGATTGAATGAGGCCACTTCATCGATTTCCTCACTCCTCAGTCCTCATTCCTCCTCAGCCTATGTTGCATCGGTCGTGCCCGTGAACGAACCTATTCGAATGTCCCGTTCCCCTCTCGACCTCGATCACGACACGATGCGGCGGCTCGGCCACCTCGTGGCCGACACCGTGGCGCATCACCTCGCGACGCTACGTCACCAGCCCGCGTATGCCACGCTCGACACTGCCGCCGCGGAGCGACTCCTCGACCGCCAGGCCCCCACGCGCGGCACGGAGTTCGAGACGCTTCTCGCAACGCTGCGAGACCGCGTCTTCCCACACGCGGCGCGCGAGCCGCATCCCGGCTTCATCGCGTACGTGCCAAGCTGCCCGACTTTCCCTGCCGTGCTCGGGGACTGGCTGGCGACGGGATTCAATTTCTTCGCGGGCGTCTGGCCGGTTGCGGCGGGACCGAACGAGATCGAGCTGGTGGTGCTCGACTGGTTCCGGCAATGGCTTGGCATGCCGGAAGGCACCAATGGCCTGCTCACCTCAGGTGGATCCGGCGCGAATCTCACCGCGATGATCGCGGCGCGACATCGCGTGACCGGAGGTGACGCATCGCTCATCGCAAGGCTCACCGTCTATGAATCGGACCAGACGCATTCATCGGTGACGCGCGCGGCGTGGCTCGCCGGCGTGCCACGTGAGCAGGTGCGCGCGTTGCCGAGCGACGAGGACTTCCGTTTGCGCGTCGATGCGCTTCGTGAGGCCATCGCCCGGGATCGCGCGCTGGGATTGCTTCCGCTCATGGTTGTCGCGAACGCTGGGACGACCAATACCGGCAGCGTCGACCCCATGCACGACATCGCGACGCTGTGCGAACGTGAGAACGTATGGCTGCACGTCGATGCGGCGTACGGCGGATTCGCGATGCTCACCGACACCGGGCGGCGAGCGCTCGCGGGCATCGAGCGAGCCGACTCGGTCACGCTCGACCCGCACAAGTGGCTCTTTGTCCCCTTCGAGTGTGGAGGCCTGCTCGTCCGCGACCCGGCTCGTCTCAAGGCCGCGTTCCAGATCCTGCCCGAGTATCTCGCTGACGTGCAGACCGGCCACGAAGCCGTCAACTTCGCCGATTACGGAGAGCAGCTCACGCGGTACGCACGTGCCGTGAAGGTCTGGATGTCGGTGAGCTACTTCGGCACCGATGCCATCCGCGACGCCATCGACCGTGGGATGATGCTGGCGCGGCGCCTCGAAGAGCGCCTGCGCGAGACGCCGGGCCTCGAGGTCGTCTCGCCGGCACGCTTCGGCGTAGTGTGCTTCCGCGTGCGACCCAACGGGCTGGAGGGTGCGGCGCTCGACACGCTGAACGAGCGAGTGCTCGCACGCGTGGTGGGCGAGGGGCGCTACTTCATTTCATCGACGCGGCTTCGAGGAGCGTTCGCGCTGCGAGCCTGCATCCTGGGATTTCGTACCGCCGAAGAGGACATCGATGGCCTGGTACGCGCGACGGCCGACGCGGCCCAGGAGGTTCACGCCGCCCAGGGAGCGCCCGCGGCGGGCGTATCGACCTAACGAGCTCCGACGTCCCGCTCGGAGTGCCCGTTGGAGATCGCGGGGAGTCCGCCGGAGACTCGCGTCCAGGTCCGGATCGTATCCTCGAGCTCGTCGAAATCGAATGGCTTCACGAACACGGGACGTCCGAGCGCGCGCACCTGACGGCCGAGGTCCGCGTTGGCGGCGATGTCACCGGTGACGAAGATCGTGTTTCGCGCGACACGTGGATGGTGTTCCTGAAGCCACGCGAACAGCTCGAAGCCGCTTCCATCGTCGAGCCACACATCGATGATCGCCCCATCGAACAGCTGCCGCTCGCACGCGGCTCGCGCATCGGCGAGTGAGCCGGCGGTCTGTACGTCGATCCCGTGGAGTTGCAGCGCGTGCTGCACCACGCGCCGCATCGAGGGCTCGTCATCGACAAAGAGTACGACAGGCATCTTCGACATCCGGTGAAGCGAGGCGGTCGAAGATAGCGATGTCGCTCGGCAAGTCAAACGTGTGCGTGCAAGCGTGACTCGCATCACGCATCGCGTGTGCGGCCTCTTGCTTCGCATCACAAAACGCGCTACTTCACGCGCATGCTGAGCATCGACCTCGCGGGACGGCGCGCGCTCGTGGCCGGCGTCGCCGACGACCGCGGATATGGGTTCGCCATCGCGAAGGCGCTGGCCGAAGCGGGGGCGTCGATCGTGCTGGCAACCTGGCCGCCGGCGCTCAACATCTTCATGAATCTGCTCGAGCGCGGGAAAATCGATGACTCACGCGCACTCTCCAACGGGAAGCTCCTCGAGTTCGAGAAGATCTACCCGCTCGACGCCGCGTTCACGACGCTCAGCGAAGCGACGCCGGACATCCTCGAGAACAAGCGCTATCGCGAGGTCGGCGACTTTTCGATCGAAGGGCTGGCGAAGCGGCTCACCGATGACTTCGGGGACCGCCCCCTCGATATCGTCGTCCATTCGCTGGCCAATGGACCGGAGGTCAAGAAGCCGCTGATGGAGACGACGCGTGGAGGGTACCTCACCGCGATGGGGGTGAGCGCCTACTCGATGGTGGCGATGGTGGGGCGCCTCGCCCCGCTCATGCGCGATGGTGGCGCGTTCGTGTCGCTGACCTACATGGCCAGCGAGCGAGTGATTCCCGGCTACGGTGGAGGGATGAGCTCGGCGAAAGCCGCGCTCGAGAGTGACACGCGCGTCCTCGCCTACGAAGCGGGCCGCAAGCACGGCACGCGCGTCAACTGTATTTCCGCGGGTCCCCTTGCCTCGCGTGCGGCGAGCGCCATCGGCATCATCGAGGCCATGGTCGAGTATTGCTCGGCGAACTCACCACTCACCGAGCCACTCGCACCCAGCGAGGTCGCGAATACCGCCGCCTTCCTGTGCAGCCCGCTCGCCAGCGGAATCACCGGAACGGTGGTGTACGTCGACAAGGGCTACCACGCGATGGGAATGGCGGTGGAGAAGACACCGGCGCTGGAGAAGCGCTGAGCGCTTCTCCAGCGCCCTTCGATTGTCAGGGCTTCTTCTCGCCCCCCGATCTCTCGCCGGACCGCTCTGACCTGGACGGGGCACTCGCCGGCTCGGCTCGCTGCGCGCGCTCCCTCTCCGCTCTCTCTGCCTTTTCCGCCCGTGCGTTACTGGTCGACCGTTCGCCAGCGCCTCCGAATTCGCTGCTGCGTCCGGATCTCCGGTCACCACTGTAGCGAATCCCTTCCCGCGAGCGCGCTGCGCCACCCACCTGCGGCGGCCGGTCGCTCGGCTCGGCGCGACGCTTTCCGCCGTCGGGCGTGCTGAGCTCGACGGCCTCGCGATCCGTGCCCCGCCGCGGAGCTCGCGGCGCCTCGAGCGCCACTTCCTTCACCGGCGCCTTCGCGTCCTGGGTGATCGTGACGGCGGGTGCGGGGTCACCGGGGCAGCCGTGATACGGGTATCCCGCCGGGACGTAGATGATCCGGCCGTTCGCACACCGCGCGATCTGGAAATACGAGAAGCGCGGCGTCGGGAGCATTGGCCAGTCGACGAACAGGTCGGTCGCCCAGTCGTCATCGGCCTGCATCGGAACGATCTCCGCCGTGAGCCGGTCGATCACATCATAGGAGCGATACGACCCGTACATCCGGCCGAGGACGCGACGGATCCCGCCTAACGACGTCTGAAGCCGCTCGAGGTTGAGAGGCGCGACCGACGCCACGGCGTAGAAGCTCCGCGGCTGACGACTGGCGAAGCCAAACGGATCGGTGTGGTAGAACATCCTCCCCGGCTGAACCGTGAGGTTGGCGTAGTGCGC
This sequence comes from Gemmatimonadaceae bacterium, assembly GCA_035253695.1. GTDB lineage: Bacteria > Gemmatimonadota > Gemmatimonadetes > Gemmatimonadales > Gemmatimonadaceae > JAICNG01. The sequence goes on from DATFBS010000043.1 coordinate 42,451, forward strand.
GCTGGAGGCGACCGTGTGTCCACGCAAGGACGGGTACACCATCGTTACCCCGCGGCCGGGCACGATCTCGAACAACGCGACGTACGCCTCGCGATTCGTGAAGATCGGGTAGATGTCGCTGCTCCCGATCGGAAAGCTCACCCACACCCGAAGTGGAGGTGGCGCTTCGGGCGCCATGCGCTGCACGCGCGGAGGGTTCGCACATCCGGCCAGGGCGGCGGTGGCGAGAACGAGGGTGGTGAGACGCGTGCCCATGATGGCCCTCCCTTCGAAATCCCGGCGGTGTTACCGAATTGTATACAAAATCAGGGCCGTGTGGCCCATTCGCAAGGGCTTCCTGGACGTCACGCCTCTCCTTCCCGCCGCTTCACCCCGCTGACGAAGGCGTCCTCGGTCTGCTTCCGTTCCTCCCCCCAGATCACGAGCAGCGCCATGATGCCGTAAATCGGCAGGTGCCCCACCAGCTCACGCCATCCGAGAAACGGCAGCGTGAGATTGAACGGCACCCAGAGGATGAGCGTCATGAGGCGCACGAATGCACCGGAGAGGAGGAGCATCCCGAAGGTCAGCTCCACCGTCCCCGCGATGATGGTGAAGTCGGCGTTGCTGATGCCCTCGAAGCCAATCCCGGGGAAGAAGTTGAGTGGATAGCGCTCGAGGAAATCCACCCCCATCGGCACGTTCCACAGCTTCTCGGTGAACGCGAGCGTGATGATCCCGATTCCCGTCAGCACGCGGAGCACGGGAACCGCGCGTGGGACCAGCCCTTCCAGCGGGCGATGGAAGCGCTGCAGCATCATGTCGAGCGCCCCCGGTCCGCGGCCCATCACGAACATGAAGAACGCGACGCCCAGGAAGAGTGTGTGCTCGAGGAGCAGCAGCGGGCCGAACCAGATCGCGCCCACCAGCCAGGCGAGTGCGAGCAGCGCGGCGCCGATTCTCGTCCCGGCTCCATAAAGAAAGCTCAGGGCCACCACGATCTCGATGAGCGCCACGAGACCGCCGAAGAAGTTGTAGGGGAGGGCGAGATTCGGGACGAACAGCTGGAGCTGCACCCCCGCCACGAGCAGCGGCACCGCCGTGTGGACGCCGAAAATCAGCGGCATCCACGACAGCAGCCGCTGATAGTTCGTCCAATCCATCCCCAGCTGCAGCGGACCGGGAACGATCTCGCGCCGCCCGCGCGCGCGCCACGCGAGCACGGCGAGCCCCGTCACCGCCAGCGCGATGGCGACCGGAACCGCCGTCTGGGTGGTGAGCAGCTGCGAGAAGTCGACTGGATACTGACGCGAGACGAACCAGCGCTCGTGTAAAACCATGTGCTCGGAGTCCTCGGGGTCCTCAGGGTCCTCAGGGTCCTCAGGGTCCTCAGGGTCCTCAGGGTGCGGTGCTCAGCGTGTTGCACCCCGAGGACCCTGAGGACCCCGAGGACCCTGACGACCCTTTATCCCACCGGCTGCCTCAAAATCGTCCTCAGCTTCTCCGCTTCCACACGCCGCGGATCGGAGAGATAGATCTCGTGGTGGCGCCCCCGAAACGAGAGCCCCTGCTGCTTCGCGAACGCGCGCATCTTCGCGATCGTCGGCTGCTCTGCAGTGTATGGGCCGACGTGGAGGACCTGCACGCACTTTCCCTCATCGAGCGTCTCGAGCGTCACGCGCGAGACCAGCTCATCCTTGTCGCGCTCCAGAAGCTTCGCGATCGCCTCGCTGACATGCTTCCGGGTGATGAACTCCGGCACGCGAATGAGGAGCTGCCACGTCCATTCGACCGAGACGCCTTCCTTCCACCAGAGTCCCTCGAGCTTGGAAACCGCGTAGTCCGATCCGGCGGCCTTGCTCGCCATCTTGATCGTGAACGAGACGGTGTAGAGCGCACCGACCGCGTTGGCGAACTCCGATCCCCCGGGCCTGCCACGTCCGATGATGGCCAGGTAACGAGCGGGTCCGACGTCCACGAGCACGGGCTCTCGCGGCGCGACGTACTCATCGCGATGCTCCAAATACAGATCGAGCTTGGCAGGGGCCATCGTCGGCACCTCGACTGGAACGAGGAACGAGAAATGAGGAAGCGGCCGTCTCGGACTCGGCGCGGCAGACGCGGTCGGCTGCTTCCTCGTTCCTCGTTCCTCCTTCCTCGTTCGTCTCGCGGAGTCCCCTTCACGACGCTAGAATCTGACCTTCGCACCCCAATTCTGCGAGGTAACTCCTATGACCGCTCTGCGTGTTCGCGTGCTCGCACTCATCGCCATCACCCTCGTCGCCGGCTGCGCTCGCGATGAGACCGAAGCCACAAGCGACACGGCCACTGGCGACGCGGCCCCAGCGGAGTTCGCTCGTGCGGCCAGCATTCAGGGCGAGTTCAAGACTCCCGAAGCCGTCCGATTCGACCCGACCGATGATGTCTTCTTCGTCTCGAACATCAATGGCTCGCCGAGCGTCAAGGACAACAACGGATTCATCAGCCGCGTGCGAGCGGAAGGCGGAGAGGTCGACTCTTTGATGTTCATCGCGGGAGGAAGGGGCGGCGTCACCCTGCACGCGCCCAAAGGGCTTGCGATAAGCGGCGATACGTTGTGGGTTACGGACATCGACCACATCCGAGCGTTCAACAAGAAGACCGGGCAGCCGATCACGAGCGTCCCTATGATGGGGGCGATCTTTCTGAATGACATTGCCCTCGGCCCCGATGGCTGGTTGTACATCACCGACACCGGAATTCGGATCGATCAGGCGGGAATGACGCATCCGGGACCGGATCAGATCTTCAGCTTCATGCCAGCCCACAGAATGGCAGGCAAGCCGTTTCGATTCCCTTCGCTCATCGGCCCCAACGGCGTCACGTGGGACCTGGAGAATGAGCGCTTGATCATCGTGGCCTTCGCCGGCAACGAGATCATGGCCTGGAAGCCCGGCGATTCGACCACGACGACGATCGCCACCGGCAAGGGCCAATTCGACGGCGTCGAGCGACTCGGCGACGGTCGCATCCTGGTCTCGAGCTGGGCCGACTCGAGCCTCTACGTCCTCGACGGTTCCGCGCTGGTGCGCGCGGTGCCCGGTGTCGCCAGCCCGGCCGACATCGGCGTCGACACGAAGCGCAATCGCGTCGCCGTCCCGCTCTTCGAGGGGAATCGAGTCGAGCTGTTCGCGATCCCCGCGAAGGACGGCGTGTGAGGCGAGAGCGGCTGGCGGTCGCCGCGGCGCTACTCGTCGCGGCGTGCTCGCGCAGCGCCGAAGCACCTCGAGCCACGGACGACGCGCGCCGCCTGCCCACGGGCGCGCGCCTCGATCCCGCCGGCAGAAGCATCGACGTCGGCTCGATGCCGCTCGCCATGACGCTGTCTCCCGATGGACGCCACGTCCTTCTGTTGCTCAACGGGTGGCGCGAGCAGGGCCTCCAAATCCTCGATCGCTCCACGGGTGCCGTTCTGCAGACCGTGCCTCAGGCGGCCGCGTTCATTGGAATGGCGTTTTCTCCTCGCGCGAACGTGCTGTTCGTTTCGGGTGGCAATCAGGATGTGGTGTACGGGTACGACTGGAACAATGGCCGCGCGACGCTTCGAGACTCGGTGATTCTCGCGCGGAAGCCGGACCCGCGCCGATCGGGGACCCGATATCCCGCCGGCCTCGCCATATCACCCGATGGCACCCGCCTCTATGTCGCCGAAAATCTCGCCGACTCGCTCGCGGTGATCGACCTCGGCGCCGGGACCGTCATCGCGCGGTATCCCACCGAGCGCTACCCCTACGGCGTCGCCGTCGCGCCTAACGGCGAGGTCTACGTGTCGGCATGGGGTGGCCACACGGTGTCCGTCTTCACCCCGAACAGCGCCGGTCGGCTCGATGACGGGGGCCGCATTCGTGTCGGCCGTCATCCATCGGCGCTCCAGCTCAACGCCGACGGGTCTCGCCTCTTCGTCGCGTCCGGAAGCACCGATCGCATCGCGGTCGTCGATACGCGGGCGAAGCGGCTCATCAAGCATCTCGATGATCCTCCGCCAGAGGGTCCGGCCGAGGGAAGCACCCCGAACGCACTGGCGCTGTCGAGCGACGGAAAGCGTCTCTTTGTGGCCGAAGCCGATGCCAACGCCATTGGGATCTTCGATCTCTCGGCGGTCACATCGAACGACACGACCGCTCGCGGCGATGACCAGCTCGCGGGTCGCGTTCCCGTCGGCTGGTATCCCACCGCGCTCGCGCTCGCCGGCGACACGCTGTGGGTCGTGAACGGGAAGGGGAACGGAACCTCGCCGAACCCCGACTATCCGCATCCCGGCACGGGGACGCATCTCTCCCGCCCGACGACGTACACGCTCGGCCAGCTCTCCGGCACGGTGACGATCCTGCCTAACGCGAACGTCCGGGGTCGCGACCTCGAGGCGCTGAGCGAGCGAGTCGCACGGGCCAACAACTGGACCTCACGACGCCCGCTCTCGTCGGCGTATCCGCCGATCGAGCACGTGGTGTACATCATCAAGGAGAATCGCACCTACGACCAGGTCCTCGCCGATCTCCCGCAGGCCGACGGCGATACCGCGCTGCTCTTCTTCCCGCGCCCCGTCTCCCCCAATCATCATGCGTTGGCCGAGCGGTTCGGGATCTACGATCGGTTCTTCGTGAACGCGGAGGTCAGCCCCGACGGTCACAACTGGTCGGTAGCCGCGTACACGACCGATTATCTCCAGAAGACCGTTCCCTCCAACTACTCGGACCGCGGCCGCACCTACGACTACGAAGGCACCAACCGCTGCACCGCGCGGCCCTGCGACCCACCGGAGGATGACGTGGCCGAGCCGGCGAGTGGATACCTGTGGGACCTCGCGCAGCGGGCGGGCATCACGTTCAGGAACTACGGCGAGTTCGTCATCCCCGAAGGTGTGGATCCGGAGTCGCGAATGCCGGCGGGCTACAAGGGGAGCAAGCCCTTCCTCGCCGCGAACACGAATCGGGACTTTCCCGGCTACGACCTCACCATCACCGATCAGCGGCGTGCCGACGTCTTTCTCGCCGAGTTCGCGCAGTTCGTGCGCGATGGGCGCATGCCGCGGCTGATCGTCCTCCGGCTGCCAAACGATCACACGGCGGGCGCGCGCGCCAACGCGCCGACACCGCGAGCGTACATGGCCGACAACGATCTGGCGCTCGGGCGCATCGTCGAGGCAATCTCGCGGTCACGGTTCTGGCGGAGCACGGCGATCTTCGTCGTCGAAGACGATGCGCAGAACGGACCCGACCACGTCGACTCGCACCGGACACCGTTCTTTCTCATTTCCCCCTGGGCGCGGCCGGGCGTGCATCATCGCTTCACGAATACGACCGACGTGATCGCGACGATGGAGGAGATTCTCGGTCTCGGTTCCCTTTCTCAGTTCGACTACTATGGCCGTCCGCTTCGCGACGTCTGGACGGAGTCGCCCGACATCGCGCCGTATCGCGCGCTCATTCCGGAGGTTCCCCTGGACGAGCGCAACCCGTCGCAGGGCCGCGGTGCTCGCGAGTCGGAGGGACTCGATCTCACCTTCGAGGACGTTGCCGAGGAGGACCTGTTCAACCAGATCCTCTGGCGCGCCATCAAGGGCGAGAACGTTCCCTTTCCAGGTGTGACGAGAATGTCGGCGCTGGAGTGGAAGCGAGCGAAATGATTCTCCAGGTGGGCGAGGCCGTCGAGGTAACCGAGGTAATCGAGGTCAACGCCCGAACCGGCCGTCGGTGGATCACGCGCTGGCCGACCTGGACTACCTGGACTACCTCGCCAACCTCGACCACCTCGACCACATTGGCTATCTCAACACCGTAACTCCAGAGGACGCCATGCAGACTCCGCAGTATGACGCGATCGTCGTGGGATCGGGGATCTCCGGCGGCTGGGCCGCGAAGGAGCTCACCGAGAAAGGGCTGCGAGTGCTGCTGCTGGAGCGCGGCCGCAACGTCGAGCACGTCAAGGATTATGTCAACGCGACGAAGGGGCCGTGGGAGTATCCGCACCGCGGCGGACGCACGAGGGCGATGGAAGAGGCGTACCCCGTGCTCAAGCGCGACTATCCGCTGAACGAGAAGAATCTCGAGTTCTGGGCATCCGACAAGGATTCGCCGTACACCGAGGTCAAGCGGTTCGACTGGTTTCGCGGGTATCAGGTCGGCGGTCGGTCGCTCATGTGGGGACGCCAGAGCTACCGGTGGAGCGACTTCGACTTCGAGGCCAACGCGAAGGAGGGAATCGCGATCGATTGGCCGATCCGGTACGCCGACATCGCGCCCTGGTACGACTACGTCGAGCGTCATGCCGGCATCTCGGGGTCGCGCGAGGGGATGCCGCAGCTCCCTGACGGGCAGTTCCAGCCGGCCGTTCCGCTCAACTGCGCGGAGGAGGTCATCGCCGGTCGGCTGGCCAAACAGTTCGATGGGCGGCGTCGCCTCATCCCGGGAAGATGCGCGAACGCGACGCAGGCGCTCCCCGGGCGACAAGCATGTCAGTACCGCGACGCGTGCTGGCTCGGATGCCCGTACGGCGGGTACTTCAGCACCCAGTCGTCGACGCTTCCCGCGGCGGTGAAGACGGGGCGCCTAACGCTGAAGCCGTTCTCGATCGTGAGCGAAGTGCTGTACGATCGCGACCGCAAGCGGGCCACCGGGGTTCGCGTGCTCGACGCGGTGAGTAACGAGACGGTCGACTACACCTCGCGCATTGTCTTCCTGTGCGCGTCCGCCCTGAACTCGACGTGGCTGCTTCTGCGCTCCGCCACGAGCGTGTGGCCAGGAGGCCTCGGCAGCAGCTCGGGCGAGCTGGGCCACAACCTGATGGACCATCACTTCCGTGCCGGCGCCGAGGGAAGCATGGAAGGAATGGGCGTGGACGACAAATACGTGTATGGGCGCCGCCCAACCGGCTTCTACATCCCGCGTTACCGCAACCTGTTCGGCGAGAAGCGACCGTATCTGCGCGGCTTCGGTTATCAGGGGGGCGCCGATCGCGCCGGCTGGTGGCGCGCGGTCTCGGAGCTCGGCGTGGGCGGCGGGTTCAAGGATCGGATGTCGGAACCCGGCCGGTGGGAGATCGGCGCCACGGCATTCGGTGAGATGATGCCGAACCATGACAACAAGGTCGGCATGGATCAGACGAAGACCGACAAGTGGGGACTGCCGGTGCTCAAGATCGACTGCGCCACTGGCGAGAACGAGCGGCTGATGCGGCGTGACATGATCGCCGACATGGCCGACATGCTCGAGCAGACCGGGGTGAAGAACGTGCGGACGTTCGACAACGAGTATTTCCCGGGGATGGGAATCCACGAGATGGGAACGGCGCGCATGGGCCGGGATCCCAAGACCTCCGTGCTCAACAAGTGGAATCAGGTGTGGGACGCGCCGAACGTCTTCGTCACCGATGGCGCCTGCATGGTCTCTGCCGCCTGTCAGAACCCATCGCTCACGTACATGGCGCTCACCGCTCGTGCCGCCGACCATGCAGTGGGCGAGCTCAATCGTCGAAACCTCTGAGGGAACCACGTCGATGACTGCACACGAAGACACGCCCAATGTGATCGATCGCCGCGAGGCCATCCGCCGCGTCGGGTTGATACTCGGCGGTGTCAGCTTCGTCGGTGGCACGGCTCTGCTCACCGCCTGCGAGCGGGGGCGACCCGCGTCCAACAATCAACCGATCGGCCAGTTCACCCCCGAGGACATTGCGTTTCTCGATGAGGTCGCGGAGACGATGCTCCCCGAAACGGGAACACCGGGGGCCAAGGCGGCGCGGACTGGCGCATTCATGGCGCTGATGGTCACGGACACGTACGAGCCCAAGGACCAGCAGGTCTTTCGCGAGGGAATGCGGAAGCTGGATGAGGCGAGCCAGCAGGCGAACGGCGTCGGATTCATGGCCGCGACGCCGGAGCAGCGGCTCGCCCTGCTCGAGAAGCTCGATCAGGAGCAGAAGACGTACACCGAGAGACGGGATGCGGCGCGGCGCCAGCCGAAACCCGCTGCCGAGGAGCATTTGCCCGATCAGCGGCAGGAGGCCGCGCCCGGGAAACCTCTGGAGATCACCGCCGACGCGCCCGCGCATTACTTCCGCATGATGAAGGAGCTCGCGCTGCTCGGGTATTTCACGTCGGAGATCGGTTATACCAAGGCGCAGCGATACGTCGAGTCACCGGGCCGGTTCGACCCCTGCGTGCCCTATCAGCCGGGAGAGAAGGCCTGGGCGCCGCACGCGTGAAGTGAAACCAGGTGCTGGAGGTGCTCGAAGTGCTCAGGGTGTTCGAGGAACGCGCCTCGAGCACCTGGAGCACCTCGACTCCCTCGAGCACCTCCCCGCATGACCTGGCGCCGCTGGCTCATAACGATCGTTTCGTTCGCCGCCAGCATCGGCGTTTCCATCTGGATCATCTTCCGCAGCTGGCCGGTCGAGGAGCGCTCGGTCGGGCTTCCCTTGCTGGCGCACGCGCTCTGCGCGGCGGCGGTAGCGATCGACCTGGTGCTTCGCGCGATGAAGATCCGTTTGAGCGGTGCGTCGCTCGGAATACCGGTTTCATTCGGCGTCGCCATGCGGACCGGCCTCGCCGGCGACTTCGCGGCAGCCATCACGCCGGCACGAACGGGGGCGGAGCCAGCGCGCTACCTCGTCCTGGCGAAGGCGCGCATCTCCCCCGCCGCGACGTTCCTGCTGCTGTTCGCCGAGCTGTTTCTCGAGATGCTCGCGCTCGTGGTGGTGGCGATGGGGATCGCTCTTCTGTTCACCGACGAGCCCGACACGAGCCTCGGCTGGATCGTCGGGCTGGTTGGTGGATACGCCACCTTCGTCATCGGCGTCGGCCTCGCCGCCGTGTTGCTGGCCTGGCGGCGCTCCAGCGGCCCCCCGCCTCGCTGGGCCAGGCGCATCGGATTCAACGCGCTGCGATGGCGCCGGATTCAGCGATCGCTCCGCAACCTGCGGTCGAGCGCAGCGCTCATTCGCGATGCCCGGCTCGACTACTTCCTGCTCGGCCTGCTGGTGTCGGTGCTGCACGTCCTGGCTCGGCTGGCGGTGCTCCCGATCATCGTCTACTCGTTAGGTGGCGACTCGCCGCTCTCGAAGCTGGTGCTCTGGCCGTTGGCGCTGTTCTACGGGTCGGTGGTGGCGCCCGTCCCCGGCGGGGGCGGCATCGTCGAGGTCGGCTTCAAGGCGACGCTGGGGGGAGTCATTCCCGTCGCGCTGTTCGGGGCATCGCTCGTCTGGTGGCGCTTCTACACGTTCTACCTGTACATTCTGCTCGGCGCGCTGGCTGCCGGCGGAACAGTGCTGCGGGCTCTTCGCTCCGCGGAGGAAAACGGAAGTATCGAGGACATCGCCGCCGGATCGGAAGCGACGCCATCGGAGCCTCACAAGGCACACGTCGTCGAGCACCAGGTGGCCGACCAGCTTCCGTGAGACCACTGACTCGCTACGCCCTGCTGCTGGTGATTTCCGCCGCGTGTGGTCGCGATGCCGGGCAAGCGGCATCCGATAGCACCGTCGCGGGACCCGGGATCACGATTCGCCGCACGCGTGAGGTCGATCTTACTGGAGATCGACGCCCCGAGCGATTCATCGCCCTCGCCACCGGGAGCCGGTACGATTCGCTCGAAGTGACGCTCGAGATCCGCTCGCCGGAAGACTCCCTCCTCTACGTCGATTCGTGGGATTCCGGGCTCTACTTCCAGTACGATGACCGGTCACAGCTGACCGACTCGGCGGTCGAGCATCGCGTTCGCGCCCAGGTCGACTCGCTCCTCGGCAATGCGGCCTTCCGGCCTGGGGGGGACGAGCTCACGACCGATGAGCGCATGAGCCGCGAGGGGATGCGTGACGCCATCCGGGATGACGTGGCCGAGGAGATGTGGCGCCAGGCGAATCGAATCCCGGTCGACTCTTCAACCCCGTCCGGCGCCGAAGCGGCCATCCACGCGATCGCCCAGGACAGCGTAAGCGACGCGCGCGTGGAGTCTTTGGTGGCGGAGCTCCGGGACCGGCCGACGTTTCGCTACTTCGCCGGCGGGGAGGCGAACTACGCGATTGCCTGGTCCGAGGAGGAACGCCGGTTCGTGACGGTGTGGGCGTGCTGTTAGTTGGGAACGGCGGTCTTGCGGCTCGCCGCCGAAGCACGCACTGTCAATGTATGAACTTAACACCTGTTCAATCACTCCGGTCGCAGATCCTCGCTTCCGCCCTCGCGGTCCTGCACGAGCAGGGGCTGGAAGGCGTGACGATGCGCGCCGTCGCCGACCGCGCTGGGGTTACGGCGCCCGCGCTGTACTGGCACTTCGCCGACAAGGAGGCGCTTGTCCGAGAGCTGGGACGCGAGGCGTCCCGCGTCTTCAAGGATCGGATGCAGGAGGCCAACGGCGTCCCTGGCTCCGAGGCGAGGCTGCGGCGTAACCTCCAGGTGTTCCGAGAGTTCTCCAACAAGTATCCGGCGTATTTTCACATGCTCTTCGTGCGTCCGCCCACGACCAGGCGGGGCGAGATTCGCGACGGCGGGGCGAGCCCGACGATCTTTCAGGGCCTCACCGACCGGGTGACTGAGTGCATGCGGGACGGAAGCCTGGCCGAGGGGGATGCCCAGAGCGTGGCGATGTCGCTCGCTGCGCTCGCCCAGGGGCTCGTCGTCCACCGCCGCGGGCAATTTGTTACGGACGCTGCCTTCGCTCAGTTCTTCGACCTGTCGATCGACCGGATGATCCGCGGGCTGCGATAAGGGCGAGTGCTTAACATGTGTTAAACGACGAATGAGGGATGAGGACTGAGGAGTGAGGAATTAATTGGAGGACTCCTTCATCCAATTGAATTCCTCACTCCTCAGTCCTCATCCCTCCTCTGCTCACAGTCCCAGCAGCTTTCGTATCCGCTCCAGCCGCTCCGCCGGCGCAGGGCCAGTGAGTGTGAACTCCTTGCCGCTCGCATCGGTCCATCGGATCGTCGTGGTCACGGCTGTGGTATCCCGGAGATCCGCGTTCGCCGCCGCGCGCCGTCGCTCGAACGTGTCGGGGAAGCGCTCGTCGAGTGTCACGAGAATGCCGTCTACGCTGTAGATGCGCCGGCGCACTTCATCGCCGCTCTCCACCATCTTCTCTTCCTGCACGAGCCGCGGCGCTTCCTCACGCGCCGGAGCACCGGCTGCCGTGCCAACTACCGGTGGAGGGGGACGCGTTTCCGCGTAGCTCGCCTGAGCCTCCTGGGCCCGACGCCGAACGGCTCCCGCGCCGACCTTCCCCGCCAGCGACGAGGTGGCGTCGGCGGATGCGTCACGAGTCTCTTGGCGCTCCAGCTGGGCAACCGCCGGTGAACGGAGGGAGTCATCCGTGCGCGCACCCGAGACCGGGGCGGCCTCAGCGATCACTGTTGGTGCCTGTTGCTCGATCGACAGGGCTGGCGGCGGGGTCGCCGATCTTCCGCTTGTAACCCCGCGCGGCAACGTATGCGGAGAAGTGACCTGCACCTTCGCCCGCGGGTCCGTCGATTCCTGATTGGCCGACGCCTCGGGCGCGACGACGGGCGGCGGCGCGGCCGAATCGGCCGCGGCGATCTCGAAGGTGCGAATC
>DATFBS010000044.1:0-26138 GCA_035253695.1 Gemmatimonadaceae bacterium
GATCGCGTGGGGAGATGATGCACTACCGGCGACCGTTGCCGCAGTGCACTTGCGTGCGGCTGCTTCAGCGCTCGAGGCGCTGATCGGTGCGGTGGATGTGGAGGAGATCTTCGACCGGGTATTCCGGTCGTTTTGCATCGGGAAGTAGCGCCGTCGCCCGGTCGTGTTAGGCGGCGCCCGGTAGCTACGCGGTGGCTGCTGCCGCCTTTGCGAGTTCGCTGATCTCGTCTGCACTGGCGCGGAGTGCCCAGGCGAGACCGCGGCTAGAGATGGCGCCGTGGGCGAGCCGTGCGCCGATGTAATAGCCGGCACGTTCGGGCAGTACGAGGCGATCTGCGCGTCGAGCCTCGTCGCTCAATCCGCCCGACAAGTAGCGGAGTCTCAGCCCGAGCCCACGTCGGTCGAACTCGTCGGTCATCAGGCGGATGAGCATGGGCTCGAGCTCGCGGATGCGAGCGTATTGACGTCTGCCGTACCCAAAGTATTCCCATTCAGCGTGACCGGGACTGATCGCACGAGCTGCCTCGACGGCTAGCCCCTCGTTGACCACGAGTTCTCGAAGCGTCGCACGGCGGCCGGTTTCCCAGTAGGAGTACTCTCCGCCGGATTCATCGATCAACGTCCGCATCTCACTGCGGCTGGTGGGTGATGTGTACCGTACTGTGTGTGCGACCTCATGTGCGAGCCACAGGGGAATGAGCTCTGGATCGAGACCCAGTCCCTGAGTCTCTGGGTTGCCCATCCCCGTGAAGTGCTCGAGGCAGACGAACGCGATCCCTTTCCCGCCGGTGACTAGCTCTCCAGCGTTCGCCGCCCCGACCCCCACCATGAGCACGACGTCGATGTCCGTATCGATGGCGAGCACATCGGTACACCGGTCGATCGTGTCACGGGCGAGTGAGACGATGTCGGTGATCTCGAGCATCGCTCGGAGATCGTTGCGGTCAGCATGAACTGTAGCCCGGGCGACGTCAGCGAAGTGCGGGCTGTCTGGGTCGAGCACGTAGTTGTGCCAGTACGGCTCGAGGATCCGGCGATGCGTTTCGTAGTAGCGTCGATAAGCAGTTAGGCGGTCGGTGCTGTTCAGGATGGCGAAAAAATCCGGAACCAGATTAATGAGCATCGACGACCTGAGCGCGAGCGCGGGCGATTAGCGCGTGCGACGGGAGGGGGGAGGGGAACGCGCTGGACGCGGCAAGATACTGGCGCCTGTCTGCTCCAACAAGGGGACGACAGGCGGTGGCACGTATTTTTCTTCCTATGTATCACGGGGTCGTTGAGGGGTGTTGAGGAGCGCACAATGACGACACTACGACACATCGGATTGACGTGCCCTATTTGCTCGAATCGCTTCGAGTCACAAGCGGTACTGTCGACCAATTCTTTTGGTGGAAAGCGCACCGACTTTCACGAGCGCGCAGCCGGTGCACAACCGCTTCCATTCTTCATCCATATGTGCTCGCGCTGCGGCTACGCGGGGAGCGAGCGAGACTTCAGCGAGGAAGCTGAAGTCAGTCCGCTTCTCAAGGAGCATGTGTGGGATGAGCTGGCTCCGCGTCTCGCAGTTGGTGTGCTCACCGGCTCCGAGAAGTATGAAGCAGCGGCCAAGGTCGCCATCTGGCAGGGATGTGAGCCGCGGCGCATTGCCGACCTTCAACTCCGGGCTGCATGGTGCTGCGTGGACGAAGGAGACATCGAAGCAGAGCGCTACTTCCGGCGTCAAGCAGCGTGGATGTTCGAGCGCTCGCTTGCGTCTTTCGACGGTGTCGAGCAAGAAGAGCGTGCGGTGCTGACCTATCTAGTCGGTGAGCTTTGGCGCCGCATCGGTGATCTCTCCAAGGCACGAGAATGGTTCAATGCCGTGGAGGGAGAGGTCGTCAGTCCACAGACGCAGCAGTGGGTGATCGACGCAGCTCGCCAACAGCGAGACTGCCCGCGGGAGTGGTTCGGCTGACGCGGGTGAGTGCCTAACCGCTGTACGTCAACGTCAGCGGTTTTGTGCTGTTAACGAGTACCAAAGAGCCGATCCCCGGCATCACCGAGGCCGGGGAGGATATACCCGTGTGGGTTGAGCTCTCGGTCTAGTGCGGCGCAGAAGACCCGCACATCTGGATGCGCGGCCGCCATTCGCTGAACACCTTCCGGTGCGGCCACGATGCAGAGGAATCGAATCCGCGAAGCACCAGCGCGCTTGAGCGACGTCACCGCTGCAATCGCACTTCCTCCGGTAGCGAGCATCGGATCGAGGAGAAAGAAGTGCCGCTCTTCGACGTCGCCGGGGATTTTGAAGTAGTAGTCGACCGGCTCGAGCGTGTCGTGGTCTCGGTAGAGCCCGATGTGCCCAACACGGGCTGCCGGCACTAAGCGCAAGACTCCCTCGACCATTCCAAGTCCGGCGCGCAGGATGGGAACGAGCGTGAGCTTCTTGCCGGCAACTCGCCAGCCCTGTGTCTCCTCCAGTGGGGTTTCGACGGCAGATGGCGCCAGCGTGAGATCGCTGGTTGCCTCATAGGCCATGAGCATGGCGATCTCTTCGATGAGCTCCTTGAAGATTTTGGTGGGAGTCGTGCGATCGCGAAGAACAGTCAGCTTGTGTTGAACGAGGGGGTGTTTGGTGATGGAGAGTGTGGGGAACGCAGACGTGGTGGGGGTAGTGTTCATGGGCGTGAAGCTACTATCTTCGCGCGCATGAAAGAATACCAGGTAGTCATCCACCGCCTCGCGCGGCATGCGCAAGATGACGAAGTAGCGCTGACGGATCTGCTCAACGAGCGCTCGCGTGGCGGATGGGAGCTGGCGACGATGACGCAGGATGGCCAACGCCTGACACTCGTCTTCCAGCGTCCGGGCACCGGGGCGGAGTAGACACAGCTTCGTGGAGCTCGAGTTCGCGGGAGCCGCTCGTGAGGTGACTGGCTCGTGTCATCTCCTTCGAGTGAATGGTAGAACTATCGCGCTCGACTGCGGACTCTTCCAAGGACATCGACAGGCGACGGACGAGAAGAATCGACGCCTTCCCTGCCCTATTGAATCGCTCGACGCCGTCGTCCTCTCTCATGCGCACATCGACCATAGTGGTCGGCTTCCCTTCCTCGTGCGCGAGGGGTACTCGAAGACGATCTGGGCAACTCCGGCGACGCGTGATCTGTCAGCCATAATGCTCGCTGACAGTGCGCACATTCAGGAGAAAGACGCGGAGTTTCTCGCGCGACGTGGGAAGCAATACGTGGCGCCGCTGTACACGATGCGTGATGCAGTGCGAGTGCCTGAGCTCACCGTGTCGGTTCCATATCACAAGCAGTTCGATGTCGTTCCTGGTGTCCGCGCCACATTCGTCGACGCCGGGCACATCCTCGGCTCGGCCTCGGTCGTACTCGATTGCACTGAGGGGACGACGACGAAGCGCCTCGTGTTCTCCGCGGACATAGGACGTGTTGGTTTGCCGATCATCCGCGATCCGGAGGTGCCGACCGGAGCCGACGCGGTCATTCTCGAGTCGACGTATGGAGATCGGCTGCATGAGTCGGTGGCGGACTCGCGGGCCGAGCTTAGGCGAGTGGTCGTGGAGACAGCAGCGCGAAGCGGACGAATTCTGGTTCCTGCCTTCGCCGTCGGCCGGACGCAGGAGGTGATTTACGAGCTGCACGAGCTGCTCCGTGCCGGCGAGATTCCTCCAATTCCGATCTACATCGATAGCCCGCTCGCCATCGATGCCACTGGAGTATTTGCGTCGCATCCCGATGTGTTCGATGACAAAGAGCAGCTGGTGCAGAAAGTCGCAAAGCTCTTCGACTTTCCACTGGTGCGATATACGCGGACGGTGGAAGAGTCGAAGGCCATCGCGCAGCTGCGCGGCCCGGTGATTGTGATTGCCGCGTCAGGCATGGCGGAAAGCGGACGTATCCTCCACCACTTGGCGCAGGGTGCGTCGGATGAGCGGAATGCGATCCTGATCGTTGGGTTCCAGGCGGAGCACACGCTTGGGCGGCGGATCGTGGAGAAGCAGCCGGTGCTGAAGATTTTCGGCGAGCCAGTTCCTCTCCGAGCGCGTGTGGAGATAATCAACGGTTATAGTGCACATGCCGATCAGAAAGAGCTCGTCGCCTGGCTCGATGTGTTGAAATCGAGCTCGCCGAAGCTCGGGCCAATCTTTTTGGTGCACGGAGAGCCTGGGCCGCAGGAAGCACTGGCCACTGTTCTACGTGCGACAGGTTACTCGCAGATCCATGCGCCAACGCTGGGTCAGAGGCTAACCTTCTAAATATGGCTACTCTGGCTATTGAATCCGCTCCGGAGGGTAGACCGCTACTCCCGAGCCTTCAGCGAATATCGTCGATATCGGCTGCGCTCGGTCAAGGAACTCCCACTCGGCACCATACGTCCTCCCGAACCCCACTTCGGTCGACACCTCGGCTAACTGCCGAACTGCCCAGGGAGGGTGGTCCACGCGATAGCGGAGCAGCTGCCCGCTGCGCCGGCGGCCGAATCCCCACGCCTGCTCCTTGAAGTGGTGCTCGATTGTCGACGGCTCCGGGATATCCGCGCCCGGTAGTGCGCTGGAGCGGATCTGGTGGATCTGCCCGTTCGCTCGCCAACGACGATCCGTCAGGACGGAGCCGTCGACATTCTGGACATGGCTGGTCAGCGGCACCCGTCGATATGGCTCGTTGTACCAGGCACGGGCAGCCGCGGCGATCACACGGCTTGGTACCAGCTCTCGGATGAATACGACCCCACGGTGGTGGCCTAGTCGCACATAAGTGCGAAGGTTGACCTCCGGGAAGTCGGTGAAGCCCGGAATTCGAACGCCGAAAAGTCGCGTGTCCTCGAAGTCGAAGGCGACCAGAGAGACGTGTGTTCTGCCATTCCACCGATCGAGGTCGAGCGTCGGGTGGATGAATTGACGAAGCAATCCCTCCGGCGCTTCGTAGGTGAGCAGCAAGAGGTTGGTCCATCGTGCCCGCATCACTGGCGTCTGCATTACTGGCGGTACAGGTGATGGGGAAGCGGACAGCGCTTGCGTGTCTACATTATAGATGCTGTGGCTACGCTATCTGATCCGAAGCGAGCGCGACTCTCGGCGCCGGAGCGCATCCTACGCGCGACGGCGTATCGGATCGTGCAGTCCGGTGCGGTTGCGCTCACGATGCAAGAGGTTGCTGAAGAAGCTGAGGTGAGCAAGGGACTCATCCACTACCATTTTCACGACAAGGACACGCTGCTCGCGCGGCTGGTGGAGTGGATGGTGGCGCATCTGGTCCAGCGCGAGCGCGATGCGCTGGCCCACTCGACGCCACGGAGCGCGCTCGATGATCTCTGGATGTGGGTAGCGGGGGAGCTCGAGCGCGGTCACGTGCGGGTGCTGATCGAGCTGGGGGAGTGGAGGAGTGATCTCGTGCACCGTGCTTCCAAGAGCGCAGCGCGCATGCGTCGTGAGGCATCGGCGGCGACGTTGGAGCGCCTCTTCGGAATGCTGGAGCTGCGGGCCAGAGTACCGGCCGCGTTGGTAGCCGATGTGGTCGTCGCGTTCGTGGATGGGCTGGCCATCTCGACCGGGACGGATGGCGAGCGAAATCCCCGTCCAGCTTTCGACGTTTTCTGGCTGTCGTTGCTGAGCCTAGCCGAATGAGCGATGGCTATCGAGTAGGCTTTCGCTGGCGCGTCCTCGCTCGGTAGCTTGCGCCCATGCGGCCCCGGCAGCGCCTCAGGCGGTGGATCCTCAGCTTGTCGGTGGCGTTCGTCCCAGCGCTCTGGACGGCTCTGGTAGCAGCCGTCATCCTCTATGGACGCCGGGATGAGGCACGAGACGCCGGGACGATCGTGGTGCTCGGAGCTGCCCAGTACGTGGGACGCCCCTCGCCGGTGCTTCGGGCACGGCTGGACCATGCCGTCAATCTCTGGGAGCGCGGTCTGGCGGACCGCTTGGTGCTGACGGGTGGTACCGGAATGGGCGATACGACGAGCGAAGCCGCCGTCGGCCGGCGATACGTGCTGCAGCGCGGAGTGCCGGACAGCGTCATTCTTCTCGAGAACAAGGGGATGACGACCAGTCAGTCGCTCCGCGGCGTGGCGAGCCTCCTGGCAGGGCACGATGACAAGAGAGTGATTTTGGTGAGCGATCCGTTTCACATGCTTCGGCTCTCCATCCTCGCCCGTCAGATGGGGTTGGAACCGTATCCGTCGCCAACGCGCACGAGTCCGATCTCGGCCAATGCACTGGAGCGATGGAAGTACGTGACGAGCGAGTCGTTGAAGGTTCCGGTCGCGTATCTGTTAGGACCAGGCGGGTCCTGAATCGACAAACTGTGGGGAATCCATGCTATTAGTAGCAGTTCGTGACTTAATGAAGGCTGGCCTTCTCGTGATTGCGGCGGCGAGCACGCTCGCCGCGCAGGCAATCCCGCCGATCACCAACGAGAAGTACACACTTCCCAATGGCCTGGAGGTCATCCTCCACCACGATGTGTCCGTCCCGCTGGTGGCGGTCAACGTCTGGTACAAGGTCGGCTCCGGCGACGAGAAGCCCGGCCGTACCGGCTTCGCGCATCTCTTCGAGCACGTCATGTTCATGGGATCGGAGAACGTCCCGGTCGGGAAGTTCGACCAGTGGCTCGAGGCTGCCGGCGCGAACAACAACGGCTCCACGAACACCGATCGGACGAACTACTTCGAGTGGATGCCCTCCAACGCACTTCCGCTGGCGCTGTGGCTCGAGGCCGATCGCATGGGCTACCTCCTACCCACGATGGACCAGGCCAAGCTCGATGTGCAGCGTGATGTGGTGAAGAACGAGCGCCGCCAGAGCTACGACAACGTGCCGTACGGACGGGCGTACGAGACGATCATCGCCGCGCTCTTTCCGAAGTCGCATCCGTATTCATGGCCGGTGATCGGGCACATGACGGACCTCTCGGCCGCACAACTGGAGGATGTGAAGGATTTCTTCCGTACGTACTACGCGCCTAACAATGCGACGTTGACGATTGCGGGGGACTTCAATCGCGATTCCGTGCGGACGTGGGTGGATCGCTACTTCGCGCGAATCCCCCGTGGTCCGCAGGAGCCGCCGCGCCCGACGCTGCCTGCGGTGAGCATTGCGCGTGACACGTTCCTGGTGCTCGAAGACAAAGTGCAGCTGCCGCGGCTCTACAACGCGTGGCACACGGTCAAGATCTTCCACGAAGATGACGGCGCGCTCGATGTCCTCTCATACGTGCTGGCCGGCGACAAGAACTCGCGTCTCTACAAGCGACTCGTTTACGATCTGCAGATCGCGCAGGATGTCTCAGCGAATCAATCGTCCGGGCGCATCGACGGATGGTTCCAAGTCTTCGTGACGCCGAAGCCGGGGCAAACTCCGGCACGGATGGCGCAGATCATCAACGAGGAGATCAATCTATTGATCAATAGAGGGATCACGGCGCGCGAGCTCGCTCGTGCGCAGAACACATTCCGGGCGCGCTTCCTCGATCAATTGGCCAGCGTGTTGGGCAAGGCTGATCAGCTCAATCTCTACAACTATTTCGCGGGCACGCCCGATTATGTGCGCGAGGATGCGGCACGGTACGACCGCGTCACGGTGGCTGACGTGCAACGTGTGGCGCGCACGTATCTCGGAAAGCCGCGGGTCGTGCTTACGGTCGTTCCGGAGGGGAAGAAGGATATGATGGTGACTGCTGGAGGCGTCGAATGAGCAGCGCTCGAGTGCTCCTGCGACATGCGCGAATCGCCGTAATCGCGGCTTCCGTGATCCTCAGCGCGTGTGCTACGCAGCAGAGTGCGACATCCGCTGACCCGGCACCCGCACCCGCGGCTCCATCTCCTGCTCCGGTGGCGGTTGACCTCAAGTCACCACCGGCGCTTCCTGCGCCGCCGGCGCTCACGTTGCCGCCGATCGCGTCGCGCGAGCTGCCGAACGGCCTCAAGATTCTCGTGGTAGAGCATCACGAGCTTCCAGTTGCCGACTTCATCCTGCTCGTGCGCAGCGGCACGGAAACGGACCCGGCGGAGAAGTCGGGTTTGTCGACGCTCACCGCATCGATGCTCGACGAAGGCACGACGACACGAAACGCTCTTCAGATCGCCGACCAGGAAGCGTTTCTCGGCGTGGATGTGAGCACATCGTCGGGATGGGATGCGACCAGCGTTACGCTCCATACGCCAACGGCGCAGTTGGACAGCGCACTTGCACTGTTCGCCGACATCGCGCTTCGTCCATCGTTTCCAACCACCGATCTCGAGCGGCTGCGCAAGGATCGGTTGACGGAGCTGCTGCAACTAAAGGATCGAGCTCCGGCGATTGCCGATCGCGCCTTTGCAGCGATCGTGTACGGCACGGGCCATCCTTACGGCCGTCCGACGAGTGGCACGGAAGCTACTGTAACCTCGATTACGCAAAACGATGTGCGCCGCCATTACGAGACCTACTTCCGCCCCAACAATGCGACGCTGATCGCCGTTGGTGCTGTGAAGCCGGATGACGTTGCGCGTCGTGCACAGGCGCTCTTCGGCAACTGGCAGCGACGCGATGTGCCACAGACGGCGTACGGTGAGGCGCCAAAGGCTGGCGCGACGACGATCTACCTCATCGACAAGCCGGGTGCGCCGCAGTCGTCGTTCCGCATCGGGATGGTTGGCGTTCCGCGGTCGACGAAGGATTTCTTCGCGCTGCAGCTCATGAACACCGTGCTCGGTGGCTCATTCACGAGCCGGTTGAATCAAAATCTCCGTGAGACGAAGGGGTACACTTACGGGGCATTCTCCGGGTTCTCGATGCGGAGAGCAGCCGGACCCTTCACGGCGAGGGCCGAGGTCGTGGCGGCGAAGAGTGATTCGGCATTGCTGGAGTTCATGAAGGAATTGCGGGCCATCCGGGATACCGTGTCCGCGGAGGAGCTCACGAAGACCAAGCGCTATCTGCAGCTTCAGATGCCGAGTCGATTCGAGACTACTGGTGACATAGCGTCGCAGTTAGTGCCCGTCGTCCTTTACGACTTGCCGCTCGACTTCTATAACACTTATGTGCAACAGATCGAGAACGTGACCCAGGCGGATGTTCGACGGGTTGCGAATCAGTATCTCGATCCAGCGAATCTGGCCGTTGTGATCGTTGGCGACCGGCAGTCGATCGAATCAGGGCTGCGGGGGACACATGTGGGTACGGTCTCGCTCCGAAATCTCGAGGGGCAGACGGTGCATCCATGATCTCGTCGTAGCGGGCTCGAAGGCACCGCGTAGTCGGCGAGAGGCCGATTACGCGGTGTGTCTTTCCATCCTGCGACAGCAGGTTGAGGTATGCCATGGCTCTCGTGCGCGCAATCGCGTTTTCCGCGGCGCTCATCGCCGCCACCGCTCTTCCGGCGCAAGAGACGGAAACCCCTCCGCCTCCGTCTAGGCCTCCGCAGCGGCTTGCTCCCGTGGTCGTCACCGTCACGCGCGACGCCGGCCGGTCGCCGCTGGAGGTGCCGTTCGCGGTGACATCGCTCAACCCGGACAGCATGCGCCCAGGGCAACGGCACCTAGCGCTGGATGAGTCGCTGCTGCTTCTCCCGGGTGTCGCCGTCGTCAATCGCAACAACCCGACGCAGGATCCGCGCGTATCGGTGCGTGGCTTCGGCTCACGCTCAGCCTTCGGTGTGCGTGGCGTCCGCGTCCTGCGTGATGGAATGCCGCTCACGCTCCCCGATGGCCAAACACCGGTCGACTTTCTCGATCTCGAGTCCGTTGGATCGGTGGAGGTGCTTCGTGGAACCGCGTCGGCCCTGTATGGCAATGCCTCCGGTGGGGTCGTCGACCTGCGATCGGCCGCTCCGCCTAACGATCGCTTCTCGGCGCAGCTGCGAGGCTGGGGTTCGTCCTATGACTCACATCGCTGGACGGGAGCGATCGGCGGCACGAGCGGATCGTTGGGTTATCAAGCCAACGTCAGTCACACCGACCTGGAAGGCTATCGTCGCTACGCCCGTCAGCGGGTGCTGAATGCTTTTGGCCGTGGTGTGTGGACGGTCGGCTCCACCGAGCTCGCGCTGGTGGCGATGGGTTTCGACATGCCGTTGGCGCAGAACCCGGGCGCGCTCACGCAAGAGCAGTTCGATACCGATCCTCGTCAGGCGGATCAGCAGAATCTGGACAAGCAGGCGCGGAAGGATGTGCGGCAGTGGCAGATCGGTTTGGCTGGCCGGCGTCCGCTCCTCGCCACGGGAGAGGTCGCGGCGATGGTGTACGGCGGATGGCGATCCCTGGCGAATCCGCTGGCGTTCTCGATCAACGACATCGACCGCAAGCTGTACGGCGCCAGCTTGCGAGGAATGGCACCGGTCCGCGTGCTCGGGCTTGATGCCCGCATCGGCGCCGGCGTAGACCTCCAGCGGCAGGATGATGACCGCATCGAGTTCACGAACTGCATCGTCGGCGGTGTGCCGACGACGATTCCCACGCCTACGTGCCCTGTACCAGGTGAGGAGCGCGGATCGCGCCGGCGGGATCAGCGCGAGCTGGTGTCGAGCGTCGGCCCGTATGTGCGGACGGAGCTCGACATCTCCGACAAGTTCGCGATACATGGCGGCCTGCGGGCCGATTACGTGAAGTTCGACGTGACCGATCACCTCATCACGCCGACGAATCCAGACGACTCCGGTGATCGCACGTTGTCGGCGTGGAGTCCCATGGTCGGCGCGGTCGCGCGTGTCACCGAGTACACGTCGTTGTACGTGAACTACTCCACGGCTTTCGAGACGCCAACGGTCACCGAGCTCAACAATTCAGAGGGTGTTTCGGGCGGGATCAATCGCGACCTCGATCCACAGCGTGCACGCACTGTCGAAGGAGGCGTGAAGGGCTTCATCCTGCCGCGCGTTCAGTACGACGTGGCGATCTTCGACGCGCGCGTGAAGAACGAGCTGATTCCGTTCGAGATTCCGAACAGCGGCGGACGCCGCTTCTTCAGAAATGCCGGAAGGACGAAGCGTCGCGGCGCGGAAGGCGGCCTGACGGTAACGGCTGGAGATTTCATCGTCGGCGCGTCGTACAGCTACTCGGATTTCAAGTTCGATGAATACGTCGTGAGCGGCACCGATTTCTCCGGGAAGCGCATTCCCGGTGTCCCTGTTCAGCAGGCGCAGGCCAGCGTGACATGGCGAAAGCCCAAACTGTTCATCACCTCGGAAGTAATCGGATCGACCAAGGTATTCGTCGACGATGCCAACAGCGCATCGGCCGACGGATTCGCCATCGTGAATCTGCGCGTGGGCTCCAAGCTGTTGATGGGTCGCCCGTGGATATCGCCGGTGTTCGGCATCCAGAACCTGTTCGACAAGAAGTACGTCGGCTCTGTGAGTGTGAACGCGACGGGCGGAAAGTTCTTCGAGCCGGCGCCCGGACGAGTAGTCTTCATCGGACTGACGGCTGCCGTGGGCCAATAACGCGCGAACTACGTCGCGAAATCCGATGAGGGAACACACCGTGCAAGCTTCGACGTTCAGCTTGCACGTGCAGTCACGGCGGCACCTGTAACTCCGCCCGCCCGACGGGGTAGGTCATCTAGGAGACCTTCTCGAGGGCGGAATGCGAACGCAGTTGGTGTTGGCGGTAGGAGTGATACTCACGGCCTGTGCGCGGCAGGGTGGGGATGGAGAGACGGCGGGGGCTGGGACGGGGGATGCGGACAGCGTTGCGACGCTGCAGGCTCGCGGAATCACAGTCGGGGATACGAGCGCGTCTATGAGCCCTGACGGCAAGTCATCGGCGGATGAGCCGCCTCCGCGCAAAGGGCGCAGGGCCACGGACGGCACCCCATCGAAGTCGAAGGATGGAACGCCCGCCCCGGATTCTGCGCTACCGGCTCCCCCTCATCCTCCCGCGCCTCGTCCAGGCATGCGGCCGACCGCACGAGATCGGCAACCTTGGCAGGTGCCGACGCCGGATGACACGATCGGCTCCGATTCGGCACGGCCTTCGAAAGACTCACCCACCCGGTAAGGTCGACTGTGAGCCTCGACCCCACTCCGTCAGCGACCAGGCTCAACCGAATGGCGATTCGCCGAGGAGGTTGCACGTCGACGAAGTCTGCAGTGAGCTAGCTGCCTGACGACTTGGCGGCACGAGTGTAATTCGGAGATGCGCCTCAAGGTGCATGGAGCATGTCCTATGATGAAGCGCTTCACAGCTGTTGCGATGCTGTCCATGGCCCTGGCTCTGACCAGCACCGTTTCGAGTCACGTTTTCGCGCAAGAGACAGAGGACACACAGACCGACGACGGAGGGGGAGGCTTCCTCAAGTCGCCGGTTTTTCTTTTTATGCCGAGCGTGATCACGGCCAATGCGATCTCAGCTCCCGATCCGTTGGATGCGGTGCACGGGTTCAACGTCCGCTTTCAGACGACGATTCCGTCGAGCACGCCATGGTTCACGCCAGTGTTCGGTGTGCAGTGGTTACCGAACGGCCTGGACGGCGACGACAACAACGCACCAATCATCTTCTACGGGTTCGTATTTCCAATCATACTCCCCGAGTGGACCGGCGGATGGCTCGGTGCGAGCATCGACCCCCTCGGTGTTTATGCGCTCGGGAACGGCGGACGTCAGGCCAGTCAACCATATGGCCACGACTTTTTCCTCGAGCTCGCCGTGACGGTGCCAATTGGTGCGAAGATGATGCGCGAGATGGGACAGTTCTCGAACCTGTCGGCGTTTTTCCTCGTCGACCAGCAGATCACGCACCCGCCGCGAGATGCGGATGGTGACAAGGATTACTGGCGGCCGGTACTGATTTACGGGCTGGCACTGCCGCTTGCCCCGTGGGGAGGAGGACGCTGACCCACTCGGCCTCGCCGAAGCAGCAGCGGGTGTGATCGAAGGGCGTGGACGGCGTACCGACCGTCCACGCCCTTCCAACTTCCGTGTGCATGCGATATGAATACCGATGGCCACCGGACGCCAAACTGCGCACGATTCTCGCGTCGCCGTGCGGTAGGAGGGCACAGCTTCCATGACCCGTGTCTCACGCCGGCAGTTCCTGAAGCAGTCGGGACTCGCCGCCAGTGGCGCCTCGTTAGGCGGTCTCGTCTCCCTGGGCGTCGATCCTGCCCCGCTCCGTGTCGCCACGGTGCCACTCGAGTGGAAGATCCGCGAGTCCAAGGTTGTCCCGTCGGTCTGCCCATACTGCGCGGTCGGTTGCGGATTGCTGCTGCACGTGCGCGATGGAAAGCTGATCAACGCTGAAGGGAACCCCGACTCACCGATCAGCCGCGGTACACTCTGTCCGAAGGGCGCGGCGAGCTTCCAGCTCACCGTGAATCCCGAGCGGAAAACGAAGTGTCTCCATCGCAAGCCCGGCGCTACCGATTGGGAAGAGCTGGAGCTCGAGCGCGCCATGGACATGGTCGCCGAGCGCGTGAAGAAGACGCGCGACGAGACGTTCAAGCGTACAGCCACCGTCGGCGGCAGGCAGCTGACGATCAATCATACGCTGGCCATCGGCTCGTTAGGCGGCGCGACGATGGACAACGAGTGGAACTACGTCCAGGCCAAGTTCTTCCGCGGGATCGGCGGCGTCTTCATCGAAAATCAGGCTCGAATATGACACTCTTCCACGGTCCCCGGTCTGGGGGTCACGTTTGGAAGAGGCGGCGCGACGACGTTCCAGCAGGATCTCATGAACTCGGACTGCATCGTCATCATGGGATCCAACTTCGCGGAATGTCATCCGGTCGGATTCCGCTGGGCGATCAAAGCACGTGAGCGTGGCGCGAAGCTGATCCACGTGGATCCGCGCTTCACGCGGACCAGTGCGATGTCGACCTTCCACGTACCGATTCGGGCCGGCAGCGACATCGCGTTCCTGGGCGGGCTGGTCAGCTACATCATCGAGAACGACAAGTGGTTCAAGGAGTACGTCCTCGAGTACACGAACGCCTCGACGATCGTCGGTCCTGAGTTCAAGGACACGGAAGAGCTCGACGGCCTGTTCTCCGGCTTCAACGAAGCGAACCGGAGCTACAACACGCGCTCGTGGGCGTACGAAGGAACCGTCCCCGGACAGCCGGCACTCCAACGGCCTGCCGATCGGCCGCATGCGCTTGAAGGACAGCCAGGCGTCGACTATCGGCGCTTCCCGCCGCGAACGGATCCGACGCTCCAACACCCGCGCTGCGTCTTCCAGATCCTCAAGCGCCACTACTCGCGCTACACGCCCCGGATGGTGTCTGACATCTGCGGGTGCAGCGAAGAGCAGTTCCTTCGTGTCGCCGAAGAGCTGACGTCGAACTCAGGGCGTGATCGGACGTCGGCATTCGTATACGCGGTCGGCTGGACGCAGCACACCGTCGGTGTTCAGTACATCCGAACGGCTGGAATCATCCAGGCACTGCTCGGCAACGCGGGACGCCCCGGTGGCGGCATCCTCGCACTGCGCGGTCACGCCACCATTCAGGGATCCACCGACATCGCGACGCTCTACAACTTGCTCCCCGGTTATTTGCCGGCACCGGCCGCGTCGGTACCGGAGCACGCGACACTCGAGGGGTGGCTGAAGAAGGAGATGCCCACGACGGGGTGGTGGGCGAATGGCCGGAAGTACATGGTCTCGTTCCTCCGCGCGTGGTATGGCGATCACGCGCGTGCCGACAACGAGTGGGGCTATCAGCTCCTCCCAAAGAGCATCGGCGATCATTCGCACATGCCGATGTTCAAGGCGATGCACGACGGCGTGCTGAAAGGCTTCATGGCGTTGGGGCAGAACCCAGCCGTCGGTGGCCAGAACGCCGTCTATCAGCGCGCGGGATTGGCGAAGCTCGAGTGGTTGGTCGTGAAAGACATCTTCCTCCAAGAGACGGCGGAGTTCTGGCGCGCGCCCGATGTCTCCGACCCAACGGCGATTCAGACGGAGGTCTTCTTCTTCCCCTCGGCGACGACGCCGGAGATGGACGGCTCGTACACGAACACACAGCGTCTCGTACAATGGCACGAGAAGGCGTGCGAGCCACCCGGTGATTGCCGAAGCGACATCTGGTTCACCAGCGCGTTGGTTGAGCGTCTCAGACGCATGTATCGCGACGCACCGAATCCCGCATTCGCGGCAGGTGAGCTCGATCCGTTCATGGCGCTCACCTGGGACTTCGAGCTCACGGGCGAAGGATCGCACCGCGAGCCCACCGCTGAGAGCGTGCTCAAGGAGATCAACGGCTACACGCTTCCCGGCCGCGTGCAGGTGAAGACGTTCGCCGATCTCAAGGACGATGGATCGACGGCGTCCGGTGCATGGATCTACACCGGGATCTATCCGGAAGAAGGAGTGAACAAGGCAGCCTCGCGGGTGAGCGATGACTACGTCTCGTTAGGCTGGGCGTTCGCGTGGCCGGCGAATCGTCGCATCCTCTACAACCGCGCAAGTGCCGACCCCGATGGAAATCCGTGGTCGGAACGGAAGCGCTACGTCTGGTGGGATGAAGGCAAGCGGATGTGGGTCGGCTACGACGTGCCGGATTTCCCGGCGACTAAGCCGCCGACACAGAAGGGCGTGTGGTCACGCGGCGGGGTCGACGCGCACGATGGCTCGTGGCCGTTCATCATGAAGCCCGATGGAAAGGCGTGGCTGTACGCGCCGAGCGGGTTGGTGGATGGCCCGCTGCCGACGCACTACGAGCCATGGGAATCGCCGGTGCAGAGCGCGCTGTACAAGGTCAGCAGAAATCCGGTGGCGAAGGTTTTCAACGTCGTCGGCAACAAGTACATCGATCCGGGCGACCCGAACTTCCCGATCGTGATCTCGACGTACCGTCTGACGGAGCACCACCTGAGTGGCGTGATGAGTCGATGGGTTCCGTGGTTGGCGGCGCTCCAGCCGGAGCTCTTCATCGAGATCTCACCGGAGCTGGCGGGTGAGCGCGGGATACGGAACACGGAGTGGGTGACGGTGTCGACGCCGCGCGGCGCGGTGGACTGCAAGGCGCTGGTGACGCGTCGCATGAAGCCGTTCCAGGTCCAAGGTCGCACGGTGCATCAAGTAGGAATGCCGTGGCACTGGGGATATCGCGGTATCGTCACGGGCGATGTGGTCAACACGCTCAGTGCGTTGATCGGCGATCCCAACGTGACGATTCACGAAGCGAAAGTGTTCATGTGTCAAGTCGAACGGGGACGGCGCGCGCGTGAAGTTCTCGCCCGTCTGGAAGATGCACCGCGACCGCTGCCGCACGTCGGGCGGCGGGAGCGACAGGCGGCGGAGGCGCAGATCGATGCCGGGATCGAGCTCGCCGCGCGCGCGACGTCGCCTAACGAGTTGTTCGGGGATGGCGTCGAGCCGCTGTTCATGGAACAGCCGGTAGGCGTCTATCACGGGTAGCCGCTATGGCCAAAGGATTCTTTACCGACACGACGATCTGCATCGGCTGTAAGGCCTGCCAGGTGGCGTGTCACGAGTGGAACCAGTTGCCGGCCGTCAATGGCGGCCGCACTGAGCTGACAGGGCAGTCATACGACAACACCGGCCGGCTGAACGCGGTCGACTGGCGGCACGTGCGCTTCATCGAGCAGTTCCCGGAGGACCGCTCGCAACAGGGATTCCTGCAGGGCTCCCGCTGGCTGATGATGTCGGATGTCTGCAAGCACTGCGTACGCGCGGG
Organism: Gemmatimonadaceae bacterium; assembly: GCA_035253695.1. Lineage (GTDB taxonomy): Bacteria > Gemmatimonadota > Gemmatimonadetes > Gemmatimonadales > Gemmatimonadaceae > JAICNG01. Next base: position 16,620 of record DATFBS010000044.1, read on the forward strand.
ATGTCTGGAGGTGTGTCCCACAGGCGCGATCATCCGAACGGAATTCGACTCCGTCTTCATCCAGGAGGATGTCTGCAATGGATGCCGCGCATGCGTGGCGGCATGTCCGTTCGCGGTGGTGGACATCGGCGAGGACGGCAAGGCGCACAAGTGCACACTTTGCTACGACCGTCTCCAGCACGGCCTCGAGCCGGCGTGCGCCAAGGCCTGTCCGACGGATTCCATTCGCTTCGGCGATGTGGACGAGCTGATGCAGATCGCCGATGCGCGCGTGGCCGAGCTCAAGACGCAGGGGGTGAGTGCGTACGTGTACGGGAAGGAGGAGATCGTCGGCGGACTCAACTGCTTCTTTCTTCTGGTGGACGAGCCGGGGGTCTACGGCCTCCCAGAAAAGCCGGAGCTTCCTTCGCAGAACGTCGACTCGGGCTTCGCGGTGAGTGCAGCCGCCGCGGCAGCGTTGGCGGTGATGGGGTTGGTCAGCTTCCGGAAGGAGCGGATGGACGAGATTGAGGAGAGGACCGGACCGCACGAGGCCGAGACGCGATGATCGAGATCCTCGCGCAGCTTGCCGCCAATCCGGAATCGGGCGTCACCAACTCTCCGCACTGGGGATGGTACGTCATCCTCTACTTTTTCCTGGGCGGATTGGCGGCCGGGCTGTACTTCATCGCGACCTTGCTCCAACTGGTCGGTGATCCCCGAGACCGCCCGGCGATTCAGCTCGGCTACCTACTCGCCTTCCCACTGGTAATTATTTGCGGAGTGATACTAATTGTCGACCTGGGTCAGCCGCAACGATTCTGGCACATGCTCATTCAGTCGCACCGCTTTCCGCTTCCGATGTTCAAGGGGTGGTCGCCGATTTCAGTGGGCTCATGGGTACTCAGCATCTTCGGGTTCTTCGCCTTCATCTCGTTCGTCGGCGTGATGATCGAGACCGGGCGGCTGCGGAGACCGCTGCTGGTGCGGCTCGATCGGTGGGCACGCGAGCGACCGAGGCCGATCGCCGTGTTGTGGGGAATCATCGGCGCCTTCTTCGGATTCTTCCTCGCCGGCTATACCGGCGTGCTGCTCATCGGTACCAGTGTGCCACTCTGGCACAATGCGCATCTCCTCGGCGGTCTCTTTCTCATCTCGGCGGCATCGACGTCGTACGCGTTGCTCATGTTGCTGCTGATGCGGCGGGGAGAGACGCATACGCACGTTACGGTCCGAAAGCTCGAGCGCGCAGACCGCATGGCGATCATCTTCGAGCTGATTCTCCTCGGAGTCATGCTCGTGCTGTTAGGCAGCGTCGCGCGTCCGCTGATCACGGGTGGATTCGGTGTGGTGTTCTGGGGTGGTGTGGTGATCGTCGGCCTCATCGTACCGCTCATCGTGCACCGCATCCGGCGGGAGGGGTTGACGCCCGAGCGTAGAGCGATGATCGCAGCCGCGTGCGTGTTGATCGGAGGACTCCTTCTGCGCTTCGTGGTCATCATGTCACCACAGTATCCGGAAACCCCTCTGTGGTATTTCTGAGAGCGCTGGTGCCGATCGTCACGCTCCTGGCGTGCTCGCCGGAGGCGAACCGTGTCCGCGATGGTGGACCGGGAGCCGATCCTGGGAACAAGGTGTTAGTGAGCGCGACGATTCCCAATCCACAGGTGGCTGACACTACGCTCTGGCCGGGTCTGAATCGGCCACCGGTCGACCGGCTGGTCAGAGGAGAAATGCCCCCGCCGCCCGGCACTACGCCGTTCGAGAAGCGAGACATCCAGAAGACCGGTACGCCAGCGTCGCAATCGGAGCAGTCGACGTTCGACCGGAGCACGACGGCGGATCCGCGACAGCCTTCGAGTCAGACCGACTCATCTCGTAAGCAACCCTGGTAGCACATACATGTCGGCGACGCTGGATCGTTTAGCCGTTCAGCACCCGGAAATGGGCACGGCTGTCACTGCTCTCCGCGCCATACTCGGTGCACTGCGAGAGTGTGAGGTTACCCTACCGGACGATGTTCCGTCGCACGCCGCGGCGCGCGCGCGCCTTCATGGGGGAATTCCAGCTCTCATGGGCGAGGCGCTCCTGACCGGCGATACGCTGTTGAGTCATGCCGAGCTGATCGCATCCCGGCTCGCCGAGATCGGTCTCTTCGATTCAACGAACGTACTGGCGACGATGCGACGCTCACGTCGCGCGATGGATGGCGAAGCGTTGGCGGCCATGTCGCTCACCGGGAGCTGGGATCTTCTCTCTACCGAAGGAGCTCGACTTGGGGTCGAGAGCGACACGCTCCTCGCCCTCTTCGACTACGCCGCGCGACCCGCCCTTCGGGCCGGCGCTCAGTCGTTAGGCACGGTGCTCGAGGAGATGCACTGGGGGCGGGGAATTTGCCCGGCGTGCGGAGCGCCGCCACTGTTGGCCGAGCTGCTTCCGGAGAACGAGCGGCGCGATGAAGCACCGCTGGCACTGCGCTGTGGGCGGTGTGCGGCGTCGTGGGGCGTCGAACGCCTTCGGTGTCCACACTGCGGCGAGCGAGACCATCGCAAGCTCGGCTACATCCACGTGGATGGCGAGCAGGAATTTCGCCGGGTCGAGCGATGTGACAGCTGCCACGGGTACGTGAAGGCGCTGGCGGTTCTCCGATCGCTCGATGCCGACGTGTTGCTGGAAGAAGACCTGGCTACATCCGGGCTGGACCTCATTGCGGTCGAGCGAGGGTATCACCGCTGACTGCCGTCAGCGCGTCACTGAGCCAGTTCCAGTAGCGCTCGCCGCCCACGTCGGCAACATCGTTGTGGCCAGCGCCTCTAACAATGAGTAGCGCACCGGGCCGCTGCACCGCATCGAACACCGCGCGCCCCATTCGCACGGGGATCACGAAGTCCTGATCGCCGTGTACCACGAACACCGGTATCTGAAGTGTGCGCACTCGCGCCTCGGTGTCGTAGTGCACGCGTGAGATCAGACGCCAGCTCCAGGCCAGTGGGCGCGAGATCACGATACGAGCCATCTCGCGCGCCGAGGTGAAGGGGGATTCGAGGAGCAGCGCGGCAGGTGGGACTTCACTGGCGAGCTCGGCGGCGATCGCCGAACCGAGTGAATGACCGTAGAACACGAGTGCATTCGTGCCTAACGAGTCACGGGCGAGCGCCCGTGCGTAATGGCCGGCGGCACGCGCGTCGAGCTGCGCGCCGCGAATTGTCGGCTCACCGGAGAGGCCACCATAGCCGCGATACTCCGGGAGCATGACCGCCCAGCCGGTGCGCCGCGCGACCTCTTCGGCCCACGGCACGCGCCAAGCGGCGAGATCGGCATTGCCATGGAAAGCGACGAGGAGACCGCGTGGCCGATCGGGTTTGGTTTTGACGAGGAGCGCGAAGAGCTCCTGGCCGTCATCCGCGCGATAGGTAATGCGCTCGGCGCTTGACGCATCGGGGTAGGGTGGACCCGACGGCTGGAAGACGATGCGCTCCTGCTGCCACCAGATCAGGAGCACGAGCAAGACGATGACGCCGACAAGACCGACGAGCGTGATGACGATCATGCGCTTGACACTAAATTCCGAGGAACTCATGTTCGCGGAACGTGGTAGCTGGCCGGTGTACAACGCAGTAACGCAGTGAATTCACGCCCCACCCGGACGGTGTCGACAGCGTGATGACTCAGCAGACCATGCACCGGTATGGAATGCCGTTGGCGTTGAGCGTGGCAACGATCGCAGTGTTTGCGTGCACATCACGCGAGAGCGCCACCGCCGACTCGGCAGCGGTAGCCGCGGACAGCGGTGCTGCTGTCACGCCGACGCCATTGCCTGACACCGCGCGCGGAGCAGGCAGCGCGGATACGACTACACCTGCACCGACTCCGCCACCCGCGCGGCAGCCGCGGCCGCAGCCGGATACCTCGAAGCGTCGACCGATCACCGATCAACCGGTGAAGTCCGATCCCGAGCCGCCCACGACACCGCCGGCGGTGCGGCCGACCTAGCCGTTACGAGATCACTCTCCACCAGCGCCAACGACGTCTGAGAATGGCGTCGAGACCCCAGGTGCGTCCGGCGCGCGCGAAGAGGAAGGCGAGCATGCTTCCAACGAGGAGGAAGTGAAACCCCTGCTGGCCGGGGCTCATGTGCTGCGTCAACAAACCGTACAAGGTCGAGAGCAAGAGACCGGTCAACGCGGCGATCACTGTGCCAACGCCGAACGTCAATCCGATACCCACTGCCGTTTCACCAAGCGCAGTGAGAGACGCAAAGAGCTCAGGATTCGTGATCACCGTGCCTTCTATGAATTGCTTGTAGAAGGCGAACTCATTGTTCTCCGCATAACGAGCAAGGAGCCGTGGCATCGTTTCCGTCCAGCGCGCGTTCGCGCCCGGGACCGGGACGACGCCACCGAGCATGACGATCCCCAGCTTCGTCACGACGCCTTTGAGGAACCAGAGGCCGACGACGATGCGAAGGAATGCGAGCCACCGGTGGGGGTTGCGGACTCCGTCGAGAACATCGCTGTCAGTGCTCATGCGATCCTTGCCGTTGAGTTCCACGCCAGACGCGAGCCCCGCGATCATCGAATGATGCGACGATGACGCGCGTCGCGTCACCCACCAGTGAGCGCGCGCGCACCGCGAGCTCTTGTGCGCTGTCTTCGTCACCAGCGATCGCGTAGGCAGCGGGTCCCCACGAGCTCTGTCCCACGCCTGTCGCGCCCCACTCGCTGAAGGCACGCACCAAAGCGGTCGTTTCGCCAGGGGCAAACGGGCCACCCTGCGCCGGGGCGAACCACCCGCCGTTGATGCACTGGATCTCGGTGAGCGCCGCGCCGAAGTCGTCGAGATCGGCGGCTACGAGCGCAGGAAGCAGTGCCATGAGGACGAGGTGCGCCACGCGCTCCACGTCGGACTTGGCTGGCGGCGGCAGTGCGGCGAACGCACTGGCCTCGGTCTCTCCTGAGACGCCTGGCTTTCCGGGTGGAATGGCCAGCACTGCGCGCCATCGACTCGGCACCGGTAGCCGGGCGAGAAGCGGCGACACCGTATGATCATCTGGGGCGTGTCCGCCCTCGAGGATGAAGCCGCCATGTGCGAAGACCCACGTGCCCACGGCGGAACGCTTGCCACGACCGACTGCCGCCGCGAGGGCAGCAGCATCGCTGGGCAGCGCGTACAGTTCGGCGAGCGCACGCGCGACTGCCAGCGCGAGCTGTGTACCCGAGCCAAGCCCCGCGTGCGCAGGTATGGCGCGGTGTACGGTGATGCGTGCGCCTGACGAGACAGCGTGATACTCGAGGAAGCGACGTGCGAAATCGGTGGCGCGTTGCGCATCCGGGCCGGACGCGGACAGGGTCTCGTCAGGCAGGACCTCGAGCAAGAGGCTCGGATCGCTGACGCCGGCGCCGATGCCGCCGAAGCGGCGCCCGAGCTCGCCCCGCAAGTCGAGCATGCCGAAGTGAAGGCGTGCCGGCGCCTCCACGAAGACCGGAGACGCTGACTGCCTCGCGGTCATCTGCCTGGTGATGGCGTTGCAGTCGGCGTGAGGGCCTCGTGGATGCGGTCCTCGAGAAAACGCATCGCCTCCTGCTCGCGTGGACCGGCGGTCTTGTCGACGATGATGCGAAGGCGCGCCATCTCGTCCTGAATTTGCTGGGCGGGAAGGAGGTGCGTGCGGGTGGCGAGGATGGCGGCCTCGAGTACCGCGTGCTTGGCGCGGTTGAAGCCGAGGAACTCGCGGCGCAGCTCGTGATGCACGACGTCGGTCACGATACGGGAGCGTGGCGGTGTATCGTCGATCGTGCGCACGCGCAGCTCGCGCCAGGAGCACGTGTCGCGCAGCACGAAGCCCCGCACGACGCGCGCGGGCTCGATCGGCACATCGGCGGGGCTAACCGTGGACACGGCGGCTCGGGCGAAGAGCAACGCGTCGTCGATCAAATGGATGACCGCCTCGCGGGTTGCGGTGAGATTGCGAAAGGTCGTCGTTTCCAGAAATGGCTTGACCACGATCTCCCGCTCGCCCCACTCGACACCCATCGGAGCGATGTTGACTACTCCGTTTGCATCGGTCGTCGTGATGATCGTCTCGATGATCACCCGGCGCACTCTGCCCAGACGCGCTGGGAGTAGGCAGCCATCAGCTCTCGCGTGAGCTCACCAGGTACGCCATCGCCAATGAGTCGCCCGTCGAGCCGAACGAGCGGAACGATCTCGCGGACGGAGCTGGTCAAGAACGCTTCCGTGGCCTCGTGTAATTCCTCCGGCTGAATCGGACGCTCATCGGTGGCTACACGCCGCTCGGCGGCGAGCTCGAGCACCGCCTCGCGAGTGATGCCGGGAAGGACTCCACAGGATGCCGGTGGCGTGAGCAACGCTCTGTCGAGCACGATGAAGATGTTGCTCGACGTCGCTTCGGAGATGTGGCCGGCGGTATCGAGAAACACGGCGTCGTCGTTGCCGCTGGCACGTGCTTCGGCAAGCGCGACCATCGCGTCGGTGTAGGAGAGTGTCTTGAGGCCGGCGGTGACCGCGTGCTCGTTGCGACGTCCGGTAGCGGTGGACGCCGAGAGACCATCGCCGTACAGCGAAGCGGGGAACGGCGGGAGCGGATGCACGGCGATGACTACGGTCGGGTGCGCGTTAGGCGGCGGCGCGACTCCAGGCGCGCCGGGACCCCGGCTCACCGTCAGCCTGACGCTGGCATCACGGAGCCCTTGATCGACCGCCGCTCGGAGTGTGTTGAGCACCATGGCCCGCAGCTGCGGCGGGATGAACAGTCGCAGCGCGCTGGCGCCGCGCTCGAGACGCGCGAGATGCTCATCCAGACGGAAGATGACGCCGCCATACACACGCATCGTCTCGAAGAGTCCGTCGGCGAGCGTGAAGCCACGGTCCAGGGCGGAGAGGTGAGGAATCGACGGGTCGACTGGCGAACCATTGATCGAGATCACCGGTGTGACGCTTCCACTGCCACCGATGAGCACAGAGCCCGAGCCACGCGGCTGCGGCGCGGTCACCTGACGAGCTCCACCGGTGGCGGCACGAATGCCTGACGAGCGGGCTCGGCGAACGCCAGGTCGGCGCGGTCGGGGAGCGACGCACGACGCGCGCTGTCGCCGTGGAGAAAGTTTTCCAGGATCCAGTAGCCGTGCTCGGTGAGCGCGCTCTCGGGGTGGAACTGCACACCGACCACAGGATGCGTGCGATGCGCAACGGCCATGATCTCACCGTCCTCGGCAGTCGCCAGCACGCGAAGATCAGCTGGAAGCGAGCCGGGCTCGATCACCAAGGAGTGGTAGCGGGTAGCCGTGAACGGCGACGGGAGACCGGTGAAGATGCTGGTCCCATCGTGGGTGATGCGGGAGACCTTGCCGTGCATCGGCTTCCCGGCGCGAATGATGGCACCGCCATATGCGGCGCCGATGCATTGATGTCCGAGGCAGACGCCAAGAATCGGCGTGGTGGGGCCGAAGCGACGCACGACATCGGTGGAGATTCCGGCCTGCGCGGGCGCGCACGGCCCCGGCGAGATGATGATGTGCGACGGCGCGAGCGCTTCGATCTCGTCCAGGCTGATGGCGTCGTTACGGCGCACGAGTGGCTCTTCGCCCAGCTCGCGCACGTACCGCGCGAGGTTGTAGACGAACGAGTCGTAGTTGTCGAGAAAGAGAATCATTCGACGAGCCCCTCGATCAGCGCGCGCGCTTTATCCAACGTTTCCCGCCACTCTTGCTCGGGATCGGAATCCGCGACGATGCCACCTCCAACGCTAAAATACACGTGCTCACCGAGGGCGACATAGGTTCGGATCACAATGCTGGTGTCGAGCGCACCAGTGAACGACAGGTAACCAATTGTGCCGCAGTACACTCCTCGCCGCGACGGCTCGAGCTCGGCGATGATCTCCATGGCGCGGACCTTCGGTGCACCGGTGATCGAACCGCCCGGGAATGCAGCGGCGAGGAGATCGAGCGCGTCACGTCCGGTAGCGAGCTGACCGGTGACGGTGGAGACGAGGTGATGCACCGTAGAATAGTGCTCAAGTGCGAATAATTCAGCTACTCGAACCGACCGTGGGTCTGCCACGCGGGATAGGTCGTTCCGCAAAAGGTCGACGATCATCAGGTTTTCGGCGCGGTCCTTTTCGCTGTCGGCTAGCGCACGCGACAAGAACGCATCGTGCTCCGGCCCCGTACCGCGCGGTCGTGTCCCCTTGATGGGCCGGGTCTCGACGATGCCATCGGGTGTGAGCGACAGGAAGCGCTCGGGTGACGCACTGGCGATGATGACTTCGTGGAAGTCGAGATACGCGGCAAACGGCGCCGGATTGATCGCGCGGAGACGTGTGTAGAGGGTCCAGGGTTTCGTGCGTAGCGGTGCTTCGAGGCGCTGCGAGAGATTCGCCTGGAAGATGTCACCAGCGAGGATGTAGTCGCGCACTCGCCTGACGGCATCGAGATACGCTTCGTGGGTGAACGACGATCGCAGGCCTACGAGCTCTGCCCGTTCTCCCGTCACAGGGAATGACGGCGCCATGGGCGCACGTGGAGTCGGCGCCCTCCGCTGGCTCCGCTGCTCCGGCGACACCGCGTGCCGTGATGGCGCACGACGACCGGTGAGTACCTGACGAACCCACGCGGTGCGCTCAGCAGCGCGGGATTCCTTGTCCGCGCCGGTGGCGGGCGCACCGGTGGAGACGAGCCAGGCGCGCTCATCACGGTGGTCCCAGGCGATGACCCAGTCGTACAGCGCGAGCATCGCATCGGGGATGGCGAGGTCATCATAGCGAGGTGTGGGAAGCCGCTCGAGCACTGCGCCAAAGTCGTAGGCGACGTAGCCGGCGAGGCCACCTTGAAAGGGCGGGAGCGTGTCCATCTGCCTAACACGATGGGGAGCGAGCACGCTGCGCGCAGCTTCGAGCGCGTTTCCAGCGACGTGCGTCGCGGATCCCTCGCGCAGGTCGACGAGCTCGGTGCGCGACCCGTTACCGCGAAGCAGCAGGGCAGGATCGGCGGCGAGAAAAGAATATCGGCCGAGGCGGTCCGGATCGCGGGCGCTGTCGAGGAAGAGCACGTAGGGCTGGCCGACGAACCGTGACGCCGTATCCAGCGGATCGGGGACGGGTCGGAGCTCCTCGATGAGCGGGGTCATATTAGTAATAATATGATACTAACTGCGTCGGCGAGGAGTGCGGCGCTGTGTGAGCTTCACATGCTCGCGGATCGGATCGTCCGGAGGCGTCAGATAGCCCCAGCGTAGCGACCCTTCTTGTCGATAGCTCTTGCCCAGCGTGATGGCGAGCTTGGCCTTGGCGAGCTCTTTCCCGAGATAGAAGGCATGCGTCGGCTCGTCGACCTGGAGCTGATCGAAGATGTCCTGAATCTCGGTGCCTTTGACGAATCGATCGCGGTTGAAGACGTAGATCGCATCGCGATCGGTGAAGATGCGATAGTTCGAATCCGTGATCGCGCTTTGGAGCTCGCGGAGCTCCTCCTCCGTGTAGGTGAGCACCTTCGGGTCTTTCACCGTCACCAATCGGTCGTC
>DATFBS010000045.1:0-34169 GCA_035253695.1 Gemmatimonadaceae bacterium
GCATCGACCAATGGAACTCCGCCCGCAGGCTCGGGGCGCAGTGCGAACGATGAAAAGAACGCATCGCGTCCCGCGCGACGGAGAGCAACGTACGGTGCCGGATCGAGCTCGAGACGCGTCCCCGGAGGAATGCCAGTCGCGAGCGCGCTGCGACCCGAGAAGGTGACGTACGCAATGTCGCGCTTTTCGATCGGCTCGACGCGCGATGCGCCGGTGAGCGCGACGAGCAGTCCGTATCCGATTGGACGGCAGCGCGCATCCTTGGTGCCGACAGCGCCGGTGACGATCAACCCCTGTGCGCGCGCCCCCGCTCGATCGATTGCTTCGCGCGTTGCCACGCTGAGGCAATGCGCCGACGGGATGACGAGCGCGCGCGCGTTGCTCGACGCGATCTCGGCCGGCGCGACGACTCGGACGTCGGCACCAATCGCGCGCAGCACCGCGCTCCAGCGATCGATGATCGAGTCGTACGACGCACTCTTCGTGAAATACGACGCGGCGGCCGGATCACGGACGAGTGCGACCCGCACCGGCGAGGTGAGCGTGGCCGCGGGGAGAATCGAAGCCATCGGGATGACCGTCGTCGAGCCGGCGAATCGCGTGGGTCCCGTGCTCCGCGCCGGTGCGCGATCCCCCCGGGCGGCAAGCGCGACCGAGACGCCGATGACAGTCAGTCCGACGAGAACGACCCAGCGAACGCTAGCGCGTCGCGTCATCGTCATCGGCACGGAGAGTGATCCGCTCGAAGTACACCGGCTCGTCGCTCGACGCCTGGTCCTGAGGCTTCGGCCGTCGCGACTCGCGCCACTTGTACGCGGCGTAGCTCCCCATCGCGAGAAAGATCGTGACGAGGAAGGCGACGAGGATGATGGTGGAGAAGAGTTTTTCGATGGTCATGGTCTCAAAGGCGCTGAGGGCGCTAGACGCGCTGAGGGCGCTGAAGGGGAAGGCCGTTCAGCGCCTTCAGCGTCTCCAGCGCCCCCAGCGCCTTCAGATTCTCCCCACTCTCTCGAGTTTTCCCCACGTCATCCTCACGCGCGCGAACTCCTCGACCGTCGCGAACATCTTCGCCACATCGATCAGCGTAATGAAGAAGAACCGATACGGGATCGCGAGCGGAACGAGGGTGATGTCCTCCTCCTCCATCGCCACGGTGTGCAGCGCCGCGGCGAGGTCCAGCATCGTCAGCAGCAACCACCAATGCATCACCATCGAGGCGGCGCCGAGCGAGAGCGCGGCGATCGCGAACAGCAGGTTGCCGACGACGTTCACCACTGGCCAGACGATCGCCTCGAACAGGAGCGCCTGGAGTGAGATCCACACCGCGGTATCGCCGCGCGGACGCGCGAGCCAATCGCCTCGCTTGCGAAGCGCTTGAAGAATCCCGCGCGTCCACCGATAGCGCTGCTTCAGCAGCTCGTGCACCGTTTCCGGCGCTTCCGTCCACGCGACCGCACCATCCTCGTATACGATCTGCCATCCGGCGCCGAGAATCTTGATGGTGACGTCGGCGTCTTCAGCAAACGTGTCGGTATCGTATCCTCCGACCTGCGTCAGCACGTCCCGGCGAAACACTCCGATCGGGCCGGGGATGATGTTGACCACGCGCAGAAATCCTTGTGCGCGGCGCGGAAGATTGAGACCCTGGATGTACTCGAGCGCCTGGAGCCGCGTCCATAACGTGCCGCGATTCACCACCTTCACGTTTCCGGCGACGGCGCCGATGCGCGGATCGTTGAAATGGCGCATCGCGAGTCGCAGCGTGTCCCGCGACAGCCGCGAGTCGGCATCCATGCAGAGTACGAACGGCGACGACGCGGCAGCGAGACCCGTATTCAGCGCACTGGCTTTCCCCGCGTTCGCCTTGCGGATGACGCGCACTGTCGCCGCGCCGTGCGTTCCCTCCAGCGCGCACGCGCGCTCGTACGTGTCGTCGGTCGAGCCGTCATCGATGACGATGATCTCGAAGGCATGCCAGTCGAGCTCGAGCAGACTCGAGATCGCCGCCTCGATGACGGGACCCTCGTTGAACGCAGGGACCAGGATCGACACGGTGGCATCCGAGCGAGGAACGAGGAACGAGGAAGTCGGGTCGATGTGGTGCAGGTAGCTGAGCCACAGCAGCACCACGTATCGGATGACCAACAGGATCAGGAAGGCCAGCAGGAAGGTCACGCCGATGCGCAACACCACGCTCTCGGTCTCGATGGCGAAGCGCGCATGCAGCCAGAAGACCGCCGCGGCAATCGTGAGCAGCGCGATCGTGATCGGCGCGGCATGTGCCACACGGCGACGCGTGATCATGGAGTGCTCAGCCGGATGCGGAAGCTCCCGCCCCACCGCTGATAGCCTCCCTCCCGCCCGCGTCCGTACCAGGAGGTGAGACCGGCGTCCCAGCCGGAGGCGCGGTAAGTCAGCTCGCCCTCTGCAGCTCCATGGAAGGCGTAGCTTGCCTCGGTGGCGCCGTCGAGTGCCTCCGGACTGCGAGCTGCGAGCTGCGACGTGCGAGCGAAGCCGGTGAGTACGCGGCCCACGTAGGACAGCCCGCGGTCCCGCCGCGCCGAGGCTTCCATTCCTAACGAGTGGGACATGTAGCGGTCGGGATCCCAGTAGAAGGCGCTGCGCTCCGCGAATCGCACGTCGCTGGCCACGTACAGCGCGGACAGCGCATCGCCGAGTGGATAGCGCACCGTCGTCGTGAACGCGGGGCGCGCATTGCCATCGCTGAGACGCATGATGTCGGCGACCAGGCCGAAATCGACGACGCCAACGGCGCCGGCCAGCCCGTAGATCTGCCGCGTCGCCACGATCGACGCGTCGACCGTCTGATCAGGCTCGAGGTCATCGCTCGTCGCCAGCGCGCGCGCGGTCATCAGGTGCGGGAATGCCAATTCGCGTTTCACTTCGGCCGACGCGCGCCAGGAACGCCACCAGCCGATCACGCCAACGCTCCCATACCCGGTCTCCGTCGCACCACCATGGCGGAGCATGCCAGCCCGCGCGCTGAGTCGCGCGAACGGTAGGCCTAACGTGGCGCCGAGGTCGGCGCCGAATCCGTAGCTCTCACGGGTGTAGAGGTCGTATTTCGCGGCGACGCGTCGCTGCTCGATACCGATGCTCACCGCGGCAAGCCGGCCGAGCGGCAGCCCATAGCGTCCGCCTGCGCTCGCATACGAGAACCCGGTGTTGTCGGCGGCGAGCTCCGCGCGGCCAACCCATCCAGCGACATCACCCTCCGGGGCGGCCCCGAGTGCGGGCCGAGCCTCCCGCTCGATGAGCGCGATGAGGTCGCGAATCTCCCTCCCGGCAGAGTCGTTGCCCGCGAGCTGTAAGGCGCGCTCATACTCCGCGCGTGCTGCTCCCAGCTCGCCGTTCCATCGTCGAAGCTCTCCGCGAACGAAGTACGCCTCCGCCGTCGGCCGCATCGCGATCGCCGAGGCGAGGTCTCGCTCGGCTCCGTCGTGATCGCGCAGAGCGACGCGAAGCCTGGCACGCTCCACGAGCCACGCCGGAGAAGGGAAGCGCAGCAGGAGCGTGTCGTACTGCGCGAGCGACATCTGACGGTCTCCCGCCGACCACAGCGCCCGCGCGTAATCGTGTCGAAGCGCCGTGTCGGAGGGTGCGCGCGCGATGGCGCGTCGGTACAGCGGCAACGCCGTGGCGAAACGCTTCGCATCGGCGTTGGCCGACGCCGCCTCCTGCGCCAGATCGTCTCGCGCGCCGCTGCGGAATATCGTGTCGAACTGGTCGGCCGCCTGACGAGACTTTCCCTCCCGCGCGTACGCCCGGGCGAGCTGAATCCGATAGGGAAGATGCCCAGGATCATGCGCGACCCAGGAGCGGGCCTCCCCCGACGATGGATCGAGCGCCGCGCGCACCGTTCGCGTGAGCTGCTCGACCTCGGCGTGCCCCGGCCGCAGCGCTCGCAGTCGCGAGAGCTCGTTCTCGGCATCGCGATGGCGCTTGGACCAGGCCAGAGCCCGCGCCAGGCCCATGCGGTACTCGAATCGATTGGGCTCAGCCGCGATGAGGCGACGGTACTCGGTGATCGCCTGATCGTACTTCTTCGACTGAAGGAGCACGCCGGCATACTCGGCCCGAATGCGGCGCGTGTCCGATCGGCGTTGCGCGTCGAGTGCGGCCGGCAGCGTTGCCAGCAGCACTCCGAGCAGAAGACCACGCATCACCGGCCGCGTTCCTTGAGCGCGAGCACCTCGCGATACCAACGAATCGACTCGTCGTTCCGTCCGATCTGATTCGTGAGGCGAGCGAGGTCGAGGAGCGCTTCGGCGTCGCGCGGATGGTTCGCGACCCAGCGCTCGAGCTCGGCGATCGCCTTCGCGTTTTCGCCGCGCTTCGTGAGCGCGAACACGCGATCGTCGAGCGCCTGGCGCTCCGGTGTGCGCCAATCTCCCCGCGCGCGATATTCATCGGTGGTGAGGAATCGCGCGTGCTTGCGACGCCAGGCGGCATCCTCGCCGGCGAATCGCCGGTAGTCCTCGGCCGAGGGCGCGATGGCGCGATCGACGCCGACGCGCACCGGCTCGCCGCTCGATGGCGGGAGAACGAGCATTGTGCGCTTCGGTGTCGCGCCCAGCTGACTGTACGCGTAGGCAGCCCCAGTCGTCAGCACGACGATACCGAGACTGAAGAGCATGGCGTAGCGGTCGCGAATCACGCCGAGGCTCTCGTCGCGAGGCGCAGCCCATCGGCGCCGATCACGATTCCACGGCCGCCTTCGATACGGAACTCGATCGGGGCTCGTGAGGCGCCCGAGAAGCGGGTCTTCAGCGCTTCCATGCGTCGCCCGCGCTCCGTGTGCGCGTTGAGCCGCACGATGGCGGCCGCGCGCTGCACGAGCGCGTCGGCACGCAGGTCATCGGTGCGCGCGATGTCACCGGGAAACGTGACGAGCGAGGTCGCGCCGGTGGACTCGAGCCATCGAGTCAGCGCCGCCACCGGTGCGCTCGACGTAGGAGAAACCTCCATGAATGGTGCGACGGAGTCGACGGCGATGCGCGTCGGCAGCTTCCATCCCACCAGCGAGCGCAGCTCCTCGAACACAATCTCAGGCTCAGCCGCCTGGCGATAACGGCGCGCGAAATCTCCGCGGCAGCGCAGCATGGTCAGCTGCCCGGCGCGCACGGCGTCCCCGAGGCGCATACCCAGATAGCGTCCAAGTGCCGAGATGTCGGCGGGGTCATCCTGCGTGAGCAGAAGCGCCGTCGATCGTTCCGCGACCGCCGTGTACGCGAACTGAAGCGCCGCGATCGTCTTCGCGGTGCCAGTTGTGCCGCAGATCACATGAATGCGGCCGGGAACGAGGGCGCCGAGCAGAGCATCGAGTGGCTCGATCCCGCTGGGAAGGGCGCCGTCGAAAAATGGATCGTCGGTGGACATAGACCGCGTGCTGCCTGGCACGGTGATTGAGCTTGATTCCGAGCCTTCCCACTCTTTCAATTGGCGTGCCCTCATGCGGCGAATTACAGCGGTTGCAGTCCTCTTCATCACGATCATCGCATGCACGGCACTCGGCGGAAGCGCGCAGGAGCGTAAGTCCTTCTGGGCGTTCACCGGACCGTGGGATCCGCTGAGCGACGCCAGCCTCCGCGCGAACGCGTCGCGTCTCGATGCGGCGGTGACGGGATGGATCGCGCTCGACAGCTTGACCGGCGAGCCGCTGTTACCGTCCGCGTACGCGGACACGATGCGACTCGCGGCGGGGACACCCCGCCGCTTCGCGCTCGTGACATCGTGGCACGGTCAAGGCTTTCACGCGACGTCGATTCGCGCGCTGGGCGCCGACGCGGCGCGGCGAGCACAGGCGGCCGGTCGCATTGCGCGCTACGCGCAAGCGATGCGCTACAGCGGCCTGGTGCTGGACTTCGAGACGTTGAAGGCGGGCGATCTGACCGCCCAGCTGTCGGTAATTCGCGCCATTGCCGACTCGGCGAAGGCGCACGGCGTGACGACGATCGCCGTCGCCATTCCCGCCGAGCCTGACGAGGGCTATCCGACGCGGGAGCTGGCGGGCGTTGCCGACTTCGTCCTGGTGATGCTCTACGACCAGCACTGGCCGGGCTCCGAGGCCGGTCCGATCTCGGCGCCGGACTGGGTGACGCGCAACCTGTCACGGGTCGTCGGCGAAGTCGGCGCCTCACGAGTGGTCGCCGGTCTTCCGCTGTACGGCTATTACTGGGCCAAAGGCAAGGCGGGAGTTGGCGTCTCGCATGCGACTGCCATTCGCCACGCGAAGCGCGACTCGATCGCGCTCACCCGCGACTCGGCATCGAAAACGCTGCGCGGAGTCGCGGGGAATGGCGCCTCTGCGATCTGGGTGACTGACGCGGCGTTGCTCGAGGAGCTCATGCAGGGTGCCGGGCAACTGGGGGTGACGCGCTTCGCGTTCTGGCGGCTGGGACAGGAGGATCCGGCGGTGTGGGCCTTGATGCAGAGGTGATCGACAGTCCTCGAAGACTTCGACGACCTGAACGAGGGCCAGCCTCATTCTTGCTCTGCAGGAACGTCATGGCGGCCCCTTCCCTCAAGGGCGTCCTGCTCGACATCGACGGGACGCTCATCGATAGCAACGACGCGCACGCGGCTGCATTCACGCGAGCGTTTGCCGAGCATGGGCTCGACATCCCGTTCGACCACGTGCGCCCGCTCGTCGGCATGGGCAGCGACAAGCTCATTCCCTCGCTGACCGGATTCGAGCACGATACCCGCGAGGGCAAGGCGATCGTCGAGCGAAAGAAGGGAATCTTCGAGGAGCGCTACCTGCCGCAGCTCAAGCCGACGAACGGCGCCCGTGCTCTCCTCAAGCGTTTGCTCGCCGATGGACTGCGACTGGTAGTCGCCACATCGGCCGGCGGCGACGAGATGAAGGGGTTGCTCAAGCAGGCCCGCATCGACGATCTGATTCACGATGCGACCTCGTCAGGCGACGTCGACAACTCCAAGCCCGATCCCGACGTCATAGGCGCCGCCACGAAAAAGAGCAAGCTGAAGCCCCGTGAGCTCCTCATGGTTGGCGATACGCCATACGACATCGAGGCGGCCGCGAAGGCGGGTATCCGCACCATCGCGCTTCGATGCGGGGGATGGTGGGACGACGACGCGCTCGGCGAAGCGATGGCGGTTTACGAGGACCCGGCGGATCTGCTCGCGCATTGGCCCATCGTGTCCAACACCGGGGGTCGAGCGAAACGCTCCGAGGGGCGAAAGACGGCCAAACGGTAGGAGTTAGAGGTCAGGGGTCAGGGATCAGGGGGTGTCGGGGTAAAGGTTGTGGGAGAGCGATGCCGTTCTCTCCTGAAACCCATTCCCTGACACCCCCTGATCCCTGATCCCTGACCCCTAACTCCCCGTCGCTGTTGCCCGGGCCGAATGGATCGTCTTATGTTGGGCCTCCTGCCTGACTTACCCACCCACAGACCCGGGAGTCGTGATGCCGCGACTGACTATCGCCCGCGCTGCGGCGATCCATTTGGCGGTTCTCGCCAGCCTCACCACTGCGTCCTCGCTCAGCGCACAGTCCGACGACGAGAGACGCGACATCTTCAATTCCATCGAGTGGACCGATGGCCCCGCGGAGGGGCGTCTCGGTGACGTCGCCCACCTCGCGGTGCCGGAGAACTGCCGGTTCACCGGAGCGAAGGGCGCGGAGACTTTCCTCGAGCTCACCGAGAATCCTACATCGGGCACCGAAGTAGGTTTGCTGCTCTGCTCGACGGAGTCCGCTGATAGCTCGGCCGACCCGCAGCGGTGGTTCGTCGTGTATGAATACGACGCCAGCGGCTATGTGAAGGACGACGAAAAGACGCAGCTCGATGCCGACAAGATCCTGTCGACGCTCCGCGAAGGAAATGCCGCCGGCAACAGAGAGCGGCGCCGTCGCGGGTGGAGCGAGCTGACGCTCGATGGCTGGATTCGGCCGCCGTATTACGATGAGTCGACCAACAACCTGACGTGGGCGACACGCGTTATCGCCGATGGCGACACGGCCGCGAACCACTCGGTTCGTCTGCTGGGGCGTGGCGGAGTCATGAAAGTCGACCTCGTTACCGATCCGGCTGGACTCACGGCCGTGCTGCCATCCTTCGACGGCGTCGTCGCGACCACGAAGTTCAATCCGGGAAACACCTACGCCGAGTGGCGTTCGGGTGACAAGGTCGCGGCCTACGGGCTCACGGCGCTCGTGGCCGGGGGCGCCGCGGTGAAGCTCGGTCTGTTTGGCAAGCTGTGGAAGCTGATCCTCGCCGGCGGCAAGGCCATCATCGTCGGAGTGGTCGCCGCACTGGCGTGGGCGCGTTCGCTCTTCCGCCGCAAGAAGACGCAGGCCGAAGCCACACCCGCATAGCGGTCGTTGTCGTCGATGCTCGGTGCGTGGCCGGTCGACCCGGCCACGGTGGCAATCCTCGCGTTGGTGCTCTGGCTGGACGGGTGGCGACGGACGAGCCAGCATGACGTTCTGCTCGTTAGGTCCGGGCTGGGCGACTGGTCCGAGCGAGCGCCCTGGGCGCGACTGGGAGCGTTCGCGCTGGTCGGATGGTGGCCGCCCATCGTCATACCGATGGTCGTGCCGACGAAGGAATCAGCGGGCCAGGGCTCACCGCCCTGGTCCGCTGACTTTTTCATCGCGGCGGCCCGTGGACGAAGACGGCTCCGTCGCGTCCGGCTGCTCGTCGGCCTGCTCCGCACGCTCGGCATCCTGCTCCTCCTCTGGATCGCCATCGCGATCCCAGTGGCAACAGGGCGCTTTGGAATACATGGACTCGTGCGAGGGGTGCTGCTCGCGTTCGCGATCTCGCTCGTGATCGCGCTGCTCGCGATGGTGGGTCTCCGATGGCTGGGGATGGGGCGAAGCGCCGCGATGCGCGCGACGTTGCCGATGCTGTCGCCGTTCACGGCTCCGCGTGCATGCGAGCTGGTCCTGGCCGCCGCGGTGCGCGACCTCGCCCCGCTCGCGCAGATCGCCGCGCTGTTCGGCGAAGCGCGATTCCTTCACTGGCTTCGGCCCACCGCCTACGACGTGCTGCACGGCCGTCGCGACGAGCTCGGGGGATCATCGAGCACGCTTGCGTCGCTCGTGGCGACGTTGCCGCGGGCCGTTCTCGAGCGGGCGCTACGCGACCTGCCGGATGAAGAGGGTGGCGTACGCCATTGCCCGCGGTGCGCGCGCACGTATCGCGAGGATGTCGCGACCTGCCATGACTGCGATGCCCTCGCTCTCGTGGCGAAGGCCGAGGGTCAGTCCGACCGCAAGGCGACCATCGCGTCCACCTGAGTCGCGCGGCGCGCGGGCACGTAGACGGCAAGCATCCCTATCGTCGCCAGAACCAGCGCGGTCGCGACGTACACGAAGGGGTCGAGCGGGCTCACCCCGAACATCATCGATGCGAAGAGCTGGGTCGCCAGCGCTCCGACGATCATTCCCACCACCACGCCGATCGCGATGAGGCGTGCGCCCTGCCCGAGAACGAGCGAGAGAACGCTGCCCGCCGGGGCGCCGAGCGCTATTCGGACACCGATCTCGCGCGTGCGCTGGGCAACCAGGAACGAGAGAACGCCGTAGAGTCCCACAGCGGCCAGCACGAGTCCAAGGGCTCCGAACAGCGTGAAGATCATCGTCCCGACGCGCCACGGTTGAATCTGCGGCGCGAGCAGATTGGCGACAGGACGAACCTCTGCGAATCGGACGGCCGGGTCGAGCCCCTCGAGCTCGCGCCGCAGTGGGCCGGCAAGCGCGGCCGGATCGCCCGAGCTCCGCACGTACATGACGGTCATCGGTGGTGCCTGCCGCGATCGCTGGGCAAGCGGACGATAGATGAACGGCTGCGCGTCCGATGTGATGTCCGCGAACTTCGCATCCCTGGCGACCCCCACGACTTCGGAACACGGAGCGGTTGGCGCCATCATCTCGGCGCGGACGCATTTGCCGATCGGTGACTGGCTGCCCCAAATGCGCCGCGCCATGGTCTCGTTGACGATGGCTACCGGTGCGCCGCCGGCGCGGTCGTCTTCCGTGAAGGCACGCCCCTGACGGATGGGGATTCCGAGCGTGGAGAAATATCCGACGCCAGCGAAGTCGAGCTGCGCCCCCCGCGGTCGGCCGTCGGGGCTCGGGAAGCCCGGCGTCTCGACGAGGATCATGATGTTCATCTCGAAGGGTGGTGCCATGCCCACGGCGGCCGATCGAACCCCAGGCATGGCCCGCGTGCGCTCCAGGGCACGGCGCCAAAACTCCTCTCGTTGTTCGCGGCTCATGCGGTCGCCCGCGTCGATCGACGCCACGAGCAACCGCTCCGCGTCGAAGCCGACGTCGATCGCCCGCACATTGCGCAAGCTGCGGATGAACAGCCCGGCGCCGATGAGCAGTACGAGCGACGCCGCGAGCTGAACGACCACCAGTGCGCGGCGCCCGACAGAACGTGTAGCCCCGATCAGCCCGCCGCCCCCCAGGGCCGATCGGAGGTCCGGCCGAGTGGCCCGAAGCGCTGGGGCAAGACCGAAGGCGACCGTCGTGCCGAGGACGAGGAGCGCCGTGAATGCGAGGACGCGCGTGTCGAGAAAGGGTGGGAGCGGAGGAAGCGGTACCACGCGGGGCAGAAGATCGACGGCAAAGACCGCCAGCCAGAGCCCCGCCGCGCCCCCGAGGACTGCGACCATGAGACTCTCGGTCATCAGCTGCCGCGTTAGGCGCCGCCGTGTCGCTCCGAGCGAGAGGCGGACGGCGATCTCCTGCGCGCGATTCGTCGTGCGCGCAAGCATGAGGTTGGCGATGTTGGCGCACGCAATGAGGAGCACCGCGGCGGTGATGGCCAGAAACCAGAGCGAGATCGGCATCGAACGGCCACGAAGAAAGGGCTGCTCGATCGACGCAGTCCGGCCGCCCGCCAACCCCGACAGCCGGACGCTCGGCGGTGGCGGAGCGCGCCCCGCGCGCTCGCCTGGTCCGGGTGGGCCACCGAGCTGCACGCGCACTTCGCCTGCCATGGGCCCGCCTAACGCGCCAGGAGGCGGCAGCTCCCCCGCGTCGTCTCGTGCGGCGAGCGTGGCGGCCTGCGCCGATGCGCGGGCCTGATCTCGGGTGACGCCGGGCGCGAGACGGGCCACGACCGACAACCACGAGACGAATCGCGATCGGGTCATTCGCGCGTCGTACCCAAATAGTGGCGCAGCTCCGAGCGGCAGCCACAGGGCAGGGGCGCCGAGGTCGGTACCGACGAAATGCTTGGGGGCAACGCCGATGATCGTGAAGGAGCGATCCGCGATCGTGATGGGCTTCCCGAGGGAGCCGCTGGCGGAGTCTCCGGGAAAAGCACGACGCCAGAAATCGTAGCTCAGGACGACGACCGGATTGGGTGCGCCCTCGCGGTCATCTTCGGGAAGGATCAAGCGACCGCGCGCAGCGCGCACGCCGAGCAGCCGGAAGTAGTCGCCGGTGACGAGGAGCGCGCTCTGATTCCGAGCATTCTCCCCTTCGCCGACGGAAACCGTCGTCGGCGCGAAGGCGGCCACTCCGGAGAATCCTTTGGCGTTATCGCGAAGGTTCGTGTAGTCCGGATAGGAGAGGGCCGACGACAGCTCCGCCACAGGCTCGTTCGGCCGTGGGGGGAGCTGCAACTGAACGCGCACGACGCCGGCGGGGTCGGCGATCCCCGACGGTGGCCGGAATAGGAGGGCGTCGACAATGCCGAACATCGCGGCGTTCGCGCCAATGCCGAGCGCGAGCGTGAGAACAGCGACGAGTGTAAAGCCTGGCGCGCGGCGAAGGCCGCGGGCGGCGTACCGGATGTCTTGAAGGAAGGTGGTCATGTCTGATACGACACGGGTTGCATTCCCCGAGGTTGTCGCCCGGAGTTGACAACGGGCCGACAGGCTGTCAAAATATTGACATCCTCTCGTCCCTCACTCGAATGGCCAAGTCGTCCCCGCCTCGCATGAGCAAGCGCGAGCGCGAAATCATGGATGTGATCTACAAGCTCGGTCGCGCAAACGCAGCCGAGGTGCATGCAGAGCTCCCCGAGCCGCCGACGTACACGACCGTGCGCGGGCTGCTTCGTATCCTGGAAGAAAAGGGACACCTGCGGCATGAGCAGGACGGCCAGCGGTATGTCTACGTACCATCGACGCCCCGGGAAGATGCAGGCGCATCGCTGCTCACGCACGTCGTCAGCACCTTTTTCGATGGCTCCCCCTCGAAGGCGATGGCGGCACTCCTCGGTAGTCGCGAAGCCAGGAGCGAGGCGGAGCTGCAGCGCTTGCAGCAGCTGATCGAGCAGGCACGCACCCGGAAGCGCTGATCATGTCCGACGCTCTTTTCTCGCTTCTCATCGGTAGCGCCGTGCGGACGACGGTGATTCTCGCTGTCGCGCTGCTCGTGGCGAGACAGCTCATGGGGCGCTCCGCGGCGATCCGCCACGCGGTTTTCACCGCCGCGGTCGTCGGTGCGATCGTCGTCCCGATTCTCGCGCTCATTCTTCCGGAGATGCGTGCGCCCTTCCTTGCGCGAGCCGTGTCGTCGGGGCTCGAGTGGCTGCAACGCCCGATACGGTCGCTCCGGAGCAGCGAAGTCGCGGGCCGCGCCGATGGTGGCGCCACGGACGGCGCTCTCGCCGATGACATCACGCTTCAGCTGTCGCAGGAAAGGGCGCCCGTTTCGCACGGAGCGGTCGGACTCGCGATCCTGTGGGCGGCCGGCGTGATCGTCGTTGGCGGCCGAACGGTGGTGCGCGTGAGGCGCGCGGCGCAGTTGGCTCGTCGAGCCAACCCTGTCCGTGATGTGAAGATACTCGCAACGGCGCGCGCGATCGCGGAGCGCACGCGGCAGCCGATGCCGCGCGTTCTCGAGACGAGGGAAGTGAGCGCCCCCGCGACGGTGGGAGTGCTGCGATCGGCGATCCTGCTTCCAGTCGCGCGCTCGTGGAGCGATGAGCATATGCGAACCGTGCTCGCCCACGAGCTCGCGCACGTTGCGCGACGCGACTGTCTGACGCAGCACCTCGCGCACGTCGTGTGCGCCCTTCACTGGTTCAATCCGCTGGCCTGGATCGTCGAACGGCGAATGGCGCTGGAGCGCGAGCGCGCGTGCGATGACATTGCCATGCGTGAGGCGACGTCGCCCGATGGCTACGCGATGCTCCTCCTCGACTTCGTGCGGCGTGAATGCGAGCGTGCGTTGCCGCCGACGGCGATGCTCGCGATGGCACAGCCGTCCGAGCTCGAGACGCGCTTGCTCGCCATTCTCGATCCCGTACGCGACCGCGGAAAGCTGACTCGGCGCGCTCGGTGGGCGCTCACAGGCCTTGCCTCGGTGACGGTGGCGCTGTTCGGCATCCTGTCGCTCGAGGCGGCCCCGCTGGTGCCTAACGCCGCGGCACAAGGGCGTGTCGAGCCCGATACTCGCAATGACTCCGTCGCGCATCCGAGCAGTGAGCGGATCGCGCGCGCCAGCCTCGATGTGGCACGACGCCGCGGCCGGGTCGTGCTCGCCGGGCCGGATTCTGCGCTCGCTCGCGTCCTGCTGACGTCACTCGAGCGCGAGCCGCGTGGTCCCGAGGATCTCGTTCGCGAGCGCGCGGCCTGGGCGCTGTCGCAAGCCCGGGGTGACCGGGTCATCGAGCCGCTCATCGTCGCGCTGGAGCATCGAGACTGGCGTGTCCGTGCCTACGCAGCCTGGTCGCTCGCTCCAGCGCGCGACCCACGTGCCGTTCCTTCGCTGATTCGTCAGATGAGTCATCCGATTTGGCGCATGCGGGCGATGGCGGCGCATGCGCTCGCGGAGACGTCGGATGCACGCGCCAGAGCAGTGATGACCGCGGCCGTCACCGACGAGGCGTGGCAGGTGCGGGTCAACGGGGTACGCTACCTGGCGCGGTTCACCGATGCCGACGCCCGAGCTCGCCTGCGTGCCGCGCAGCGCGACTCGCACGTGATGGTGCGGCAGACCGCCGAGCGCGCGCTCAGTCCATAAACCACCGATGCCGTCGGGCCAGTCGGGCAGTCATCGATGTCAAAATAATAACATCACGGATCTCCATGTCACTTCTCAGACCAGTCATCGTTGGTGTCGCCCTCGCTTCGACCGGATACGTCGGCGCGCTGGCACAGACGCCGAAATCCCCCGGCCTGCCCGCCGACCTCGACGCTTACATCGCGAAGGTGCTCGCCGACTGGCAGCTGCCGGGTATTGCCATCGCCGTCGTGCGGAACGACTCGGTCCTCGCGGCAAAGGGATACGGCGTTCGGGAAATCGGACGGCCCGAGCGAGTCGACGAGCACACGGTGTTCGACGCGGCCTCGCTCACCAAATCGTTCACGGCGACGGCACTGGCGATGCTCGTCGACGAGGGCAAGATCCATTGGGACGATCCCGTTAGGCGTCACCTGCCGGAGATCGAGCTCCCCGACCCCTATCTCACCGCGAACGTGACCCTTCGAGACCTGCTCGCCCATCGCACCGGACTGCAGGCGGGAAACTTCCTCTTTCGCTTTACCGGCTACGACCGGGCCGAGATTCTTACGCGCGTGCGCCATCTTCGACAAGAGATCCCTTTTCGCTCGGGGATGGTGTACTCGAACATCGGCTACACGATCGCCGGAGAGGCCGGTGCTCGCGCCGGCGGCGTGAGCTACGATGCCCTGATTCGACGTCGAATTCTCGAGCCGCTCGGCCTCCGCGACACGCACCTCTGGTCCGAAGGCAATCCGTGGATGGCTGGGAACGTCGCCCGTCCGCATGCCGTCATCGACGAAGCTCAGCAGCCCATTCGCGGACGTGACAATCGCGCCAGTACATCGCCGGCGGGCGCCGTGCAATCATCGGCGTGGGATCTCGCGCGATGGATGCGCTTCCAGCTCGGCGATGGGACGTTCGAAGGTCGGCGCCTGGTCAGCGACAGCGCGCTCGAAGCGACGCATTCCCCGCAAGTCATCGTCCCGACGCCAGCGTCATTTCGGCGAGCACGACAGCTGGAGCACCATGCGTCGTACGGAATGGGCTGGCAGGTGTGGGACTATCGCGGCCATCCGCTGCTCTGGCACAGCGGCAGCGGAAACGGACAGATCGCGTACATGGCGCTCCTCCCACGGGATCGCCTCGGAGTCGTCGTTCTGGTCAACTCCTGGCGTGCACCGATCATTCATGGCGCGATCGCCAATCGCATCATCGACGCGTATCTCGGATTCTCGCTGCGCGATTACAGCGGTGAGCTCCTTCGAAACGATTCGAGCGCCCGTCGGCGGGCGAGGGAGGCACGCGCGCAGCTCGAAGCCAGCCGAGTCTCGGGAACTCGTCCGTCGCGTGCGCTCAACGAGTATGCGGGCGTTTTCGTCGACAGCCTGTATGGGCCCTTCACCATCCGCTTCGAGCGCGATTCACTCGTTCTCCAGATGGGACGGGGAGAGATCGCCGACCTTTCCCATTGGCATTACGACACCTTTCTCGTGCGCTGGCGGACGCCGCTCTTTCGTCAGGAGTTTTCCACTCTCGCCGCATTCGCCCTGGACCCTGCAGGGCGGCCCATGAGCTTTGGGATGCGGTTGAATAGAGACGCAGTGAATGCAGAGCGGGTGCCGTGAGGCCGGAGCTAGTGGTCAGGGATCAGGGATCAGGGGGGCGCAGGGAATGGGTTTGGGGAGAGAACAGCATCGCTCTCCTCCAACCTATTCCCTGAGCCCCCCTGATCCCTGACCCCTGACCACCAGCTCCCTCTCTCTCAAAGATTGCGCCTGTTCAGCTCATTGACCGCATGATCCGCCGCCCGGGCGGTCAGCGCCATGTACGTGAGCGACGGATTCTGACAAGCGGTCGAGACCATGCATGCGCCATCGGTGACGAACACGTTCGGTGCATCCCACACCTGATTCCAGCTGTTGAGCACCGAGCTCTTGGGATCGCGGCCCATCCGCGCCGTGCCCATCTCGTGGATGCCCATTCCCGGATAGTACTCGTCGTCGAACGTGTGCACCTCCTTGAGCCCAACGGCGGTGAGCATCTCCGCCATGTCAGCGGCCATGTCCTTCCGCATGAGCCGCTCGTTCTCGCCGATCGCGCAGTCGATCTTCAGGACGGGCAATCCCCACTTGTCCTTCTTCGTCTCGTCGAGCGTCACCTTGTTCGCGTGGTTCGGGAGCATCTCCCCGAACGCGGTCGCGCCGAAGGTCCATCGCCCCGGCTCGGCCATCGCATCCTTGAAGGCGCTGCCGACACCGAGCTCGGCCACCGAGCGCCACCACCCTTCGCGACCGGCGCCGCCCTCGTAGCCGAAGCCGCGCAGGTAGGGCCGCTTGTCGCCGCCAAGGTTCCGGTAGCGTGGCACGTACGACGGATTTGGACGACGGCCGTAGAAATACTTGTCCTCCAACCCGTCCACCTGCCCGGCTGCGCCGACCCGGAAATGGTGATCCATCAGGTTGTGACCGAGCTCTCCGGAGCTGCTGCCAAGTCCGCCCGGCCAGACATCGGTCGCCGAGCGCAGGAGCAGCCAGGTCGAGTTGAGCGCCGACGCGCAGAGAAAGATGACCTTCGCGGTGTAGTCGGTCGTCTCATTGGTGATGGCATCGACGACGCGGACTCCGGTGGCGCGCTTGCGATTACGGTCGTACAGGACTTCGGCGGCAATGGCGAAGGGCCGGAGCGTTAGGCGGCCGGTGCGCATGGCGGCGGGGAGTGTCGCCGACTGCGTGCTGAAGTAGGCTCCATACGGGCAACCCAGCCAGCAGGCATCGCGGTACTGACACGACCCGCGGCCGGGGAGCGGCTGGGTGAGATTGGCGGTGCGGCTCGAGATCAGCCGACGCTTGCCGGCGAAGCGACTCGTCAGGCGCGACGCGATCAGCTCTTCGGCGCAGTTGAGCGCCATCGGTGGCTGAAAGTCGCCGTCGGGAAGCTGCTCGAGTCCTTCCTTCGATCCCGCGATCCCCGCGAAACGTTCGGCATGGCTGTACCATGGGGCGATGTCGGCGTAGCGAATCGGCCAATCGGTGGCGATGCCATCCTTGAGGTTCGCTTCGAAGTCGATGTCGCTCAGCCGAAAGCTGCACCGTCCCCACATGAGGGAGCGTCCGCCCACCTGATAGCCGCGGAACCAATCGAAGCGCTTGACCTCGGTGTACGGTGAGTCTTCGTCCGACGCCCACCAGTCGAGGTTCTTTTCATTGAGCGGGAAGTCCCGCTTGAGCAC
This sequence comes from Gemmatimonadaceae bacterium, assembly GCA_035253695.1. Taxonomy (GTDB): domain Bacteria; phylum Gemmatimonadota; class Gemmatimonadetes; order Gemmatimonadales; family Gemmatimonadaceae; genus JAICNG01. Next base: position 17,190 of record DATFBS010000045.1, read on the forward strand.
GGGGTAGCGCCGGATCATGTCCTGCGTGCGTCCACCACGGTGCGGGTATTCCCAGGGCCCCTTGGTGGCGTTGACGTAATCCTTGATGTGCTCGACGTTGCGTCCGCGCTCGAGCAGGATGACGCGGAGCCCTTTCTCGGTGAGCTCTTTCGCGGCCCATCCGCCGGAGATTCCGGATCCGACGACGATGGCGTCGTACGTCTGCTCCTGCATTGGCTCTCCCCCAGGTAGTCGAGGGTGTCCAGGTAATCCAAGTAGTCGAGGTTGAGGTTGTCGAGGTTGCAGTCTCCTCGATCACCTGGACGACCTGGACACCCTGGACTACCTGCCTTTAGAACTCCAATCGCGAGATGTACTCGAAATCGCGCCGCATGCTCTCCAGAGGCGTCCCCGGATACGTTTCCTGCTCGACGAAGAGATGCTTCTCGTCGATTCGGTCGATGCTGGCGAGCAACCGCTTGAAGTCGACCGCGCCTTTGCCGAGCTCGGTGTCGTGCGAGGCGCCGAGGTTCGGAACGTCCTTGATGTGGAAGCTCCAGTAGCGTGGACCGAAGCGTCGCATGTACTCCTGAGGGTCGAGCCCCGCCATCGCGATGTTGCCGGTGTCGAGCTGCATGCGGACGACGGCGGCATCGGTGCGCTCCATGAGGATGTCGTAAGGAACGACGCCGTCGATTCGCGCGAAGTCGTTGGCGTGATTGTGAAAGGCGATCCACATGTCGCGCTCGCGCGCGCGCCTGCCGGACTCGTTGAACCGATCTGCCCACCGCCGATAGTCATCGAGCGTGCGCGTGCCAGTGATCGGAAGGCTCGCGACGGTCAGGTACTCATGTCCAAGCGTGCGCGCGTCGTCGAGCTGTCGGTCGAGCTCGTGGAGCGCGTTTCCGCTCACGTGCGTGGAGGGCGCGCGCAATCCGTTCCGATCCAGTACGCTGCGCAGCCGTGCCGGCGGCATGCCGAAGTTGTTCATGGAGCCGAGTAGCTCCACGTCGTCGTACCCAATGGCGGCAATGTCGGCGAGCGTGCGCTCGAGGTCGCGTCGCGCGTCGTCGCGAAGGGAGTACAGCTGGATGCCGACCCGCTTCAGGCGTCGGCCAGACGCGAACGTCGCGCGTGGAGCGCAGGCGACGAGCCCGAGTGCGGCGAGGAAGGAGCGGCGGTGCATTCGCGGACTCTCGGATCAGGGAAGTGCCGAGAAAAGTGATCCAGGGTGTCCAGGTTGTCGAGGTGGTCGAGGTTCAGGACGTCGAGGTGCAGTTTCCTCGATGACCTGGACGACCTGGACAACCTCGACTACCTCTGTCTCACCTCCGCCACCCATCGATAAAGTCGATCGCCGCATCGTTTGTCAGCCGGCTCACGCCAGTGCCATCGGCGTTCATGACGTAGATCTCGTCGTTCCCATCCCGATTGCTCGTGAACGCCAGGCGTTGGCCATCCGGAGACCAGGTGGGAAAGCGGTCCATGCCGGCATCGGTAGTCAAGCGCGTGAGGTTCGTGCCGTCGATGTTCATCACATAGATCTCGCTGTTCCCGTCGCGATAGGATCCGAACGCCAGGCGGGTGCCATCGGGTGACCACGCGATCTTGCCGCCATCCTGAGCTTCGTGATTGGTGAGGCGGCGGAGGTTCGTGCCGTCCGCGTTCATCAGATAGACTTCGAGGTTGCCATCGCGACCCGACGAGAACGCGATCCTGGCTCCGTCGGGCGACCACGCGCCGCCGACGTCATCGAGGCGGCTCGTCGTCATGCGTCGCTCCTCGCCGCCGAATGCGCTCATGATGTAGACCTCGAAGTCCGCGTCGCGCAGCGACGTGAAAAGGATCTTGAGGCCATCCGGCGACCAGTGCGGAAAGCCGTCGTGAGCCCGATTGAACGTGAGCTGCTTGAGACCCGTGCCGTCGGCGTTCATGACGTAGATCTCGTAGTCGCCGTCCCGATTGCCCATGAACGCGATACGGCTTCCGTCGGGAGACCAGTCGGCATTGTGGTCGGCGCCGACGTGGGACGTTAGGCGCGTCTGGTCGGTGCCATCGATGTTCATCGAGTAGATCTCGAGGTTCCCATCACGCGAGGAGGTGAACGTGATGCGACGCTCGGCGCCGACCACCGGTGGTCCCTCCAGGATGGGCGACGTCACCTCGTCGCCGCATGCGAGGAGTCCAAGGCAGATCCACCAGCGTGTACGCATGGCGAGAACCTCTCCACTCGAGGTGGTCGAGGTAGTCCAGGCTGTCCAGGTGATCGAGGTGAGCGTCGTCGTCGTTCCCTGGATCGCCTGGATTCCCTGAACTTCCTCGACTACCTCGGCGTCATTCCACCGGAATCTCTTCCTTATGCCGCTCCAGCCATTTGTCGAACGTCTGTAGCTCGGGGTTCAGCTTGCGCGCCGACTCGATGTCGCGAACGCCGACGAAGTCCTCGTTGAAGTCGCGCTTGAACTGAAACATGTTGCCCATGTCATCGGCGCCGGGAAAGCCGAAGCCGCGATAGACTTCCGCGGGCACGGCGTTGTACGTGATCTCCTTGTCGAGCGCGCGGCTCAGCTTGTCGGCCATCTCCTTGCCCGACAGATGCTCCCCCGCGATCGCGACGGTCTTGCCGATGTATTCCCGCCCGCGCTTGAAGATCGCCAACGCCGTTTTCCCGATGTCCTCAGCGGCAATGCCGGGGAGCTTTTTGTCGCCCATGGGATACGTGAGCGCCAGCTTCCCGTCTGGCCCCGGCTTGGGCCCCGCGCCGAAATGGATGAGGTTCTCCCAGTAGAACGACGTCAGCAGGAACGTTGTGGGAACCCCGACCTGGCGGAAGATCTCGTCGGCCTCACCCTTCGCGTCGAAGTGCGGGACCTTGTACTTCCCCTGGAGCGTCGGCATGCGGTCGTCGCTGAGCGGCACCTTCTTTCGCGTGTCTTCGAGCGTCGACCAGATCACGTGCTGCAGGCCGGCGGCTTTCGCTGCGCGGGCCATGTTGCCCGCCTGGGAGTACTCTTTTTCCGGAGAGAAGTGCTCCCAGAAGTTGGTGACGCAGAAGGCGCCGTAGGCGCCCTTGAACGCCTTCTGCAAGCTTTCCTCGTCATCCAGATCCGCCCGCACGACCTCGGCGCCCGCTTTCTTCAGCGCCTTGGCCTTGTCGGAATCGATATGGCGCGTCAGCGCCCGCGCCGCAAACTGACCATCCTTGTCGGCCAGAATCGCGCGCACGAGCCCGCCCCCCTGGGCGCCGGTGGCGCCCACGACGGCGATGGTTCTTGTGTCTGGCATCGGGTGTCTCCTCCAAGAGCTATGCGGAGAAGGTGGTCCAGGGTATCCAGGTTGTCGAGGTGATCGTGGGTGTTCCCTCGATTACCTGGACGACCTGGACATCCTCGACTACCGGGGCGACAACGCCACCGGTACTTCCCGCGGCCTCCCCAGGTCCGCGAAGTCTGGCATCGTCACCCTCAAGCCGTAGGTCTCGAGGTTGCGCGACGTCCCTGCCACCAGCTGCTGGTTGTATTTGGCGAGGTAGAGATCGAACGGGTCGCCCTGGTCGGCATCGACGATGTGAAGATCGGTGTCGATCATCTCGAGCTTGCCGAAGCGCAGGCGGCCGCCGCGGAAATAGACGAAGTTCGGCAGCGTCGAATCGGGCCGCACGTAGCGCTCGAAAATCGAATCGAGCGGCGTCGTCACGAACGTCTGCACCAGCTCGTCCCCGACGACGCGGATGGATTCGAGGCGGGCCTCGATCGCCGGTGGGGGCAGGATCTGTGTCGGATCGAGCAGAATGTCGTTTCCATCGACGGCCGCTCCCCGCGACTTCTTGAGATCGAGCAGATCATCGAGCTGGAGGCCGAGCGCTTTCATGAGCGCGGCGCCATTGATGCCGAGGATGCGTGTCCGGGTCGGATGCATGCGCACGCGTCCGTCGGGCTCGAGAGTCGGCGTCGCGGTGATCGAGAAGGGAAGGTTGACGCCCTTGCGAAGCGTTCCGCTCAAGACGACCGCATTCCCCTCCATGCGCGCCTTCAGCTTCTTGAGGGGCGCGCCATCGTACGCGAAGACGACGCTGTTGAGGAGCGACGCGAGGTCGTCGCCATTCATGCGCGTCGTCCCTCGCGTCACACGAATCGAGAACGACCGCGCGTCGTCGAGGACGGCCGGTGTCCCGCTGTCGGTCACGACCTGACCGCGCAGTCGCTCGATGCGGATCATGCCGCGATCGTCGATGTGCAGCAGGACGTGCCGCATCTCGATCCAGGTCGAGTCGGCGAACGCCGTGGGCAGCGGGATCAGTCCCGAGACGGGGTCCGCGGCCGGATCCTGCGTTTGTGCGCCCGGCCCGCCCACGAGCCCGACGAGGAGAATCGTCGCCATGATCCAAACAACTGGGCGTTCCGTCAGTCGCTCGCGGCGCATGAAGCCGGTTGCGAGCACGATGCGTACCCCACTGGGCGGACGGCGTCTGACGTCCGGCGAATGCTCATTCGAGTGCGGCGAACACGGGTCGAGGTGATCAAGGGTGTCCAGGTTGTCCAGGGCGTCCAGGGTGTCCAGGTGATGGAGGAGATAAAAACGAATTTCCCCTTGATCACCTGGACAACCTGGACAACCTGGACTCCCTCTCGTAGGAGGTTTCATTCGTTCAATCCCACCTGCGCTCTCAGATCCAGATTGACTCACCCACCTAGGACCGAGACGGCGTCAATGCGCTTCGCCCCAATCCTTCCGCTCACCGTCGCGCTCGTTGCCGCAGGCTGTCGAACGATGCCAGATCGTGCGGAGTCGTCCGATCCGCGGATTCAGCGCATCGACGGGTTCGTGCGCCGCGCATTCGGCCTGGGCGTCACGCCGGGACTCGGCGTCGCCGTCGTATCGGACGGGCGCATTGTCTACACCGCGGCACTCGGTCACGCGAACGTGCAGGAAGGGATTCCGGTCACGGACTCGACGCTCTGGTACGTGGCGTCGACCTCGAAGTCGTTCACGGGGTTCGGCGTGGCGCTGCTCGAGGCGGCGGGCGAGATCGATCTGAGCGCTCCCATCCCTCGCATCCTGCCGCGCGCGACCTGGCACCCCAGCGCCCGACCTAACGAGCTCACGCTCGCCTCCTTTCTCTCGCACACGCACGGGCTCAACAGCGGCCCGCTCGTCACGTCGGCGGCCTACACCGGCGCCTTCCCGGAGGAGCAGTTCGTTCGCCTGCTCGCCTTCAGTGAGCCGCTCCCCTCGCGCGAGCTCTCGTACAGCAATCTCGGCTACAACGTCGCCAGCATGGCAATCGCCGAGAGACGGCCCGAGGGGTGGAAAGCCTACCTCGATCGCCACGTCTTCGCGCCGGCTGGGCTTCGCGACATTCACCACCGGGTCACAGGCATCCCGCCCCGGCGGATCGCGAAGGCGCACCAGCCGCGGCCGGATGGAAGCTATCAGGTACAGCCGTTCCTCAAGCGCGACCTAACGATGAACGCCGCCGGCGGCCATCTTGCCTCGATCGCCGATCTCGCCCGCTGGACCATCCTGCACATGGACGACGGCCGGCTCGACGGGCGTCAGATCTTCCCCACGGCGGTCGTTCGGCGGTCACACGAGATCCTTGGCCGCCAGAATGCGCAGTTCGCCTACTTCCAGCGCGACGGATGGGGCTTCGGCTGGGACATCGGGAGCTACGACGGCGAGCCCATGGTCAGCCGGTTCGGATCGTACACCGGCTTTCGATCGCATCTCTCGATGCTGCCGGGGCGCCGCGTGGGAGTCGTCGCCCAGGTCAACAGCACGCCCGGCTGGCGGCTGACCGACATCATCGCCGCGTATGCCTACGACGTGTTCCTCGGACGCACGGATGCCGACGCGCGCGGTCAGGCGCGCCTCGATACACTCGTGACCCAACATCAGGCGCGACGGACGCGGCTTGCCGGCGCGGCGCCTCCCGTCCACACCCCGCCTCGCCCGCCGAGCGATTACGTGGGCATTTACGAAGACGCCGCGCTCGGCCGCATCGAGATCGTGCCTGACGAGACGGGGCTTCGCATTCGCTGGGGTGTACTGCCGGACCTCGCGCTCGATGTTCGAGACCCCGAGAAGCAGATCTTCGTGACCACCAGCTTCGGAGGACTCTCGCCGATTCAATTCATCTTCAACGGGAGTGGACGGGCCGAAGCGATCGAGACCGAAGGTCGACGGGCTGTACGGAGGTAACCGAAGCCGTGATCCCAAACACGTTTCCCCGGTACGGCTTCGATCGTTGATAAGGGAATAACAGCTGCGAACTGCGAACTGCGAACTGCGAATTGCGGACTGCGAGCTCACAGTTCGCACTCGCAGCAGTTCGCAGTCGAATCCCTCCTATCAACAGGCCCCGATGACTCTCTCGTCCCGTTCTCTCAGACGCGCGAGCGCCCTGACGCTCGCCGCCTTGACTCTCGTCGCGTGCAGCGACTCCACTGCGCCCCTCGACGTCTCGCCCGAGCAGCTCGAAGTGATCGGCCAGGCGATGGCGACCGAAATCGAGAGCGGCATCACGCAGCTCTCCGCTCAGGATGCAATGAACGGCCTGGAAATCCCGCAGTTCTCCGTGCAGCGCCGCGCACCGGGCGGCATTAGCGGCCTCTCACTGAGTCTGCAGGGTGTCCGCTCGCCATCGTTCCAGGCCGTCGGTTCGGAGTGCGGCGTCTTCTCGCAGAATCCGCCGACGGACAGCGATGCGGATCAGGTGCCGGACAACCTCACGATCACGTTCTCGCTTCCCGCATGCCGTTTTGTGGAAGAGAACGGGACCTTCGATCTCACCGGCGTGATACGCGTGACGGACCCGGCTCCGGGAACGGCGGCGATGGCGTTCAACATGTCCATGGATAACGTCCGCTTCACCTTCGTCGCCGACGAATTGAGCGGCTACGTGAGACGCGACGGCCTCACGGCGGTGAGCGTTTCGCAGACCGGCCTCTCGCAGACCGTGAGTGGGCTCGAGTCGGCGGAGCTCAACGGATACCCCAGCCTCGGCGTCGACGTCGATTGGTCGGCGACATTCGCGGCGGCGCAGGGCTCGACGATCACCCATGGACAGCCGCTTCCCGATGGCGTGTACAACCTGAACGGATCAATGGAGTACCGTCAGGGCAGTCGTTCGGCGCACTTCACCGTCAGCACCGTGGAGGCGCTTCAGTACAGCGCGGAGTGCGCAGCGGCGGTCGCTGAGGGTCTCGCGTGGTCCCCGTTCGTGGCGGGCACCGTGCGCGTTGCCGTGCGCAACGATGCGAACATGGGCTTCGCCCAAATCACGTACACGGACTGCAACGAGGCGACTGTCGTCTACGTCGCGAGGTAGTAGAAGGCAGGAGCTAGTGGTCAGGGGTCAGGGATCAGGGGGTGTCAGGAATGGTGTTTGGAGAGACGAGCTGCGCACGTCTCCTAACCCCAATCCCTCACACCCCCTGATCTCTGACCCCTGACTACTAGCTCCCGGCCTTTAAGTCCCTCACCGCGCCCCCAAGAGCGGTCCCAGCGCGAAAACGGCTCCTTACCTACATACGTTTCTCGCTGGCAACCTTCTTGCTTTGGTGTGAGCCAGGGCACTCGGCCTCGACGCTTTTGCTCACAGCGCCGCCGATCCCCTGCAAGGCGCACGTGCACGGCCATCTCCTGCACGAGAGACGTCTTTCACGCCAATGGCTGGGCCGATGGACATCAGGACTCTGGTGGGGCGCGTCGCGCCACCACCGACAGCGCGTCATCTTCGGAAGAGCTCAACTCGGCTGCTGAGTGCGGCTCTGCTTGCTGCGGCCGGCCTCTCGGCGTGCTCCGACGGCGTCACCGCGCCGATCCCTGAGGACACCGATGTCAGCGTGCGCTGGAACACCCTCGCACGCGAGCTCGTCATTATCGATCGTACGGCGCCGCCGGTCGCCGGTCGAGCGTACACGTACTTGAGTGTCGCCCAGTATGCCGCGGCACTGTCCGCTCGTGGCATTCGTCCGGACGCCATCCCATCGCTCGCCTCACTGCGGGATGCACACAGTCCGTCCCGTGCCGCGATCGCCACCGCGTCCGCGCACGTACTGAGCGCGCTCTTCCCATCTCATGGGCCGCGTATCGAGCGCGAGCTCGGCGCCGATATTGGCGCGCTCCGCGGACAGTCGATCGACATGGCCGCCATCGAGCGAGCCGAGGCGATCGGCGCGCGCATTGCCGCCAGCCTGCTCGATCGGGCGCAGCACGACGGATCGGATGCGATCTGGACCGGCACCGTGCCTAACGGCGATGGGTACTGGATCGGCACCGCGCCACAGCTGCCGATGTGGGGCCACGTCCGGCCGTGGCTGTGGGAATCGGGGAGCGAGTTGCGGGCGCCGCCTCCGCCGGCGTTCACCTCTCAAGGGTTCCTTGACGCGCTCGCCGAGGTCCGGGAGATCGGCGAGACGCGGACAGCTGCCCAGATGGAGATCGCGCGATTCTGGGCCGATGGCGCTGGCACCTACACGCCGCCTGGCCACTGGAACGAGATCGCGACCACCCTCATCCGCGAACGAGGCATGGGCGATCTCCAGGCGGCGCGGACGCTCGCGCTCATGAACATCGCGATGGCCGACGCGGCGATCGGCTGCTGGGATTCGAAGTTCACCTACTGGGTCATTCGACCCTGGCAGGCCGATTCGAGGGTCACCACGCCGATCGGACAGCCTCCGCATCCGTCGTACCCGTCGGGACACGCGTGCTTCTCCGGGGCAGGCGCGAAAGTGCTGGCCGCGGTGTTCCCGGGCGAAGCCGAGAATCTCGATCGCATGGCCGTCGAGGCGTGCGATTCACGGGTGTACGCTGGCATTCACTACCGCTTCGACGCCGAAGCGGGCATGACGATTGGCATTCGTGCCGCTGAACGCGCACTCGAGCGCGGGGACCAGCTCCTACAATCGGAGATCGCGCGCGCCTACGCCGGCGCCATCGAGTAACGACCCCAGATCACGGAGTGATCGCACGACGACACTGATTCGTAGGAGAAGGACAATGCGGTACGCATATGTGGTCCCCCTCGCAGCGGCAGTCTTCGCAGTCGCTTGCCACGATTCACCTCTCGCCCCCGATACGGCCGACCTGGTTCGCGCGGGGAGTAACGGGAAATTCTCGCTTGCCGCAACCCAAAGCGCACAGGGCGTTTGGGATCGGCGGATCGAGTACGACTGGACCGCGCAACGGTACGTGAGCGAGATCCACGTCGGTCACGACATGCGCCTGCTTCCCGAGCGCGATCGTGTCGAGATTCTTCCCGGGCAGACCGTTTGGGTCACCTGGCAGGTGGACGCGCAGCGACGACTCTCCTCGGATGAGATCGTGAAGGGAGTGCGCGGCCAGACGTGCGTCACGAACACGGGCCATTCGGCAATCGCGGGCTTTGTCATCATCGAGCAGGTGTTCGCCAAGAACGGAGGGAGCTTCTCTCCGGTGGCGGGCGCGAGCGTCACCATTAGGTCAGAAGAGGCGCTCGAAGCGAACCAGACGCGTTGCCTGCCGTACGAGGTTTTCTTCGAGGCAAAGGCAAACGTCGAATACCGCGTCGTCGCGGGCGTCGCCGCATTGAGCGGTATTCGCGTCGCCGAGGCACACGCAGGGTTCGCGCTGCCACAGGCGCAGGGAACGCTCGAGGTGGACGCCGATGCGTGGATGCGCGACGGTGCGTACGCGGGTTGCGACAAGACCCTCGGTCCGGACTTCCTGTGCACGTCCGCGGACGCCATCCCGCGCGACCAGCGAATCGGCCCGCCGGTGGGGGCCGGACATCTGGGCATGTCGTTCATGGTCGACATCAGGAACGAAGGGGTGTGCGAGCAGACGTTCATCTACAAGATCGACGAACCCCTTCGTGAGGGTGGTCCAAAACCGCCGGGCGGCGAGAGTCGGGATGTTTCAGGAACGCTCATCATTACGACCGGCGATTGTCCGCCGCCGGGTGGTGCGGTCTGCCCGCAGAATGCAGAGTGGTGGAAGAGGCATTCCGGCGAAGGCAGCGATCCGGACCTCGTGACGCAATACCTCTCCATCTTCCTGGGGTTGGCGCACGGGGAGAAAACGCTGATCGTTTCGCCGAGCCGCGATGCAGTCCGTTACGTGTTCGCGCGCGCGGGCTCAACCAACCCCATTGGCGAGCTGTACATGCAACTGTTCGTCGCCAAGTTGAACATCGCGCGTGGCAGCGATCCCCGTCCGATCCGCGAAGTGCGTATTGCGGCGGATATCTTCCTGTCGACGCACAACGCGCAGGATTGGGATTCGCTCTCGGAGTCTCAGCGTCGAGCGATTGTGGAATGGGTTACCAAGCTGACGGCGTATAACGACGGCCGTCTGAGCGGCTGCGGGGCGCCGCCGCCGCCGCCGACTGGCGATGCGTGCACGCGGACGATCGGATACTGGAAGACCCACGCGGGCTTCGGACCGCAAGCGGACGTGGTCACGCCGCTGCTGCCGCTGTGGCTCGGCACGAGTGGTGGAGCGAAGAGCGTGCATGTCACGACCGCCGCACTCGCCGTTGCCCTGCTCGACAAGAGTGGGGATGCGTCGAACGGCATCAACAAGCTGTACGCGCAGCTGCTCGGAGCCAAGCTGAACATTGCGAACGGTGCGAGTGGCTCGGCGATTCTGCAGACGATCACTCAGGCCGATCTGTTCCTCGCGACGCACGGCGCCGCGGACTGGAGCTCGTTGTCGTCCGCGCAGCGACAGCAGGTGCTGATGTGGGCCGCCACGCTCGACGATTACAACAACGGGAGGATCGGTCCGGCGCACTGTGACTGACCCGGCCAGGGTCGGTGCGCGGTAGGATCACCGAACGAGGAACGAGGAAGGAGGAAGGAGGAACGAGGAAGCCGGTTGGAGACCTCCAATCGACTTCCTCGTTCCTTTTTTCCTCGTTCCTCGTTCCTCGTTCTTTACCTGTCCTTGACAGGCGTCCTCGTCAAACTAATGTTTCGGCCCCTCCCCGACAGGCTTCGACGCCGAAGCCAGGCTGTCCCTGCCCCGCGATACCAGAGAGGTATCCATGATCCGGAAGCAAATTGTGCAGCGCGTGTCGATTGTTGCGTTCATCGCTCTTCTCTCCGCGTGCGCCGATGCGGCCTCGCCCACTGCTCCATCACCGGACGCCAGTCTCGCGGCGCAGGGGGGCCAGGACCGACTCGCCGCGTGGTTCGACCACGCATCGCCCGCCGTGCTGGCGCTCCCCGGCGCCGTCTTCGCCGATCACGACGAGAAGATCGGGAAGCTCGTCTTCGGCGTCGAAAACGCGAACGCCATTCCGGGGATTCGTATCGCGCTGGCCAAGCTTGGCGTTCCGAGCTCGGCCTATGAGATGGAAGTGACCGAGCCCATCTACCAGATGGCCACGCTGCGCGACGTGTTCCGCCCGACGCAGGCCGGCATTCAGATCCACTTCGGCCAATATCTGTGCACGATGGGCTTCAACGTCTCGCACGCAGGTGGCCGCTCGTTCATTACCAACTCACACTGCACCAATCGGCAGGGCGGCGTGGAAGGCACGCAGTACTATCAGCCGTCGAGCGGTGTCAACGGCACGGTCATCGCCACAGAGGCAGCCGATCCGAACTACTCGCGCGGCGGCACGTGCCCCAAGGGGAAGAGGTGCCGGTACAGTGACGCGTCGCGCGCGCTCTACTCGAGCAACGTGGCGTCGAACCAGGGCGACATTCTCAAGACGACGGGCGCCAACAATGGCTCGCTCACCGTTGGCGGGGTCTTCACCGTCTCCTCGCAGGACAACTCGACCACCAACTTCCCTCTCGGGACGGTCGTAAACAAAGTCGGCCGGACGACGGGCTGGACACAGGGTCAGGTTACGCGCACCTGCGTGCATACCGGCGTTCAGGGCACGAGCATCGCGCAGCTCTGCCAGACCTTCGTCAGCAATCCGGCTGGCGCGGTCGTCGTCGGCAGCGGCGACAGCGGCTCGCCAGTCTTCCGCATCACGAGCGGGGACAACGTCCAGCTCGTCGGCATCCTCTGGGGCGGAAGCTCGGACAATCGCACTTTCATTTTCAGCCCGCTGAAGCAAATTCAGGACGAGCTGGGCGCGGTGACGGCGACGCAGTAGGAGTTAGGAGTCAGGGGTCAGGGATCAGGGATGGAAAGGGCGGCGCGCTTCGCCGCAGCCGCCTCATCAGATGAGCGCGGCAGCGAAGCTGCCGCGCCTTACCATCCCTGATCCCTGATCCCCGACTCCTAACTCCTAAGCTCCTAATGCAGCTCGATAGTCCACCCTGAGCACGACAGAGGATACCATGCGCAAAACCCTACTGGTCGTACTCGCCTCGGCGAGCGTCGTCACTTGCACCTCGCCGGCCGACCGTTCGCCCAGCTCGCCGTCGGCGCCAACGCTCTCTCGCGTGCAGGACCTCGACGGCATGCCCGACCTGATCGTCAACCAGCACAAGCTCGCCAACTCGTGGGTGATCTACGAGGAGACGTTCTCGCCCACAGGGTGCACCGCGATCGAAGGCGGCTTCAAGGGCGGCACGCATCGCACGCTTCGATTCACGGTGGCGACGCCCAACATCGGCACCGCCGACGTCTTCATCGGTAATCCCCTCGACCACGCCGATCCGAACCGCGATGGCGACTTCAGCGACGGTGATGGGCTGTACGAGTTCGCCGAGTGCCACCAGCACTTCCATTTCCGCAACTACGCCACGTACGAGATCTTCCCCGTCGATGCCGCTGGAAAGATCAGCGGCCCAGCGATCCAGGCACGGAAGCGCGGATTCTGCATGATCGACGTCGATCCCTATAACGAGAACGAGCCGCCGGGCACGTGGGTCTATCGCAACTGCGGCACCACCACGAGGGACGGGTTCCAGGGCATCTCGGTCGGCTACTCCGATACCTACTTCAAGTGGCTGACGGGGCAGTTCTTCCTGCTCACGGACGAGAAGGAGCCGGTCGGCCCAGGACGCTACATGATCCGCGTCACGGTCAATCCGCCGTTCGTGGCGAAACGCAACGAGCCATGTCCCGCGCTCGACTCGAGCGGCAACTGCCACATGTTCGCCGAGAGCAATTACGACAACAATGCCGCCCAGGTGCTGATCACGGTGCCCGACCGTGTCGGCAAGACCGGCTGGGGTCCAGGCGGTGGACAGGTCGCGCAGGCGGAGATTCACCCGAGCGACACGAAGCCGAGCAGCAACAAGAACGGAAACTGAGAACAGCAGGAGCTAGGAGTCAGGGGTCAGGGATCAGGGAAGGAAAGCGCGGCAGCTTCGCTGACGCGCTCATCTGATGAGGGCCGCAGGCGCGAAGCGCCGCGGCCCTTTTCCATCCCTGATCCCTGACACCTGACTCCTAGCTCCTCTCACGCATCCCCCGGTGCCCGTCGACGAACAGCATAACGACAAGGATGCCGAGCACCAGCACGACATGAGCTCCGGCGTTCACTCTCGTCGCGGCAGGAGTGGTGAGGAGGACGGCTGCTGCCGCCACGACGCGTGAGGCGAGCGCGCCGATCCCGAGGGTCTGTCGACACGCGGCGATCCCGACGAGGAACAGGGCGATTCCACCCGACAGTGCGAGGGCCGCGGGCCCCGGCGCACGCTCCGCGGGATGCGCGATGGCGGCGTGAATCCCCGCCGCCGCGACGATGATGCCGAGCAGGACCGGGATGTGCGCGAAGAAGTACGTGCGCGTCGCCATCAGGCTGCGATGTTGTGTATCCGCGCTCGTTAGGGCGTGCTCGGCCGCCGGCGTGTCCGTGAAATAAGTCCACCAGAGCGCGCCCGGCACCGCCAGAGCGAGCACGATCATTCCAACGGTACCTGCGGTGAGGTGCTCGACATCTACCCCGGCGCCGATGGCGATCACCGACTCGCCGAGGGCGATGATCACCAGCAGGCCGTGCCGCTCGACAAAGTGCGCGGGCGCAATGTGGAACGCCTGCGCCGAGCCGACCCAGGAGAGACGTGGAACGAAGTATGGAATCACCGCCATGAGAATGAAGCCGGCGATCCAGAGCGCGTACGCGCGCGTTCCACTCACGAAGCCAGCGGCGAGGATGAGGAGCGCCGCGCCGACGTTGAATGGCGCGAGTCTCACGATGCCGGCGAGCGCGTCGGACTGCGAGAAGAGCAGCAGGTGCACACAGATGACGAGAAGATAGCCGAGCCCGAAGATGATGCCGGTGCCGTCGAAGGCGTGGGGAAGGCTGACCGCGGCGACGAGAAAGCCCGCCATTCCCGCGAAGAGAAGCAGCTTTTGCGAGACGCGCCGCGGCGGAACGTGATTGGTGAGCCACGCGTAGCCGCCGTACATCCACCACAGCACGCCAAAGATGAGAAGGACGCGAGCCACTGCACCGAGTGACAGATGCTCCTCGAGCGTGTGCGTGAGCCGCGTGAGCGTGAAGACGAAGACAATGTCGAAGAAGAGCTCGACCGGCGTCACGGCGCCGACTGGCGTTGGGTCGACGTTGCGCCACCGCATCGGTGTCAGGTCGATGCGCTTTTGCGTGAGGACAGCCACACACCGGCCAGCACCAGCACGCCGCCGAGGATCGCCGTTGTCCTGATCGGCTCGCCGAGAACGAGCACGCCGCTCACCACTCCGATGACGGGGCTGAGGTTGATGAAGGCGCCGACGAGGCTCGCGTCGATGTCACGCAGTGCGCGGCTGTAGAGCAGATAGCTCGCGGCGGACGCGAGGCCGCCGAGGTAGAGAATGGCGAGCCATCCATCGCGCGAGATGCCGGAGAGGGATGCGTCCGCGTTCTCGAGGAGGGCGGCGGGAACGAGCATGACGGTGCCAATCAGCGAGATGGCCGCGGTGACGGCGATCGGGTCGGCGTTCGAGATGCGCTTGGCGAGAATGGTATAGACGCTCCAGGACAACACGGAGGCGAACGCCAGTGCGTTGCCGAGCATCGGATTGCGCGCGGCGGCGTCGTCCTGGGTCGCGACGATCAGGACGACGCCCACGATCGCGAGGCCGATACCCGCGAAGCGTTGTCGCGTGACGCGTTCGCGTAGCCAGAGCACCGCCAGAATCGCCACGATGGCGGGAAATGCGCTCTGGATGAGCGCCGTCTGGGAGGCGCTCGTGTACGCAAGAGCCAGATTGAAGAGAACGTAGTAGAGCGCGACACCGGCGAGCGCCATGAGAAAGAGCGTCTTCCATGGGACCGGCTGCGGGAGCCGCTTGAGTCCACCGCGCGCGAGCGCCAGCGGAACGAGCAGAAGCGACGCTACCGCGTACCGCAGCAGCGCGAACATCATCGGCGGCACCGCATCCAGGCCGCTCTTGGTAACGATGTACGCGAATCCCCAGATCAGGATCGCGATGAGGAGGAAGACGTAGGCGAGCGGTCGGCCGCGCATAGGGTCCGGGAAAGCTAGCCGGGCGGGCAATAGCGGCTCTTGCAGCGGCCGTAAATAGATGTTCCTTTTGGGCCATGCGGCGACGCGGCCGCCGTTCACCGTTTGGCGTGACGTACACAGCTGCCGGTCGCCGGCGGGAGTCGACCATGAAGCACCGCGTTTTGCTCGTCAGCGCAACGCTTGCCGTCGCCGCGTGCGCGGATCCCACCGCACCACCGTTCGTTCCCCCGCGTTTCTCGATTCAGGCGACGCCCCAGGAGCTCTTCGCGCGTTACGTGGCGCTGGGCACCAGCAATAGCATGGGCGTGCAGTCGGCCGGCATCAGTGCCTCCGGTCAGCGCATGGCGTGGCCCGCTCAGCTCGCGTCGCGAGTAGGCGTGCCCTTCTCGATGCCGCTGATTCAGGATCCCGGCTGCTCGCCGCCGCTCGTCGCGCCACTGGCCGCGAACATGGTACTGGTCGCCGGATTCGCTGCCTTCGGCGAGGATCTGGTGAGCGCGGTGATGAACGTCTGCATGCCGTTGCGCGAAGGCACGATCCTGCCGACGAACAACGTCGCGATCTCGGGCGCGAAAGCGCGCGACGCGCTGCACACGACGCCGGAGCACGAAGCCGCGCACAATCCGCAGGCCGGCGTGATGTATAGCCGTGTGCTGCCGCCGGGACACACGCAGGTGACGGCGATGCTCGCGCAGCCGCCGACCTTCGTGTCGGTCGAGCTCGCAGCTAACGAGGTGCTGCCCGCGAGCACCGGGCGCATCTCGGCGATGACGCCCTTCGCCGATTGGGTAGTGGACTATGACCAGATCATCGAGGCGGTGAAATCGACGGGAGCGGGCGCGGTGCTCGTCGGTCTCCCGAACAATGCGGCCAACTTCCCGAGCATTCGACGCGCGCGCGAGTTCTTCAACGAGTGGCCCGACCTGCTCGCGCTCGGCATCTCGATGAGCCTGAACTGCTATTTCAGCTCGAACTACGTGTTCATCCCCGGCTACGTGCTCAAGCTGATTTCTCGGTCGCCGACGACGGCGACGTGCAAGGATGTCCCGGGCGAGGTCGATTACGTGCTGACCTCGAGTGACATCAGCGCCATCAACGCGCGCATGGCGCAGATGAATGCGCACATCGAGGCGAAGGCGAACGAGAACGGGTACGCGTTCTTCAAGCTCGCTGCGCTGTACGATCTGCCGAAGGGATCGCTGAACCTGTATGACGTGCTGTTCTCCAACAATCCGTTCGGGCCGAACATCAGCCTCGACGGTGTGCACCCGAGTGCGCAGGGTCAGGCGATTCTCGCCACCGCGGCGGTGCAGGCGATCAATGCCCGATACGGGCTGGTGATACCATAACTGCGAACGAGGAACGAGGAGCGAGGAAAGGCGTGGACGTTCCGGGCGCGGAGCTCAAACGGTCTCTTCCTCCTTGCTCGTTCCTCGTTCGTAGTTCTTATTGAGGCAGCGTCGTCCCCGGCGCATCCCGCAGCGCCTGCACACGCGCCCTCGCCGCACGGCGCTGTGGCTCGAGCGCCGCGTCCGCATCGCGCATGAGATCGAGGTATTGCTCGTAGGCCGCGAGCGCCTGACGGCGGTTGCCGATCTGCTCGTAGAGCAACCCGCGCTCGAAGAGTGAG
>DATFBS010000046.1:0-68187 GCA_035253695.1 Gemmatimonadaceae bacterium
GAGTCGGCGTTAGGCGATCTGCATTCTCCCCCAACAGGCTACAGCTTCCGCGCCCACGAGTACGATTGCGGGTCGAAATAGATCGTGCAGAGCCACATGCGCAGCAGGGTCTCGGTGGCGGGCATCTGGCTGTGCTTGACCATCTCGAGCAGCGCCGCTTCCGGAAAGACGACGGTGTAGCCCGTCTCCCCGTCGGTATGCATCCGCACGACATCGGTGCGCGGATCCACGCCGATATGCACCGTCATGGCCGTACACGGGAGGCGGCCCGTACGGTAAATGGCGCCCAGGCTTCGGACCGCATCCGCGTGATGAGTGTTCGCAGCCGCCGGGGTGGGCTCGGCCATTCGCCGCAGGAGCTCGAGCCGTTCCGGCGAGAACCGATCCCACCCCGGCGGAACTGGGGCGAGCCGCAGCTTCTCACCGCTCGACTCGAAGGTGAGCCAGCCGTCCTTCCAATCCGGTGGGAGGATCGAAAGAACCTCGGCCAGCAAGGGCCGCGTCTGCCAGACGCGCCACGATCGGCCGTCGGGATCGGTATACTCGGCGTAGCCCATCTCGTCCCCCTGCATCGGCGGACAGTGTCTGTGCGACGACGACGTCGCGTCGCTGCGCGACTGCGTACTGCGGCGATCGAAGGTAGTTAACGATGCTGACGGTGTCCGCGCCACGCCAGCGCCAGGCTTCCCCGGCAATCTACTTCCGAAACGCGGAGAGCAGGCAAAGTCGCTCGATGATCTTCGGCCGGGTCGACCAGGCGATGCCAGGGGACCAGCACGCGGTAGGCGGTTGCATTCGTGAAATTTCTGCAAGCTCCGCGGCGCAGGCGCTGATTATGCGAAAAGGGATGACATGGTGAATCTATCCCGCTCTTTCAGAATTGTCGGCGCGCGTCGTCGATGCTACGCCCGCGGGGGCCCGTCGGAGGCGCGAATACTCAACGCATGAGAGGCGACGCACGCGACGAAGCGATCCTGGAGACGCTGACAGGCCTGTACAACACCGGCGAATTGCGCTGCGCCGAGGGCCGGCTGCGCATTTCGCCCCTCTTCGATACCGACGAAATACGTTTGCGCGGGCCGAGCGCCCGGGATTACAGCGTTCGGTTCCCTGACGCCCAATTGAGGGAGCTCATCGATCAGAGCCGTGTTCCGGTCTCAGAGGAGCTCGTACGCATGCTGCTCTGCCTCATCTACCATCATCCCGAGCAGTATGCGTGGGTCACCAGGGAACGTCCGGAGCGGTTCCCCGTGCACGCCGACGAGCGGGGTCGACACTCCACGCCTGACGCGCCGTGAAGCGCCATCCTGGTGCTCGTCTTGCTTGACTGACTCCTCGTCCCGTCTATGTTGAACGCGTAGCCCTTCTGGAGCCACCGCGCGAATGCGACGTCCGTCGCAGCAGGTGCCGCGATGGCGAGACGGAGGTGGACGATGGAGAGACCGCGCGCATCCATCGCGCTCGCCGCGACGATCCTCAGTGTCCTGCTCGCGGGGGTCTTTCTGGCCGCGGGCGTTCCCAAGCTCGTGGGCGCCGAACCACTGATCCTGCAAGCCGCCGCGATGCGCGGATTTCCCGAGTGGATCCGCATCGTCGTCGCGGTCGTCGAAGTGATCGGCGCGATCGGCCTGCTCATCCCGGCGACGTCCGCCGTTGCCGCAACGCTGCTCGCTCTGCTGATGGTGCCGGCGGCCATTACGCAGCGCGTGAGCGGCGAGCCGGGAATCCTCGTGCCGGCGGCGCTCTTCCTGCTGCTCCTTGTGCTCGCCGCGATGCGACGGCCCGATGCCGTGCGCAACGTCTGGCGCGAGGCACGACATGCGCCGCACCCGGTGTTCCGCGAAGGCGTCATTGCCGGTGTCATCGGCGCGACCGCGATCGCAGTCTGGTTCTTCGTGGTGGATCTCGTAGCGGGACAAGCGTTGTTCACGCCGAGCACGCTCGGCCGAGCAGTGTTCAGCGTTCTCGGCGCAGTGCCCGATGCGGAGAGCCCCATTATTCACGTTCTCGCGTATACGCTGTTTCACTACGCCGCCTTCATCACGGTCGGCATCGTCGCGGCAGCAATGGTGCGTCTCGCCGGCGATGAGCCGTCGGTTCTCATGGGATTCGTGATCCTCTTCGTGGCGTTCGAGGTCGGCTTCTACGCGTTCGTCGCGGTGCTCTCCCAGGTGACGCCGCTCGGTGGGTTGGCGTGGTGGCAGGTCATGGTGGGGAACCTCATCGCGGCCGGGGCAATGGGGTTTTACCTGTTGCGCCGCCACCCCGTGCTGCGCGAGCAGTTCCGCCACTCGCTCGACGCGCAACCATGGAGGGCGGCGGCGAGGGAGAGGTCGTAAGCGCCAAGGTGCTCGAGGTGCTCGACGTGCTCAAGGGGACTGCCTTTCACCGCGAGCACCTCGCGCACCTCGAAGCTTCTCCTCCAGCCTCGCCCGCACGTCCGGCCACTCCCGGCTCAGAATGCTGTACATCACGGAGTCGCGTATCCTGCCCGACGCCGTAACCATGTGCGCGCGCAGGATTCCCTCCTCTACCGCGCCGATTCGGAGAATCGCCGCGCGCGACTTCGCGTTGAGGGCGTCGGTCTTGAGCTCCACGCGGATGCAGCCCAGCACGTCGAACGCGTGGGTCAGCATCAAGTATTTTGCCTCCGTGTTGCATCCCGTGCGCTGACGGTCGCGGCACAGCCAGGTCCAGCCGATCTCCACGCGCCGGTTCGGCATGTCGATGTTGCCGAATCGGGTGCTGCCAATGACCTCGCCCGTCGACGCATCGATCGTCGCGAACGGAAGCGCCGTCCCCGCCCGCTGACCCTCCAGCGCGGCGTTGACGTAATCGCGCATGTCCTCGATGGACCCAATGTGCGTAAGCGTCCATCGCCACAGCTCCGGATCATTCGCGGCCGCGAACAGCGGCTCGATGTGAGCGGGCGCGAGTGGCTCGAGCCGAACGTATCGGCCAGACAGCGTGACGGGGCTGACGTTCACGGCATGTGTTCGGGAGGTTCAAGCAAAGGTAGACGAGGGTGCCCCGTTGTCTACCTGTCCTTCTACGTCATCCCCGTCCCGTGACTACGTAGGTCTGCGGATGGGTTGCCGGATGAGCCGGTCGCACATTGGCTCCCACGCAGACCTGGAGAGGTCGATGACGTCGATTGGCGCGATCCGGTACGAGTTCCCCGCTGGAACGCGGTCTGTTCGCGAGCTGGCCGCCACTGGGCTGCTCGAGTCGACCGCCGAGACGCTCGAGTCCCTTGGATTCGATCAGGTTCGGGTCGCGTGCGAGGAGTCCTCGTATTCCCTCGCCCTCGCCGCGAGCACTCGGCTGCTCGAGGAAGCCGGCATCGACCGCGACAGCATCGGGCTGATCGTGTACGGTGGAGCGCCCGGAGGTCTGGCCTTCGCTCCCGCGCGCACACTCACCGGCGCCGCGGATGACATCATCTCGTCGGCGCGGTTCCGCTATCCCTCGACGCGCTTGCAGTACGATCTCGGCCTCGAGCGCGCCGCGGTGCTGGCGGTCGACCAGCTCGCGTGCACGACGCTTTTCGGGGCTGTCCGCGTCGCTCGCGCGCTCTGCCTCGCTGAGGGGATCGAGCGCGCCCTCTGCGTCGCCGCCGACATGTATCCGCCGCTCGCTGGACGTGAGGCGCTCTTCAACTGTACCGCCGACGCCGGCTGCGCCGTGCTCGTCGAGCGCGACAATCCGCGGAACCGGATCGTCGGCGCGCGCACAGTGACCAAGGGCTACTACTGGAATGCCGATACCATGCGCGACGAGATCGTCGCCTCGTATTTCCCGACCGCGCGGCACGTCATAGCCGAGACGGTGCGCGATGCCGGCTGGTCGAGTGAAGACGTCGACTGGGTGATTCCCCATAACGTGAGCCGCCGCAGCTGGGAGATCCTGATGGGTCTCGTCGCACTGCCGCGCGCTCGTCTCTGGGCCGACAACATTGCGCGCGACGGTCACACGCTCGCCGGCGACAACTTCATCAACCTGCACGACGCGCTGAGCGCCGGTGCCATCACGCCGGGCGACCGTCTGCTGCTGTTCTCGTACGGATACGGCGCCCACTGGACCGCGCTCGCGGTGGAGGCCTGACATGCCCGCCAGTCGATCGATACTGGTCACCGGAGCTACCGGCCTCATCGGCCGACGCGTGGTCGCGTCGCTTTTGCGTCGCACCGACGCGCCGATCGTCGCTCTCGTTCGCGATCCCGTTCGCTGGCAGTCGATCGCGACGCGGATGGGCGCCGCCGCCTCTCGTGTCACGGCCGTCCGGGCAGACATCACCGCGCCAGGACTTGGACTGGATCTTCGGACCATCGCGCGCGCACTCGGCTCACCTTCGGTCCTCGTACACAGCGCAGCGGACATCGTCTTTTCGCGGTCGCTCGCCGAATCACGGAGCGTGAACACCGAAGGAACGCGCAATGTCGTCGAGCTGGCGTATTCATTTCCCGACGTCCGACTGCTGTACGTGAGCACGGCATTCGCCGCGGGACGTCGAACGGGTCTTGTTACCGAAGGCGATGACCCGGGCGATGCAGGCTGGGTCAACGCCTACGAGCAGTCGAAGTACGAGGCAGAGGTCATCGTCCGCTCGAGCGATCTGGAGTATGTGATCGCTCGGCCGAGCACCGTCGTGTGTGACGACGTGCGCGGGACGGTGACACAGGTGAATGCGGTACACCGCGCACTGCGACTGTACCATGCCGGCCTCGCGTCGATGATGCCCGGTACGGAAGACACGCCAGTTGACGTCATTCCCGCAGATTGGGTGGCGGACGCGATCGCTCACTTGGCACTGGCCGACGGGAGCGCGGGTCGGACTTTTCACCTCTGCGCCGGCGAGGGTGCCCTGCCCCTCGGGGCGTTGCTCGACCGCACGTACGCGGTCTGGTCGCGCGAGACGAGCTGGCGTCGGCGGTTCGTCGCACGCCCAGCCCTCTCCGATCTTCGCACCTACGAGCTCTTTGAGCGGTCGGTCGATCTCGTCGGGGACGCGAGGCTCAAGCGGATCACCCGATCGCTCTCGCACTTCATCCCGCAGCTCGCCCTGCCCAAGCACTTCGACACGTCGCAGGCGCGCGCCATCCTCGGCGCCGCGGCGCCAGCGGTGATCACGTACTGGGATCGGATGCTCGAATGGCTGCTCGCCTCGAACTGGAGCGCCACGCTCCCGGAGGCGGCGTGAATGCGCGCGCGCGTTTCGAGCGCGCGATGCTGACGTGGCTGAACAGTCGCTTCGCGGCGAAGAATATCGTCATCACCGCGGACACGCCGCTTTTCGCGCGAGGCGTGATCGACTCGCTCGGCATCCTCGAGCTCATCGCATGGACGGAGGTCAACACCGGCCAGATCGTGCCTGACGAGCACATCCGAATGGACAACTTCGCCACGGTCGGGCGGATCGCGCGGATGTTCGTGCGAGAGGAAACCCATGCGCACGCCTGAAACCGTCGTCTCGGCCCTCCGGGCTCGCGGCGAGCTGTGGGACGTCGCACCCGGCGTCGTCGGGCTGCGCGGCGGAGCGCTGGCGCTCCTGCGCCGTCTGGAGCGCGACATCACACAGCTGGTGCAGCGCGAAGCTCACGACGAGTGGGCGCCCCCGCCGGCGCTCGCCATGCGAACACTCGAGCGGGCGGAGTACTTCTCGTCGTTCCCATTCTGGCTGACCGCCGCCTCTCACCTGCCCGACGACGAGATGACGCTCGAGCGGATCGCCACCGATGTCGAGCCTGTTCTCGCTGCGAGGGCTGCGGCCACCTGCACTGATGTCGCGCTGCCTCCCGCCCTCTGCTACCACGTGTTCGAGCGCCTCGCTGGCCAGCGCCTGACGACGATGCAGTCGGTGACGCTCGTCGGCACGTGCTGGCGTCACGAAGGCGAACGCCTGTCCGCGCTCGAGCGCCAGTGGGCGTTCACGATGCGCGAGATCGTTTGCGTCGGCACCGCGAGCGAAATAGAGGACTTCCGCCAGCGATGGATGCGTTTCGCCGGATCGCTGGCAGCGCGTCTCGACCTCGACGCCGGCTTTCTGGTTGCCACCGATCCGTTCTTCGCGCCGACCGCTCGAGGAAAGGCGATCGTGCAACGCGTCAAGGGACTGAAACACGAGCTTGCCCTGCCCCTTGGGCCGGAGCGCAGCACGGCCGCGGCGTCGTTCAACAATCACGAGCAATTCTTCGGGGAGGCCTTCGGCATCACGCTCGAGAGCGGCGAGCCGGCCTCCAGCGGATGCGTGGCGTTCGGGCTCGAGCGCTGGCTGCTCGCATTTCTTGTTGCCCATGGTGTCGAGAGTGAGGGCTGGCCAGCCCCCGACGGCACATTCGCCGAGACGGAGTCATGAGTACGTCGGCCCTCATTCGTCCCCGTCTGTACGCGCGATTCGCGTCAGCCGCCGAACGTGGGGGGTGGTCGATCGATCGCGACATCCCCTGGCACGCCGTCGATCGCTCTCGCGCGCTCGCCCAGCCCGACATTCTTGGCGCTCTTCGCGACGCCGCGCTCATCGAGTCGTTTCATCCGGTGAACCTTGCCCGATTCCTCCGCATCCTCTGGGATGACGTCGACGGATGCGCGGCGGTGGGGCTCGAGATGTACGAAGGCTTCAAGCATTTCCACGCCCTTCGCATGTACCTCGACATCGTCCGCTTCGAGCCCATGATCACCGATGAGGAGCTCGTCGAGCTGCGCCGTGCGGCGATCGCGCGCGACTTCGCTCCGAACGAGGTAATCGAGCATCTCGTCGAGTTCATGCTGAGCGAGCATCTCGCTGCGTACTTCTTCCGCCGTCTCGCCGAACGCGCGGACGAGCCGGTGCTCGCTGGGCTCCTGCGCTACATCGCCGCCGATGAGGTGCGACATGCCCAGAGCGCGTCCGACCTCATCGCGAAGCGGCTTGCCCACGACCCGCGACTCACTGATCGCGTGCTGAGCGCCGCGGTGAGCTTCCGTCACTATGGAGAGGAGGCCGTCGGTGACGTGCCCGTCGCAATGCCCGGCGATCCGATTGCCATCCGGACGTTCGCTGAGCGCATCGAGCGCCTCTGCGGACGCCGTCTCGTCGATTACCTCAAGACCACGCTGTGACCGGAGCGCACACATGCTCGACACTCGACGTGAGATCGACCTGCTGAACTTCTACCGCGCATCGGAGCTGCACGGTGGGCTCATCCTCGGCCAGATCGCGCGCCGTGCACGCGATCCGCGGCTCGTGCTCGCACTCACGCGACACGCGGCGGAGGAGGTCGTGCATGCACAGTGCTGGACCGAGACCATGATCGCACTCGGCGGGAACCCGCGTCCGGTCCGGGACACGTACCAGGCCCGGTACGCGCGCGCGCTTCGCGCTCCGGTATCGCTCTTCCATGTTCTGGCGCTCACCCAGGTGTTCGAACGCCGTGTCTTTCGGCACTTCACCCTGCACCTGCGCCGTCCCGGTACGCACCCGGTGATCTGCGCCACGCTGAGGCGGTTGCTGGACGAGGAGCGCGAGCACCTGTCGTGGGTGAAGACGTGGCTCGAGGAGCAGGAGAAGGTGCGGGGGAGAGAGCTCGTCGCGCGCACGATGCGGGAGTTCGCGGAAGCGGACGAGACCATCTATGCGGAGCTGTGCGCCGAGTACGGCTTCGCGCGCGCGGCATGACGACCGCTGCCATGGAGCTCGCGCGCCGCGCGGAACCGGCGGTCGCACGCCCGCTCGAGCGTACCGCGCTCGCCGATGCGACCGACGGTCCGCTCATGTTCGCGCAGGTGCGCGAGGACCCCTGCATCGAGATGCAGGCACTCGCGCCCGCCCTTGGCGGTACGATCGTCGTGGTGAGCTCCGGCGGCTGCACGGCGCTGTCGCTTCTCGCCGCAGGAGCTCGGCACATCGTCGGCGTGGATTTGTCGCGCGCGCAGAATCATCTGGTCGAGCTCAAGTGCGCAGCGGTGCGCGCTCTCGACCGTGCCGAGGCCATCGCCTTTCTTGGCGCCCAGCCGATGTCCACGCGTCGTCGACTCCGCATGTACGGCGTTCTGGCACCGCTGCTTACCGGAGAAGCTCATGCGTACTGGGACAGCCACCCGACGGCCATCGAGCGCGGCGTCCTGCGCGCAGGGAAGAGCGAGCGCTTCATCGCCCTCGTGGCGTGGCTTCTAGCTCGCGCTGTCGTTCGCTCCCGCGGCGTCGAGGCCATGCTCAACGCCGAAACCCTCGATCAGCAGCGCGAGATCTTCGCGCGTACGTGGGCGGGATGGCGTTGGCGGGCATTCTTCTCCCTCCTGCTCAACCGGTGGACGTTCTCGCATGCCTATCACGCGTCGTTTTTCGCGCACGTCGAGAATCCCAGCTTCGCGCGCCACTTTCGACGCCTTGCCGAGCGGACGCTCACCGAGGTGGCGACGCGCGACAATTACTTCCTTCACGAGATGCTGACGGGGCGCTACCCCGTGCATGAGCCGCTGGGGGTCCCGCCGTACCTCACCCCCCGGGGCCTGGAGCGGGCAGGCGATCCTAGGCGGACACTCACGCTCATCGACGGCTCGATGACGGAATATCTCCGCTCCTGTCGTGCTCGGTCGATCGACGGCTTTGCGCTCTCGAACATCGGTGAATGGCTCGATGGACCGGGGCTCGACGCGCTGTTCGGCGAGGTCGCGCGGACCGCGAGCCCCGGAGCGCGCGTCGTATTCAGAAACTTCGTGGGATGGACGGTCGTGCCCGAGCGGTGGCGACACCTGATCGTCGAGCGCCCTGGATATGGGGAGCGTCTCATTCGGCGGGATCGCAGCCTCGTCCAGCACCGCGCTGTCGTCTGCGACGTGTGGGGTGCCGCGTGATCGCCACCGCAGCCGCGCGCGCAGTCGGCCTCGTGAGGCGTGCGACCGCGGAGGACAACACGGCACTCATCGAGCTGGCAGCCGCGTGCCCGATGGAGGGCGATCTTTCCCTGCGGATCGATCGGGCGCCCGATTTCTTTGCGTTGAACCGTCTCGAGGGAGACCGATGGGCGGTCGCTGTCGTGGATGGTCCGTCCGCCCGACCTGTTGCGTGCGTTGCAACCGCCGAGCGACGGGCGTGGGTGCACGGTCGGCCGGTGACAATCGTGTATGCGGGAGATCTCAAAGTGCATCCCGACCATCGCGACACCCGCACCGCCGACGCCCTCGAGCGATTTGTGAGCGACACCGCGCGCGAGACCGCTGGAAACTCGACGCCGGTTCTGCTCACCGTTCTGGCAGGGAACACAGCGATGGAGCGTCGCGCCGCTGGCCCTCGCGGACTTCCTCGCCTCCAGCGCTTCGCGACGCTGCACGCCTTCGCGATACCGCTGCTGTGGCGACGCGACCCATCCCAGGCTCCCGACCTTCGCGTCGAGCGAGCCACCTATCGAGACCTCGAGGAGATGGCCGACCTCTGGGCGGTGGTCGCGCCGTCCCGACAGTTCTCGGGGGCGTTTGACGCCGCCGGGCTCGCGCGCTGGATCGACGCGGCGCCTGGACTCGAGATCGACGATTACTTCCTCGCGCGCGACCGGCAGGGACGACTTCTCGGTTTCGTCGGCATGTGGGACCAGCGCCAGCTGAAAACGCTTCGTGTGCTTCGCTACTCATCGACTCTGTCGATGCTCCGCGGTGCGATGACCGTCCTCGCACCGTTCGTCGGCGCGACGGCGCCACCAGAGATCGGCGCACCGCTTCACCATGCTACCGCCGTCCATCTCTGTGTGCCGAGCGACCGCGCGGACGTCTTCCGCGCGCTCGTGCTGGCAGCCTACGGGGATATGCGCGGATCCGATCGGGTTTTCCTCAACGTGGCGCTCGATTCTCGGGAGCGCCTCGCGACTGGCCTTCGCGGCCTCCTCGCGACGCCCACGGTCATTCATGCCTACGCCACAATGCCCTGTGGGGAATGGAGCGGTCCGGCGTTGGATGATCGTCCACTTCATTTCGAAACCGCACTCGCGTGAGGCACTGATGGCCGCGAAAATGACCCGCCTCGGTTACCAGATGCGCTTCTATCGTGCGCTGCGTGCCGCAAATCGGAGCTACTCGCCCTCGCACGATATGGCGGCGCAGCCCTTCCCCGCCCTGATCCAGCTGCAGACGATCAACGCCTGCAACGCGTCGTGCATCATGTGTCCGTATCCGCTGTTCAAGAAGGAGTTTCCACGCGGTCGCATGGACGACGCGCTGTTCGAGAAGATCATCGCCGAGATCGCCGAGCGACCGGAGGCTCACACCTTCGTGCCGATGCTCCAGAACGAGCCCTTCCTCGACAAGAAGCTTTTCGAGCGAATCGCACGCTTCAAGCAGGTCACGCGTGGCCGCGTCGAAGTGGAGCTCGTCACCAACGGAGCATTTCTCACCGCCGAGGCGATCGACCGGATCCGGGAGGTCGAGCTGGATGTGCTCGATATCAGCCTCGATGCCGTCAGCAAGGCGACGTACGAGCGCATCCGTATCGGGCTCGATTTCGATGAGGTCATTGCCGGCGTGGAACGCGTGATCGATGCGCAGCTCCCGCGGACGAGCGTGTTCGTGCGGATGGTGAAGCTTCGGGACAACGCCAACGAAGTGCGGAGGTTCGCGGCGCGGTGGCGAGCGCGTGGCGTTCCCGTGTTCATCTACACCGCGAACAACCGGGTCGGCGCGCTTCCCGAGTTCGACGATCGCCTTCGCCTCACCCGTGAGCAGGTGCCGTTGACTCATCGCGTCGGTCGTCGCATCGCACGGGCGTGGCTAGGCCACTGCCCGGCGCCGTTCGCGACCACGGACATCCTTCACGACGGAAGCGTCCTTCTCTGCACGCACGACTGGGCACGAAAGGAGATCCTCGGCAACGTGCGCGACCAGACTATCGCGGACATCTGGAACGGCGAGCGAATGCGCGAGATTCGCGCGGCCGTTCACCGGCGCGCGTATGAGACGTTGCCTGCGTGCCGCGACTGCTCGCTCTGGAAAGATGGCTGGGTTTGAGCGACTGGCGGCCGGCGTCGTACGTGGGCGCTGGTACGTGGTGGCCGGATGGCTGCTCGTGGTCGCAGCGCTCGCCCCCCTTGCGACCACCATCGAGGATCGGCTGACGGTCGCCGCCCGAGTTACCGGGAGCGAGTCCGCGATGGTGGAAGAGATACTCTCGGATCGCTTCGACTCACCATTCGCGCGGTGGGCTGTGCTCGTGTTAGGCGGGGTGCCATCACCCGACACACCGCAGGGCCGGCGAGTGCTCGAAAGTGCCGTGCGTGCTCTCGCCGATCACCCGCATGTCACACGCACCTTCTCCTATCTCGACGACAGAGATTCGCTGTTCGTCGGAGCATCTGGTGTCGGTACGCTCGTCGTCGCCGGGCTTGACCGGCGGACGGATCGGCCCGAGCGCATGTTGCCGCAGCTGCGGGAGGCCTCGGCGAGCATCCAGCGCGCCATGCGAACGCGGTATCCCGAGGCGACGGCGCAGTGGACCGGCGAGATCGCCCTGAACGCGGACTTGCGCGAGGCCAGTGCGAACGCGGCCCAGCGTGCCGAGTGGCGCGCGTTGCCGCTCACGCTCTTCGTGCTGCTCGTGGCCTTCGGAGCACTCGCGGCAGCCTTGGTGCCCATTTTCTCGGCGGCGGTCGCGGTCGCCGCAACGTTAGGCGTGGTCGCCGTGGTATCGGTATGGTGGCCGCTCTCGATCGTTCTTCAGAATGTCGTCTCGATGCTGGGAATCGGACTCGGCATCGACTACGCGTTGCTCACCGTGAGTCGTTTTCGCGGAGCGCGCGCGTGCGGCAGCTCGGTGCATCACGCGGCGACACTGTCCGCGATAAAGGCCGGTCCGACCGTCATCCTCTCGGCGAGTACCGTCGCGATCGGATTCGCGGCCCTGCTGCTCGTACCGCTCGACGAGATCCGCGCCATCGCGGTGGGCGGATTGCTCGTGACAACGATCTCGGCCCTGATCGCGATAACGCTCGTACCCGCGGCGCTCGCCATATGCGGAGCGCGCCTCGAATTGGGGCGCGTCGGACGACTTGCCGCGGCCGACGGTGGAACCTGGTGGGCCCGATGGGCCCGCGTCGCCGTCTCACATCCGCGGATCGTCCTCGCACTTGGCGCACTACCGGTTTGCGCGTTGGCGTGGCAGGCAACGCGGCTCGACACCCGCCTTCCCCGAGGCGATTGGCTCCCTCGCAACGTGGAATCCGCACGCGCGGTGCGAGAGCTGCAGCGAATGGAGCGTGGAAGCATTGTGCAGAACGTGCGGATCGTGCTCGAGATGCCGGCTGCGTCCGTATTGGACCATTCGGGGTGGCGAGCGGTGTCGACCATGACCGCCGCCCTTCTGCGCGAGCCCGAAGTGGCACGCGTGCGTTCGCTTCCGACGATCGCGCCCGGCGCCATTCCGGGCCCGATGATGGCTGCGATGCTGCCGGACGATGTGAAAGCGACGTTCGTCTCTCGCGATGGCGAAGCCACGGTGCTCGAGCTAGTACCGACGAATTCCGCCTCGCCCAATCAGCTCGCCGACCTCGTCACTCGACTGCGCCACCGAGGCGCCGAGAACCTCAGTGGCCAGCCCGGTGCGCGAATGCTCATCGGTGGCATTCCGGCGTTCAACGCCGACTATCGTGCCGCGTTGACGGGGCGTTTCGCGACGCTGGCATCGGTAGTCATCGCCGCGACCTTGCTGGTGCTTGGCGTGGCGCTTCGCTCACTCCTGATCCCGCTCAAGGCCGTCGTGCTCAATCTCCTGTCGGTGGGAGCGGCCTTCGGGGCGATGGTGCTCGTGTTTGGCGATGGCATTGGTGTCCATCTCCTGGGTCACACGACGCCTCCCGGCGGCACGTTTCCCATGATTCCGGTGCTGGTCTTCTGCGTGGTCTTTGGCCTCAGCATGGACTACGAGCTCTTCCTCGTCTCCCGGGTGGGGGAGGCGCGCCGGGCGGGAGCGAGCGACGCCGACGCGATCGTGGAAGGCGTGGCGCGTACCGGCGGAGTGATCACGAGCGCTGCCGCGATCATGATCGTGGTTTTCGGTGCATTCATGCTCGGCGACGTCCTGCTCATCCAGATGCTCGGCTTCGCGCTCACCGTGGCGGTGTTGATCGATGCGACGGTGGTTCGCATGGCGATTGGTCCCGCGCTGTTGCAGTTGGCGGGACGCTGGAACTGGTGGCCTGGCGGCCATGCGGTAGTCACATCTGGACATTCATTCGGCCGGAGGCGACCCACACGTCTAGGCCGCGAGCGGCCACGTCATGGAGGACCGGAACGCGCCAGGAGCAGTTGAAAACGGATGACACAGATTATCGGAAACGACCTGATCCACTTCGACCGACACAGCCTCGTTTACGCAAACACAAGGATTTCGTTGCTGTCGCGCGGGAGAGGTCGCTAATGCGCCAGGAGTGAATCCGGTTTGTTTTGGGGCAATCCGTGTGATCCGTGTTCGACTGCTCCCGCGCCAGGTGCTTCGCCGGCCGAACCATGAATCCCAGCCGAACTGACGTCGAGCGGCAGCTTAACTCGCCCGCCGGGCCTCGCGATCGGCCATGCGGCGGCCGTCCTGTGGCGCGCGCGCCGTCTCGGTAACGGGAGCGCGCAGCGGCAGCGTCACCGTGAAGCGCGTGCCTTCGCCGGGGGTGCTCTCGACGGCAAGATCACCTCCGAGCAGGCGCGCCAACCGCCTCGCGACGCTCAGCCCAAGGCCAGTGCCGCCCGCCTGACGAGTGGCCGACTGCTGTACCTGCCAGAAGGGCTCGAACACGCGATCGATGTTCTCTCTGGCGATGCCGATGCCGGTGTCCTCGACGACGAGCACGATCCCGCCATCGCGCTCCGTCAATGTGAGCTCGACATGGCCGTGCTCGGTGAACTTCACCGCGTTGGAGAGAAGATTGAGTAGAATCTGCCGGATCTTGCCCGCGTCGGTCTCCATGGCGATGGCGTGGTTCGGAACGCGCGTCACGAAATCGAGTCCCTTGTCCCTGGCCATGGGCTCGATCAGCACGATCGTGTCGCGCACGAGCGCGACCGCATCGGCGGGCGCGCGAACCACCGCCTCGCGACCGGCTTCCATCCGCGAAAAGGTCAGAATCTCCTCGACGATCTCGAGCAGGTGCCGCGACGCGGTGCGAATGCGCTGCACGTGACCATGCGTCTGTGGGGGAATCGCGCTCGGAACGCCCATCAGGAGTAGCTCGGCATATCCGATGATGGCGTTGAGCGGCGTGCGCAGCTCGTGCGACATCACGGCGAGGAAATCGCTCTTCGCGCGGCTCGCGATGAGCGCCGTCTCGTAGAGCCGAGCATTGTCCACCGCCATCGCTGCGCGCCGTGCCACCTCCTGCGCGAGCGCAAGCTCCTGCTCGCCGTAGCGCCGTCGCGATTCGGCGCTCACGAGCGTCAGCACGCCGAGCATGCGGTCACGAGCCTCGATGGGAACCGAAACGTACGAGACCGGCGTGATGCCCTCCATCGATCGCGCCCGCTCCTCGTTAAGCGCTTCGCGGTTGCCAACCTCGGGGGTCACCAGCGGAACGAGCTCTGCCTCGCCGGTGCGGGCGACGTGACCCGGTCCCGATGGAGCATCGAGCGAAATGGGATGGCGTGCGCTGAGCTGCTTCACGCGCTCGGCCTTTGCGCGGTCCGCATGCGCCACGGCGATGCGCTGCAGCGTCTCCGGATCGGATTCATCGATCACGTCCACCACACACCAGTCGGCGAGCGTGGGGACGACGAGACGCGTGAGCTCGGTGAGTGCCTGGTCGCCGTCGAGCGTCGACGCCAGCACCCGGCTCGCCTCCATGAGGAATCGCTGCATCTCCTCGGCGCGCTTCCGGTCGGAGATGTCCCGCCAGTACCCAGTGAAGCATGGCGGCCCAGCCGCTGGCACCCGTGTGATCGTGAGCTCGACTGGAAACTCGGTCCCGTCTGAGCGTAAGCCCCGCAGCTCGATACGTCGGCCCAAAAAGCGAGTCTCTCCCGTCTCGAGATGCTCTCGCAGTGCGGCGCGGAAGATTTCCCGTGGTGACGGGGGGAGGATCAGTGCGGCCATCTCCTCGCCCACCGCCCGCGACGCCGGCCACCCGAACGTCCGCTCCGCGGCCGGGTTCCAGTCCGTGATGCGCCCCGATGCATCGAAGGAGATCACGCAGTCGATCGCGCTGTCGATGATGGCACGCGTGCGCGCCTCGCTTTCTCGCATCGCGTCCTCCGCGCGCCGGCGCTCGAGGAACTGCCCCGCCTGACTGCCGATGCTCTGCGCCATCTGCACCAGCTCGTCGTCGGGATACCGAATGTCGCCGCTGAAGAACTCCATGACGCCGACGACGCGACTCGCGTCGATGAGCGGGAACGCGAGACACGCATGGATATCCCAGCGCGCGAAGAGATCGGTGCGAACGAGACCATGCTCCTGCGCGACGTCCGCAATCCAAACGGGGGCAGCGGCCGCCCACGTCTTGCCCGCCAGCCCTATGCCGCGCTCGAATACGAACGCGCGATTCGACTCGGCGAATTCACGATCCTCGTCGCGGACGACGTGAACGTCCGCGCACCGGAGCATCTGCGCTTGAGGATCGAGCGCCCAGTGAATGCCCACATCCCAGCCGAGACTGTCGCAGAGACCGCGAAGAATGCGCGGTGCCGCCTCGGACATGTCGCGCGACTCGGCGAGCGTTTGCGTGACCACGAACTGCGCCGCGAGGCGGCGCTCCGCACGCTTCCGGATGCCGATGTCGATGAGCACGCCTCTCAGCTGGCAAGGGCGTCCCGATTCATCGAGGGCACCATAGACCATCTCCCGCATCCATGTGACACGCCCGTCGGCGCAGAGCACGCGATATTCGGTCTCACTGTGCTCGCCGGTTTCGGCGACGCGCATCAGATGCTCGCGCACATGCTCACGGTCATCGGGATGTACGATGCGTTCGAGGTAGGCGCCGGGCTCCAGCCACACATGAGAGGGCCATCCGAGCATCGCTTCCGCTCGACGATTGACGAACGTGAATACCTGCGTGCGGGCGTCGGCTTCCCACACGATCGCGTCGATGCCTTCCACGAGGTCGCGGTAGCGATGCTGTGCGACGACGGCGGCGGAGCGAGCGCCGCGCTCCGCATCGAGAAGGCGTGCCTGAGCGATCGCGGTCGCGACCCGATCGCCCACGAGCTGGAGCAGCCGAATGTCGTCCTCCGTGAAGTGGCGCGAGGCAAGCGTCCCGATCTCGAGCACGCCCAGCACTCGGCCTTCGACGAGGAGCGGTGCAGCCGCCAGCGAGCTGAATCGGCGCAGCGCCTGTCGTGCGACGGGCATCGCCGCCACGTCGTCGACGGCGGCCGCCTCGCGTGTACGTGCGACCTCGCCCGACAGTCCCTCTCCGATGGGCATCCGGACTCGCTTGGTGACTTCTTCCTCGAGCCCGTCCGACGCACACGCGAACAGCGACGCTCGGTCGTCCGAAAGCTGGAGCACCGTCGCGTAGTCGGCCGCGAGATGCTTGCGAATCCGGGCCAGCAGCTCGCGAAGCAGATCGTCGAACGAAAGCGTCGCCAGCGCCGGATCGGTGACGGCGCGGAGCGCGCGGATGCGTGCAGTCGCGGCATCGGCGCGATCGGAGGCGTCCCACCACTCGCGGCGCAGCCACGCCGCCCGGCGGTGGGTGACCGCCCCCGCCATCATCGCCACCAGCAGCGCACCGAGCTCGGCGACGACCGTTAGGCGATCGGTGCCCGCGAAATAGAAGGGCGAACCCGGGATGCTGCGGGCGAGAATCACCCACGCGCCGACGAGCACACCACCGAGCAGTCCAACGCGGAGTCCGCCGACCGCCGAGCCCAGCGCAAGGATGGCGATCAGCCCGGCAGACGTCGCTGGCAGCTCAATGCCGCGCAAGCGCAGCCACGCCGCGAGTGTGACTGCGATCACCACGAGGCCGAGAGCTGCGGCACGAACGCTGAGACGCGTGGCCGGCGATGCGACGATGGGACCGTCGGAGAGAGAGTTCTGCGTGCGCGCCTCCAGGCGAGAACTGGCTCAGGGCGCGCTATGCGCGCTCAACCAGTAAACAGTTCCTTCTCTCGCACGAAATCTGCCAACTCGCCCCGCGAACCCACGCCAAGCTTCGTAAACACGTTGGTCAGATGCGTGCTGACGGTGCGTGGGGAGATGTTGAGCGCGCGTCCGATCTCCTTGTTCGACTTTCGAGCCGTCACGAGACGGACGATTTCGAGCTCCCGCGCGGTGAGGCCCTCGGTGCCTCCCAGCGTCGCGCGCGAGGGCGGACGCGCGCCGAGATCGCGGAGCTGTTGGCGCGCCAGCGCCAACTCCCGGTCGGCGCCGAGCCTAACGAACACTTCGTGCACGCGCCGGAGCTCGCGCGTAGCACCGTCGCGATCGCCCGACTCGGCGAGCACACGCGCCAACTGGCGGCGGACGCGCGCCGCATCCGCGACGACCGGCACCGCTTCCAGCGCCGCCGCCGCATCACGGAGCAGCACGATCGCCCGCTCCGTCTCACCTCGCAGCATGGCCACGAGCGCCGCGCATGCATCGGCCCAGGCGAGGCCGGCACGCTGCCCGAGTTGCTCCGAGTCGCGCCGCAATCGCCTGCCGATCTTCTCGGCGCGACGAAGATCGCGCGCCTCCAGCGACGATTCGGCGAGAATGGGCAGCAGCCGGTGCACGGCCCACACGAGCGCTCCCGCCCGGTCCGCGATGGCCAGCCCAGCTTCGCCGACGCGGATCGCTTCTTCGAAATCGCCGGTGAAGAGGTGATACGCGGCAAGGCCAATGTGCGCCGGCACGACAGAGTGCACATCGCTCGGTCGCTCGGCGCCGCGCGCGGCACCCGACAGCTCCCACGCTTCATCGATGTACGCCTTGGCGCGCTCCATCTCGCCCCGCCCGAGGTGCATGATTGCGCTCCACACGAGCAGGCGCGGAAGCGGTCCGCGAAGTCCCACGCTCCGCCCGAGCGCGATCGTGCGCTCGGCGAGCGCGAGCCCAGTCTCCCATTCGCCGGTGGCCGAGGCCAGCTCGATGGCGATCTCCGCTGTCCAGGCGCGAAACACCGGCGAATCGAGCTCTTCGGCCAAACGCTCGGCTTCCGCGAGGTGACGGGCACAGGCCTCAGACGCCCCGGTGAGACCGCCAAGCGTCGCAAGCGCCCACTGCGCAAGCCACTCGAGGACGCGCTGGCCCGACGCGGCGGCAAGCTCCCGCGCACTTTCCGCGTGCTTGTACGCCAATGCCGTGCGCCCCGTCCACAGGTAGAAGAGCAGCTGCGTGCGATGCGCGCGCGCGAGCAGCGACGCATCGCCTAACCGCTCCGCGATCGCGATCGCCTCCGCCATCTCCCGCTCGGCGTCGGCCGCGCGGCCGAGCTCCTGAAGACACATTCCCTTGGCGAGGCGAGCGCGCGCGGTCATGCTCTCGACGCCGGCAGCCGTCGCCGCCTTCAGCGCTGCATCATACCGCTCGAGCGCCTCGTCATGACGGCCTCGCCAGAACGAGGCGAGCCCGAGGCGGCGCTCGATGTCCGCCAGCCGCGCCAGGTCGTTCGAGCGTACGGCATGCTCGCGCGCGCGCTCCCACAGCGCCACCGCCGCGTCGTATTCGCCGAGTCGTTGTCGCGCGCGCGCGAGCCCCTCGATGACGGCGGTCTCAGCGGCGGGATCGGCACCGCCGCTCCGCGCGAGCTCGAGCGCGGCCGTCAGGTAGCTCGCCGCCTCACGATTGGCGTGCTTCGCGAGCGCGTTACGCCCGGCGAGCGCGAGATACCGTGCCGCCTTCGGCGCGACATCGCGTGCATCCGCCCGGGCGAAATGGTAAGCGAGCTCATCGGCGTGTGCGTCCGCGGTGATGCCATAGTGTCGCTCGAGCGCATCAGCGACAGTGGCGTGGAGAAGCCGGGCCCGCGCCAGTCCCATTTCCTGGTAGATCACGTCGCGGAGGATCGGGTGCGAGAAGTCGTAGACGATGCCATCCCCTTCTCGCCGCTCCTCGAGAATGTGCTGCGCGCGCAACTCATCGATTGCCTCGACCAGACCCGCTCGCGCCATCCCCACCACGGCGTCGAGGGCATCGTACGACGCCCGCGTCCCGATGACCGCCGCCATGGCCGCGACGCGTTGCGCGTCGGCCGATAGTCGATCGAGTCGTGTCACGACCGCCTCGCGCACGGTGCGCGGAAGATCGAGGTCGGCAATCTCCCATCCGTGCCAGGTGCCATCGCGTTCATAGAGACGGCCGGAGCCGACGAGCGCCTTGAGGGTCTCCTCGACGAAGAAAGGATTGCCGCGGGTCCATCCGTAGAGCAGCGCCGCGAACTCCCGCGACACCGCATCGGACACGCCGAATACGGCCTGCACGAGCTCGTCGGTGGCGGCGCGTGACAGTGGGCCGAGGTGGTGCTCGCGCGCCGCCCCCAATCCGACAAGGGACTGCCGCAACGAAATGAGCGCTGCCGATCGTTCCGGCGCCGACAAGTTGTACGTGCCGAGCACCAGCACACGTGACGTGCCGAGCTGTCGGGCAGTGAAGTGCAGCATCTCGAGCGACGACTCGTCGGCCCAGTGGAGATTCTCGAGCACGAGCAGCAATGGACGCTTTTGCGCGAGCCGTGACAGGAGCTGCGCAAAATTCCACAAAAGGCGCGTCTTGAGCTCGCTACCCTGGTCGCTCGCGCCTCGAATCGGCGCTTCGCCGGTCGCGAGGAGGGGAAAGAGATGCGAAAGCTCGGACACGGCGCCGCGGGTCAATACGGACAAGGCGCCGGGGTCCAGCGTCCGAAGGAGCGGCAGTAGAGCATCCGTGAACAGGGCGTAGGGAACCCCGACCTCGACCGGATAAGCGCGTCCGATCGCCACCAGCCATCCGCGTTTCGTGGCGCGTTCCGCTGTCGCGAGCGCCAGCCGCGTCTTGCCCTGCCCTCCCTCCCCCTCGAGAAGCAGCGTCGTGCCGCGCCCCTTGTCAGCCGCGTCGAGCAGCCCACCGAGCATGGAAAGCTCCGTCGACCTGCCGACGAGCGGGAGCGAGGGCAGCGTGGCCCCTGCTCCGGACGGCGGTTTTGCGGGAGAGTGGGTCGAGCTGGCAGCGGGGTCCATCATCGGATTCCCGGGAGGTGGGGGCGAAAACGATCATACCGAGAGTGCGGCGCCGCGGCCAGACGTTTCGGGTTTGCCGCGGGAGTGCGTCGGCGCGTGTCATGCACCATGTTGTGGGTGCCCGCCCGGGAGGAAGACGTGCGACTTCGGACCGTGCTCGTTGCTACAGTGCTCGCGGCCTGCGTGAGCGCGCCGTCGGCGCGCTCCCCGCGGGGCGATCCCGATGTGCTCGCTGCTGAGGAGATCGCGCGGAGCAACGTCGGCACCCTCCACGAGGCGATTCAGCGGTTGCGGCCGCATTTCTTTTTCTCGCGTGGTCGCACGTCCCTTCGCGGGTCGAACAACCCGCGGCCGACGGTGATCGTGAACAACGTCCCGCAGGCCAGCTTCGAATCGTTGCGCACGATTTCGGCGAACGACGTGCAATACGTGCGATTCCTCAGAGCACCCGAGGCGACGACCCGGTTCGGCACCGGCTACATGGCTGGCGCCATCGAGGTCGTGCTGAAGTGACTGAGCGACACCCGACCGTCGGCGTGGGTGTCGTGGTACAGCGCGATGGGAAAGTGCTCGTGGGATTGCGACGGAGTGGCGTGCAGCCGGGAACGTGGGGCCTGCCTGGCGGCCACCTCGGATTCGGCGAGACGTGGGAAGCGTGCGCGCGCCGAGAAGTGCGCGAGGAGACGGGGCTCGCGCTCGTCGGAGCCCGGCACGTCGGAACCGTCGAGACCTTCGCGCCGGACGGTACGAGTCACGAGATCACGATCTTCCTCGAGGCGAGGGCGCAGGGGGCGCTGACCAATCCCAGGCCGGAGGAGACGGCGCGATGGGAGTGGCACCTCTGGGATGCACTCCCATCACCGCTGGTGAGGTCGCTGGAAGCGTTTCGAGCCTCCGGCTACGCCCCCTCTGCCTAACGCGCTTCCGGGGCCGCGCGGACGCTCACGGTCGGCGAGGTCGACGGGGGATCGCTGGCCGGGAAAGACTCCTCGCCGATCTCGTCCAGCGTCGCCTGCTCCGTAGCCCGGCTGAACACCTGGACCGCCTTCTCGCTGAAGGCAGGGAGATCGGGGACGTTGCGGCTCGTCACGAGCTGTTGATCGACCTGAACCATTTGGTCGACCCACGTCCCGCCGGCATTCTGGATGTCGGTCTTCAGACTCGGGTATGAGGTAACGGTCCGCCCGCGGAGCACGTCCGCCTCCACCAGCAGCCAGAGTGCGTGGCAGATCGCCGCGACCGGCTTGTCGGCGAAGAAGAACTCCCGTACGAACCGCACCGCCCCTTCGTTCATCCGCAGCTTGTCCGGATTTGCGACGCCGCCCGGGAGCACGAGCCCGGCATAGTCGCTCGACGAAGCCGTCTCGACGAGCCGGTCGACCCGGTACGTCTTTCCTTTATCCATGCTGTTCATCGACTGAATCTCCCCTTCCTTAATGGAGAGGAGATGCACTTCGGCTCCCGCTCGCTCGAACGCCTCACGCGGCGCGGTGAGCTCGGCCTCGTTCACGCCATCGGTAGCGAGAAACGCGACCTTCTTGCCCTGAAGAGATCCCTGCATTTGCGGCCTCGGTGTGCGCGGTGGATGAGGTTCGTGGGTTCAGGAAACATGCCTGAAGGACAGGAGATAGGAGTCAGGGGGCAGGGATCAGGGGGTGTTACGGGAAGAGGTTGCAGGAGAGGCATGCCGTTCTCTCCTCAAACCCATTCCCGGACACCCCCTGATCCCTGACCCCTATCTCCTATTTCCCAATACCGTGCTTCGACAGAATCCGCGAAACGCTCGCCAGGTCGATCGCCTCCACCTTCGCCCCGTTCCCCTCGACCGTCGTCGCGGCAAAGAGAGAATTGTAGATGGCCTCTTCGGTGGCCTCGATCACCGCCTGAAACAGCGCTGAGGACGACTCGTTGGCGAGCTCGGTCGTCGTCAGCCGCTCGGCATCCCAGGCACGTCGCACGGCGCGAGCGGTCGAGAATGCGATCGCGTAGTCCCCCGACCCGCTCGACGCGGACGCGCCGGTACGGGCCAGGCCCATCATCGAGCGCGCGGCGAGACGTCGAAGATTGCGGTCCGAGAGCGGAGCGTCGGTGGCGACAGCGATCATAATCGAGCCATCCCCTCGCTCAACAGCGTCCTTGAACGCGTAGCGTCCAAGCTCGCGTCCCACCGGCGCGCCCATCACCTGGAGGACTCCCCCAAAGTTCGATTGTACGAGAACGCCGACTGTCCAGCCGCCGAGCGAGGCGGGCAGCACGCGCGACGAGGTGCCAATGCCGCCTTTCCATCCGAACGCGATCGTACCGGTACCTGCGCCGACGCTTCCTTCGGCAACCGGACCACCCTTCGCGCTATCGAGCGCGCGACGCACCGCCGAGGGGTCGACTGGGCGCGCACGGATCGCGTTGAGTCTCCCGTCATTCGTTTCGCCAACGACGGGATTGATCGAGCGTACGCGCTCCATCCCCGGGCGTTGAAGCATCCACTCCACCATGGCATCCGCTGCGCGCCACACGCACAGCGTGCACGTGAGAAGGATTGGGGTTTCCAGCTCGCCGAGCTCGGCGACCTGCGTCACGCCGATCAGCTTCCCGAAGCCGTTACCGACGTAGACGGCCGCTGGCACACGGTCGAGAAAGGCGTTGCCCTCATGAGGCACGATCGCGGTCACACCGGTTCGAACGGAGTCACCGACGATGAGCGTCGTGTGCCCGACGCGCACTCCTGCAACATCGGTAATCGCATTCGCCGATCCCGTTTGAAATACGCCCGGCGCGACGCCCATCGTGCGCGCCCGAGCGCGGCCCTGGGCAACCGGCGAAGCGCCCTGAGCCGCCAGGATTGGCGGGACGAGAAAAGGCGCCAGCAATACCACGATGAAAGTGCGCATACGTTCCCGCGTTCGAGAGATGGTGTGACCGAATTCCGAAATCGAGGTCCGACATCTTTGCCTTTTCCCTACATACCCTGAAGCCTTACCCCCAGTACGCGAGCGCCAAACGCGCTGTTGACAGTTGTTCGTCACCGTCGCATATAAGCCACACTATTCACCCGCCTCTACCCCGCGGCAGTCCATTCCCCGCGGGTCCTACCCTTTCGCGGGAGGCTATGTGCGAAAACCTACTTTGTGGGCTGTTGCGACATCGCTCCTCATCCTGCTCCCATCCGTCGCCGACGCGCAGCGGCGCATCACCGGTCGCGTAACGGCCGAAGGTGGTGAGCCACTGCTCGGGGCGAGCGTGCAGGTGGTGGGCACGCCACTCGGCGCGCACACCAACGAGCGCGGCGAGTTCGCGCTCAACGCGCCCGCCGGGGCGCTCTCGCTGCGGTTCCGGCGCCTCGGGTACAAAGGCACCGTCGTCGCCGTCGCACCGGAGCGCAACGAGGTGAATGTCACGCTCGACCGTGACGTTCTGCAGCTCGAAGAGCAGGTGATCACCGGTGAGGCTACGTCCGTCGCGCGACAGAATCTGGCGAACGACGTGGCAACCGTCAGCACGGAAGATCTGACTCGCGCGCCGGCCCCGACGGTCGACAATGCGCTGCAAGGACGAATTGCCGGCGCGACGATCTCTGCGAACTCCGGGGCGCCCGGCGGCGGCATTCAGGTGCAGCTGCGCGGCGTCACGACGATCAAGGCGGCGATCGACCCGCTCTACATCGTCGATGGCATTGTCATCTCGAATGACGCGATCGCCTCCGGCGCAAACGCCATCACCGCCGCGGCCGCGGGTGGCAACGCATCGAACCAGGACAATCCAGTCAACCGCGTCGCCGACATCAATCCCAACGACATCGAGCGCATCGAGGTGTTGAAGGGTGCCTCCGCATCAGCCCTCTACGGCGCGAAGGCGGCGAACGGCGTCATCATCATCACGACCAAGCGCGGTTCCACCGGCCGCCCGCAGTTCAGCGTTCTGCAGCGTGTCGGCGTCTTCGACCTCTCCAACAAAATGGGGTCGCGCGATTGGACGCTCGCAGACGCGATCGACGCCTACGGCGGAACCCCGTCGCGCGATGCCGAGATCACCCGTCAGTTCAACAACGGCAAGATGGACATCGAGGAGGAGCTGTACGGCGCGAACGATCCCTCATACGAGACCATCGT
Source organism: Gemmatimonadaceae bacterium (assembly GCA_035253695.1). Taxonomy (GTDB): domain Bacteria; phylum Gemmatimonadota; class Gemmatimonadetes; order Gemmatimonadales; family Gemmatimonadaceae; genus JAICNG01. The sequence goes on from DATFBS010000046.1 coordinate 24,189, forward strand.
CAGCGCCCGTGGCGGCTCCGGGCCGACAACCTTCTTCGTCTCCGGGCTGCTGAAGCGCGACGCCGGGATCCTCAAGGGTACCGGGTACACCAAGCGCTCGCTCCGGGCGAATCTGACGCAGGCGATCGGGAGCCGCGTCACGCTCGATGTCACGACGAACCTCGTACATGCCCTGACACAGCGCGCGCTCAGCAACAACGACAACAGCGGCACCAGCTTTTACATGGTCCTGCCGTTCACGCCCAGCTTCGCGGATCTCCTGCCGGAGAACGGCATTTATCCCGATAACCAGTTCGAGCGCAGCAATCCGTTCGAGACGCGCGACAATCTCACCAACGAGGAGAACGTCTACCGCTTCATCGGCTCGGCGAACATGAAGTGGTCGGCCATCGCGAACGAGCGCCAGAGTCTGACCTTCACCGCGCTCGGCGGCGCCGACCAGTTCAACCAAAAGAACGACATCGTCTCGCCACGCGAGCTCCAGTTCGAGCCGCAGGACGGCTTGCCGGGAACGATCGTGCGCGGCAACGCGACCAACGTCAACTCGAACTTCGCGCTGACCGCCGTGCACCAGTTCTTCCCATCGTCGCGCGCGTTTTCGACGACGACGTCGGCAGGTGTACAGCAGAGCCGGGTGTATCAGTCCACCGGTGTCGTCACGGTGCGTGACGTGCTGTCGGGTCAGGGCAACATCGACCGCGGCTCCAGTGCCGACGTCTTCGAGGACCAGAAGCTCACCAAGGATTTCGCGTTCTTCGGCCAGGAAGAGGTTCTCGCGCTCGACGAACGGCTCCTCCTCACGGTGGGTGGACGCGCCGAGCGGAACAGCAACAACGGCGATGATGACAAGTTCTTCTTCTTCCCGAAGGCGTCCGCGTCGTTCCGTCTTCCCGACCTGGGGGACCTGCTCAACGAGGTGAAGCTCCGCGCCGCCTGGGGACAGTCGGGGAACCAGCCGCTCTACGGCATGAAGTTCACGAGCTACCTGTCCGGCGCGTATGACGCGCGAAATGCGTTGCAGACAAACCTCGTCGCAGGCGACCCCGACATTCAGCCGGAACGGCAAACGGAGCTCGAGGGTGGGTTCGACGCAACCTTCTGGGGAGGTCGTTCCTCGCTCAGCGTCACGGGGTACCGCACGACCATCGATGATTTGATTCTGGAGCGCACGACGGCGCCGTCGAGCGGATTCCAGACCGAGCTCTTCAACGGTGGGCAGATGCGCAAGCACGGCGTCGAGGTGGAGCTCGCCGTCACGCCACTGCAATCGGCCAATCTCACGTGGATCTCCCGCGCCACGTTCTCGCGCAATCGCAGTAAGATCACCGAGCTGCCCGTGCCCACTTTCCAGACGGGCGGGTTCGGCACGTCGCTCGGCGCGATGCAGATCGAAGAGGGCAAATCGGCGACGCAAATCGTCGGCAACGACACGGTCGGCGGTGAGCTGGTGACCGTCCAGTTAGGCGATGTCATGCCTGACTTCCAGATGGGCTTCTCGAACGAGCTGACGGTGGGAGCGTTCCGGCTCTTTGGTCTCCTCGACTGGAGAAAGGGGGGGGACATCATCAACCTCACCGAGCTCCTCTACGACGCCGGCAGCAACAGCGAGGACTTCGAGGAGGGTGCTCGCCGCATCACCGACTGGGCAGTGCACGGACTCACGCGACCGTTCATCCAGGATGGCTCTTTCGTGAAGCTGCGTGAGGTCACGCTGAGCTACACACTCCCGGAGAACATCGTCGGCACACTCTTCCGAGGGCAGGCGACCGGAGCGCGGATCGAGCTCAGTGGCCGCAACCTCTACACCTGGACCGACTACCGCGGCCTCGATCCGGAGGTCTCGAACTTCGGCAACCAGGCGATCGCGCGAAACATCGACGTCGCACCGTATCCGCCGAGTCGCAGCTTCTTCTTCAGCCTCGGCGTGGACTTCTGACCATGAAACTACACATTGACCACGCCAACCTCGCGACGGGAGCAAGACGCGTAATGCGCCGTTCCCTGCTCGTGCTGATCCTGGGTGTCTCGGTGACGACCGCGTGTCAGGACACGACCGTCCCGAACCTCAACGATCCGATCATCGACGACTTCATCGTGAACCCGACGGCCGATCAAGTGCAGGCGATGGCGTACGGCCTGTTGTTCGGGTCGCGCGCCGATGTCGGCCCGGTGATCCGTGACGCGGAGATCATTGGCCGCGATGCGTACAATCTCGACCCAGCCGACCCTCGTTGGGTCGATCAGCTGCTCGGTCCGAATCTCGATGACGCGGACTTCGGCGCCAACCATTGGCTGGCACGATATCGCAACATCAAGGCGGCCAACATCCTCATCGAGTCGGTCGAGACGTCGGCCGAATTCAGTGCCCAGGAAAAGGCAGCCACGAAGGGTTTCGCGAGAACCATCAAGGCGCTCGATCTGCTGTATCTGGCCGAGACGCGCGGCGCACTCGGCATTGCGGCTGATGCCGGTCGGTCGGTGGATGACCTCGCACCGATCATTTGTGCCCCAGCGGCACTGACGCGGATCGCGGCTGTTCTCGACAGCGCCTATACCGAGCTGCTCGCTGGCGGTTCGTCGTTCCCATTCGTCGACACGCCGATCGAAGGCCTGGAGAGCTTCAGCACACCCGCGACCTTCGCGCGCGTGAATCGCGCTCTGAAGGCGAAGGTAGAGATCTACCGGGGGCAGTTCACATCCGCCCTCACCGCGCTCGGGCAGTCGTTCGTCTCGACTTCCGAGTCGCTCGATTTGGGTGCGTACTTCGCATTCAGCCTGGGAGCGGGGGACATACAGAACCCGCTCTATCAGGATACGGCCTCGACGAACTTCCGCGTGCACCGCTCGGTGGTGACGCAGGCGGAAGCCGGCGATCGGCGCCGGACGGAGAAGATCGCAACGAGCGAGCTTCGCACGTGGCCGAGCGAGCCCAACGTAGTGTCGGAATACGTCTTCACTGTGTACGAGGGCCCGACCGCGCCCGTCCCGATCATCCAGAACGAGGAGCTCATTCTGCTCCGTGCCGAAGCGCGCTGGTTCGGCGGCGACAAGCTCGGGGCCGTCAACGATATCAACTTCATCCGCCAGACCGCCGGCGGGCTCGGCCCGAGCACGGTGACGATCGCGAGCAGCGACGCCGCGTTCGTGGACGAGCTGCTGCGGCAGAAGCGGTACTCGCTCCTCTGGGAGAGCACGTCCCACTGGGTCGATGCGCGGCGCTTCAATCGGCTGACGACCCTTCCGCGCGACGGCGCGGCGCACGTCGTGCATGCGGCGTTCCCGATTCCCGAGGACGAGGTTCTGGCGCGCGGAGGCAGCGCGACCTGTCAGTAGTCCCGCCTGCAACCGTTAGGCTGGCCGACGCCCCCGGGATGCACTAAATCCCGGGGGTTTTTTTTTCGCCCTTCACCGATCCGCTGTGCCCCAGGCCCACTTCCTCCAGGATCTCCTCCTCATCTTCGGCCTCGGCGTTCTCGTCGTGGTCGCGTTTCATCGGGCTCGGCTTCCGCCCATCGTCGGCTTTCTCGTCACCGGGCTCCTCTGCGGGCCGTTCGGATTCGGGCTCGTCGACGGCGTCGAGCATGTGGAAGCGCTGGCGGAGATCGGTGTCATCCTGCTGCTGTTCACCGTAGGCATCGAGTTCTCGGTGGAGGAGTTGTCGCGCGTCCGCACGTTCCTGCTGACCGGCGGAGCGCTGCAGGTGTCGCTGACACTGGGAGCGACGACGGCGGCGGCCGTGGCATTCGGGCTCGCACTTCCCGTGGCGGTCTTCCTCGGGATGCTGGTCGCGCTCAGCAGCACGGCCATCGTCATCCGAATGCTCGCCGATCATAACGAGCTCGATGCACCGCACGGTCGCGCGGCGATTGGCATCCTCATCTTCCAGGATCTCGTCGTCGTGCCGATGGTACTCGTGACGCCGTTCCTCGGCGGCGCCGGCGGTGGCATGTCGGATCTGCTCGTCGTGATCGGCAAGGCGGGCGTATTCATCGCGCTGGCCGTCGTCGCCGCGCGATGGGTCGTGCCGTGGCTCCTTCACATCGTCGTCGACACGCGAAAGCGCGAGGTGTTTCTCCTCACCATCGTGCTCATCTGCATTGGGATGGCCGTGGCGTCGGCGCAGGTCGGCCTGTCGATGGCGCTCGGGGCATTCATCGCCGGACTCATCCTCTCGGAGTCCGAGTACAGCCATCAGGCGCTCGGCGAAGTCCTGCCGCTCCGCGAGGTGTTCAACTCGCTGTTCTTCGTCTCGATCGGGATGCTCTTCAACATTCGCATCGTACTCGAGCACCCGGTCCTCATCATTGGGGCGTTGTTGGCCGTGGTCGCCGCCAAGACCGTCATCACGGCTGGCCTCGTGATGGTGCTCGGGCACCCGCTGCGCATCGCCCTCATGACCGGTGTCCTCACCTCCCAGATCGGAGAGTTCTCGTTCGTGCTGTCGAAGGTCGGATCGCAGGCGGGGTTGCTCGACGGCCAGCTCGCCCAGGGCTTTATCGCCGTCGCCGTCGGATCAATGATGCTCACCCCGCTCCTCGCCAGAATTGCTCCGCGCGCGTCGGCTCGTATCGAGCGATGGCTTCCCGGAACGTACGTGCGAGGCCGCGCGGTGACAGTGACGGTCCGCGGCGAGCTACCGCCGCTCGACGACCACGTCATCATCGTCGGCTACGGGGTAAACGGGCGAAATCTCGCGCGAATGCTCGGGCGGGTCGGGATCCCCTTCGTCGTGCTCGAGATGAATCCCGACGCCGTGCGCGCCGAGCGCAAGCGCGGGCGCCCGATCATGTATGGCGATGCCACGCGGCCAGAGATCCTTCGACTGGCGGGAATCGATCGCGCTCGCGTGCTGGTGCTGGCGATCTCCGACGCCGGTGCGACGCGCAGCGCCGTCGACCTCGCGCGGCGCCTCAACCGCCAGCTGCACATCGTCGTGCGGAGTCGTTATGTGCAGGAGGTTGCCGCCCTTCGCGCCGTGGGCACGGACGAAGTCGTACCCGAGGAATTCGAAACGTCGATCGAGATCTCGTCGCGCGTGTTGCGGCGCTATCTCGTGCCGCGCGACGTCATCGAACGGCTCATCCGCGAAGTTCGAAGCGACTCGTACGAGATGCTTCGAACAATGTCCGATACGCATTCGCCCGCGGCCGGCTTCGACCGCTTCCTGGCTGACCTTTCCCTCGAGGTATATCGCGTCGAGGGCGACAGCACGATCGCGGGAAGAACACTGGCGGACTGCGGCCTTCGGGATCGGGGGGTCTCGGTGGTGGCGATTCAGCGGCGTGACGCAACGTTGCGCTCGACGCCCACCGGCGACGACAAGCTGGAGGAGGGAGACGCGGTCCTGCTGCTCGGCCCGCCGGAGCGACTGAACGAAGTGGCGGGGATGTTCAGGGCTGAGTGAGGGTGGTGAGGGGCGTCAGGGGCGTCAGGGTCCTCAGGGTCCTCAGGGTCCTCAGGGTCCTCAGGGTCTGTCCCGGAGAGATCGGTGGAGACGATGCAGAAGGAAGCCAACGCGATTCGCGGTGTTCGTCGCGGCTTCCACCTCATCGTTTGTGGCGTACCCAAGCAAGACCATTACCTCGAGGAGCGTTTGCACCTCGCGAAGCGAGCCCTGCGCAATCAAAAGAAAGCGAGCAAAGTCCCTGCGATTTCTTCGACCAAATCCTTCGGCGATATTCAGTGGAATCGAGAGCCCCGCGCTGCGCATCTGTGCCCCGAGGCCATAACGCTCGCCGCCAGGAAGATGGGTCGCCAACCGATACATCTCCGCCACAAGCTCCATGCTAACCTGCCACGCAACGATCTCGCGATGAGTTCGCGCAGCGGTACGTGTAGGTTTGGGTGCGGCTGTGGAATGCACGCCATACACTATGCCTTGCCCGCCAGCGTACTGCCATCAAAACACGCGAGACCTCGGCCATTCGTTGCGCGCACCCTGAGGACCCTGAGGACCCTGAGGACCCCGAGCACCCTTGATCCACATTCTCCACGCCGACATCACGACGCTCCCCGTCGACGCCATCGTCAACGCGGCGAATAGCGGCCTCGCGGGTGGCGGAGGTGTCGATGGCGCGATTCACGCCGCCGCCGGACCGGAGCTCGCAGCCGAGTTGCGCCGCTACTCCGGATGCCCGACGGGAAGCGCTGTGATGACGAAAGGCTATCGGCTGCCGGCGCGCTTCGTGATTCACGCGGTCGGTCCCATTTGGCGCGGCGGCGAGTATCGTGAGGCCGACTTGCTGACGACCGCCTACGAGACTTCGTTTGCCCTCGCACGTGAAGAGGGCACGGTACGCACGATCGCTTTTCCAGCGATCTCGACCGGTATCTACGGATTTCCCAAGGCCCCCGCGGCCGAGATCGCGCTGAGGTCGATGTTGATGCACGACGAGGAATTCGATGCTGTCACCGCCTGCCTCTTCGACGAGCGCAGTGCCGACCTCTATCGCGAGACGCTCGCGCGTCTCCAGGATGGCTCGTAGCGACGTCGGATTCGCACGCTGACGACCCTGACGACCCTGACGACCCTGAGCACCCTGAGCACCCTCCACCACCGCTGGCTCATCGTCGGCGCCGGCCCATCCGGACTTGCCGCCGCGCGCGCCCTCCGCGCGGCAGGCGTGCCGTTCGATGTCGTGGAGCGACATCGCGATGTCGGCGGCATCTGGGATCTGGAGAGTCCCAACACACCGATGTATGAGAGCGCACACTTCATCTCATCGAAAACGCGGTCCGGATTCGACGGATTTCCGATGCCGGCGGAGTATCCCGACTACCCGGGACGCGCGCTGGTGCTCGATTACATTCGCGCCTTCGCGAACGCGCACGACCTTCGATCGCATATCGAATTCGGCGTCGCGGTAAGCGGCGCGACACCGGCCGGCGACGGAGAGTGGGACGTCGAGCTCGACAATGGCGAGCGTCGGCGATATCGCGGAGTGGTCGCGGCCGTGGGTCACAACTGGGATCCAGTCATCCCCGAGTATCCCGGAACATTCGCCGGCGAGTCGTATCACTCCGTCGAATACCAATCGCCGTCGGAATTCGATCACAAGCGTGTACTCATCGTCGGCGGAGGAAACTCGGCGTGCGACATCGCGTGCGATGCCGCGACTCGAGCGACCAGGACGGTGATCTCGATGCGCCGTGGGTATCACTTCCTGCCAAAGCACGTCTTCGGAAAGCCGACCGATGCGTTCTTTCGCAGTGGGCCGCACCTGTCACCGAAGATCGCCCAGCCGATGCTCACCGCCCTGCTCAAGGTCCTTGTGGGGGATCTTCGCCGATTCGGATTGCCCGCGCCCGACCATCGGGTACTGGAATCTCACCCCATCATGAATACGCAGATTCTGCATTACCTCGCGCACGGCGACATCAGCGCCAGGCCGGACGTCGCTAGGCTTGATGGCCGTCAGGTCGCGTTCCGCGACGGCAGCACCGAGGAGGTCGACCTCATCGTGTGGGCAACGGGCTATCGGCCGACGATCCCCTTTCTCGCCAGGGCGCTCCCAGCGCGCGATGGGGCGGGTCCCGAGCTGTTCGGGGCACTCTTCACGAGTGCGCGCAACCTCTACGTGATGGGACACTTCGAGTCCGACGGCGGCGCGTATCCGCTCGTGAGCAAGCAGGCGGAGCTCGTCGCCCTGCTCGCGCGGTCCGATGCGACCGCTCCCGATGCGACGAGGCAATGGATCGAGCGCCTGATCTCGGAGCGCCGTCCAGATCTCAGCGGCGGCGTGCGGTACGTACCCTCGCTCAGACACTCCAACTACGCCCAGTTCGAGACCTACGAGGCCTATTTGTCGCGCCTGATACGCCAAGCCAAGCGCGAATTGTTGTGAACCAGGAGTCAGGAGTCAGGGGTCAGGGATCAGGGGGTGTCAGGGAAGAGGTTTGAGGAGAGAACCGGCATGCATCTGCTGCAACCTACCCCCTGACACCCCCTGATCCCTGATCCCTGACTCCTGACTCCTGGTTTTCCGCCCTCCCATCCCCGCGCTCGACGCTCCACATTGAGGCATGCCCGTCGTCGATCTGTACGGCCACGCTTCCCTCCGTGACCGTCTTCGCTCCGCGGTGAGCCGCGGCACGCTCCCGGCCAGCCTTCTCATTCACGGTCCCCGGGGTGTCGGCAAACAGCGACTCGCCCTCTGGCTCGGCCAGTTGCTTCTCTGCGAGTCTGGTCAGCCGGACGCACCATGCGGTGTCTGCCGCTCGTGCCGTTACTCGAGAGAGCTCGGCCACCCCGACCTGCACTGGTTCTTTCCTCGCCCTCGGCCCAAGGACGCCGATCCCTCGCTTGATGAAGTGAAGGACGACTTCATCGATGCGATCCGTGAACGCGTGGCAACTCATGGTATCTATCCCCCACCCTCCGGGCTCGAGGGGATTTTCATTCGCACCGTGCACGTCATCGTGCAGCAGGCGGGAATGACCCCGACCCTCGGCAAACGAAAGGTCTTCATCATTGGCGACGCGGACCGCATGGTCGCGCAGGAGGGATCCGACCAGGCCGCCAACGCGTTCCTCAAGCTGCTCGAGGAGCCGCTTCCCGACACGACCGTCGTGCTGACGACGAGTGAGCCCGCGTCGCTCCTGCCGACGATCCGCTCCCGCGTGATAGGCCTGAGAGCCAACCCGCTCGCTGACTCCGACGTCCGCGCATTTCTGAAGGATCCGCTCGTCACGGACGCGCTGCAGGCGTACCGCCTACCCAGGAATGTCGAGGAGCGTGTGCGTCTGGCGAATGGAGCGCCTGGGGTCCTCCTTGACGCCGAGAGCGCGACCGAAGCCCACGCATTCGCCAACCAAATGCTGAGCGCCGCGCGCGGCGCCGACGCCGAGCGGTTCCAGTTGGGGCTGGCCTTTGGAAGCTCCAAGGCGCGCGGCTTCTTCAGCGATGTGCTGGATGCCCTTACCGCGGCCCTCCATGATCGCGCGCGCGAGCGCGCCGAACGAGGTGACGACGACGGGGCGCGACGCGCAGCGATGGCCGTCGGTGTCGTCGAGGAAGCCAAGTTCCGCGCGAGCGGCAACGTGAATCCCCAGCTCATCGGGTCGGCGATCCTCAGAGAGCTCGCTGAGCTGCGCCCATGAGCGAGCTCAGTCACGTCGACCGATCCGGACAGGCCCGAATGGTCGACGTGTCCGCCAAGGAAACGACCGAGCGTTTTGCGCGCGCGACAGGGGTTATTTCCATGTCGCCAGAAGCGCTTGCGGCAGTCAGAAGAAACGCTGTGGAAAAGGGTGATGTGCTGGGCGTGGCGCGCATCGCAGGGGTCATGGCGGCGAAGCGCACGGCGGAGCTCATCCCGCTGTGTCACCCGCTGTTGCTCACTGACGTCCAAGTCATTGCCAACATTGACGATGCGGTTCCAGGAATTCGCGTCGAATCGACGGTTCGTACCGCCGGAAAGACGGGAGTCGAGATGGAGGCGATTCTGGCGGTGGCTGTGACGCTTGTCACGGTCTACGACATGTGCAAATCACTAGATAAGAGCATGGTCATTTCCGATATCTGTCTGTCGGAAAAGACGGGTGGACGATCGGGAACGTGGAAACGGCCGTAGTCGGCGCGAGGCACGAGCGTTGCTTTCTATAGCGGCCGCGGGTGGGGTCTTTCTGGATCCCCTCCGTCCAACCCTTGCGAAAGGGGCTCTATGCGAAAGGAAACTCGCTACGTACACCGAGGCGATCTCGAGCGCCGCCAAGCGAAGGTACGGCGTTGGCGCATGCTCCTCACGTCGGGCGCCATCGGCGCGGTAGTGCTGCTATTGGGAGCGCAGATCTTTCAGGAGCGGGCCGCGACGGCCAGCACCTTCTCGTTTGGGCTCCCCGGCGAGTCGCGCCGGCTCCGCGCGGAGCTCGATGCCGCCCGGGGCGAGCTTCAGCTCGCGCAGGCCCAGCTCGATCGCGCGAACCAGATCCTCTCCTATTCGTCGCGGTATCGCATCTCCGCGGACGTTGCGGCGTCGATCTACGATATCGCGCTGGCCGAGGGGATCGAGCCCGACTTGGCGTTCCGCTTGGTGCGCGTCGAGAGCCAATTCAATGAAAAGGCGACGAGTCCCGTCGGCGCCATTGGCCTCACGCAGCTCATGCCCGCCACCGCCGGCTACTTTCAAAAGGGGATCACCAAGAAGCAGCTCTACGATCGCGAGACGAATCTTCGCATTGGGTTCCGCTACCTCCGCACGCTGATCAACGAGCACGAGGGCAATCTCAAGCTGGCTCTCCTGGTCTACAACCGCGGCCCCGCCGCCGTGGAGCGCGCCCGCGCCGCCGGCCTCGACCCGGCAAACGGCTACGATCGGATGGTGGCCGGAGGATATAGAGGGAGTGGCGTCGTAGACTGACTTTGATTGCGAACTGCGGATTGCGGATAAACGTCGAGGGCTCCGAGTTTCGATTCGGAGCCCTCACCGTATCCAGCAATCCGAAATCCGCAGTCCGCAATCAGCCTTACCGGCGCCCTCGCACCACGATCACCTGCCCCGGATAAATCACGCTCTTCCGCAGCCCATTGAGCCGCATCAGCGTCTTCACCGAGGTCTTGTATCGCTTGGCGATGAGACCCAGCGATTCGCCCTTTCGCACGATGTGCGTGCGGCCGCGGCTCGATCCGTAGCGCTCGATTGCCGGATCGGGAATGTCATACGCGGCGGCGACCACCGATGGTGACGGCAGGAGCACGGTGCGGCCTACGGGAACCCTGCCGCTTTTCGCCGGCTTGAGCTTCGGGTTGTACCAGGTCAGCTGCTTGGTCGTAATGCCACCGCGCCGAGCGGTCGACACCATCGTTGCTCCCTTCTTCGTCGTCACGCGCGTAAACGCCTTGCGATCCTCCTCGGGAAGCGCGGCATACGCGGAGTCGAAGCCGTCACGCTTCCCAACGGGTAAGCGAACGGTGAGAGAGTCCTTCGGCGGCGTCACGCCGCGCAGGATGTGGGGGTTGAGATCGCGAACATCGTCGAGGCTCACGCCCGCTGCCTTGGCGATGGCCGCGAGCGGCGTTTCCGGCCCCACGCGCACCGTATCGAACTCGAGCACGGGCCGTCCCTCGACGGTGATCCCGTAACGTCGCGGGTCCTTCGCCACCAGCGCAGCCGCGATCATCTTCGGCACGTAGTCTCTCGTCTCGGCGCGCAGATAGTTGTGCTCAGCGAGCGCGAAGAAGACGTCTTCGCCACTCGACCCTTCGAGCTGGTCGGCGTAGCGCGACAACCCGCGCGCAACGCGACCCGGGCCACCGTTGTAGGCGGCGGCGGCAAGATAGAGCGAGCCGAACTGTTCGTGCAGATAATTCAGGAACCGAATTGCGGCATCGGTCGACCGAACCGGATCGCGGCGCTCATCGACCCACCAATCCACGCGGAGGCCCACGCCCTTCGCCGTCGCCGTCATCATCTGCCACATCCCGACCGCGGCAGCCCTCGAGTAGGCGTGCGGATTGTAGCCGCTTTCGATCAGCGCGAGGTAGGTGAGATCGCCCGGCAATCCAGCGGCCTGGAGCTTGGCGCGGATCATCGGCTCGTATCGGGTGCCCCGGCTCAACCACTCCGAGAACGTCGCTCGCACCGGACCCTGGAAGCGCTGGAGATAGTACTCGACACGCTTGTGGGTCTCATAGGATCGAACGTCGATATCCCAGGTCGGCTCGGGCGATACGTCGCCACCGCCCTCAGGCTCAGCCGCCTCGGCCGTCGAGTCCCCGAAGATGCGCACCGCTTCGGCGGCGACATCGGTCGGCGAGACGGCGCGCGTCTCGTTCGGTAGCCCCGGGCCGTCCGGACGCCCTTCCTCGGGCCGTCCAGCGACGGTGGCTTCGGTTGTTGGAGAAGGAGCGGTTTCTGCGGGAGTGCCTCGGTGACAGGCGGCGAGCGCCACGAGCGCGACGGTGAGAACACGTCGCGTTGGGCGAGCCGTCACGCGCGCACTCCGGGAGAGGCGTGGGACATCGAACGCATTGCATTGACTCCGGTAGGGCCAGGCACCGCGGTGCTCAGCGAGTTGCGATGAAGTTCCCGAGCACTCGGTTCGTGGCGTTCAGCACGGCCACGGCGGCGCCGCGAACGGGGTCATCTTCGGCGAGGCAGGCACCCAGCAGCTTGCGGGGCCCATCGCCCTTGCGAACGTTCACGGACACGATGACGACGGTCGCGTCGAACGCCCGCACAGATTTGACACCGACAAGCTCGAATTCGAGCGAGTTATCGGAGAAGGTCTCGATCGCACGCAGAGCGGCGTCGGCGGCGACGCGGAGGTCGACGGTCGCGCTCGACTGGCCGGCGGATGTCCCACGGACGCGGATTCCATCGATCCACTCCAGCTCGACCTCGGCGCTGCATTTCCCGCCGGGCGTCCGGCGGAATTTGAAGTCGGTGAACTTCAGTCGTTCGCGCTTGAGATCGCCGGGAGTGATGATGCGCGGGTCGGGGGTCGCGCCCGGCTGCGACGAGGAGTACATACGCGGTGGCCCGCTCCGAATAGGTGTTCCCGTAGAGGACTATCCTTCAGAGACACGATCGAACGAAGTGAAGGCAACGCCGGGTGTTAAGCCCTCCCAATCATCGCGATGGTGTGCCGCGATGGCGTGGAGTGCAAGACACTCGCGGTGACGGGTGGACACGCGCTCGGGGCGTCCGTTCGGCCCGTAAGGAAACTGTAAACCACTCGCGCTTCATCACCTCGTAAACTTTTTTGAGCCTGGCCGCATCCAACCGGGTGTCCAGGCCATCGATCCCATCTCCTGCTGACCCCGCTCTCGCCATGTCGCGACTTTCTGGAGTGAGTACCTACTCCCTCCGCGCAGCCATGACGTGCTGCGCCCTGCCCGCCCTCCTGGCGGCGCAGACCGCGGACACCACGCACGCCGCCCGACCTCGCATGATCGCGGCGGAGCGAACGAGCCCCATCACCCTCGATGGCCGGCTGGACGAGCAGGCGTGGGCGGCCTCCACACCTGCGACGGGGTTCCGGCAATCCGAGCCTAACGAAGGTCAGCCGGCGACCCAGCGTACCGAGGTGCGGATTCTGTACGATGACGTCGCACTCTACATCGGCGCGCGCATGTACGACTCGCTCGGCGCACGCGGAGTTCGGACGTATCTCACCCGGCGTGACCAGCAGAACGACGGCGATTATCTCGAGATCATCTTCGACACGTTCCACGACCACACCGGACGCACGGTCTTCCAGATCAACCCATCGGGGGTCAAGACCGACGCCGGACAGGCGGCTTCCAACGCCGATCCCTCGTGGGACCCCATATGGGAAGCCGTATCGGCCATCGACTCCGCCGGCTGGACGTCGGAGATGCGGATTCCCTTCGCGCAGCTTCGCTTCTCGCGGGACACCGCGCAGACGTGGGGCATGCAGATCTGGCGCTACGTCGACCGGTTGAACGAAAGCTCGATGTGGTCCTTCTGGGCACGGAAAGCGACGGGCGGACCACCGGAGTTCGGCCACGTCGAGGGCATTCGCGTGCGCGAACGCCCGCGAGGCATCGAGATTCTGCCGTACGTCGTGTCACGAGCATCCTACATCCCCCTTCGCGATGGCGATGAGAACAATCCGTTCCGCGATGCGAGCGAATACACCGCGCGTGTCGGCGGCGATCTCAAGGCGCTGTTGACGTCGAACCTGACACTCGACCTCACCCTCAATCCTGACTTTGGGCAGGTCGAAGTGGATCCCGCCGTCGTCAACCTGTCGGCGTTCGAGACGTCGTTCCAGGAGAAGCGGCCGTTCTTCGTCGAGGGAAGCGGGCTATTCGGGTTCGGGGGCTTGAGCTGCTTCTTCTGTAGCAACGTCTCGAGCATGTCTCTCTTCTACTCGCGGCGTATCGGGCGTCCACCTCGCGGCGCTCCCCCCGACTACGCGTATCTCGACAGTCCCGAGAACACGACGATTCTCGGCGCCGCGAAGGTCACCGGGCGCACCCGCGGTGGCTACCAGATTGGATTGCTCGACGCGGTGACCAAGGCGGAGGATGCCGATGTCGCGTTCGACGATGGGCGCTCCCGCGTCGAGCGAGAGGTCGAGCCGTTGACGAACTTCTTCGTCGGACGCGTCCGCAGGAACTTCAGCGGCGGCCGCGGATTTCTCGGCGCAATCGCGACGTCGGTGAGCCGGCGATTCGGCTACGACTCCCTGAGACTCAGCATACCCGGGCACTCCGAGGCCATCGGCATCGACGGGGAGCGCTGGTGGAAGAATCGGACGTACCGGATCGCGAGCAACTTCGCCGTTTCGAGCGTTACTGGTGATCCAAGTGTGATCCTCGACTTACAGGAGTCCTCGGCGCGCTACTTCAATCGCCCCGACCGGAAGCACGGATCGAACGGCACGTTCTCGGATCGATACGACCCGTCGCTCACATCGCTGCGTGGGTTCGGCGGATATGTCCGCGCCTCCAAGGAGTCGGGCGACTGGCTGTTCGAGACCGCGCTCAATCTGCGTAGCCCGGGCTTCGAAGTGAACGACATCGCGTTCCTCACGCGTGCGGATTACGCGTGGATGAACGCCAATCTCTTCCGGCAGTGGCAGAAGCCGACGAAGTACTACCGGCAAGCGTATTGGATCATCGGCGGCCAGCAGCAGTACAACTTCGACGGCGATCGGAACGATCTGCAGTTTCAGAACTTCGTCGAGGCACAGCTGCCTAACTACTGGTGGGTGAGCGGGTGGATCATGCGTCGCCCCGAGGTGTTCGAGGATCGATTGACCCGCGGCGGACCGGTCGTGCGCCGCTCCGGGGCGTGGTACAGCTCGGTGAACGTCAACACCGACAGCCGCAAGCGCCTCAGCTTCTCGGTGAATCCGGAGATGGGACGCATCGACGATGGCGGCCGGAGCATCGGGCTCTATACGAGCGTTCGGGCGAAGCCCGCCTCGAACATCGTGCTGTCCATGGAGCCGTACTACAGCTACAGCAAGAACAAGTCGCAGTTCGTCGAGTCGTTCGCCGACACGACCGCCAATCACTTCTACGATCGACGCGTCGTCTTTGCCGAGCTGGTGCAGCACACGCTCGAGCTCGGGACGCGGCTGAACGTCACGTTTACGCCGACCCTCACGCTCGAGCTGTTCGCGCAGCCACTGATCGCGAGTGGCGACTACGAGCACTTCAAGGAATTCGTCGCTCCGCGCACGGTCGAGAAGCGCGAGTTCGATGCGACCCAGCTCACCGCCGTACGTGACCCGCAGACCGGGATCATCTCTGAGTACACGCTCGACGCTGATCGGAACCCGCTCACGCCGGCCCTCACCTTCTCGAATCGCGACTTCAATTTCCGCTCGCTGCGCGGCAACGCGGTCATGCGGTGGGAGTATCGCCCCGGCTCGACGGTCTTCCTGGTGTGGACGCAAAGCCGCAGCTCGGAGGACCCGGTGGGCGACTTCCAGTTCAGGCGTGACCGCTCGGCGTTGCTCGATGCGAAGCCCGACAACGTGTTCCTGGTCAAGGTGAATTACTGGATTGGGTTGTGAGATAAGGTGCTCGCGGTGCTCAATGTGCTCGAGGTTCTCGAGGGACCTACTTCCCCCTGGAGGACCGAGAGCACGGTGAGCACTTCGAGCACCTTTCCATCGCGCCGCCATGTTTCTTGCCCCTCCACCGCTCGTGCGGTCACCCCGACCGTCGAGCCGGAGGTTCCGCCATGGCCCGTGTTTCCATCATCGCTCTGCTGTTTCTGGCCGCCTGCGCCGACAGCGTCACTCGCCCACCACAATCGGTCCCGCGCTACGCCGTAACGCAGGCTGAGGAAGAAGGGCCTCCTCCCCCACATCAGTTCGGTCCGGACACCTATCGCGTAGGTGCCTTCACCGGGCAGGGGATCGACCGACCTGGCCTTTCCTGTCGAAAGGCATCCGCCGATCTCCGCGAATGCACCGGGTTCCTCGCCAGCGCGGTCGACGGTGCCCTGCTGGACGTTACCGTCCAGATCCCGCTGAAGGTCCCCAAACCGGTGCCACTGGCGGTCGTGATCCATGGATATGCCGGTAGCAAGGCGAGCTCGGGCGACCTCGCCCAGCCTCTCCTCGACGAGGGGTACGCTGTCCTGCGCTACTCGACCCGTGGCTTTGGAAACTCGTGGGGTCAGGTGAACCTGGTGGACGTGCACGCCGAGGTCGCCGATCTCCGCAGCATGATCGGGCAGGTGGTCGACCTGAGTAACCTTCACCTCGACCCAGACGCGGTGGCTGTCACTGGCGCCTCCTACGGAGGCGGACATTCCTGGCTTGCCGCGCTCGAGCCCGCGTTTACGAGCCCTCGAGGGAACGGCGTCCGCATCCGCGCGGTCGTCCCGATCGCTGCCTGGAGCGACCTGCTCTACTCATTGCTCCCCAACGGTCGCGAGCGCGAGTCGATCGACGGGCCGGGCGGAACGAAGCTGAGCTACATCAACGGCCTGTATGCATCGGGAATCCGGCGGAATCCGATCCGCCCGTACAACAACTATCCCGCGTACTTCATCGGATGGCATGCCTGGATCAATGCGCAGGAGCCTAACGACATCGACCCGCTGTACCGCAGTATCAGTGACGGGCTCGCCGGGTACCGCTCGATCTGGTGGCAGGAACGGTTCTGGTCGACCGCGCGCTCCACGCCCATTCCCGTGTTCATCGTGCAGGGCTTCACCGATGATCTCTTCCCTCTTCCGGAGGCGAAGAGAATGCTGCTCGCGCTCAAGACGTTAGGCCCGGGGTACCCGGTGGCCGCCTATTTCGGCGACCTGGGACACCCTCGCGCGAGCAACAAGACTGGCGAGGTGGACTATGTCCTCGGACTCGTCAAGGCATGGCTCGCCCATTACGTGAAGGGCGAGGGAACGGCGCCGCCGGCCGTGGTTTATGCTGCCCTCACGCGGCCACGCGATGAGCCTTTCGACGCCGGCAACGTGACGACGGCGCCAACGCTTTCTGCCCTTTCGACCGGTGACGTCTCCAAGGAATTCGACGGACTTCCGGCTGTTCTCGTGAACCCGCTTACCGATCCGGCGGGT
The DNA here is from genome assembly GCA_035253695.1 of Gemmatimonadaceae bacterium. Taxonomy (GTDB): domain Bacteria; phylum Gemmatimonadota; class Gemmatimonadetes; order Gemmatimonadales; family Gemmatimonadaceae; genus JAICNG01. Next base: position 41,198 of record DATFBS010000046.1, read on the forward strand.
GGGTTCTTCTGGGACCCACTGATCATGGAGGGTGCTCGAGAGCTCCGACCACTCCCAGTTCCTCCAGAGTCGCCGCTGGTGCCAGGGAGTCTCGCCACCTACGAGGTGTCGGTGGACGAGCTCAGCGGAGGCGGACCCTTGGTGATCGCCGGGCAGCCAAGCATCGCCCTGCATGCGACGACCGCGTCGCACCGCGTGCAGCTCAACGTGCGACTATTCGACGTCGATGAAGTCGGATCGAAGCGACTCATCACCCGGGGGACGTACACGCTCGAGAGCGCTGCAGTCGGTGTCCCGATCGGTGAGGCAGACGTCGTCATACCGACGTACGGCAACTACTGGCGCGCCGAATCGGGGCACACGCTGCAGCTCGAGCTCACGAACGTGGACAGTCCCTACATCGCACCCAGCCGTGTGCCGAGCGCGACGGTCGTGACAGGCGTTCGGCTGGACGTCCCGATCCGGCGATAGCTTTCAGGCGCGGTGGGAGAACTCTTTATGCCCGAAACTGGGACGCGCGGACACAGAGGTACAACATGACCCGGGCGGGTCTCGAACCCGCGACCTACGGATTAAAAGTCCGTTGCTCTACCAACTGAGCTACCGGGTCCCGATTTATGCGGGTTCTTGAAGCTAATTCCGGAGCAGGTCCGTCACCAACCGTCGCCGACGCGCCCGTATCGCCCCAGATGCCCAGACCCGCGGCAGTCCTCACGGCGATTCTCATCGCGTTCGACGTCGTTGCGCTCGCCACAGCAGTGGCACGGGTCGATCGAAGGCCGAGTGCGCGACGTGAGATCGTCGAGGCGTTCACCGTCCCAGAATACTCCATCCCTGTCCTGGACCCCGGCGGGTCCGCCCACCGGACAATGCCGTGTTTCCAGGCCGACGATGCCGACAGCGCCGTGCATGCCGCTCTGGGCGCGCCGAGCAGCGCCCCGTGTCCACTGACGCGGTTAGAGACACGACGGCCGGGCGAGCCCGGAGCCATGCGCTCCTATGGCCGGTGGTGAGGTCCACCGCCGCCGCGCTCAGGAGGATCCCGCATAGGCTCGCTTCAACGTCGCGATGTCGATCTTTTTCATCTTGAGCATCGCGTTCATCGCCCGCTTCGCCTTTTGCGGATCAGGATCGCTCAGCATCTCGCCGAGGATCGTCGGGTTCACTTGCCAGGATAGACCGAACTTGTCCTTGAGCCAGCCACACCGTCCCTCCTCGCCTCCGTCCGAAAGCTTCTCCCAGTAGTAGTCGACTTCATCCTGCGTCTTGCACGCGATGGAGAAGGACACCGCCTCGGTGAACTTGAACTCCGGCCCCCCGTTGAGCGCGATGAACGGCTGCCCATCGAGCTCGAACTGTACGGTCATGGCGGTGCCGGCCGGTCCTGGCCCGGCTTCTCCATAACGAGAAACCTTTCCGATCTTCGAGTTCTTGAAGATGGATGCGTAGAACTTCGCCGCCTCCTCGGCTTGCGTGTCGTACCAAAGAAAGGGTGTGATCCTCGTCATCGGGCCGGCACTCCTTGCGTGTTGACGTTCACTCCTCGAATCCCCAGAGCAGAGGCGACGCGAGCTCGACGCTGTTCCCTGCCGGGTCGCGGACGTATAGCGACCTTCCGCCGCGCGGCCATGTCACCTCGCTCTCGATCTCCACGCCACTCGCCGCGAGGCGCGCGCGCCAGGAGGGAAGGTCCGCATCGGCGACCGCGAACGCCATGTGACCGGCACCGGTGGCGCCATGCATGGGAACCCGCGCCCCGTTCACGCTCGTCGGGACGTTCGCCGTCGACCGTCGGTCGAATATCAGCACCACTCCCTCGCCACAGCGGAAGAAGAGGTGTCGCCCCTCCGCGAACGCGATGCGCTCGAGGCCGAGCACGGTGCCGTAAAAGTCGTTCGCGGCGGCGAGGTCGTCGGTGTAGAGAGACGTCTCGAGCACGCGCCTGATGCTGCCCGGTAGCATGCGCAGAGTCTAGCGCGATAGCGTGACGGGCGCGACCTTCGCCATGCCCTCCTCCATTTTCACGATGCGACTTCTGCTGCTGCTTCCACTGCTCGTCCTTGCCAACGAACGGGCTCTCGCTCAGCGCCCTGCCCCGCCCGACCTGGTCCGTACCGCAGTCCGCGAATGGCGGATACGCAATGAGCCGGCGGTGCTGCGCGAGCTCGCCACACTTCTGGCTATCCCGAATCTGGCGAGCGACAGCGCGTCCATTCGACGCAACGCCGATACGCTCGTCGCGATGTTGACGCGACGTGGGATTACCGCTCGGAGACTCGAGACTCCGGGATCTCCGCCGGCGGTGTACGGGGAGCTGCGCGTGCCCGGAGCGGAGCGCACGATCGTCATGTACGCCCATTACGACGGTCAGCCGGTCGATCCCGCACGGTGGGCTACGCCCCCATGGACGCCAACGCTCCGTGACGCGCCTCTCGACCGTAACGGGCGCGTCATCCCGCTTCCCGATCGCGGTGGCGTCATCGGCGATGACGCACGACTCTACGCCCGCTCGTCGAGTGACGACAAGGCGCCGATCGTCGCGATGCTCGCCGCGCTCGATGCGCTGCGCGCTGCACGTATTCCCCTCTCGGTGAACCTCAAGTTCTTCCTCGAAGGCGAAGAAGAGGCGGGCTCGGATCATCTCGAGGCCATGCTGCGGCAGCACGCACCGCTCCTCGCGTCGGACGGATGGATCTTCGGCGATGGCCCGGTGCATCAGACGAGACGGCCGCAGATCGTGTTCGGCGTACGCGGAGTGATGGGCGCCGAGCTCACCGTGTACGGTCCCGCGCGAGCGCTCCACAGTGGGCATTACGGGAACTGGGCTCCCAACCCGACGGTGCTCCTGGCCCACCTGCTCGCGTCCATGCGCGATACGGAAGGGCGCATTACGATCGCGGGGTTCCTCGACGACGTCCGAGCTGTCGGCCGTCTGGAGCGCGCGGCCGTCGCCGCCGCCCCCGCCGTCGACACTCTGCTCCGGCGCGAGCTTGCGTTAGGCGACGTCGAGGGTGACACGGTTTCCCTGCTCGAGCGGATTCTGCTGCCCGCGCTGAACGTCCGCGGGCTCGACGGCGGGCCCGTGGGCGGGAAGGCGGCAAACGTCATCCCTACCCAGGCGACGGTCTCGTTGGACTTCCGTCTGGTTCCCGATCAAACGCCTGCGCGTGTCCGCGAGCTCGTGGAGGCGCATGTACGCGCGCAGGGATACCGCGTCGTCCATGAAGAGCCTTCTCTGGAAGAACGAGCGCGACATGCTCGCGTCGTGCGCATCCAGTGGGAGCAGGGCTATCCGGGCATCCGAACGGACATGGACGCGCCCTTCTCGGGCGCCGTGACTCGGGTCGTCAGCTCCACCACGAGCGGGCGCGCCGTCTCGATTCCAATGCTGGGGGGCAGCCTTCCCATGTATCTCTTCGCCGAGGTTCTCCGCAGCCCCCTGGTGATCGTGCCGATCGTCAACCACGACAACAATCAGCACGCCGCGAACGAGAACCTGCGCATCGGGAACCTGCGGGAGGGAATCGAGCTGTATGCGCAGCTGTTCGCGCGGCTGGGGGAAGAGTGGCGATGACGTAGGAGGTGGTGGTCAGGGATCAGGGGTCAGGGATGGAAAGGCGCGGCAGCGAAGCTGCCGCGCTCATCGGATGAGGGCCGCTCGCGCGCAGCGCGGCGGCCCTTTCCATCCCTGACCCCTGATCCCTGACCACCAGCTCCCAAGAAAACGGGGAGCCGTTAGGCTCCCCGTTGCGATGATCCCACTACCGGAGTGGTTACTGAAGCGTGTTCGCTTCGGCCATCGTCGGCTCGCCGCGGCTTTCCACGACGAACACAACACGACGATTCTTCTCGGCGCCCGGGTCATCACGCTCGGCGCCAACGACAACCTGACGGGTCTCGCCGTAGCCGATCGCATCGATCAGCTCGGGGCTCAGGCCCGCCGACGTCAGGTGGGCGCGAACCGCCTCCGCGCGACGCATCGACAGGGCGCGATTGTACGCCGTGGTGCCAGCCGGATCCGCGAACCCCTCGACCGTGATCTTCGAGCCCTGGTAGTAGTTCTGCACCACCTTGGCGAAGCGATCAAGCGCCGGAACGTCCTCGGGACGAACGGTCGCATCGTCAAACGCGAAATTGACCGGGAACGCGAACTTCAGCCCCTCCTCCATCGCCGTGATCTTCGCGCCGAACTCGGTGCGGAGATTCTGAAGCTCGGTACGGAGGCTCTGGACGTCGTTCTTCAGGGTCTGGACGTCAGCCTGGATCGCCTCGTCGGCGCTCATGCGGGCCGTCCGCTCGGTCTCGTTCGCGGCGTTCTGCTCCGCGATCGCCCGATTGAACTTGCCGTTCGAGACGCAGGCGGCAAACAGCGGAACCGACAGCGCCATTACCGCGAAACTTCTCAGGTTCTTCATATTCGTTCTCTCCGGGGTGGGGGATCTCGCCACTCTTACACCGCCCAAATTATAGAGCGAGAAGTGTGCCCGCAAGCGCGTAAGTCGTTGTAAATCAATGTGATGTCAATCACAAAAACCCTTGCTCGCGGCGCACTTTTCAATCAACGGGCAGACAAACGGGAGCGTGTCAGAATCGCGCCAGGCGGGGCGCGAAGCGCCAGTTATTTGGGGTGCGCCGCGGCCGCTTGGGTACAGTCGACCGCCTCCACGGGCACGTGGGCCGGAGCAAATGTGGATTCAGCCACCATGCCAGGAACGGTGATCTCCCCCGCATCCTCCAGCGATGCGCCGGCCCGAAGCCGGGCCTCCACCGCCGCGACGAATAGGCGCCGGTGATGAACCGTGGGCCCGCGCCTCGTCAGTCCGCGCACGTGGTCGGCGGTTCCGTATCCGCAGTTCGACCCCCAGGCAAAGTCCGGATAGCGCGCGGCCAGTCGCGTCATGAGGCGATCGCGCGTGACCTTCGCGACGATGGACGCGCACGCAACGTTGAAGCACTTCGCGTCGCCATCGATGACCGCGGTATGATCGACGCCCAGCGACCGAAGACGACGCCCATCGACGAGAATATGGTCGGGCGCGACCGACAGCCGCGCGAGCGCGCGACGCATCGCCAGGACGCTCGCGTTGAAGATGTTCAGCCTATCGATCTCTCGAACCGATGCGGCCCCGACCGCGAACGCGACCGCGCGCTCGCGTATGCGGATGCAGAGCTTCTCGCGCTCCTTCCGCGTGAGCCGTTTCGAGTCGTCGACGCCTCGAAGTGCCGGAACGCCGGGCGGCATGATGACAGCGGATGCGACGACGGGGCCCGCGAGGGAGCCCCGTCCGACTTCGTCGACACCGGCAATGAGCAGGACGCCCGACCGGCGCAGCTCTCGTTCGATCCCGCTCCAGCGAGCGTACCGCGGCTCGCGGCGACCGCCCTTCACCCGTTACTCCTCGCTGGAGTCCTGCGTGCGCGACTTCTTGGCGCGAATACGGGTTGCCTTGCCGCTCAGCTCACGAAGGTAGTACAGCTTCGCGCGGCGGACCTGTCCGCGTCGCACGACGGCGATGTCGCCGATCATGGGGCTGTGTACGGGGAAAATGCGCTCGACGCCAACTCCGTTCGATACTTTGCGCACGGTGAACGTCTCGCTGACACCGCTGCCGCGCCGCGCGATGCACACGCCCTCGAAGGCCTGAAGGCGCTCCTTCTCCCCTTCCTTCACGCGGACGTTGACGCGGAGCGTGTCGCCCGGGCGGAATGGAGGGATGTCGGCGCGAGTGAACTCTTTCTGGGTTTCGATGAAGGGATGCATAAGGCGCTCACAGGGCTGAAGGGACCGCCCAGATTGGAAAACTATCAGATGGAGACAGGCAAGCTACACCCGTTGAAGCGTTTATGCCAGCCGGGCGATACCCGGGCCTGCGCCTGGTCGTCCTAGCCTCGTGAAAGCCCTCATCGCCGACGACGACACGCTCATGCGCACGTTGACCACGCACGCCGTCCGCGAGCGCGGTCACGAGGTGCTCGAAGCCAACGATGGCGAGCAGGCGCTGCACATCTTCGAGGCCGATCATCCGCAGCTCGTCATCATCGACTGGAACATGCCGAGCCTGACGGGAGTGGATGTCACCCGCCGTATCCGGGCTTCGGAGTGGTCGCGCGAGACCTTCGTCGTGATGCTCACCGCCCGTGACGCCGGCGAGGATCTCCTCGCAGCACTCGATGCCGGAGTCGATGACTACGTGACCAAGCCGGTGATGCTCAGCCACCTGCGTGCTCGCATCGCCATCGCCGAGCGGCGGGTAGAGGAGAACGCGGCGCGCTGGCGCGCCGAGTCGGAGCTCGCGCAAAGTCGCTGGCTGGCGGGCGTGGGCGAGCTGGCCATTGCGCTCCAGCACGAGATCAACAACCCGCTCGCCTCGCTGATCTCGCATGCGTCACTCCTCTCGATGTCGCAGACACTGGCTCCTGACGACGCCGGCACTCTCCAGATTCTCCTCACGGAAGCCCGTCGCATCGCCAGCGTCGTGAAGCGCCTGACCAGCATCGAGGAAGCCCGGTCGGTGGAGTATGCGGGTTCGATGCGAATGGTGGATCTGAAGGAAAGCTAGGGTCGTCAGGGTCGTCAGGGTCGTCAGGGTCGTGAGGGCGGGAAGCCCCGAGCACGCAGACCCTGACGACACCGACGACCCTGACGACCCTGAGCACCTTTCAAGGTCCCCGGGGTATAAAGCTCCGTTCACGGATATTCAGGCCGGACGTGTGCAAGGAGCAGATCGAGATGTGGAATCACCACGTAGAGCTCGCCGCAGGCGGCATTGACCTGCCGCGGCTGGAGCGAAGCCTGGCGCTGCACACGCAGCGCGTTGGGCATGGTCAGTATGAGGTGTCGGGAGGCACGGTCACCCACTGGGTCGACCTGTACGGCACCAACCAGCCGCGATGCGACTGCGGCGATCACCTGTGGCGAGAGCGGGTGTGCAAGCACATCCTTGCCGCGCTGCTGCGGGAGGGGAATGAAGGTGTCGTGGGAGCGCTTGGACAGCTCGTCGCCACGCTCCGCGGCAATGGCTCGAACACCGCGACGACGCGGGCTGCCTGACGAGTTCCCGGGCAACGGGAACGAGAAATGAGGGACGGGTCGCTCGACTTCATCGGGCGACCCGTTCTCATGTCCACGGTCCTGATCCCGGCGCACACCAAGCGGCCCTTCGTGTTCACCACGGCGTTCCGCCGCATTCGCTCTGCCGTTCGCCCCTTGCCGAAAGCGGCGATGTTCGAGCTGGCCGAGGATGGGTTCGACTCTCCGTTCGAGCAGGTGGTCGCCTGCATCATCTCGGTGCGTACCCGCGATGAGGTCACCCTGGAGGTAGCGCGGGCGCTGTTCGCCCAGGCGCGCACGCCGGCGGACGTGGCGGCAATGTCGATTCAGGACATCGACACCTCGATCCGACGCTCGACGTTCCATTCGGCGAAGGCGCGTTCGATCCGGAGCATCGCCGTGCGATCGGTGAAGGAGTACGGCGGTCAACTCCCCTGCGATGCGGCAGCGCTTCTCGCGCTACCCGGTGTCGGCCCCAAATGCGCGAACCTGGTCCTCGGAATCGCCTGCGGGCAGTCCATGATCGGAGTGGATATCCACGTCCACCGGGTCACCAATCGCTGGGGCGTGGTGGCCGAGCGAACTCCGGAGCGCACGATGGCCGCGCTCGAGAAAACGCTGCCTCGGCGCTACTGGGTCGAGATCAATCGCCTGCTCGTGCCCTTCGGCAAGCACATCTGTACTGGTGTCAGGCCGAAGTGTAGCACGTGCGTCGTACTCGGGATGTGCAAGCAGGTTGGCGTCACCGCGCACCGATAACGTTCGTTAACGGCAAAGATGACAGAATTCGGAATGCAGAATCAGAATTCAGAGACGACAGCTGAATTCTGAATTCTGTATTCCGAATTCTGTCATCTTTGCCGTCATTCCGTACGGCTGAAGCTTGCCGCGCCCACACGGACCGTCTTCACGTTGACGAACGCGCGAATCCCCTCTTCGCCAAGCTCGCGACCGTACCCGGAGCGCTTGATCCCTCCAAACGGCAACCTCGTATCGCTGGCAACCATTCCATTGATCGCCACGGTTCCCGACTCGAGCTCGTCGATGAACCGCTCCCGTTCGTTCGCGTCGGTCGTCCAGGCGGCCGCGCCGAGTCCAAAGGTCGAGGAGTTGGCAATGCGAATCGCGTCGCCGACATCGCGCGCGCGAAACAGGGGCGCCACCGGTCCAAACAGCTCCTCGCGCGCCGCAGGCGACGCATCCGACACGTCGATGAGGACGGTAGGCTCGTAGAAGTTGCCGGGGCGCTCGAGTCGTCGACCACCGGTGAGCACATGCGCTCCGTCGGCGACGGCGCGCTTCACCTGGTCGTCGAGATCGGCAAGAATTTGCGGCGTCGCGAGCGGGCCGATCTCGGTCTTCTCATCGAGCGGATCGCCAACCCGCAGCGATCTCATCCCTTCGGCGAAGCGCGTGGCGAACTCGTCGAATATTCTCTCGTGGACGATGAACCGCTTGGCGGCTATACACGATTGACCGTTGTTGACGGTCCGGGCTCGGACAGCGGTCTCGACGGCCTGCGCGAGTGGTGCTGACGGCATCACGATGAACGGGTCGCTGCCGCCGAGCTCGAGAACGCTGGGCTTGATCTCACGGCCGGCTCGAGCACCGACGTCGCGCCCCGCCCCTTCACTTCCGGTGAGCGTCACGGCGGCAATCCGGGGATCGGCGATGAGCGATCCCACGGCCTCGGATCCGATCAACAGCGTCTGAAAGACGCCGTCGGGAAGCCCCGCACGCGCGAGCAGCTCTTCGATCGCCAGTGCGCACTGTGGGACGTTCGACGCGTGCTTCAGAAGGCCGACATTGCCGGCCATGAGCGAAGGCGCAAGGAACCGGAAGACCTGCCAGAAGGGAAAGTTCCACGGCATGATCGCGAGGATGACGCCGAGCGGCTGGAACAGCACGAAGCTTTCTCCGCTCTCCGTGCGAACGTCGCGACGCGACAGGTGACGCTCGGCGTTGGTCGCGTAGTAGCGGCATGCTGTGGCACATTTCGAAGCCTCCTCGATGGCGGCACGGATCGGCTTCCCCATCTCGCGCGTCATGAGACGGCCGATCTCAGCGCGTTCGCTTTCGAGGATCTCTGCCGCTCTCGTCATCACCTTCGCCCGCACGGGGAACGAGGTGATTCGCCATTCACGCCACGCCTCCAACGCGCGCGTGATGCGCGCATCGATCTCCGCAGCGGAGTGCGACTCGTACGTCGCCAGTATTTCACCGGTTGCCGGCTCGATCGACCTCACGGTCATCGCTCGTTCCGGCGCTGCTGGGTGAGGCGTGCCGCTTCCGCGCGCCTCCATGCGGCAATGCGCGCGTGATCCCCCGACAGCAACACATCCGGGACCGAGAAGCCTCGGAAGACGGGTGGACGGGTGTAGCTCGGCGCACTCAAGCCGTCCTCCCAGTGGGAGTCTCCGTAGGCGCTCTCGTGGTCCGACATGGCGCCCGGAAGGAGCCGCACGGTCGCGTCCACGATCGCGAGCGCCGCCGGCTCGCCGCCGCTGAGAACGAAGGACCCTAACGACACCTCTTCGGTCGCGAGGTGGTCGGCGACGCGCTGGTCCACATCCTTGTAGTGGCCGCAGAGGAGCGTCAGCTCTCCCCCGTCGGCGTACCGCCGGGCATCGGCCTGCGTGAAGGGTTTGCCGCGCGCCGAGACCAGCACGATGGGCGCCGAAGCTCCGAGCGATTCCACGGCCTCGAAGAAGGGCTCCGGCTTCATCACCATCCCCGGGCCCCCGCCGTACGGGTAGTCGTCCACGGTCCGGTGACGGTCGTGCGTAAAGTCGCGCAGGTCGACGATGCGATATTCGACCGAGCCGGCCTGGGCCGCGCGCGCCGGGATGCTCAACGAGAGCGGTGCCTGAAAGAACTCGGGGAAGATCGTGACGACGGTGACTCGCAGCATCAGTCGAGCAACCCGGCTGGCGGATCGATGCGCACCACCCGCCGCTCCCGATCCACGTCGACGATGATCTCACCGGAAAAGGGAACGAGCACGGTGCCTCGTTCGCGCGCGACGTCGAGCAGCAGGCCCTGAGGAACCTCGAAGACATCGGCGACCGTGCCCACCACCTCGCCTGACGAGAGCTCGACGGTCATTCCCTTGAGCTCGTGCTGATAGACTTCTCCTTCCTCGAGCGGGGCCAGCTCATCCTCGGGCACGAGGAGCAGGCGGCCGTTCCACAGCTCCGCCTGCGTGCGATCGGGTATTTCCTGAAACCGAACGAGGAGCCCGTCCTTGAACGGCCGAGTGTCGAGGACGGTGAGGGTGGGCGCCTCATCCTCCATGGGCCCGTCGACGGTGCCGCCGAAAACACGACGGCCGGATGCGTACACCGCACCCGGCTCGTCGGTCAAAGGCTCGATCAACACTTCGCCGCGCACCCCGTGCGGCCGACGAACGCGGCCGACGACAACCAGATCGTCGCGCGTGGCCACGCCGCAAAAACGGTCGCGTTCGCGCTACTCGGCGACCGGAACGGCCTTCGACTGCAGCTTGCGCGCGAGGCGAGCCTCGTGGCGCTGCTTGAGGATCCCAGCGCGCCGAAGGAGCGAGCGAACGGTATCCGAGGGCTGCGCGCCGTGCTCGAGCCAGTGATTGGCGCGGGCGCTGTCGATCTTCAGCGCATCGGCTGACAAACGAGGCGCATACTGGCCAATGATCTCGATGAATTTGCCATCGCGTGGGCTGGTGCTCTCGGCGACCACGATCCGATACAATGGGCTCTTTTTCCGGCCGACGCGCCGGAGACGGATTTTCACTGCCATGGAACCGTGCTCCTCGTTAGGAAGATCGGGTACAGCGCCAGGCTCCTCGCGATGACCGGCGTCTCCGGCCCGCACCTGGGGTCTCGGAATCTAATAGGGGTCAGGAGCCAGGAGTCAGGGGTCAGGGAAGGAAAGGGGCCGCCGCGCTTCGCGCGTGCGGCCCCTCATCAGATGAGCGCCGCGGCCTTGCCGCGGCGCCTTTCCTTCCCTGATCCCTGATCCCTGACTCCTGGCTCCTGCTCCCGCCTACCGCATTCCAAACATCGACGGCGGCGTCTTCATTCCCCCCTTCGCCATTTTCTTCATCATCTTCTGCATGTCCCGGAACTGGTCGAGCAGCTTGTTCACCTCGCTGATCGGCCGCCCGGCGCCTTTCGCGATGCGCGCGCGGCGGGAGCCGTTGATGATGTTTGGCTGCTTGCGCTCTTCGGGCGTCATCGACAGCACGATCGCTTCCACGTGACGCATCCGCTTCGGATCCACCTTGGCTTGCTTGAGCGCTTTCATGTTGACGCCAGGCAATAGGCCGAGGAGTCCCTCGAGCGGGCCCATCTTCTGGATCTGCTTCATCGCCGTCAGGAAGTCCTGCAGGTCCATCCCATCCTTGCGGACTTTCTTCTCCAGACGCTTCGCCTCATCCGCGTCGAAGGCGCCCTGCGCCTTCTCCACGAGCGACACGATATCGCCCATCTGGAGAATGCGACCGGCCATGCGCTCGGGATGGAACTCGTCGAGAGCGTCGAGCTTCTCGCCGACGCCGACGTACTTGATGGGCTTCTTCGTCACTCCGTAGATCGAGAGCGCGGCACCACCCCGTGCGTCGCCGTCCATCTTCGTCAGCACCACGCCCGTCACGCCCAACCGGTCGTCGAAACCCTTCGCGATCTTGACCGCATCCTGGCCCGTCATCCCGTCGGCGACGAGAAGGATCTCATCAGGGTGCACCGTGGACTTCAGGCGCTCGAGCTCCGTCATCATCTCTTCATCGATCTGCAGGCGACCGGCGGTATCGACGATGACCACGCGATCGCGAGCGCGTCGCGCCTCGTCGATGCCGTGACGCGCGATACGCACGACGTCCTGCGTGTCACGCTCGGCGTAGACCGGAATCTCGAGCTCCTTGCCGAGCGTCTCGAGCTGATCGATCGCGGCCGGTCGGTAGACGTCAGCAGCAACGAGGCGAACGGTGCGTCCCTCATTTCTGAGACGCCGGGCGAGCTTCGCGGCCGTGGTCGTCTTTCCCGAGCCCTGCAGCCCGACCATCAACACGATGGTCGGTGGAACGGTGCTGAGTCGAAGCCCCTCGCGACGCTCGCCAAGCATGGCTGCGAGCTCGTCGTGCACGATCTTGACGAGCTGTTGGCCGGGGGAGACGGTCTTGAGCGCGGCCACTCCGACGGCCTTCTTCTCCACGCGCTCGAGGAATTCGCGCGTGAGCTGGAAGTTGACGTCGGCTTCGAGGAGGACGCGGCGAACCTCCCGCAGCCCTTCCTTGATGTCGCCTTCGGTGAGCACGCCGCGGCCGCGCAGCCGCGCGAAGACGGCGTCCAGTTTTTCGGATAATTCGTCGAACATCGGCGAAAGGTAGAGGGGGCCAAGGGCCAAGGGCCAGGGGCCAAGGGGCGGGTCACGGGTCGTGAGGCTACGGTGACCCTTCGCCCTGCCTGGCCCCTGGCCCCTGGCCCCCGGCCCACCATCCACGCGCCGCACCCGTTACTTTTGTACACCCTTTCCAGCCACCGCATGGCCAAGGCTTCCAGAAAAGAAGACATCCTCCGATCCGAGCTGCCGCCGACGCTCCCGCTCATGGCGCTGCGCTCGACCATCGTGTATCCCCTCGGGACGATCGCCGTCCAAATGGGCGCGCCCGAAAACCTCGCCATTCTGCGCTCCCACGAGGATAACGGGCTGATCGTCGCGCTCGTCGTCGCCAGCGGTGATCACGATGAGCCGATCAACTCCGAGCAGTTTGTTGGCCGGGTCGGGGTGGCCGCGCGAGTACACGAGCGGATCAATCTGCCTGGCGAGACCATTCAGATCACGCTCCAGGGACTGCGGCGCATCACGATCGAGGGAATCGATGGGCACGAGCCGTTTCCCGTCGCCGTCATCAAGCCGGCGAAGGAAACGCCCCCCGAGCCGGTGCAGGGCGAGGAGCTGATGACGCGACTCGTCTCGGCGGCGGAAACGTTGGCCGAGCTGATCGATCGCATCCCGGATGAAGTGCCGGCGATCCTGAAGATGAACATGTCGGATCCGGGCCGCTTCGCCGACCTCGCCGCGACCAACATGAACTTCCGCATCGCCGACAAGGACGAGGTGCTTCAGCGCCTCGACGTCGGTGAGCGCATCAAGTTCGTACTGTCCCGCCTCGAACGTGAAGTGGCTCGCGCGCGCGTGATGGAGGACATCAAGCGCCAGACCGAGGTGAAGATCGAGCAGCACCAGCGCGAGTTCTATCTGCGCCAGCAGCTCCGCGCCATTCAGTCGGAGCTCGGCGAGGCAGACCCCGGTGAGAAAGAGGCGCTCGATCTTCTCAAGAAGATCGAGGACGCGAAGATGCCGGACAAAGCGTCGCAGGAGGCGCGACGCGAGACCGAGCGTCTGCGCATGCTGTCGCCGGCGTCGAGTGAGTACCAGGTCATCCGGAACTACCTCGACTGGCTGCTCGCCCTTCCCTGGCACAAGCGATCGGGCGACGAGGAGATCACCCTTCCAAAGGTGCAGGAGGCCCTCGACAACCGTCACTACGGATTGAACGAGGCGAAGGAGCGCATCATCGAGTATCTCGCCGTGCGGAAGCTGCGCGGTGGCGATCCGCATGGCCCTATTCTGTGCTTCGTCGGTCCCCCAGGCACGGGAAAAACGTCGCTCGGGGAAGCGATCGCGAAGTCGATCGGGAGACAGTTCTCGCGCATTTCCGTCGGCGGCGTGCGCGATGAGGCCGAGATCCGAGGCCACCGCCGCACGTACGTCGGGGCAATGCCCGGCATGGTGATCCAGGCGCTGCGTCGCGTCGGCGTGAAGGATCCCGTCATCATGATCGACGAGATCGACAAGATGTCGGCAGGTGGTCCGTCCGGTGACCCGACGGCGGCGATGCTCGAGGTGCTCGACCCGTCGCAGAACCACGACTTCGTCGACCACTACGTCAATCTGCCATTCGATCTTTCGGCGATTCTCTTCATCTGCACGGCGAACAATCTCTTCGACATCCCTGCCCCGCTGCGCGACCGCATGGAGGTCATCCGCATCGCCGGGTACACCATCGAGGAGAAGGTCGAGATCGCCTGGCGCTATCTGCTCCCCAAGCTGTTCGAGGAGCATGGCATCACCGACAAGGATCTGCAGTTCACCGATGAGGTGCTGACCTTCGTTTCGAGCCGATACTCTCGTGAGGCCGGGCTTCGCGGCTTCTCGCGTAACGTGGCGGCCATCATGCGCAAGCGTGCGCGCAAGAAAGCCGATGGCGAAGAGGGCGCCTGGGTCGTCGATAATGCGCTGGTCGAGGAAATACTCGGCGTACCGCGCTATCCGGTTGAAGAAGCGGAGAAAGAGCCCGAGGTGGGCGCGGTGACCGGCCTGGCCTGGACCTCCACCGGCGGAGACCTCATGGTGATCGAGGCGTTGAAGATGCCGGGCTCGGGCCGCCTCATTGTCACGGGACAGCTTGGCGAGGTCATGCGTGAGTCGGTCGATGCGGGCTACTCATATGTGCGCTCGCGCGCCGATCAACTCGACATCGAGGACAAGGCGTTCAAGGACTTCGATCTCCACATTCACTTTCCCGCCGGCGCGATTCCGAAGGACGGGCCGAGCGCGGGGATCTCCATTACGCTCGCGATCGCGAGTGTGCTCAGCGATCGTCCCGTTCGTCGCGACGTGGCGATGACTGGCGAGGTGACGCTCCGCGGCAAGGTTCTGGAGATCGGCGGTGTGAAGGAGAAGGTCCTCGCCGCGTACCGCGCCGGGTTGCGCCAAGTGATCCTGCCGAAATCGAACGAGAAGGATTTGCGCGACGTGCCTGACGAGGTTCGCGCCAACATGGCGTTTACGTTCGTTCAGGGGATGGACGAGGTGCTGCGATTGGCCCTTCTCCCGCCTGCGGCGATCGCGGCCGACAAGCCGCCGGCGGAGATCCAGCCCGAAACGGCGAAGCGCCCCGCACTCGCCGACGGGCCGGTCGCCGACGTGGAGTCCGCGACATCGGTCACCAGATAGCGGCTGCGCCAGCGGCGCACGCATGACGCTGGCGCCCGTTCCGGGATTCTCGCTTCGCGAGCCGCCTCCGATGCGCCCGGAGGACGAGGCGGTCAAGCAGGCTCAGCTGCGGCACATGAAGCGGCTCGCGACGGGGATGCTGCTCGTCGCGACCGCGATTTTCATCGTCGCTCGGCTTTTCGAGCCGCGGTTTCCCTGGCTCGCGTTCGTGCGGGCGACGGCGGAAGCGGCGATGATCGGCGGCCTCGCCGACTGGTTCGCCGTCACGGCCCTTTTCCGACATCCGCTGGGCATTCCGATTCCCCACACGGCGATCGTGCCCGCGCGCAAGGATCAGGTGGGGCGCAGCCTCGGCAACTTCGTTCAGCGAAACTTCGTCTCGCGCGAGGTGATCGCGTATCGGCTGAGCGAGTGGCGCGTCGGGGAGCACTTGGCGAAGTGGCTGGCCGAGGCGGACAACAGCCGCCGCATCGCACGAGCGGCGGCCCGCGGGCTGGCGACCGGATCGCGCATGCTGCGGGATGAAGACGTGCAACACCTCATCGGCACCGCCATCGATCGCAAGGTTCGCGACACGCGCGTGGCGCCCATCATCGGGAAAGGTCTCTCCCTCCTGACGATCTCCAACCGCCACCAGGAAATCTTCGACGAGTTGATCTCGCTGTTGTCGCGCGCGGTGGAGCGCAACGAGGAGATCATTCGCCAGCGCATCGCGCGGGAGAGCCCGTGGTGGATTCCCGAAGCGGTGGATGACAAGATCCACGCCCGGATCGTCGCCGCCATCGAGCACACGCTCGTCGAGGTACGCGATAATCCCGAGCACCAGATGCGGGCGCGGTTCGACGCCGGTCTCCGTGAGTTCATCGACAAGCTTCAGCACGATCCGGAGGTCATCGAGCGCGCCGAAGCGCTCAAGCTCGAGCTCCTGAACGCCGAAGTCGTACGCCGATTCTCCTCGTCGCTCTGGAGCGACATGCAGGAGTCGCTCGAGCGCTACGCGACGGAGCGGGCTGACCCTGAGGCGGGGGACGAGGCGGGGCCGGTCGAGCGAGGCCTAACGGCGTTCGGCCAGGCGCTGCTCGCCGATCCCGCGCTGCTCGAAAAGGTGGATCGCTGGATCGCCGACGTCGCCCTCCACGTGGTCGAGCGGTACCAGTCGGAAGTCTCCAACCTCATTTCGCAGACGGTGAGCAACTGGGATCCCAACGCGACGTCGCGGCGCATCGAGCTCGCGATCGGACGCGATCTGCAATACATCCGCATCAATGGGACGCTCGTCGGGGGACTGGCGGGCTTGGCCATCTATATCCTGACGAGATTCTTCTAGGAGCTGGTGGTCAGGGGTCAGGGATCAGGGGGTGTCAGGGAATGGGTTTCAGGAGAGAACGGCAGGGCGAGTCTCCTGAACCCTATTTCCTGACTCCCCCTGATCCCTGACCCCTGACCACTAGCTCCTCATTGCTCCAGCTTGATGCGACTGGGCGCCACAAGCTCTCCCGTACCCGAGAGCGCGTCGGTATAGACGACCACTGCTCTCCCCCCCACGTCCCCACCCCACCACGAGATTTCGCGGTCGTTCACCTCGTAGCGCTTGCCGCCGGAGACCTCGCGCATGCGCTCGCCGTCGAACCGACGGCCGATCGCACGATCGAGGACTTCGGTAAACTCGGCGGCCTCGACCGGCGTATCCCAGACGGTCACCCACACGAAGGCTTCGCCACGCGGTGTCTCGACAACCATGTAGCGGTCGCCATCCCACCCGGTTGCGCCGCCCACGGCCGCGGATTGCTCCTTGACGTGCTCGTACAGAAAGACGCGCGTCTCGAACTCGCCGAGATTGTTCTGATACCGGTCGCGCCCGATGCGCGGACGCGGCAGCGTGACACGTGTCGGAGCGTCGCGCTCGCTGAAATACGCACGGGAGTGAATGATCTGCTCCGTCGAGCGGGGCAAGTCGCCGTATGGGGCCTCGCCAGGCCGCAGCTGCTGGAACGTCCGCATGAACTCGGCACCACTCAGGTAGGGGAAGATCAGCGTCTCCTGAATGATCCGTGGCGCGGTCGCGAATATCGGCATCTGGCTGGAGGATTCGCGAATCATTTCGCGCACGCGTTCCCAGCCGCCCGGGAGCGCGGTGGCGATGTCGGCGCCCTTGAGCATCGATTGAATCTGCACGAGCGTCGCCTGTCCCTCGACGATCGCGTGCGCGGCGATCTGGCGGTCGTTGTCCCCGCGGAGCAGCTGCAGGGAATCGAGGCTCATGTACTGGTCCTGCAGGGCGTGCACGAGCTCATGCGCGATGATCATGCTCGCCTGTTCGGGCGGCGCCTCCTCGACGACGTAGAGTACCTTCGTCTCGGGATCGTAATAGCCGACCACCTGCTCGGTGAGCAGGTCGAGCATGAAGGCACGCAGGTCCAGCGTATCGGGAATGAGGCCAAGGCGGCGATACGCCGCGGCGCTGCCGGCGATCTCCTCGTCAGGCAGGTCCTCGCGAAAGCGCTTCTCGAGGAAGGCCCGCACGTCATCACGGGACCGGGCCTCGATCTTTGGGTCGGTCTTGAACGTGAGCCCCGCGACCTCTTCGATCCGCGGAATCGCGTCGCCGGCCACTTTCGCGTATGGGCCCTCGAGGCGACGCTCCCGTCCGCCGCAGGCGGTCACGAGGAGCGCGGTGCCCAGCGCCAGCGTTGCCGCAGTCCGACTCACGACTCCGTCCATTGCACGCTCCGTCCGGTGGCGACTGATACCACGCGTGCCACATCGTGGCCGCGTACGACGATTCCTTCTTCCATGAAGCGCCGCTGCAGCTCCGTCTCCAGCTGCGCGAGACGCGACGCGACGGATGTGTCGCGAGTCGCTGGCGCCGGAGGCGGCGCGGGCTCCGCCTGCGTGCTCGTCCTCGTCGCGTCTGCCGGTGCCGTGGGCACGCGCGCGCCCGAGAACGCCGCCTCGAGCTCCGCCCCAAAGCGCTCCAGTGCCGCCATGCCATCGCGCGCCAGCTTGTCGAGCGGGGCGGCAAGCTCGCCATCGTCGCCGATCTCCGGCTCGTCCATGGAGCTTGCACTCTCGCTGCGCCGTGACTCCACGCGCGCGGTCCGCGCCGCTCGTTCCTGCTCGACCTCGCGAACCAGCTTGCGCCGCTCGAGAATGAGCCGCGCCGTCTCCGGCGAGTACGTCGCCGTCGCCTGCGCGTGGGCACATGCCTCGTCGAGGGCGTCGATTGCGCGGTCGGGGCGCGCGCGGTCGGTCACGAAGAGATCGGTGAGCCGCACCGCGGCGAGCAGCGCGTCTTCGGCAATGGCGGCATTGTGGTGGCGCTCGAGCCGCTCGCGGCGCGCCCGCAGAATCTCGAGGGCCTGGTCGGCGCTCAGCTCGCGGACTGCGACCTTCTGGAAGCGACGCTCGAGCGCGGGATCGCCTCGCACCCACCGCTCGTACTCGTCGTCGGTCGTGGCGCCAATGACGCGAAACTCACCGCGCACCAGCGCAGGCTTCAACATGTTCGCCGCATCCATCGCCGTGCCGAGTGCCGTGCCCTGGCCGATGAGATTATGCAGCTCGTCTATGAACAGAATGACGTCCGGATCGGCGCTCGCCTCGGCGATGAGCGCGCGAATCCGTTCCTCGAACTGTCCACGGTACATGGTCCCCGCCATCATGCCGACGTGATCGACAGCGAGAACGCGTGCGCTCCGGAGCACGAGCGGTACATCGCCGGACGCGACGCGCTGCGCCAGTCCCTCGGCGATCGCGGTTTTACCGACGCCCGCCGGGCCCACCAGCGCGGGATTGTTCTTTCCATGACGCAGCAGGATGTCGATGACCCTGGCGATTTCGTCGTCGCGGCAGCGCACCGGCTCGAGCCGGCCGGCGCGCGCATCGGCGGTGAGATCGCGCGCGAACCGCTCGAGTGTCGCATCGGACCGAAGAATGTCACCCAGCATGCTGCCTCACAGACCCATGATGTCCTGCCGATACCAATCGATCATCGCCTGGCCGAAGAACAGCGCGATCATGGCGGCGGGCGCAAGGAATACGCCGAATGGCACGAGCGGAAGGTCCACCGCTTGTCGCTTGCGCCTGCTCTGAATCCATGCGATCGGATACACGAGCAGCAGGAAAGATACAGCGCCGAGGGCCGCGCCGAGAAACACGGTGAGAAGAGACCGCTGCGGACCGAGCGCCGCGCCCACCACAGCCATCAAGGTGACGTCGCCGAAGCCCATGGCTTCCTTCTTCAACGCCACCTCGCCCAGCCAGCCGGCAATCGCGATCGCGCCCGCCCCAACGCAGGCTCCGATCAATGAGTCATACAGTCCCGCGAAGGGGAGAGTTTCATTCAGCGCCGCTCCGATGAACGCGGCGGCAATGCCCCAGATGAAACCGAAGACGGTGAATCCATCGGGAATGACGTAGTGCATCGCGTCGGTGAGTGCGATGCCGAGCAGCACGGTCGCGATGATGGCGACGCGAAGCGCGGTGAACGTCGCGCCGTAATGCACCACCGCCGCGAGCCAGATGAGCGCGACGACGAGCTCGACGAGGGGGTACATCGGTGAGATGGGTTGCCCACATCCGGCACATCGCCCACGGAGGCGGAGCCATCCCAGTATCGGGACGTTCTCGTGCCAGCGGATGGGACGTCCACAGCCCGGGCAGCGCGACGGCGGCGAGATGACGGACTGGTCCTGCGGCCACCGCGAAACGCACACGTTCAGGAAGGAGCCGACCACGGCGCCTAACAGAAACGCGAAGATACGAGCAGTTGTCTCGGTCACGGGCGAAAATGGTGAAGAAGAATACCGGCGGCGACGGCGACGTTGAGCGATTCGACGGTTGAGGCGGTGGGAATCGACACCGTGTGCGCGACGCGAGACCGCGCGTCGCTCGTGAGCCCATTCCCTTCATTGCCGACGGCGATGGCCAACTTCGAAGGTGCGCCACGATCGCCGAGCCGCGCGCCCGCGGCATCAGCCCCCCAGAACGTCACACCGCTCGCCGCCAGAAATTCGTCCAACTGGTTCCAGGAGGCGGACAACGCGTGATGGCGGAAGAGCGCACCCATTGCGCTACGGACGACTTTCGCGTTCCACAGGTCAACCGTTCCCGGCATGGCGACGGTCGCCGTCACATCGAATGCGGCCGCTGTTCGCAGAATCGTCCCGACGTTACCGGGGTCCTGAATTGCGTCGAGCACGAGCATCCGGCCGCGTTCCGTCAGAGTTACCGACGTCAGCGAGCGATCGGGGATCTTCGCGACCGCGAGGACCCCTTGCGGCGTGTCGGTGTCAGATGCGGAGAGAAAGTCGCGCTCGGACACCTCGGTGAGCGCGACGCGCCGGTCCTCGAAGGCGGCCCGGACCTTCGCGAGCCGCTCCGCCGACGAGCTCTCGGCCGTGACAAGCGCGCCAACGACCTCGAGGGACGACGCGAGGAGCTCTTCGACCGCGCGCACGCCTTCGGCGACGAACAAGCTCTGCCGCTCGCGCGCTTTGCGCCGCTGCAGGTCACGCGCAAGGGAGAGCAGCTTCATGTCTGCACGGAACACCTATCTGGAATGGGATTTGCCCCGCCAGCCGCTGTACGCGGGACTACCTGGAGAGCCAAACCTATGAGACGAAACATCTTGGTGGTCGGAGCCGTGGCGGTGCTCGCCGCGTGCGGCGTCTCGACGCAGCAGGAAGTTGAGATGGGCCAGTCGTACTCGCAACAGATCAATGCCCAGCTTCCTATCATCTCCGATCCGGAGATCAACCGCTACGTCAACGTACTGGGTGACTCCATCGCCAGGTTGTCGGACGAGCGCAACCTCGACTGGCGCTTCTACGTCGTTGACAGCCGGGATGTGAACGCGTTCGCGGTCCCAGGCGGCTTCATTTACATCAACCGGGGACTCATCGAGCGTGCTCAGAACCTGTCGATGCTGGCTGGCGTGCTCGGGCACGAGATCGGCCACGTCATCGAGCGGCACTCGGTCCAGCAGATGGAAAAGATGCAGCAGGCGCAGATCGGCGTGACGCTGGCCTGCGTCCTCACACGCGTTTGTGAGAACCAGGCGGCGGGCGCGCTGATCGACGTCGCGGGGACGGCGGTGTTCGCGAAGTTCAGCCGTGACGACGAGCGCGAGGCCGACCGCGACGCCATCACCTACGTGACGCGTGCGGGGATCGATCCGCGCGGAATTCCGGCGATGTTCCGCGTGCTGCTCTCGGAACGCAATCGCCAGTCCTCGGCGGTCGACAGCTGGTTCTCCACGCACCCGCTGGAGGAGGACCGCATCGCCGAAACCGAGGGGCTGATCAAGCAGATCGATGAGGCGATCATCGAGACCCTCACGACGGACACGCAGAACTATCAGGAGTTCCGTCGGCGCGTGCAGGCTTTGCCGCCGCCGCCGGCGATGCCGAGGAGCTAAGGGTGCTCGGGGTCCTCAGGGTCCTCAGGGTCCTCGAGGTGCGAGGTCCCCAGGGTTTCGGACCCTGAGGACCCTGAGGACCCTGGGGACCCTGAGGACCCTAAAGCTTCCCCCGAACTCTCCCCACAAACCCCCGCACCAGCCGCTCGAAAGAGTCCTGAACTCGCACGCCGACCTCCAGCACTTCCTGGTGCGAGAGCGGCTGATTCGTCATCCCCGCGGCGTGGTTCGTTATGCAGCTGACTCCTGCCACGCGCATGCCGATGGCGCGCGCCGTCAGCACCTCGGGGACCGTTGACATGCCCACCGCGTCAGCCCCCATCCAGCGGAGCATTCGCACCTCGGCCGGGGTCTCGTATGAGGGGCCGAGCATGGCGGCGTACACGCCGTCCGTGACCGGAATGCCCGTCTCCATCGCGACCTCGCGCAGGATCGAGCTCAGCGTGCGGTCGTATGGCGCCGACATGTCCGGAAAGCGCTCATCACCATCGACCACCGGCCCAATGAGCGGATTGCGCCACATCAGGTTGATGTGGTCGTCGATGATCATGAGATCGCCCGGATCGAGCGTGGCACGAATGCCGCCGGCGGCGTTGGACACGAAGAGTATTCTTGCCCCAAGCGCGTGCGCGACACGCACCGGCAGACCGGCCGTCGCCGCAGAGTGGCCCTCGTAGAGGTGGAAGCGGCCGGACAGCGCAATCACCTCGCACGATTCGATGGAGCCTGCGACGAGGCGCCCGGCGTGGCCGACGACCGTCGAGGGCGGGAAACCCGGAATGTCTGCGTAAGGAATGTTCGTCGCGCGCTCAATGTGATCGGCGAGCTGTCCAAGGCCGGAGCCGAGAATGATCGCGATCGTGGGGCGGCAACCGCCGAGCTGGTCGCCAATGCGCGACGCCGCGCTCCCGATATCGGCGCCACCGATCATCGCGCCCCCCGGCGCAATCGCTCGATATCCTCGGCCGCGCGTTGCAGCAGCGCCATCCGCTGCTTCCACGGAATGAAGGCGGACGCGAAGCCGTTCAGCGAGATCGCCGCCAGCTCCTCGAACGTGAACGCGTGATGCCGGGCGGCCATGAGATACTCATCGGTGAGCGTCGTTCCGCTCATGAGGCGGTTATCGGTGTTCAGCACGACGTTCATCCCGCGGTCGAAATACTGGCGCACGGGATGCGCCTCGAAGGACTCCGTGGCGTGCGTTTGCACATTGCTCGTCAGGCACACCTCGAGCGCAATGCGCCGGTCGTTCACGTAGCTCGTCAGCGAGTCGTCCTCGATCAGGCGCGTAGCGTGGCCCAGGCGATGCGCCCCACAGAGATGCACGGCCTGCCGCACGGAATCGGCCCCGTCACCCTCGCCGGCGTGCACGGTGACCGCGAGGTCATGCTGCCGGGCATACGCAAAGGCTTCGGCATGGGCGCTCGCCGGATGCCCGCGCTCCCCGCCGGCAAGGTCGAAGCCGACCACGCCGCGTTCCCGGTGCGCCACCGCAAGCTTCGCCAGTCGCAGTGACACCTCCGGCTCGAGATGGCGCAGACCGCACACGATGATTCGCGCCACGATGCTGTGGTCACGTTCCGCCCGGGCCAGCCCGCGAGCCGCCGCCTCCACGGCTTCGTCGAGCGAAAGGCCCTCGCGGATGTTGAGGACGGGCGAATAGCGGGCCTCCAGGTAGCGCACGCCGTCTCGCGCGGCGTCCGCGGCAAGCTCGTACGCGATACGCTCGATCGCTTCGGCCCGCTGCATCACCGACAGGGTGACGGTGAACCGCTCGAGGTACTCCTCGAGGTTATGCGCATCCTTGACGACCATGTGCTCACGCAACGCGTCGGGATCGTCGGCGGGCATGGTTTGCCCGTATTCACGCGCGAGCTCGAGCATCGTCTCCGCCCGAACCGATCCATCGAGGTGGCAGTGCAGCTCCGCTTTCGGAAGCACGCGGAGCAGCTCTCGGCTGATGACGGGCATGCGCTACGTCGCGGCGCGCGATCCAACGACGCGAAGAATCGAACCGGGCACGACTGGGTCGTGGAGCGATGCGGGCAGTCCGCGGCTGTCGGTGACGGTGCGCTCGCCGCGCGCGACGGCCGCCGCCTCCACGTCATTCCACTCACGCAGCGCATCCTCGACGGTTGCTCCGCGCGGTACCTCGAGCGCCTGCGCGTTCACGTAGACGCGAACGCTCGTGCTCATGATCCCGCCTCCACGATGCGGCGGTCGGTGGGGGGACGGATGGGCTGAGGCAGTTGCTTGAGATAGTCGATGAGTGCATCGAGGTCGATGATCGGTAGCGGCTCGCTGCGCAGCGCGTCCGTGCCGAGCGCCAGTCCGTCACCGCCCGACGCCATGAAGTTGTTCATCACCAGGGTATACTGGCGGTCGTCGGCCATCTCCTCACCCTTGGTGAGCCAGGCCGAGATGATGCGCTGGCCGGCGGGTCGCTGAGGGTCGTAGGAAACCGTCACACCGCTGACATGCACGCGAGGTGGCGTGCGTCCGGCAACGAGCTTTTCGAGGTACGCACGCAGGGCGCTGCCACGCAGTGTGTACCGGTGGAGCGTATTGGCGAACGGCTGAACCTCGAAGAGGCGGCCGTACGTCGCCGGGCCCGCGGGGAGGTCGGCGCGAATGCCGCCGTTGTTGGTCACGGCCACGTCCCCCTTCCCGGCCCAGCGCTGCGCATCCGCGATCAGATGCCCGAGAGGATATTGCTCACCCGAGCGCTGCAGATGCACCGGAATGTCGGCGACCCGTGCGCTCACTCGTGAGGCGACCGCGGCGATCGCGCGTCGCGCCAGCGAATCGATGCGCGGCGACGGAACGACCGAGTCGGTGAGGACGTCGCGGACGCTGACGATTGGCACTTGACCTGGCACGAGATCGACGACGCCCACCGCGCGGCCGTTGGATCGGGCCTGAACGATCGGCACGCCCGGATCGAGCGTGCGCACGAGCGAGTGCGTGTGACCGCTCACGATCGCGTCGACGGCGCGACCCACGCCGTTCGCCAGATCGATGATCTCGCCAGCGCACCGGTCGTCGCCCTCGTTGTCGCAGAAGGCGCCGGAGTGCGCGACGACCACGACCAGATGCGCCCCTCGCGCGCGCAATGCCTGTGCCCGCTGAACAACGATGGGCGCGGGATCGACGAAGCGGAGATCGCTCACGTTCGCGGCGAGCGTCACGCGCGGTGTCTCGACCGTGGCGACGCCGATGATCCCGACGCGGACGCCGCTCACCTCGACGAGAGTGTCGTCGCGGATCCAGGGCACATCCCGTCCGTCGGCATACTGCACGTTCGCTCCCAGGATCGCATAACGAGCGTCGCGCATTCGGGCCCGCAACGTGTCCTGACCCCAATCGAACTCGTGGTTGCCGAGCGCGGCGGCGGTGTACCCGAGGGCGTCGTACAGCGCGACGACGGATCGGCCGAAGACGAGGTTCGACGCGGCCGTGCCCTGGAACATGTCGCCGCCATCGAGCAGCAGTACCGCACACTCGGTGCATTCGCGTCGCGCCTGCTCGATCACACCGGCCACCGCCCCAACGCCTCCCCGGCGAATGCCGCGCGCATCGACGCGGGGCTCGAGGGTTCCATGGAAATCATTGGTGGCGATGATCCTGACGCGCCGCGGCAGGGTGCCAACCCGAGGCGCCCCGATCGTGCGGGCATTCGTCGGCGCGAATGGGCCACGCTGCATGGCCAAGTACGCGGCGCCGATCACCGCCGGCGGCTGCAGCTCCCAGTTTCTCTGAAAGACGTCCGCAGGCTCCAGCCTGCCGCCCCGGCGACGGACCTCCTCAATGAGGAGCTGGCGAATCTCGGCCGTGGATTCATACAGCACCGGCGCCCCGGCAAGCATCGCATACCCGCCCCCGCCTGTCTGCCGGTAGTTATTGAGCGCAAAGGTGAAGGACTCGTCATCGCGGACCGGGCGCCCCTCGAACTGAAGCCGCGTCACGCGCGATCCAGCGGGCTTCGAGAGGTCGATGGTGTAGTCGACCCCAGCCACGATGTCGTAGTTGTATCCTGGCACTCGCGGATCGACTGCTGGCTCACTCGTCCCCGTCGTGCCGAAGTACCGCGCGCTGAACTCGAGGTACTCCCGCAGCTGCTTGCCCGTGACGCGAATCGCGCGGAGCGTATTGTCGTAAGGGTACAGTCGCGCCAGCTCGGCCACGGTGATCGCTCCGGTATCGAGCGATGCATCGAGCGAGAAGGCGGCCGTCGAGGCAAGCTGCGTCCCCGCCACGCGACGTTGGGTCTCGAGAATGAAGTCGATGATCGGCGTGTCGACGACGCGCGATGAATCCGCGCGCCAGGCAACCGTCGTCCGACCCACGGCAGTGCTGACGTAGGCAATCGCATCACGGTGGGCGCGATCGGTCACGGCGAGCATCGACGGAGATTCTCGCCGACCGACAGTGCGCACGATCTCGCCGCGCTTTGCGCCTACCCTCCACCGTCCGGCATCTCGCCGTAGCTCGAGATGCGCCACCGCTACGCTTCCCGCCCAATTCCGCGGCTGAACGAGGAGCGCCGATCCAATGGTCGTATCGGCGACCTCCCGGTGCGAGTGGCCGAAGACGATGAGGTCGATCCCTTCGACTTCGCGCGCCACCTGCGCCGTCACGTTTTCGCTTGCAGTGCCCGTCGACGTGGTGTCGTAGCTCGACGCTCCCCCGAGTCCCGAGTGCAGCACGACGACGACCACGTCGGCGCCAGCGCGCCGCGCTTCCTGCACCGAGGCGCGAACGTCGGGGAGAATCGCGCGAACCGTGAGGCGACCGCGGACGTGGTCGCGATCCCACACGTTCACACCAGGCGTCGTGCCGCCGATGATCGCGACGCGAGCGCCGGCGCGCTCGACCATCGTCCACGCGCGATATTTGCGGGCTCCGTCCACCCGGTACGTGTTGGCCGACAGGAACGGAAACCGCGCCTGGCCAACGGCGCGGTCGAGGAACGGAACTCCGTAGTTGAACTCGTGATTACCGATCGCCGCCGCGTCATACTGCATCGCGTTCATGGCCGCGACGATGGGACTCAGGGTGTCGCTCGACACACGCGCCGCCGTATACGCAAGCGGGTTTCCCTGCAACAGGTCACCCGCGTCGACGAGGATGACGCGTCCCGGATGCACCACGCGCAGCGAATCAACGATCGTCGCTGCGCGGCTCAGCCCTCGCGTCGTATCGGGCGCGTTGGCGTAGTAGTCCCAACCGCGCAGCCAGCCGTGGACGTCGGTCGTCGCGGCGACGATGAGCTCGGCGCTGGCGGGAGCGTCCGCCGCGCGCGGAGCCGCGGCGCACGCGGCGAGGAGAAGTAGGACAAAGCTTCGCATGGATAAAGGTGCTCGAGGTGCTCGAGGTGCTCAAGGTGCTCGACGCCAAGGTGCTCGAGGCCAAGGTGCTCGAAGGAGTCGTCCCCTTGAGCACCTCGAGCACCTCGAGCACCTTGAGCACCTTAGTTACTCAACCGTGACGATCTCTCCGCTTCTCATTACCGTGAAGCCGCTCATC
>DATFBS010000047.1:0-29195 GCA_035253695.1 Gemmatimonadaceae bacterium
GGCATGACGACGATCGCGTCCCGGCCGGCGAGCAGAGCTCGCATGGGCTCCCACTGGCCTGGCTGGAAATCGGCGTGACCAAACTGCTCGCGCATGAGGGACTGCGCGCGAGCCTCGAGGTGGCGCTGCGGCATGCGGGCACCTAGTGGCAGGAAAGGGGCCACGAAGCCCAGGAGTTAGGGGTCAGGGATCAGGGATCAGGGGGGCTCAGGGAATAGGTTGCAGGAGAGAACGGCATCGCATCTCCTACTCCCTCTACCCCTGACACCCCCTCATCCCTGACCCCTAATTCCTCCCTTCCAGTTCCTCAACCACCCAGCGCGCGCCGTAAATGCGCCGCAGCGCCTCGGTAATCCCGCTCGAGTGGACGCTCACGGACCGCGCCACGTCATCAGTGAAGATGAATCGGTTGGGCAAGCTCTCGATGTTGCCATCGAAGATGAGGCCCACCACCTCGGCGTTCCGATTGATCACGGGACTGCCGGAATTCCCGCCGATGATGTCGTTGGTCGAGACGAAGTTGAGCGGCGCCGCGAGGTTCACGCTGTCGGCGCGGCCGAGCCATCGCGCCGGGAGATTGAAGGGCGGCTTGCCTCCGAACTCCGCCGAGCGTGCGTACAGTCCATAGAAGCTCGTGCGATAGGGCGCCAGAGTGCCGTTGTACGGATACCCTTTCACCACTCCGTCCGAGATTCGGAGCGTGAACGTCGCATCCGGCGGCAGCGCGGTGCCGTACGCCGCAAAGATCGCTTGGCCGAGCTTCTCGGCCTCCGAGGCGATGAGGGCGTTCAGGCGGCGCGCGCGAGTGGAAAGAAGCCTCTGGAGCGGGTCAATCTTCTTCGCCGCGGCGATGAGCGGGTCGGTGGAAGCAGCCACCGCGCTTGCGCCACCATCCAGGAGCGCCTTACGAGCGGCGGGATCGTTGAGGCTCGTTCCTCCGATCAGCGCGCGCGCCGCGGCGTCGGGAGTGCGACCATCGAGAACCGCCTGAAGAAATGGATCATTCGCGGGGAGCGCTCGCTTCGCGGCGGTGAGCTGCGCAGCGAGGAGACGCGTCTCGACCTGCGTATCCACCGGAGCCGCGGCGGTGATCTGCCGCTTCAAGCGTTCGATGCCGTCCCCGCGATACTCGGGCAAGCGCGCGCTATCGGGAAGCGCGGACTGCGCAGGGATGCGTACGATCTGGCCCGCCATGGTGAGCAGCTGTGAGCCGGCGAACGAGCGATAGCGCGCCGCCTTGTCGAACGAGGCGAGCTCGCGCTGGGCGGCGGCGATCGCATCCCACGCCCCGGCGTATTGGGCGCGCAGCCTGGGATCCTTCGTGATGCGGGCGCGGAATTCCTGCTCGAAAGCCCGCTTCTTCGCCATGAGGTTGGCGTCGACGAGTCCCGAGCGGTAACCGGTGACGGCCTTCTCGGAATTGGCGAGCGAAAAGATGGTGTTGTCGTATCGCCGGGCGCGCTCAGGGTCGTCCTTCGTGACGGCGCGCAACACCTCCAGCTGCCGCGCGTACGCGCCCAGATTCTCCGGATACACGACGTCGCGCAGATACTCCATCTGAGCCATGGTCAGCAGGCGTCCGGTGCTTCCCGGATTCCCGGTCACGAACACGACGTCGCCGTCCTGCGCTCCCTGAGAGCTCCAGCGCAGATAGTTCCGGGCGGCAAGCGGCTGCCCATTGTCGTAAATGCGCAGCAGTGACACGTCGAGGCAGTATCGAGGGTAGGTGAAGTTGTCCGGATCGCCGCCGAAGAACGCGATCCCCTCCTCGGGCGCCATCACGAGCCGGATGTCGTCGTAGCGCTTGTAGCGATACAACGAGTACATCCCGCCCTGGTAGAGCGTCACGACCTGACATTGGAGCCCGGTGCTCTTCTGGCACTCGGTCTGAATCGAATCGATGACTCGCGCTCGGCGTTCCGCCTGCGCGGTCGCCGTCGCGGCACGGGTCGCTGCTCGGATCCGCGCGGTAACATCCTCGATCGACTGGAGCTGATCGACGTAGAGTCCCTGGCACCGTCGCTCGTCCGCGATCGACGAGGCGACGAAGCCGACCTCGTTGTAGTTCGTGTCGCGCGGCGACGCCGAGGCGATGCACGACCGCGCGCAGTGATGGTTGGTCAACACGAGCCCGCGCGACGACACGATGGAGGACGAGCAGTTCGGCAAGCGCACCGAGGCGAGGCGCACGTTGTCGAGCCATGCCTGGTCGGGAGCAAATCCGTACGTCGCCTTCCAGTACTCGAGGGGTGGCGCATCGAAGGTCCACATCGTGCCAAATTCCTTTCGATAGCCCACGGCTGTTGGGGCCGCGACCTGGGCGGCCAGAGGACCAGCCGCGAAGAGCACGATGAGCGCGGTACGGATGTGTGTAATCATGAATCGTGGCCCAGGAGAGAGTCGGATTCGCGACTTCTGAAATTGCCGAGAATTCAGACTTGCATTGAAGCATCCAGGTTCATGGGGGAAGGCGGATGAGGCGGGTGCAGCGGATTCACGCTGATTGTTCCTCAACCGATATCCCTTCCTCTACGGGAGCAAAAGCACTTTTTTTTCCTGCGCGTGGATAGTTGGCCCCGCGGTCTTCCGAGCTCTACAGATTCTGAACTCTGACGTCTTTGCCGTCCACCCTCCGCCCGTGGCCCGGTCTGTGTAACGTACCCCGGAATGACTGACCCCCTTCGCACTCCCGAGCGACGCGCCGACGTACGCAGCCGGTTCGACCTCATGCGCGACGTGCTGTATACCACGCTTCGCGCCATCGGCCGGCATGCCAGCAGCTTCTACACGGCGCTGGGGATCTACCTGGTCGGCGGTGCCGCGATCGCGATCGCGTGCACGTGGGTGTTCGTCGAGCTCGCATCACACGTCCAGAGCGGCGCAACGCAGACGTTCGACGAAGCCGTCATGCGCTGGATGGGCGCGCACCGCATCGCGTGGATCGAGCGATCGCTGCTCGAGATCACGGCACTCGGGACCGGCCTGGTGGTGATGATGATCGTCCTCGTGTCGGCCCTTTTCCTCATCGCGACCCAACATCGCTTCTCCGCGTTTCTTCTGCTCGTGGCCTCTGCGGGGGGCATCGTGCTCAACGCCGTCCTGAAGTCGAGCTTCGACCGGCCGAGGCCGCAGCTGTTCGAGTGGCTCACCGTCCCCTCAAGCAGCTCGTTCCCTTCGGGTCATGCCATGAGCTCGGCGATCGTGTACTTCACGGTCGCCTACTTGATCGCGCGTCTGGAGAAGCGCCGATGGATGCGCGTGATCACGGTCGTTGCCTCACTGCTGCTCGTGCTGCTGATCTCGGTGAGCCGGCTCTATCTCGGCGTCCACTATCCGTCGGATGTGCTGGCGGGGATGATCATCGGCCTGGCGTGGGCCGGCTTCTGCCTCGCCGGGCTCGAGGCGGTGCGGGTATTCGGCCTGCGCTTCCGGCCCCGCGTGCTCGAGCAGGAGGAGGACCTCTCACAGCTGGAGCGCGCCTCGAAGGGGTTCGATCAGTGACGGGAGAGAGCTCACGCCGTCAGTGGTTTCGTCGTCGCGGAGACCTGGTGTGGACGGGCAGCTGGATCGTGGCCGGCTACTTTGGAGCGCTGCTCGCCGGCATTCTCTTCGCGCAGCTCATGCGGCGCACGGGCAATTGGGATCAAGGGCTCGCGTGGGAACGGGCGCTCATGCTTCGCACGCACGTGCGATTCCCCGAGCCGTTCGACACGCTCATGCTCGTGTTGCCGTGGCTGGGCACGAACATCACGCTCATGCCGCTGGTCGCCGCCGTCTCGGTGTGGCTCCTCGTGAAGCGCAAACGTCCCGACCTCGCCACACATCTCGTGACGGTGCAGCTTGGCAGCTTCACGCTCAACGCGTTGCTCAAGGACATCTTCGACCGCCCGCGCCCGGAGCTATTCGAGCAGCGCGGGCAGCACGCGTGGGCGGCATTTCCGAGCGGGCATGCGATCGCCAGCATTTCGGTGTTGTTGACGATCGCGATCCTGTTGCAACGGGAGCGGGGATGGAGGTGGCCGATGCGCAGCATCGTCGTCCTGCTCGTCATCAGCCTGTACTCGCGCCTCTACCTCGGCGTGCATTGGCCAACTGACATCGTAGGCGGGATTCTCGTCGGACTTCTGTGGCTCGCCGCCACGTACGTGGCCTTTCGCGGGCCGGTCGTGCCGGAACGCGCGACGGGCGCTGGTCAGCAAGACCCAGCGCCCGTCGCAAAGGCGTAGGACCGGCTGCGCAGCTACGGCTGTTGCACTACCTGCCCCCGCGTGACGCCGCCGCCGAATCGTCTCGAGTGCACGTTGACGTAGGCGCGGTTGCCCGCGATCAGCGTGAACACCGAATCAGGAACGGGCGTGGTTCCGCTCGCCGTCGCGGTCGTGCCGCTGCGGGTGAAATTCGCCTGGAAATCGACGACGATACCTCCCGCCGAGTCGGGAACGCCCTTGTGAATGTGCGCGACGGTGATCGTGTCGTTCGCCGGGACGTTCGCGACGTTGATCGTCCAGGTCATCTGGTTGCTGTTGTTCGGCACCGTCATCGTCGCGTTGCCGGTCACGCCGGTCGTGACGGGAGTTGGCCGCTCGTTGGTCCCCAAGAGGTTCGCCGTGAAGGTTCGCGGGGCCGGGCCAGTCTCATCATCGTCGTCGCACGCTGCCACCGTGAGACCGACAGCGAGCGACAACAAAGCCAAGTGTCTGAGCATGCGCATGAATCCCCCAATACGAGTGAACACTCCCAGGCGCTCGCAACAACTGCGCCCAGCCGACCCTGCATTGTGAAAGGCGCATTGACGGCCGACAACTGGACGAGCAGTCTTTTACCGCGCGTTTCTTGCTGTTCACCGCAGCGGATCTCCCCGCGGTGATACACACCCACGACATCTCCCGCTCGTAGCCCTCTCCATGCGCCGCCCGCTCCTCCATTTCGTTGGTTTCAGTATGGGACTCGGCTTCTCCCGTCTCTTTGCGCAGGGAGCACCCCTCCCGGCGACGAGGACGATCGCCGAGTACAACGTCGATGACGTGACATTGCGGATCAGCGCTGATGCGCCGCGCGTCGAGGTGTTTCTTTGGCGGCGGCCGCAGGCGATCGTCGTCTATCTCGACTCCCGCTCGATCGAGCGCTGGCTCGATTCCGCCTCGGCGTTCGTGGACGATGACCATGCCATCGCGCCTAACGGCGAAGCGGTGGAGCGGTCGAGTGCGGTGCTGCGACATGCCGACTCGTCGTATCGCAGCGGTCTCGAGCTCACGCGCCGGGCGACCGATCGCGGCTCACGGCTCTTTCTCACGGCGTGGGTAGGCGATCACAGCGCGGCGATGGTGCCGATGCGTGCGTCGCAGGCGCGCGGGTTCCTGGCGGCGCTTCGGGAGGCGGCACATGTCGCCAGAAGACCCCGATTGTAGGAGTTAGTGGTCAGGGGTCAGGGATCAGGGGTGTTAGGGAAGAGGTTGTGAGAGAGCACTGCAGTTCTCTCCCTCGCCCCATTCCCTGGCACCCCCTGATCCCTGACCCCTGACTCCTGACTCCTCCGCGCGCCCATCCCTATGCGCCTACGCGTGTTGCGTTTGGCGGCGACTCCCGTCCTCTAAGAGGAAACGACGCGTTATGCGCACCTCTGGAGGAGGCCATGCCCCGCACGCTCGCTCGAACCGCTCTGATCATCGCATTCGCCATCGGCGCATCGGCATCCGCGCAGTCGCTCGTGCCCGGCCAGACGCGCATGCGCATCGGGACGACGATGCTCACCGTGGGCCCTCTCACGAACGGACGGGTGCTGGTCGAAGCGTGGCGCGGTATGGCGCGCATCACCGGCTACGTCGAGGCGGAGCGACTTGCCCGGTGGACCGACAGCTCATGGGCGCTCGTGGACTCTCAGCGCGGTGTCCCGCTGGCGGCAGTCACCTACGAGTATGCGGACGGCTCGAAGAAGATCGAGTACAAGTCGCCCTATCTCTCCTTGGGTGGGTCCATGTCCCTGATGATCGACCGCGTCGACCGGGACAACGAGTCGCGGTACGCGTTCTATGCTGTCGACGGCACGCGCGAGCGTCGCGTCTACATCGTCCTGACCCGTAGCGACGTGGCGACGTTACTGGGTGCGATGCGGGACGCGGCGACCGGCCAGGTAGCAGCGACGGAGCCGAAGTAGAACGAGGAACGAGGAACGAGGAAACGCCGCTTCGGCTCACACGCGCGAATGGCCGGTGCACCAGTTCCTCGTTCCTCATTCCTCGTTCTTCATCTTCTGCTCATCACCCTCCAAATCCGCCCGCCGCGATCGTCGCTGATGTAGAGCGACCCGTCCGGCCCCACCGCGAGACCCGTTGGACGGTGACGAGCGCCGGCCGGTTGCACCGAGTCGCCCGCGAATCCCGTGGCGAAAAGCTCGTGCTGCCCCGCCCGCCCATTCTCGAAGGGGAGGAACACCACGTTGTAGCCTCCCTGCGGCCGAGGCGCGCGGTTCCATGAGCCGTGGAACGCGATGAAGGCGCCGCCCCGATACCGTGCCGGGAACTGGGTCCCGCGATAGACAAGTATGGCGTTAGGCGCCCAGTGCGCCGGCATTGCCGCGACGGGGCCCTTGACGCTCGCGCACCGTCCTACCTGCTGGCCGTCCCCACCGTACTCGGGCGCCAGGACCTTTCGCTTCGCGATCCCATCGTAAAAGCAGTACGGCCATCCGAAATCATCGCCGCGCTCGACCCTGAACAGCTCTTCGGCGGGAAGCTCCGCGCTCTCGGTCGTGTCGAAATGCGCGGGCCAGTTCTGCATCAGCTGATCGCGCCCATGCTGCGCAGCCCAGAGGGTATTGCCGTCGACGGTGATCGCGACCGCGTTGCGAATCCCCGTGGCCCAGCGCTCGCCACTCGCTTGAGTCTGACGCGTGCGATTCCCGTCGAAGCGCCAAATGCCCGCGCGCGTCTCGAGCTCGGGACAGGGGTCCTGCCCCGGCGATTGCGGCCTCCGATCCTCTGCCTGACAGGAGTTCGAGGGCGCGCCGATGTTGACGAAGAGATCATTTCCCCGCAGCGCGATCGTCTTCGGGCTATGGCTCCGCCCGGTCGCGAGCTGCCCAACCACGGTGTCGGGCGGCCCCGCGGGCCGCAGCCCGGCACGCGGGATCGAGTAGCGAAGCACCGCATCGTCAGTCGCGAAAAACAGATCGGTGCCGCGAAGGGCGATCCCGGTGCCTCCGTTGTCGCCAAAGCGCTCACGCACATCCATGCGTCCATCTCGGTTGGTATCGCGCAGCGCCAGCACGGCACCTTTGGCGTCGCGCGTGTTCCGAAGGGCCACGAACAGATCGCCATTCGGCGCCAGGGCGATGTGACGCGCGGGGCCGAGGCTGTCGGCGACGACGAGCGCGCAAAACCCCTCCGGCAGCGTGATGCCGCCGTTGCTGGCATCGCAGGTCACGCGCGATGACTGCGCCGAGACGATTGACACGCCCAGCAGGGCCGCGACGAGGACAAGAGATCGAATCATGGTCGTACCCATAAAGAGTTCGCGCGAGGATATTCGCACGCGCAGGTGATGTCGAGAGGCATCGGGCTGGAACTCCACCCGACGCAGGATGTATTGTAGATGATCCGCCCCTTCTTCGTGGAGCTCCGCATGCTGATCAAGCGCGCGCCCGACCTGCGCGCCTCCGACATCACCGATGAAGCCGTCTATCTCGATCGACGCCGCTTCATTGCGCGCGCGGGACTCGGCCTCGCGGCGGTTGGCGCTGGGGGCTCATGGGGTTTGGGCGCGCTCGAAGGTCGCAGCGGGAAACACCAGGGCGACGACAAGCTCACCCCGTACGAAGACGTCACCACGTATAACAACTTCTACGAGTTCGGCACCGACAAGGACGAGCCGGCGAAGAACGCCCATACGCTGCGCACTCGCCCCTGGTCGATCGCCATCGAAGGTCACGTCAAGAAGCCGGCTGTGTACGCGATCGAGGACTTCCTCAAGCCGCACAAGCTGGAGGAGCGCATCTACCGGATGCGCTGCGTCGAGGCGTGGTCGATGGTCATCCCGTGGCTCGGTTTTCCACTGGCCGACGTCATCAAGCGCGTCGAGCCGACGTCGAAAGCGAAATACATCGAGCTCACGACGCTACTCGATCCGCGGCAGATGCCAGGGCAGCGCCGCCAGGTGCTCAATTGGCCGTACACCGAGGGGCTGCGCATGGACGAGGCGATGCACCCTCTGACCATTCTCGTCGCAGGTTTGTACGGGAAGGTCCTGCCAAATCAGAACGGCGCTCCACTGCGCCTGGTGGTGCCGTGGAAGTACGGCTTCAAAGGCGTCAAGTCAATCGTGAAGATGCGCTTCGTCGAGACGCAGCCGCGCACGGCGTGGAACGACGCCGCGCCTGACGAGTACGGGTTCTATGCGAACGTGAATCCCGAGGTCGACCACCCGCGGTGGAGTCAGGCGAAGGAGCGGCGGATCGGCGAGTTCCGCCGCCGCGCGACGCTCCCCTTCAACGGATACGCGGATCAGGTCGCGAGCCTCTACGCGGGCATGGATCTGAGGAAGTTCTACTGACGGCAACCGCCGTCCCGCGCGAGCAGCCGCGATCCCACAGCCGTCGCCTGGCGACGGTCTCGCTGGTCCTCGTGTGCCTTCTTCCAGCTCTCTGGCTGGCGCGTCGGGCCTTCACCGACGACCTCGGCGCGAACCCCATCGAAGAACTGGAGATTCAGACGGGGCTGTGGACCCTTCGGTTCCTGGCGCTCACGCTCGCGGTGTCCCCACTACGTCGGTTCACCGGCTGGAACTGGCTGGCCAAGCATCGGCGGACGCTGGGCCTGGTCGCGTTCGGCTACGCCTGCGTGCATCTCTCGATGTACATCGGACTCGACATGTTCTTCGATCTCGGCGATATCGTCGAGGACGTGGCTGAACATCTGTACATCACGGTTGGGATGACGGCGTTCCTGTTGATGATCCCTTTGGCGGTGACGTCGACGAAGGGGGCGATTCGCCGGATGGGGCGTCGCTGGACCAAGCTCCACCGGCTGGTTTGGGCCGTCGCCGCGCTCGGGACGGTGCATTTCCTCTGGGCGGTGAAGAAGGACATCCGCGAGCCCCTGATCTATGCCGGGATCTTTGCGGTACTCCTGCTCCTCCGGTTGCCTCGACGAGCGAAGGGCTAGCCCGTACTGGCGTTTCCCTTGCATAGCACGAGGGCGCTCACGCCATCCCGCGGCGAGGCCGGCGCGGTGATCGGCCCATTCGAGGAGGAAAGCCATGGCCGACGTACAAGTCAACCAGAGTCCCGGGGGCGGAAGTGCTGGCAGCTCCGGCTGGATCTGGGCAATCGTGGTACTGGTGGTGGTTGCGCTCATCGCGTGGTTCGTGTTCGCCGGCGGTCCGGGCGGCGGTGGTGATGAGACGCGGATAGAAGTCGAGACGCCGGCCGGGCAGAATCCGCCTCCGGCGAATCCAACGCCGTAAGGCAAAATCCGAAGACGTCAGAGATCAGACGTCAGATATCAGATGTCAGAGAGGCAACAACCTTTCTGAATACTGACATCTGACGTCTGACTTCTGACGTCTTCGGATTTGGTCCCCCAAAAACAAACCCCGGCTGCTCATCGCAACCGGGGCGTACTACGTCAGGGAAGTCGGCCGGGCGCGCCCTTCACGGCATCTGTGTCGCGGCTCCCAACTGGAACCGCCTGGCGGTGCGCGTCTTTCCGCCCTCGAGCCCCCCTGCATTCACACCCTGCAAACGCCCGCAGCGCAGATACCGCCGCAGCGTCTCCTCGCACATCGGATATCCCGAGCTCACCCACACTTCGTCGCGGTCACCCGCGCCGACCACGGTCGCGCTCAGATACAGATACCGGCGCTCGCTGCGAACGTACTCGGCGAGTGAGATCCGCAGCGCATCGCCCTTGTACTCCCGCCCACAGAACATCGGATGCAGAACCGCCGCCGGCATGTACTCGAATACGAACTCCGAGTCCGCGATCGTCAGGTTCCGCTGATCGGTGATGTGTGCAACCGTCTGCTCATGGAGCCACACACTGCGCGCGGTTGGCGGCAGCCCGAGCTGCCGCGCGACGTGCGCAGGGATGGCACCGATGACCTGCATGCCGCTGGCCCAGCGACTGGGCCGCAGCACCGCTTCGATGTCGAGCTTCTGGTGGACCCGCGTGGTGCCCATTCAGCGCTCCGGTTGGGGGCGAGCGTGATGGAGACGCGCGACGGAAAGCCGAAGTAACGGGCGGGGTTCGGGACGCGGTTAGGCTTGCTCGGACACACGAGCTCTCCGGACACGCCCGAAGACGTCAGACCTCAGACGTCAGGTGTCAGATGTCAGAAACAGTCGCGGGCGCCCGGGTGCAAGTTTCTGACGTCTGACGTCTGACGTCTGACGTCTTCAGGAAGTTTGGCTCCTATGACCCGACTTCGGCCCGTTCTGGCGTCCGAGACAAAGGAGTCTCGACAAAGTACGCATTATACGCGTACTGCATCACCATTCGCTGCGTGTTGAAGTAGGAGCCGTTCACGGCAATCGCGTTGCGCATCACCTCGGCGTACGCGTAGGGCAGGCCGTAGAACATCGGCAGGATCACCCGCTCCAGCTTGTCGTAGAGATCGGTGGCGTCGCCCGACGGGTCGCGCGGGCGCTCGCGCGTGCCGCCAATTCCCCAGCCTGTCGTTCCTTCGTGACAGCCCTCGATCCACCAGCCATCGAGGACCGAGAAGCTCGGGACGCCATTCAGTGCCGCCTTCATGCCGCTCGTGCCGGAGGCTTCGAGTGGTGGAATCGGATTGTTGAGCCACACGTCGCACCCGGACGTCAGCACCCGGCCGAGATTCATGTCGTAGTTCTCGAGGTAGACGACCCGCACCGCCGTGCCGAGCTGATGCGATGCCTCGAAGATGCGCTTGATGATGTCGCGACCGTTGCCATCGCGCGGGTGCGCCTTTCCGCCATACACGATCTGGAGCGGGCCGGCGTACTTGGCGATCGCCCGCAGGCGGTCGAGGTCGGTGAACAGGAGATCGGCCCGCTTGTACGGCGTCGCACGCCGCGCAAACCCGATGGTGAACGCCTTGGGATCGAGCTGCACGCTCGTGCGCTGCGCCACTTCGTCGAGCAGCTCACGCTTGGCCCGCGCGTGTGCCTCACGAATCTCATCGAGTGGGATCGTGCAGGCGTGGCGCAGAAAGAAATTGTCGCGACGCCACTCGGGGAGATATCGGTCGAAGAGCTCGCGCATCGGACCCGTCGTCCACGTAACGGCATGGACGCCGTTGGTGACCGCGCTCATCGGGAACCCGGGAAACATCTCCTGCGAGACTTCCTTGTGCCGGTGCGCGACGGCGTTGATGAACCGCGAACAGCGCAGCGCGAGATACGTCATGTTGAGCCGGCCATCGTGCCACAGCTGGGCGGTATCGAGCAGCCCGGCGATGCGCGGCCCAAGCACCCCCCGTGCGAGGTCGGCGGGAAAGGCGTCGTGACCGGCCGGGACGGGCGTGTGGGTCGTGAAGATGCACTGACGCGCGACCGCCTCGATGTCGGCCACCGCCGGACCCTGCTCACCACCCAGGCGCCTCACGAGGAGACTCAGGATGAGCAGCGATGCGTGACCTTCGTTGATGTGATGCTGCAGCGGAATCCCGGGGTAGAGCTGAGCGAGGAGCGCCGCGCCCCCCATGCCTAACACCACCTCCTGGCACAGCCGGTAGCGCGGGTCGCCACCGTACAGCGTGTCCGTCAGGCCGCGATCGGCCTCGGCGTTTTCGGGAAGGTTGGTATCGAGCAGATAGACGGGGACCTCATGGTGCGACACACCGCGAACGGCATAGCGCCACGCGCGAATGTGAACGACACGCCCTTCGATCTCGACGGCGACACGGCCCGGCGCCTCGGGAAGGGAATTCTCGGGAAACCATTCGGCCGGACTCTCCGACTGGTTGCCCTGGGAATCGAGATGCTGGCGAAAGTATCCGCGGCGGTGCGCGAGCGTGACGCCGACGACGGGCAGCTCGAGATCCGCCGCCGAACGCAGGGTGTCGCCGGCAAGGACGCCGAGGCCGCCGCTATAGGTAGGAAGCGCCTGCTCGAGGGCGATCTCCATCGAGAAGTACGCGACGCGAGGTGGAACAACCGACATGAACGCTCCGAGTTATTCGCCAATAAGCAAAGCCACCGGCAACGTGAGAAACGCGTCACGTGCCAGCAGCGCGGTACCGCCTTCGGCATTGTGTGTCTCCACGGTGCGCCCGGTCAGCACACACCGCCAGCGACGGGGGACATCGCTGCGAGGAAACATGATCTCGGAGCCAGCCCACGCCAAGCCCGTCGGAATGCCTACCGTTCCAGACAGCCCAACCGGCAGCCGCGTCACGGCGGTTACGACCATGACTTCTTCGGCCGAGCGAGCGAATGCGAGGGCATGCTGATGCCGCGGCCCGCGTGTCTCGAGCGCATGATAGCGCCCCCGCGCAAAGACGGCGGGCGTCTCGCGTCGAAGGCGAAGTGCGGTGCGCGTCACGTGCAGTTTCAGTCGTCCGTCGGCGATCGATCGGAGCATGCCGGCGCAGGCCTGCGCGCGGTCGTCGCCCTCGAGGGCCGCATCGAGACCGTCGAGCGTCGCGCCCCGCATCGCATAATCCACCGCGCGCCGGTTGTCAGGATCGACGAGTGAAAAGTTCCACATCTCGTCGCCCTGGTAAATGTCGGGGGTGCCGGGCGCCGTCAGGTGTACCAGCAAGCGCGATAGCGCGTTACAGTATCCCGCCGGCGCGACCCGACCGGCCATCGCGGCAACCTCCCCGACGAACGTCTCGTTCTCGAGCGCGGCGTCGATATATCGCTTCACCGCGTTCTCGTAGGCCTCGTCAGGCGAGGTCCAGCTCGTGCGCACCTTCGCCTCACGATTGGCTTTGACCATGTACTCGACGACGCGGTCATGGACTGCCGCCGCCGCATCGCGAGGCGGCTCGTCGACCGGCCACACGCCGACGAGCGTCTGAAAAATCAGCCACTCCGTCGACGCATCGGGCGCGGCGCCGCCGCGCCCTTTGCGCCGGTGAGGCGCCAGCAGACGCCGCCACCGGCGGACCGACCGAAGCCACTCGTCAGGCATCTCGCTCAATGCATCGAGCCGCGAGCGGACATCGGCACTGCGCTTGGTGTCGTGCGTCGACGTGCAGAGGAGCGACCGTGGCCAGCGGTCCCGACGCTCACGGTTGGCCTGGTGAAGATCGGCGACCGCGCGCGCGAGGTCGCGGGCCGGATCACCGCCGACCTCGTTCAGCGACGCCAGCGGCACATAACGATACAGCGCCGTGTCCTCGACGCCCTTGGCGGTGGCTGGCCCGCTCGTCTGCTGCAATCGGCCAATGAACTGCAGCGCGTCCTCACCAGTGGGAGCCTCGAGGAGGCTCGACAGCCGATCCAGTCCCGCGCTCCGGCCCCACCGCTTCCGGGCCCGAGTGACCGCGCGCTCGATGACGTCGCGATCGTCATCGTGAACGGTTCCACGGCCATCGATGTACGTGCGGTAGACGGGCAGCGTCGCTATGAACCGGCGGATTGCCGATGCCGCGCCCCCTCCCTCGACTCCCCGGCGCCTGGGTAGCGCGCCCTTGAAGAGTTTCGTGAGGCGCGACACATCGGCGGCGAGCGCGACACGCAGCACGAGCTCTTTTCCTCGAACGGCCGCCTCCTCGATCCCGCCGCGCCCGCGAGCGCCTGCGAGGCGTCGATAACCCTCGTCGAGCTGGGCGGCGCCCTCGGAATCGATGAAAACGGCCTCGAGCGCATTGAGGAACTCGTACCCCGTCGTCCCTTGCACCGGCCAGCTGTCGCGCAGCCGTTCACCGGGAGAAAGGATCTTCTCGACGACGATGGGAACAGGATCCGTCGTGGACGCCCGGCGGCCCGCCACCTCGACGCGCAGCGCGTCCAGATATCCCTGTGGGTCGAGGAGCCCATCGATGTGATCGATGCGCAGCCCATCGATGAGCCCATCCTCCACCCACCGAAGGATCAGCGCATGTGTCTCGCGGAAGACCTCCGCATCGTGCATGCGGAGCGCGATCAGGTCGTTGACGTCGAAGAAGCGCCGATAGTTGGTCGCCACCGATGCGCGCTTCCAGAAGGCCAGGCGATAATGCTGCGCATCGACCAGCTTGCCCATGCGTGCTCGCCCTTCTTTCCCTTTGTGCCACTTGGCGAGGTCGGCGTCGCCCAGCGTGCGCTCCGTCTCTGGCGAAAGCGGAAAGGTGCGATCGAAGTACTTGAGGCGAACGCGCGCTCCCTGTCGCTCGAGGGACAGCTCGCCGCGCTCCAGAACCGCTTCGAGTGTGTCTCCCAACACGGGAACGAGAACGCGACCGTGGAGCGAAGACCGCTCGGATTCCCACTCGACATCGAACCAGCTTGCCCACCGGGAGCGTTGCCCGTTCGCCAGCATGTCTTCCCAGAAGGGGTTGTCCTGGCCCGTTCCCATGTGGTTCGGGACGATGTCCAGGACGATTCCCATGCCGCGCTCACGGAGATCGGTGGCGAGGGCGCGCAGCGCATCTTCTGACCCGAGCTCGGGGTTCAGACGCGTGGGATCGGCGACGTCGTAACCGTGCAGGCTGCCGGGTCGCGCCGCCAGCAGCGGCGACGCGTACAGATGGGAGACGCCGAGCCGCTCGAGGTATGGGACCAGCGCCCGGGCGTCCTCCAGTCGGAAGCCCGCGTTGAACTGGATGCGGTAGGTTGCCGTCAGCGTCCCGGGTTCCACTGCCGCTCTACTCCGAGTGCACGTCGAACGTCCGGGCTCTCACCGATCTCCTCGAGGCTCATCGTCATCCGACGCGTCCAGCTCGGCCACCGATCGGGGGAAACGCCGGGAAGGTTTACGGGCTCGATCTCGCCGGTGAGATCATCGAGCGAAAGCCCGACGAGCCACGAAGGCGTCCGACGCAGAAGCGCGTGCACCGCTTCGCGGAGTGCCAGGTCAGTCGTCGGCTCGTCCGCGGTGGGCCACAGTCCTTCGTCCACCAGCGTGTTCGCGAGCGCTTCACGCGCATCGGCGCGCTCCTTTCGTGCCGCGCGCACCGCCCGCTGGGTAGGGATGGCTCCCACCTCCGCGCGCAGGTCGATGTCGCGCTCCCGCCAGAAGGCCGCGATCGAGGGCATGTCGTGCGTGTTCGCCGTGGTCAGGGCGAGCGGTGGATACG
Source organism: Gemmatimonadaceae bacterium (assembly GCA_035253695.1). Classification (GTDB taxonomy): domain Bacteria; phylum Gemmatimonadota; class Gemmatimonadetes; order Gemmatimonadales; family Gemmatimonadaceae; genus JAICNG01. The sequence goes on from DATFBS010000047.1 coordinate 15,202, forward strand.
AACGAGGTGGCTTGAAGCGAGCACGCGCCGGCTCCGTCTCGAAGTACATCACTTTGGACGACAGCACCCCCCATCGCTCCAGTGCCGGCGGCACCTCGGGCGGGACCGTGCCGAGATCCTCCCCGACGATCAGCGCGTTCGCGCGCACGCTTTCGAGCGCGGCGATGCCTAACAGGTCATCTCCCGGAAACTTGACGTAGGCACCGTCCGATCCCTGCATGCCACGCGGAATCCAGAACTGCCGAAAGAGACCGAGCACGTGATCGATGCGCAGCGCACCGGCATGGCGCAGCGCCGCGCGCACGAGACGTATCCAGTACGAGTATCCATCTTCGGCAAGGCGATGCGGATTGATCGCGGGAAGACCCCAGTTCTGCCCCGCCGCGGCGTATGGATCGGGAGGCGCACCGATGCTCGCGCCCTCGAGGAACAGGCCGGGCTGCATCCAGGTGTCGCTGCCATCGGCGGCGGCCCCAATTGCCAGGTCCTGATAGAGACCAATGGGGAGCGATAGCTCGCGGGCGCGTGCTTGCGTTTCGCCGAGCTGCCGGTCGAGCTCGAACTGCATCCATTGGTGAAAGCCGACGCGCTCCCCCTCCTTCTCGCGAAATGCCTGCACGGCCGGGCTCCGCGGATCACGCAACTCGACCGGCCAGCTCTGCCATGCCTTTCCCTGCTGCCGCTCATCCAATGCACACCAGGTGGCGAAATCCTCGAGCTCCCGGCCCTGCGACCCGATGTAGTTCTTAAATGCTCGCCCGCGCTCGGTCTGTCTTCCGCGGTGCTGCTCGGCGAACGAGCGATATAGGGCTTCGAGCACCGGACGCTTCATCCCCATCACCGCTTCGTAGTCGACCCGGCGCGCCGCACGCAGCTCGGCAATGCGCGGAAGTGCGCCGGCAGTCAGCGTCCGCGCCTCTGCACTGACGGTCATCTCGGGAATGGCCTCGATGTCGAGGTAGAGCACGTTCCCGAAGAGGCGGCTCACCGGCCCATATGGCGAGATGTCGTGGCCTCGGTTGCGAAGCGCGTGCAGTGGATTCACGCCGACGAACGCGGCCCCGATGTCGGCGGCCCACTCGATGAGCCGTGCCAGATCGGCTGTGTCACCCACTCCCCAATTGCGAGCACTACGCAGTGTATAGGCGTTGGCGGTGAGCCCGATGACTCGCCGGCCACCTAACAGCTTCGCCGGCGCCGTGCATTTGTCGGGGACGACGATGAGCCGCTGCTCGGCGTGGCCCCGCTGCCCTTTCCCCGTGACCGTTAGGCGCAGTGTGTGGTAGCCGAGCTCGGGCGGCTCATCGAGCGCGATTTCGAGCGCACCACCCGTGCGCTTCGTCGAGCGCCCGCCGGCGTGCTTCGTGCTGCCCTTGTCGCTCTCGAGCTCCACCGCCCACTCCACCCGAGTGGGCCATCCGCGCGGCAACCGGAGTGTCATCGATGCGGCATCGGTGGTCACACGCACCGGTGGAAGGATCCGCTCCCGCTCACGCTCGCGCAGTGAGTCGAGCGCGTCCCGCGCCCCGTCTTCGTCGGACACTTCGTACCCCAACGTCGCGAGTAGAGCCGCACGGGTACGGTCGGATGTTACTCGCCGCTCCTTCCCCGTTTGGTCGACGTACTCATCGATGATTCCTACCCGGTCGGCCAGCGCGCGCAGCGGGCCGGAGCTGCGTCGTCCCGAGCGCTTACGACGAGCCATGACCACCGTCGGCGACCCGCGCGCCTGCGGAGTCCTCGAGCGTGAGCACGAGCGCACCGAGTGGTGGAAGCTGCAGAGCGACCGATTGCGGGTAGCCGTGGAAGGGCGTGTTCTCGACCTCGACCGTGGGACGCATGCCGAGCCCGCTCCCTCCATAACGGCTGTCATCGGTCGACATGAGCAGCGTGTAGCGACCGGTGCTGGGTACGCCGATGCGGTATTGCTCTCGCGGAATGGGCAGGAAGTTCAGCACGACAATGACGTGCTCGTGGCCATCGTGGCGCGCGTACGAGATGACGGAGTTCTCCTCGTCCGCCAGATCGATCCACGCGAAGCCCGATGGCACGTGATCGTTCCGCCAAAGGGCCGATCGCCCGTTGTAGAGCTGACCGAGCTCCTCGACGAATCGGGCGAATCCCGCACGCTGCGGCTCCCCGGCGAGGTGCCAGTCGAGACTCGTATCGTGATTCCATTCCGACCAGGGCGCGAACTCGGTGCCCATGAACAGCAGCTTCTTGCCCGGACGTGTGTACTGGTACGTCAACAGCAATCGCAGATTCGCCAGCTTCTGCCACAGGTCCCCTGGCATCTTCTCGAGGAGCGACCGCTTGAGATGCACGACCTCGTCGTGCGAGAGCGGCATGATGAAGCGCTCGTTGTACTCGTACACCATCGCGAACGTGAGCTCGCCCTGGTGGAAGCGGCGGTAGAGTGGATCGCGCGCGAAATACCGAAGGGTGTCGTGCATCCATCCCATGTTCCATTTGAAGGTGAAGCCGAGCCCCCCTTCCGAGACCGGCTTCGTGACGCCCGGCCACGCGGTCGATTCCTCAGCGATGGTGATGCACCCAGGCTCCTCGGCCCGCACCGTCTCGTTGAGCTGCCGAAGAAAGTCGATCGCCTCGAGATTCTCACGACCGCCATACCGATTGCGCAGCCACTCCCCCGGTCGGCGAGAGTAATCGAGGTAGAGCATCGACGCGACCGCGTCGACACGCAGACCATCGACGTGGAATTCCTCGAGCCAGAAGAGCGCGTTGGCGATGAGGAAGTTGCGAACCTCTGGGCGACCGTAGTTGAAGATCAGCGTGCCCCAGTCGGGGTGCTCGCCGAGGCGCGGATCTTCATGCTCGTACAGTGCGGTCCCGTCGAACCGGCGCAGCGCGAAGTCGTCCTTGGGAAAGTGCGCCGGCACCCAGTCGAGCAGCACACCGATGCCCGCACGGTGACACGTATCCACGAAGAAGCGAAAGTCGTCGGGCGTGCCGTAGCGCGACGTCGGGGCGAAGTATCCGGAGACCTGGTAGCCCCATGAGCCGGTAAAGGGATGCTCGGACACCGGCAGGAGCTCGATGTGCGTGAAGCCGAGGCGTCGCACGTGCTCCACCAGTCTCGGGGCGATTTCGCGATAGGTCAGCGGACGATTGTTGTCCTCGGGGACTCGCGCCCACGACCCGAGGTGCGCCTCGTAGATGAGCATTGGCTCGCGCGGGGCATCGCGATGCGGGCGCTTCGCCATCCACTCCTGATCCTCCCACGAGTAGACGTGCTCGTCGACGACGATCGAGGACGTGCCCGGCATCTGCTCCATCTTGAACGCGAACGGATCCGTCTTCAGGCGGGGAACGCCTGCGTGGGTGATGATCTCGTACTTGTACAACGCGCCAGCGCCGATCTCGGGAACGAACAGCTCCCAGATGCCTGACGAGCCCATTGTCCGCATCGGATAGACACGCCCATCCCAGCCGCAGAAGTCGCCGACGACACTCACTCGTCGAGCATTCGGGGCCCAGACGGCGAAGGCGACGCCGCGCGTTCCGTCGATCGTGCGGACGTGCGCGCCGAGCTTCTCCCACAGCCGGCGATGCGTCCCCTCGGCAAAGAGATGCGCGTCGACCTCGCCAATCGTCGGCAGGAACCGATACGGGTCGTCTCGCTCCCACTGGGCATCGCCGGCGAAATGAAAGCGGAGGCGATAGCGGAGCGGCACGCTCAGGTTCGGCAGAAACACCGAAAAGAGCGGGCCCGTCTCCCGCTCCATGGGAACGGCATCGCGCCCTTCCAGCAGCACGTCGACCCCGAGCGCGTCGGGATGCATGGCGCGAACGACGACGCCATTCACGCCCTGCACCGTGGTGGGGTGCGCACCGAGAATCGAGTGCGGGCTCGTGTGGGTACCGGAGAAAAGATGGCGCACCGACTCCTGATCGGGTGCCGGCGGAGCCAGCCGTCTTGGCGCGGTGCGCGTCGGCGGCTCGGCGGTGGCCGCGGGCGCTGCCTCCATCCTGGGTCGCTCCTCTCGTTCGGCGCTCATGTTCCAATGACCTCGGGAGCCTCGGCGACGATCTCATCCCGCGATGGCGCTTGGACCACCAGCCGGCGGTCGGGGCCGAACCGCAGCAGCAGGAGCGAATGCGGCGCGAGCCCGACCCACCCCGCGTCGATCATGCGCAGGTGGCCGGCCGAGGTGTCCACGAGCTCGGCCCATCGGCCCTCATGCGCGAGGCTCGGCAGCGTGAATCGTACGTCGGTCTCGCTCGCGTTCGTGATCAACAGCATGGTGTCGTCGCGGATCGGGCGTCCCCGCTCGTCGGTATCGTCGGTGGCGTCCCCGTTGACGAGGGCGCCGAGTGCCTTGTTGTGCCCGTTCTGCCAATCCTGTTCCGTCATCTCCTGCCCGTCGGCGCGAACCCACATCAGATCCTTCGGCGCGCCCTCCTTGACTGGGGCGCCGCGGAAGAAATGCCGGCGGCGGAAGATCGGATGCGCATGGCGGAGGGCGATGGCGTTCTTGGTGAACTCGAGCAGCGCCTTGCGTCGATCGTCGAGGTTCCAGTCGATCCACGAGATCTCGTTGTCCTGCGCATACGCATTGTTGTTGCCGCCCTGCGTGCGCGCGATCTCGTCGCCGTGCGACAGCATGGGCACGCCCTGCGAGAACGCGAGCGTGGCGATGAAGTTCCGCAGCATTCGAAAGCGGACATCGAGAATCTCCTCGTCGTCCGTCTCGCCTTCTACGCCCCAGTTGCGGCTCAGATTGTCGTTATGCCCATCCTGGTTGTTCTCCCCGTTGGCCTCGTTGTGCTTCTGCTCGTAGCTCACGAGGTCGTACAGAGTGAAGCCATCGTGGGCGGTCACGAAGTTCACGCTCGCGTAGACGGCGCGGCCGGTTCCCTGATAAATGTCGGCCGAGCCCGCCAGTCGCGATGCCAGCTCCGGCGTCGTACGGTTCTCCCCCCTCCAGTATTTCCGGATCGCATCACGATACTTGCCGTTCCACTCCGCCCATCGGATGGGAAAGTTGCCCACCTGATAGCCGCCCGGACCGACGTCCCACGGCTCGGCGATCAGCTTCACCGTCGAGAGGATAGGGTCCTGCTGAATGATGTCGAAGAAAGCACTGAGCTTGTTTACCTCCCACAGCTCACGAGCGAGGACGGGTGCGAGGTCGAACCGGAAGCCATCGACGTGCATCTCCTCCACCCAGTAGCGCAAACTGTCCATGATGAGCTGGATGGTGCGCGGATGCTGCATGTTTAGGCTGTTGCCCGTGCCGGTGAAATCGACGTAGTGCCTCGGGTTCTGCTGATCGAGCCGGTAATACGCCTTGTTGTCGATGCCACGCAGCGAGAGGGTCGGCCCGAGGTGATTCCCCTCCCCCGTGTGGTTGTACACGACATCCAGGATGACCTCGATGCCGGCCGAGTGCAGGGTCTTCACCATCGACTTGAACTCGTAGACCTGGTTGCCGAGTCCCTTCGTGGCGTACCGGACGTCGGGCGCGAAGAAGCCGATCGAGTTGTAGCCCCAATAGTTGGTGAGGCCCTTCTCGGCGAGGTGACGGTCCACGACGAACTGGTGGATGGGGAGCAGCTCGACCGCGGTGATGCCTAACGCCAGGAAGTAGTCGATCATCGCGTCGGAGCACAGCCCCAGATACGTGCCCCGAAGCGGCTCGGGAACCTCCGGATGCCGCACCGTCATCCCCTTCACGTGGGCCTCGTAGATCACCGTGCGATTCCAGGGAATGCGCGGGCGTCGATCGGCGCCCCACGTGAAGGCGCTGTCGATGACGACACACTTGGGCACTCCGCCGGCGCTGTTGTCGGTGGACATCTCGAGGTCCTGCTTCTCGCCCCCGACCTTGTACGCGAACAGCGCGTTGCTCCATTTGATTCGCCCGGTGATCGCCTTCGCGTATGGGTCGATCAACAGGATGTTGGGGTTGAATCGGTGTCCTTCCTCGGGCTTGTACGGTCCGTGCACCCGATAGCCATAGAACTGGCCCGGCCGAACGTCCGGCAGGTACGCATGCCAGACGTGATCGGTCAGCTCCTGAAATCGGATCTTGTTCGACTCCTGCGCGTCGTCAGGATTGGCGAACAGGCAGAGCTCCACGCCTGTGGCATGTTCGGAGAACAGCGCGAAGTTCACCCCTTCGCCGTCCCACGTCGCGCCGAGCGGATATGGTTGCCCCGGCCACACCCTCATCGCGGCGTCTCCCGTGCGTACACACTCGCGCTCGTAGCCGGTACCTGTACCGTCGCCGTTGCGCCGCCGTTCTGCGGCAGACAGGGTGGTGCGCCTCCTCCGCCTCCGTACATCTCCCCCTCCGTTGACATCAAGAGTCGCCACGATCCCGGCGCACTCGTCGCCGCAGGAACCTGGCGGTCGCGCTCACTCAAGTTGAACAGCACCATCAGCGATGGACGGCGTTCCTCGCTCATCAGCTCGAGCGTGATCCACCCATCGCCCTCATCGTGGGCAACCCGGGGCTCGATACTCCCCGGGCGCAGCGCCGGCGCATTCCGCCGGAGGCGCAGCAAGTCTCGATAAAGCGTATGCAAACCGGCGTGCTCTTCGATCTCGAGGCGGGATCGATCGAGCCGCGACCGTGCGAACGTCTCGACCGCCTGCGGATCGGGCACGTCGTCACCCCAGCCGAAGTGCTCGAACTCCTTTTTCCGCCCTTCGCGCACCGCCTTGATGAGCTCCGGATCGCCGTGGCTCACGAAGTACTGAAAGGGATTCGTTTCGCCGTACTCCTCGCCCATGAACAGAAGTGGCACATACGGAGACAGGAGCAAGAGCGCGGCCGCGAGCCGGCTTTTCGGAAATCCCACCAGCGCGGCGAGGCGATCGCCGAAGGCGCGATTGCCCACCTGATCGTGATTCTGAACGCAGACAACGAAACGGTCCCGCGGAACGCCCGTCGCCGGAGCCCCATGCCGTCGTTTGCGATGCTGTGAGTAGCGCCCGTCGATCACGAACGGGGTGCGCAGCGCATTCGCGACGGGTGTGACGCCCCCAAAGTCGGCGTAGTACCCGTTCTTCTCGCCGGTGAGCGCGGCGTGAATGGCATGGTGCAGATCGTCGGCCCATTGACCGTCGAGGCCATACCCACACTCCTCGGGCGTGCGAACCACTCGAGGGTCGTTGAGATCGCTCTCGCCGATGACCAACGCCTGCCGACCGAGCAGCGCCGCCTGATGGTGCACCGACTCGGCAATGTCCCGCAGGATATGTCGAGGGGAGAAGTCGAAGATTCCGTGAATGGCGTCGAGCCGCAGGCCGTCGACGTGAAACTCCGTCACCCAGTAGAGGGCGTTGTCGATGATGAACCGCCGTACCTCGTCAGACTGGGCATCGTCGTAGTTGAGCGCCTGCCCCCACGGAGTCGTGTACCGCCCAGTGAAGTAGGGACCGAACGAGCCGAGGTAGTTGCCTTCCGGCCCCACGTGGTTGTAGACGACGTCGAGGATGACGGCGAGCTTCTCCCTGTGCGCGGCGTCGACGAGGGCACGAAGCTCTTCCGGCCCGCCGTACGAGCTCTGCGGCGCGTAGAGGTGCACGCCGTCATACCCCCAGTTGCGCGATCCCGGAAACTCGGCCACCGGCATGATCTCGATGGCGGTGATTCCAAGCTCGCGCAGTCCGCGCAGGTGGGGGATCACTCCGCGGAACGTCCCTTCCTCGGAGAACGTGCCGACGTGGAGCTCGTAAATGACGGCGTCCGGCATCGCCAGTCCGGGCCATCCCGCATCCTTCCACTGGTATCGCGCCGGATCGACGACGCGCGACGGTCCGTGAACGCCGGCAGGCTGGTACCGGCTCACCGGGTCGGGGACCGCGTTGTCATCCAGCACATAACGATAGTCCGTCCCGGCACCCACTCCACGGATCGTCTCCTCGAACACTCCGGCGCCAGACGGCGTGAGCGAATGCACGTCGCCTCCCTCGATCTGCACGGCAACGCGTGTCGCCTTGGGAGCCCACAGCGAGAATCGCACACCGTCGTCGACGACATTCGCGCCGCGCGACAGCGACCAGGCGTGAATCGTCACGAGCGTTTCCGCGCGGAGGTCCCTCCGGAGTGAGCCATCATCGCGATCAGGCCACGCAGCGGAATCCAGACCCAGGTGGGTCGATTGTTCAGTTCATAGCTCAGCTCGTACAGCACCTTCTCGGCCTCGAACAGTGAAAGTAGAACGTCGAGTCGGGCTCGTGCCTGCGGCAGGAATGGCGGATGCTCACGCCCCTCCGGCAGGTAGCCCCGCATGAATGCCTCGCGCAGCTCCCGCTCCCACCGCTGCGCACGCGTTCTGGCATCGCGGTCTCCGAGCTCGCCGCGCGCTTCCTCGGCGCACGTCGCGGCAGCGTACGCGAACGAGCGCATCATGCCGGCCACATCGCGAAGTCCCGAGTGTTTCGCACGTCGCTCCTCGAGCGGGCGTGCAGGCTCCCCTTCGAAATCGATCACCAGGAACTCTCCATCAGCCGCCTGCAGCACCTGTCCCAGGTGATAGTCACCATGGTGCCGGATGCGGCAGCCCGCATCGTCGCCGATTTCAGTCACCCATCCGTCCACCAGTCCGCGCACGACCGCCTGTTGCTCGAGCACGGCAGCGGCATCGCGCGCGTCCTCGCCCGAGAGCGATCCGCCCGCTCGGCTGCGATCGAGAAGGGCCAGCGTTTGGTCGGTCGACTGTCGCACCGCCTCGGCCCACTGCCTCACGTCCTCGATCGTCGCCGGCTCTGGAGCGAATGCCGGATCACGTTCGTCGGATGCGAGCGCGAGGTGCATTTCGCGTGTGATCGTGCCGAGCGTCTCCGCCTCGACGACGAACGGGATCCCGGTAGTTGCTTCGACGCCAAAGGCCTCTCGCCCCCGGTCCAGCGCCACGCGCCACGCGTCTCGGGATCCCGGAAGGAACCGTTGAAGGATCGCCGCGACTTCGGCGCCGTTGGGCGACTCGAACGTCGCCGTTGCCAGCAGCTCGGGGGTGTGCGAGAAATGCGCTCGTGTCGTGAGAAAGCGCGCGATTTCCGCGTCCGGGTGCTCCCCAGGCTCGAGACGGCGATAGAGCTTCATGATCGCGCGGTCGCCGAAGATGAGGGACGTGTTGCTCTGCTCAGCGCCCGCCATGCGCGGCGCCGGAAGCTCGTCAGGGATCTCCTTCATCCAGCTGACAACCCAGCGCAGTCTCGATCCTTCGAGGGCCGTCCCCCGCGAAATGACTGTGCCGAGAGCGCGCAGGAAGGCGGGGTCTTCGAGGCCTTCGACGAGCTCGTACCCCTGACCGCTCGTTCCGGGCTCCGGATCCCTCAATGTGACCTGATAACGCTCGACGCCATCCTGCAAAGCGACATCGATGCGAGCGATCCACCCGGCTGTCCCGACGCGGACCGCGTCGACCACGTGGGCTCCCTGTGGCTGGCGTCCCTTGGCGCCGAACCAGCGCCGAGTGGTAAGAAAACGCAGCAGTGCCTGCGATGAGATGTCGCGGGCGGGGTCGGGCGGCCGCCCACGCGTCGGTTCCCGTCCGGCACCGGCCCGAGGCTCGACGTCGCGGCGCATCACTTCACCTTTCTGAACGACGCCACATCGTCAGGCGCGACGATGCGGAACCAGAGAAAACCGTGCGGCGCCATCGTGAAGAAGTACGGCAGGTCGCCGATCGCGGGAAACGGCTCGCAGCTCCACAGCTCGATCGGGACCAGACCGGAAAACTCGCGAAGGTCCAGCTCCACCGGCTGCGCATACCGCGAGAGATTGTTCACGCAGAGCACGGTCTCGTTCTCGTAGCGACGCAGAAACACGAGCACCCTCTTGTTGGCAGGATGCAGAAACTCCTGCGTCCCGCGGCCAAAGGCCTTCTGCGCCTTGCGGACTCCGATGAGCCGACGCATCCACCGGAGCAGCGATGTCGACGTCCGCTCCTGCGCCTCGACGTTGATCGTGTGGTAGCCGTACGGCGGATCGACGATGACCGGCGAATACAGCGCCGCGTTGTCACCGTCGGAGAAGCCGGCGTTCTTGTCGTCGCTCCACTGCATCGGCGTGCGCACCCCGTTGCGATCGCCGAGGTAGATGTTGTCGCCCATGCCGATCTCGTCGCCATAGTAGACTACCGGCGTGCCTGGCATGGACATGAGAAGCGCGTTCATCAGCTCCATCTGTCGGCGCCCGTTATCCATCAGCGGAGCGAGTCGGCGGCGGATGCCGAGGTTGATGCGCATGCGCTTGTCGCGCGCATATTCCCGGTACATGTAGTCGCGCTCCTCATCCGTCACCATCTCGAGCGTCAGCTCATCGTGGTTGCGGAGGAAAATCGCCCACTGACAGTTGTCGGGGATCTTCGGCGTGCGCGCCATGATCTCCACGATCGGCGTGCGATCCTCGCGCCGTACCGCCATGAACATCCGCGGCATGAGCGGAAAGTGGAACGCCATGTGGCACTCGTCGCCATCCCCGAAGTAGGGGCGGACGTCGGCCGGCCACTGGTTCGCCTCGGCGAGAAAGACCCGGTTCGGAAACTCGGCGTCCATCGCGGCACGAAGCTGCTTGAGCACGACGTGCGTTTCGGGAATGTTCTCGCACGACGTGCCCTCGCGCTCCACGAGATAGGGAATCGCGTCCAGCCGCAGCCCGTCGACGCCCATGCGCAACCAGAAGCGCATGACGTTGATCACCGCCTCGATGACCTTCGGATTCTCGAAGTTGAGGTCCGGCTGATGGCTGAAGAATCGATGCCAATAGAACTGCTGTGCGATGCCGTCCCACGCCCAGTTCGATTTTTCGGTGTCGGTGAAGATGATCCGCGCATCCTTGTACTTGTTGGGATCATCACTCCACACGTACCACTCCCGCTCCGGGGAGCCTTTCGGGGCCGAGCGAGCTCGCTGGAACCACGGGTGCTGGTCGGACGTGTGGTTGATGACCAGCTCGGTGATCACGCGGATGCCGCGCTCGTGCGCCTCCTTCAAAAACGACTTGAAGTGCTCGACCAGCCCGTACGTCTCGTGAATCTCCTCGTACGACGCGATGTCGTAGCCATCATCCTTGAGCGGCGACGGATAGAACGGCAGCAGCCAGATCGTATTGACGCCCAGCGACTGTACGTAGTCGAGGCGTGAGGTGAGACCGGCGAAATCTCCGTATCCATCGGCGTTGCTGTCGACGAATGCCTTGACGTGTACCTGATAGATGATCGCGTCCTTGTACCAGTTCGGATCCTCGGTGAGCGGCTCCGCCGGCATCTTTTCCCGCTTCATGCCGTTCCTCCACGCTCCAGGCGAAGGACGTGCGCCGGCTCCTGTGCGGGATCGAGCCGCACGTAGTTGCGCGCCCCGCGCCAGCGGAATTGCGCGCCCGTCAGGAGATCAGTGACGGGATAGACGGCATCGCCCGAGAGTCCGAGTGTTTCGAGCGGCATGTGCACCATGGACTCGTGCGCGCGCAACGGATCCAGATTCACCACGATGAACAGGTCGTTCGACCCGTCAGGCATGGACTTGCGATAGAACAGGATCTGATCGTTCTCGCTTCGGAGAAAGGTGAGATTGTCCGCGCGCTGCAGCGCCGGGTTCTCACGGCGGATGCGGTTGATGCGGCGGATCTCCGCATCGAGGTTGCCGGGGGTCGTGAAGTCGCGCGGCCGCAGCTCGTACTTCTCCGAGTTGAGATACTCCTCGCTTCCCTCCCGGACCGGAACGTTCTCGTACAGCTCGTATCCGCTGTAGATGCCGTACAGCGGCGACAGCGTACCGGCGAGGATGAGTCGAATGCGAAATGCCGGCCGCCCGCCGCGCTGCAGGTACTCGTGCAGAATGTCCGGAGTGTTCGCGAACAGGTTGCCCCGGTAGTACTCCAGCACGTCGGGGTCGGTGAACTCGCGGAGCCAGTCGCGGATCTCGTACGTGGTGTTCTTCCACGTGAAGTACGTGTACGACTGGCTGAACCCCAGCTTGGCGAGATAGAGCAGCTTCTTCGGGCGCGTGAAGGCTTCCGACAGGAAGACGACGTCGGGATCGGTTCGCTTGATGTCGGCGATGACCCACTCCCAGAACGCGAACGGCTTGGTGTGCGGGTTGTCGACGCGGAAGGTGCGAACGCCGCGAGCCATCCAGAATCGAAAGATCTCGAGGCAGGCGTTCCACAGCGCCTCACGATCGTCCGTCCAGAAGTTCAGCGGATAGATGTCCTGGTACTTCTTGGGCGGATTCTCCGCGTACTGGATGCTTCCGTCGGGACGGATCTTGAACCAGTCAGGATGCTCGCGCACCCACGGATGATCGGGCGACGCCTGGAGTGCGTAGTCGAGCGCGACCTCGAGGCCGAGGTCGTTCGCGCGTTTCACGAATCGTTCGAAATCGGCGAGGCTACCGAGCTGCGGATGCACGGCGGTATGGCCGCCCTCTTCCCCTCCGATCGCCCATGGACTGCCGACATCGCCAGGGATCGGGTTGAGCGTGTTGTTCTTCCCCTTGCGAAAGGTCGTCCCGATGGGATGGATCGGCGGCAGGTACACCACATCGAACCCGAGCTGCGCGACGCGGGGAAGCTGGCGCTCGGCGTCCGCAAAGGTGCCATGCCGCTTGGGGTCTCCCGACTGCGAGCGTGGGAACATCTCGTACCACGCGGCGAAGCCGGCGCGGACGCGATCCACGGTGATCAGCAGCTGTCGGGAGTATTCCGTCAGGTCATCACGCGCCGGATGCTGCGTGACCAGCGCGAGGAGCGCCGGGTCGAGCGCCGCACGGGCGCGATCGGCCACCGGAGCGTTCGTATCGAGAAGACGTTGCGCAGCCTGCGTGAGTGATGCGCGCGCTCCCCGATCCTTGCAGGCGCGCGCCGCTCGTTCGACGATCGCGCCCCCTTCGAGGAGCTCGATCGCGACGTCCTGCCCCGCCGCGACCTTCTTGTCGAGTCCCGAGCGCCAGGTGGCGAACGTGTCCGTCCACGCCTCGACGGTAAACCGCCACTCGCCGACGCGATCGAGAAGAAACGCCCCAGCCCATCGATCGGCATCGCTGTCGTAGGGCATTGCGACATACGCCCACTCACCCTCGCCGGGACAGCGATATCGCACGCGGGCCGCGAGCTGGTCGTGACCGTCCTTGAAGATGTCCGCCGATACGACGCAGGCCTCTCCGACGAGGCGTTTGGCGGGAAAGCGTCCGGCATCGACTTCGGGGCGTACGCGCTCGATCACGATCGGCGCCAGTGCCCTCGACCCAACGGCTCGCGGGGCACGGCGCGGTGTTCGTGTGGGTGCCGACATGTCGTGCTGTGGGGGCGAAAAATGAGGGCGGCCAACGCGTCCGACCGCCGGTGTCGATGAGGCAAATTCCAGTCCGTGCACCAGAACATGCACGCGCCGTTCTACCAGTGGGAGAGCAGGGTGCGGTGGGGTACCGTCTACGGCTAGCTGACGAGTGCAAGAACATCAGAATCCGACCGACGAGACGGGCATCCAGGAAGCAGGCCATGGATTCTGCCATCCAGGTTCCCAACTTTGAACCTGGATGGCAGCCCACGAAGCTCGGAAGTTGCCCTTCACTCCGCCGTCCTTACGTAGCATCGCAACACCTCGGCGACGCTCCACGCCTGCGCGATGCAGCCGCGCGGGGTGTAGGGACGCTCCGCGTCGAAGATCTCGGCCATCGACCCAACGCCGTAGTCGTCGAGGTGGGCCATCAAACCGTCGAGAAAGCGGCGCGCCTCGCGTCGCCGGTCGTGATGCACTTTCATCCACGCGTCGATCCACGGGCCAATGAGCCAGCCCCAGACCGTCCCCTGGTGATACGCGGCGTCTCGCGCACGCAGGTCCCCGGAGTACACCGGCTTGTAATCGGGGCTTCCGGGCGCCAACGAGCGCAGTCCGACGGGGGTTAGCAGCCGCTCTTCGATGATGCCAACGACCTGGGCCCATCGCGACCGATCCAGCACGGGATGGTCGAGGGAGATCGCGAACAGCTGATTGGGCCGGCACTCGGTGGAGTCACC
>DATFBS010000048.1:0-10578 GCA_035253695.1 Gemmatimonadaceae bacterium
CCAGAGCCGGCGAATTTCACGGCATTCCCGACCAGGTTCCCCAACACCTGCTGCGCACGGTCTGTGTCGGCGCGAACACGCGCGGCAGGATCTACCGCGCGGACCTCCAGGAGGACGCCGCTCTCGGCGGCACTCTGCTCACAGAGCTCCTTCGTCTGTAGCAGGAGGTCGCCGGCCGCGACGTTCCGCAGATTCAGCCCCAAGCGGCCCGATTCCAGCCTAACGACTTCGAGCAGGTCGCCGATGAGCCGATTCATCTGCCCGGCGGCGCGCTGCATCGCGCGCAGCAGCTTGACGCGCTGTTCTCCGGAGGGCTCGATGTCGAGGAACAGCTGCGTTGTCATGGTCACCACGTTGAGCGGGTTGCGCAGATCATGCGCGACGACACCGAGCACGTCCTCGCGCGCCTGCGCCGTCGCTTGCGCGCGCTTCGCCAGTGCCTCGGCACGATCTCGCTCGATCACGAGGGAATCATTGGTCTCCTGGAGCTGCTCCGATAACGTTTGCACCTCTTCCACCTGCTGCTCGAGCTCGACGTTCAGATTCTCGAGCTGGACGGCATGATGCTCGGCAGCCTGCCGCGCCTCGTGCAACGTGTTCGTCATGGAGCTGATGGTCAGCGCGACGAGAAGGAAAATGCCGAGGCGAAGCAACGGATGCGGGTGCGTCAGCTCGACCACGCTGGTCGGATGCAGGAAGGCAAGATCGATCGCGACCACGGAGAGCAAGCTGGCGAGGAGCGCCGGGCCGCGTCCCCCGTAGCGTGCCGAGATCGCAACCGCCGCAGCGAAGAGCAGGAGCGGCGAGTACGACGCAACCTCGGAGAGCGCCACCGCCGCCACCAAGGCGGCGCTGGTGATCACGACGGCCACGCTGTACCGGCTGGCGCGGTGCCCGGAGACACCCGCGTCCAGCCACGCACCAACGGCCGCGAGTCGGTTCGGCGCGGTCGTCATTGCGACCGCTCTGCGACCGCACGATCCACAGGATCACCGCGGATTTCGGCGTGACGAATGACGCCCCCAAGCAGGCTCGTCCAGGCCATGAGGCCCGCGACGACAACCGACCCTAGGAATGCGAGCCGCGTGTACCGCGATGGTACGAACACGCCGAGCCGCCGATAGCGCCAGAGCATCCACGCGCAGGCGGCGCCGAGCGCCCAGAGTGCGTACGATGCAATCATTGCCGCCTCCTCGTGCGGATGGATTGCCGCGTCGGAGATCCCTGGTAGGTCCTCGACGACGAGCTCGGCGGCGCCGCCCGTTAGGTACGCCGGGATCGCGAACAGCGCCGCGACGACCAGCGTGGCGAGCCCGACTCGGGCGACCGGATCGCTTCGACGAAACACGCCCCAGGCAATGAGAACGAGTCCAAACGCCGATCCCAGAATCGGCACATGGTTGAACAGCAGATGGAGGTGAGCGGAGTTCATGGACGCCTCAGGGGAGGAAGTACCATGACGTCTGGAGCTGCATGGTCCAGTCGTCGGTGTTGGTGCCACGTTGTCCCGGCATGCGCGTGTAGAGCTGCGGCCACTGGAATTGGAGAATCACATCGACGAGCGGGCGATGGTCGCTGCCGTGCTCGAGCGTGTAGTACGCCTCGGCGCTCAGCGGAATCGTCAGGTCATCGAACTCGATCGCTTCGCTGCGCCGCGCCAATCCGAACCGCGGATCGAACCGCGAGAGTCCGACGCCGCTCGAGAGCTGCCAGTTGAACTGGTCGCTCATCTGACGCAGGAAGGTGACGGGAAGGCTGAGGCTCGTACCGGAGCCGTTCGCCCGCGTGTCGACGGAGAGCGTCGGAGTGAACGCCAGGTAGCCGAGGGTGCCGATGTTGTAATACATCGGCACGCCGAGATCGACGAAGAATGGATCGGCGTCGGCGAGCGGGAAGACCACCTGCGCCGTTGGCGCGAGGCTGAGCTTCCAGACGTTGAAGGTGTACGTCGCGTACATCGATGGGTCGGCGAACGTCGCCTTCCCTGGGGCCAGCGCGATGGGAACGACCTGCCCACCAATCTCGAGACTCTTCGTTACGCCGACTCCGCCGCCGAAGATGCCTGTCCACGCCGCGGACGATCCGGGCTGGCGAGACGCGAGCGCGAACAGGTCGAGCCGCGCCGCGCCACGGGGGAGCGTCGTGGGACGGTCCAGCAGACGCACGGGATAGAGACTGAAGGCCGTCGACAGAACGTCGCCGGTGGCCGACGATGACACGGTGCGTGACGAGTCGGCGGTGGTGGTCGTGTCGGCCGTCGACGTATCCGCCGTCGTTTGCGTAGTCGCCGTGTCCGCCGCCGTCCCGGCCGCCGCGGCCACCCGGTTGGCCTTCGCCGGATTCACCCGGATGATCTGCATCATGCCGCCGTCCTCGTGCTCGAGGATGTGGCAGTGGTAGACGAACTTTCCGACGATGTTCGGGTCGGTGAACGGAACGATCACCTTCACGATTCCGGGCTGGCTTCCGACCACGTACGGAAGGTTCACCGTGTCGTGGAAGCTGTTGCCGGGCTGCGCGACGCCGTTGATCTCGGTAACGAGGAAGTCGAGTTGATGAATGTGGAAGGCGTGCCACTCGCCCGTCGTGTTGATGAGCGTCCACTCCTCGACGTCGCCGACATGCACATCCGTATTGACCGAGTCCGGGTCGTACTGCTTGCCGTTGATGTAGAACGTGTCTCCGTTCGCGGTCTCGGAGAACACGAATGTTCGCCGGCGTGTGATCAGGTGTGCTCGGAGGTCTGAGATCTCGTTCGCCACGTCGGGCAGATCGGCCATGGTCCGCAGTCGCTGCACGTCGGCGGTCCGATCGATACGCGCGCCCTCCACGACCAGGGTGCCGAGCTGAGCTGCTGGATTCGGATCGCCGGCCGGCCCCGTATTCACCGTTAGGTGGCGGATCGGATATCGGCCGGGCTTACCTCCCTCGACGAGCACCTCGGCACGCGCGCCTGGAGGAAGGAACACGGAATCGACGAGCATCGGACGTCGAAGCGCGTTCGCATCGTTCGCGAGGAGCCACAGGCGGTGGCCGTCGACCTTCAAGTTGAAGTATCCATCCGCCGCGATGTTGCCGATGCGCCAGAACTGGAGCTCGCCCGGGCGGATGGTGAACGACGCGCTCACCTCGCCGTTGATGTTCTTCTGGTGGCCGAGGCTGTCTTCCGGGTAGTCGGGCGGGTCAATGTCCTTGAGCATGAGGAGGCGCTCAGGGACGTCGCCGAGCCATGGGTAATTCGTCTCGAGAAAGCCTTCGACCACGAGCAGCCCGGACATTCCATCCTGAACCTGCCCCTCGCTCTGCCCATGCGGGTGCGGATGGTACCAGAAGAGTCCGCGGTCGTGGTTCGGCGGGAAGTAGAGCTTGTAGCCGTACGCGGTGGACGGATGCACCATCAGCATCGCGTAGTCCCCCGGCGGCTTGGGCGACGTCGATGTGCCGTGGTAGTGCACGTTCGTCATCTGGTCGGACGGAAGCTTGTTGACGAGATGCAGCTTGAGCGAATCGCCCGGCCGCAGCCGAAGCACGGGGGGGAGATACGCGCCGTTGTAGAGCATCGACGACCACGTTTGCTCGCCGAACGTGAGCAGGTTCTCCTGCGCGGTGAGGGTGACCTCGAGCGCGCCGTTCGAGCTCGTGACCGTCTGGTAAGGGCGATTGGACGGCGTCGGTGTCTGCGCCGGCGTTGTCGGCGGGACGGCGAGCAGTCCGAAGGTTGCCAGGAGCATCGCGCGCAGCGGGCGCAAATGCTCACCGATACCCGATGCCGTTGTCGTGATCTGCATGCGAAGCCTCGATCTTCAGGGGTCGTCGGCAGTGTACGGCATCCGACGCTCTGATCGCGTTCCCTGAAGGAAGGCTCTTGGTATTACCCGGGCGGGGTAGGCAGTACTAAAAGGCGCTGGAGAAGCGCTGGGAGAAGCGCTGGAAAGGCGCTGAAGAACCAGGCGCTGGAAGAGCGCTGGGGGCGCTGAGCCGCGATGACGTTCGGCGCCCTTAACGCTTTTCCAGCGCTTCTCCAGCGCCTGCGCTCCTACGCGCTCAGCGCGACGCGGATGGCACCGAAGAGCTCGTCGTCGCTGAAAGGTTTGTGAAGGCGGGGAACGGGGCCGGCCTGGCGGATGAGATGAAGGGTGGCGGGGTCATCACGGCCGGTAATGAGCACGGCGGGGAGGCGGGAGCCGGTCGCGGCCAAGCGCTTCAGCAACGCGACGCCGCTCATCCCCGGCAGGTTGATGTCGGCGATGAGGCAATCGACCCGCTCGTCCGCACCTGATTTCAGGAACTCCTCGGCCGAACCGAAGGTCAGCGCCTCGAACGACGCAACCCTCAGCAGCTGCTCCAGCGCAGTGCGTACTCCGGGGTCGTCCTCGACCACCGCGATCGTTACCGGTGTCTGTTTCATCGGATGGAACGGTAACGAGGCGGCAATCGGCGTCGCCATGCTACTTTCGTACGACACCCTGCTCGGCCGGCGGCAGGCAGAACTGGATCGAGACCCCCGGACCGTCGTTGGGCGCCGCCCAGATCCGTCCTCCGTGTATCTCGAGGATCGAGCGGCTGATCGCCAGGCCCATCCCCAGGCCACCGGGCTTCGTCGAATAGAACGCATCGAAGATGCGCTCGTGCTGTCCGGGCTCGACCCCCTTGCCTCGATCAGCCACCTCGACGACGACGCCGCCATCGTCATCACGACGTGATTGGAGGGTCAGCGCTCGGGACTCTGGCGCGGTTCCGTCCATGGCATCGATCGCATTGAGGACCAAATTCACCAGGACCTGCTGGAGCTGGACGCGATCGCCCTCGACCGGAGGGATGTCGTCGCGCAGATCTGTCTGGACGACGACACGGTTCCGCTCGAGCTCGCCGCGTGTGAACATCAGCGTCTCGCGGATGACGTCGTTGATGGCCATGGTCGTCTTATGGGGCGTTCCGCGTTGAAGGAGCCCGCGGATACGCGAAATCACCTGCCCGGCGCGATTGGCGTCGTCGATGATCCGCTGCAAGGCCAGGCGTGCTTCGTCGACGTTGGGCGGATCGAGGGCGAGCCAGCGGCGAGCGGCGTTGCCGTTCATCATCACGGCCGCCAGCGGTTGATTGACCTCGTGGGCAATCGACGCCGTGATCTCGCCCAGCATCGTCACACGACTCACGTGGGCGAGGGCCGACCGCGTTTCGTCCAACGCGGCTGCGGTCCGCCGTTGCTCGGTGATGTCGTTGTTGGTCTCGAGCACTCCCAAGGGCCGCCCGCGCTCGTCGCGCTGCAGCGACCATCGGCTTGCCACGACGACTTTGCTCCCATCGCGGCGCGTATGGATGAGCTCTCCCTCCCAATGACCCGTACGCACCAGCTCCGCCTCGATCTGGGCAAGAGGCATGGGAAACACCGTCTTCATGAGCTCGTGCGAGCTCCTGCCTAACGCCTCGGCACGCGCCCAGCCATAGCGTTCTTCGGCGCCCCGATTCCAGAAGGTGATGACGTTGTTCGCGTCGCGGACGAAGATCGAGTCATGCGTGAGATCGAGGAGGCTGGCTTGGCGGCGTACCTCTCCTTCGGCACGGCGGCTCGTTCCCGTCAGCCACGCGACGACCAGCGCCGACAGCGCGAAGACGAGCAGGTACGTGGCGTCGTCGACCGTCAACGCGTGGAGTGAATAACGCGGCGGGAGGAGGAAGAAGTCGATCGCGAACACGGAGAGCGCGGCCGCGACCAGACCAGGGCCTAGTCCGCCATACCACGCGCTGATCAGGATGGCGGGGACGAACAGCGGTCCCCGAATCTCCGCGCGCCCGAGCGCGAGCGTCAGGAGGAGCGCGGCGCCGACGCTCGGGAGAGCGATCCCATATCGCAACACCCAGTTGGCCCGGTGCAGTCTCGTCTGCATGGCATCAACGTACGCTGCGCCGCGGGAAATTGCCTACCACGAACGGGGAATGCGGACCAGCGCCCCGTTGCGGGAGAGGAAGACTATGCCCCGGGGGAATTCGGCGAGGAACGAACGCTCCTAGACTGGAGTCGCGTTTTCGAGCGGACAATCCAGCACTCAGGAGGTAGATCATGATTCCGACGTTAGGTGCCCGACTTCGGGCTGCGATCAACCACCGCCTTTGCACCCTCATGGTCGTGGGCGGCATCGCTGCGCTCAGTGGATGCGCCACCTCGGGCGTCTTCGCTGGGCAAGCGACGCCAAGTCTCGAGCCGGCGGGATTGACCGTCCGCAACAACAACTGGAATACCATGACCGTGTACATCGTGCAGGGCGGCGCGCGCGTCCGAGTCGGTCAGGTGGACGGCTTCAGCCAACAGGTCTTTCCGGCGACGCGGCTCGGGATGCTCACCGGGGGAACCGGCGCGTTCCTCGTGGCGCGTCCGCTCGCAGGCCAGGCGTTTCGCTCGGAGAACCTGCTGTTCACACCAGGACGGATGCTGGTCTGGACGATCGGGAGTCAGCCGGCGCACTCGTACCTCAGCGTGCGCTGAGCATACCACGGATGGGGAAGGCGGCCACCTGCACGCACGAGTACACTCCGATCCATGAGCGCTACCGCAGTCGTACCCGTCATTTCTGAACCACCGCCTCGCGTCGGATGGGCGCGCGCGCACCGCCGATGGCTCGTCGCGATCGTGCCGGCGCTGCTGGCCGCGCTCGCCGTGGCCGTGCTGCATCGGGAGCTCGGCACGTACCACGTCCGTGACATCGCGCGACGCATCGGTATGTTGCCGTCGTCGAGCGTGCTCGCCGCCACGCTGCTCATGGCGCTCGACTACGGTGTTCTCATCCTGTGCGACCTGCTCGCGCTCCGATACGTGCAGCGTCGGCTTCCCCTTCGGCGCGTCGCCTTGGCGTCGTCCGTCGGCTACGGCGTGAGTCACCTGTTGAGCTACAGCGCGCTTACCGGCGGATCCGTTCGCTACCGTTTCTGGTCGGCGTGGGGACTCACGGCCCCGGAGATTGCGCAGGGCGTTGGATTCCTCGTTGTGACGAACCTGCTCGGCATCATCGCGACCTCGGGCGGCGCGTTCTCCGTCCAGGCAGGAACACTGCCCCTCCCCGTCGCACTGTCGGTCAACGCATTGCGCACACTCGGCGTGGCGTTGCTTCTGCTCGTCGCCGCGTACGTCGCGTGGAATATCACGAGGAAACCGCTGCACCTTGCCGGCCGACAGCTCCGGCCACCCGGGCCCGCGTTCGCGATGGCGCAGGTTGGAATCTCGACGATCGACTGGGCGCTTGCCGGCGCGGTTCTTTATGTCCTGCTTCCGCCCGCTCAGGGCCTGAGCTTCCCCCTCTTTCTCGGAGCATTTCTCCTGGCGCAAGCGATCGGGATCCTCAGCTACGTCCCGGGCGGCATCGGTGTGTTCGACACCGTGATCATTCTGCTGCTTCGGCCGTACGTCGCCCCGGCTGATGCGCTCGGCGCACTCGTGGCGTACCGTGGGATTTACTATTTCCTCCCCTTCGCCGCGGCGGTGACCACGCTCGGAACGTATGAGCTGCGTCATCGCCAGGGACGGATATGGCGGATCCTGAGCGCGACGCAGCGCTCCTTGTCCGCGCTCGCGCCCGATCTGCTCAGCGCGGCGACGTTCCTCGCCGGCGCGATCCTCCTCGTGTCCGGCGCGATGCCGGGAATTCAGTCGCGTCTCGGATGGCTCGACGCCGTTCTTCCGCTCGGCCTCATCGAGCTGTCGCATTTCGTTGGAAGCCTCGCCGGCGTGGGGCTTCTGTTCGTGGCGATCGGCCTTCGCCGCCGCCTCGATGTCGCGTACCATCTCGCGGTCATCGCGCTCGTGGTAGGCGCCGTCGCGTCGCTGTTCAAGGGCGCCGATTGGGAGGAGGCATTCCTCCTCACTGGGGTGCTGGCGGTGCTCGTCCCAT
The DNA here is from genome assembly GCA_035253695.1 of Gemmatimonadaceae bacterium. Lineage (GTDB taxonomy): Bacteria > Gemmatimonadota > Gemmatimonadetes > Gemmatimonadales > Gemmatimonadaceae > JAICNG01. Next base: position 7,884 of record DATFBS010000048.1, read on the forward strand.
CGCATCGGCATTTCTACCGACGCGCCAGCCTGACGAGTGAGCCATGGTCGCTCGGGTGGGGGGTCGCGATCGCGGCCGTCCTCGGCGGAGCCGTGTGGCTGGGACTCTTCGCGCATCGCCACCTGGGTTACTCCGACGATCTCTGGTGGACCTTCACGCTGCATGGCGACGCGCCACGTTTCCTGCGAGCCTCCGTCGGTGCCCTCGGGCTGGCGATCGCGCTGGGGCTCAGCCGGCTTCTGCGGCCGGCGCGTCCCACGCAGTGCCGGCCGAGCGCTGAGGAGATCGAGCGGGCCGCGCGCATCGCTCGTGAATCCGGTCGGGCGGACACGAACCTGGCGACAGTTGGCGACAAGGCGCTGTTGTTCGGCGAACCGGGAGGGCTGCTGATGTACGCCGTCTCGGGCCGGAGTTGGGTCTCGTTCGGCGATCCCATCGGGACGACTGAGGAGCAGACGGAGCTCGCATGGCGTCTCAAGGAGATGGCGGATCGGCACGGGGGCCGGCCGGTCTTCTACGAGGTGGGGAGCGCGCATCTTCCCGTTTACCTCGAGCTCGGGCTGTCGCTCTTCAAGATCGGCGAGGAAGCCCGGGTGCCGCTGGACGACTTCTCTCTCGAGGGGGGCGAGCGCCGAGGAATGCGGCGTGCGCTGGGGATGGTGGAGCGCAAGGGCGGAGTGTTCGAGATCGTCCCGGCTCGCGAGGTCGCGGCGCTTCTCCCCGAGCTCGAGCGGGTGTCGAATGCATGGCTTGCGTCCAAGCACACGCGAGAGAAGGGCTTTTCGTTAGGCTTCTTCGACGCCGCCTATCTTTCCCGCTTCCCCGTGGCGGTCGTGCGCTGTCAGGGTCGCATCGTAGCCTTCGCCAACGTGTGGCTTGCTCCCGCTCGAGCAGAGATCTCGGTCGATCTCATGCGACACGAGCGCGAGGCGCCGCATGGCGTGATGGAATTCCTGTTCGTCCACCTGATGCTGTGGGGGAAGCAGCAGGGCTACCGTTGGTTCAACATGGGGATGGCGCCGCTCTCCGGCTTTCAGCGCCGTGCGCTGGCGCCGCTTTGGAGTCGCTTAGGGGCGCTTCTGTACCGGCACGGTGAGCACTTCTACAACTTCCAGGGGCTTCGCCAGTACAAGGGAAAGTTCGACCCGGTGTGGGAGCCGAAATACATCGCCTGTCCCGGCGGGCTCGCCCTTCCGCGCGTGCTGCTCGATGTCGCATGTCTGATCTCGGGCGGCTTGCGGGGCGTGATCGCCAAATGAGGCCAGTCCGTCTCGCACTTGCCGGGGTCCTCCTCGGGGCGTGCACCCTTCAGCATCACGATCCGGGTGGTGACGTGGCGGATCTTCCGCTCATCGAGATTCCCACGACAGGATCCGATTCGCTGTTCGCCATCCTCATCACGGGTGATGGAGGCTGGGCGGCAGCGGACCGGGGCCTCGCCGCGGCGCTGAAGGCCCGCGGAGTCCCGGTCGTGGGCCTCGATGCCCCAAGGTACCTCACGCCAGCGCGGACCCCTGACGAGAGCGCACGAGATCTGGCGCGCATCATTCGGCATTATCACAGCCTCTGGCACCGCAGCCGAGTCGTCGTGATCGGATATTCCCGCGGCGCGGACATCGGACCATTCATGGTTGCTCGGCTGCCTGACGAGCTGCGGCGGCAGGTCCTGCTCGTCGCCTTGCTCGGGCCTTCGGCGTGGGTGGGGTTCGAATATCATTTCATCGATCTGCTCGCGAACATCCACCGGCCGGGAGACCTGCCAGTGACGCCGGAAGTCGAGCGGCTTCGGGGCACTCCCGTGTTGTGCATCTACGGGCGCGGAGACCGCCACGCGATCTGCCCGGACCTCGATCCCTCGCTCGCTCGCCCGGTGCTCCGCGACGGGGGGCATGCGGTGAGCAGGGGCGAAGGGCGTGCGATCGTGGACTCGATCCTTGGGAGGAGCACGGCACCGGCAGGAATGTGAGCTTCGGTCCGTCGTCAGGTGCGGGGGCTGGTAACCGCTGATGACCGCAAGAATTCAACGGCAACGGCATCGGGAAAAGCGTGGGACGCGGATGCGGCGGATTTGAACGGCAAAACGGCACGGATAACTGCAACCGCAAAATGCTTTGGGAACTGCAACACCTTATGCATCCGAAGATCGCGCCACTCAACAAGCGCTTTCACTTAGAGCCGTTCCAAAAGCCCTTGCAGTTGCCGTTGCCGTATCCGTGCCGTTTTGCCGTTCAAATCCGCCGGATCCGCGTCACACGCGCTTCCCCAGTGCCGTTTCCATCGCAGTTATTGCGGCGCTGGCGACCGCCGCGCAGGTTTTCGCAGGAACATGTCTCCTCTTCCCAGCGACGACCCCCTCGAGCTCGTTGGCGCCGCGCTCGCCGGGCGCTACACCTTCGAGCGCGTACTCGGCGAAGGCGCGATGGGGCGCGTGGTTCTCGCGCGGGACATCACGCTCGACCGACTCGTCGCGGTCAAGGTCATCAGCGCGGAGCTGGCGGCGGCATCGACGTTTCGCGAGCGCTTTCTGCTCGAGGCGCGCACCGTCGCCAAGCTTCGCCACGCCAACATCGTCACGGTTCACGAGGCCGGGGAGGCCGCGGGACATCTCTATTTCGTGATGGAGTACGTGGCGGGGCGAAGCCTGCGGGAGCTGATCGATCGCGAAACGAAGTCGTCCCCCGAACGGGCCGCCGCC
>DATFBS010000049.1:0-25418 GCA_035253695.1 Gemmatimonadaceae bacterium
GCGCCAGGAGCGTCAGACCTGCGGCGTTGACGACCGCCGATGACATCATCGTCGGCACGAACCAGCTGTCGATGGCCTCCTGCGCCGCCACGACATCGGCCCCGCTTTTGACGGCAGCTAGCACGGTGAATTCCATCCCCGGGAGGATGGCGTAAAGCCCAGCACCAAGTACGGCGAGTGGCACCCCGACGGTGACGCTCGGCCGATGGTTGTCCGCATCGCCGAGGTACCCGCCGACCGCGACAAAGGCGGCGGCCAGGAGCGCTGCTCCGACACCAACCCCGAGGTGAGCGATTCCCCAGCGCACCGTATCCGCCTGTACGGCATGCGCCACGGCCTCGGCACTTGGCAGAAACATGATGTGCGGGTGATACACAAACGCCGCGAGAAGCACGAGAGGCGCAATGCCGATGACCGCAGCCCGAAAGTACGCCACCGACGTATGTTCGCTCCTTGACCCGCGCATGTGATTCCTCCCTTTGAGGGTCCGAGGAATCACGTTAGGAGGAACCAAGCGCGTCCGCTTCGGGCAAATCACCCATCGATCTCGGGTGACAATGGGTAATTGTATGTAGATCTACGTGAGCCCGTGTTCGTAGGCGTACGCGGTCGCGGCCGAGCGACTCGACAGCCCGAGCTTCGTAAAGATGTTGCTCACGTGTCGCGCCACAGTTTTCTCGCTGATGTGCAGTGCGCCCGCGATTGCCCGGTTCGTGCGACCGGCGGCAATCAGCCGAAGCACCTGCCTCTCGCGCTCGGTGAGCGGCGTGTCGTTGCGTGCATGCCTCCGTGAGAGCGACCGCGCGCGACTGACATCGGGCATCGCCGACAGCTGCTCGAATACCCAGCGCGCGGCGTCGAACTCCATCTCCGCGGCGTCCTCATCGCCAAGCGCGCGGCAGGCCAGACCGATGAGGACGCGCACGCGCGCTGCCTCGTAGGGGGCCTCGACATCCTGCCAGAGGCCCCATGCGCGGCGCAACGACTCCAGTGCCTCACGGGCATCGCCGGCGGCGAGGCTTACGGCTCCCTTGGCCTGCAAAGCGGCTGCATGCAGCAGCGGCGCGTCCAGGGACTCCGCCAGCTGCGCGAGCTCATCCGACGCGGCTCGTGCGGCACTCGCGTCGTCGGTCGCGAGCATGATTTCCACAAACGCCGGCAGCAGGCGACAGCGCGCCGTGCGTCCGCTCGCGTGATCGAGAGCGAGGCGTATCCCGGCTGCGGACGCTTCGACCTGACCCTGAGCAAGGCGCATCAGCGCCATCCCCGGCTGCGGGTCCCTCCCACGCCTGCTCGCCTCCCGATATGACTCCTCGGCGGCAGTGTGATTCCCACGAAGGCGTTGCAGCTCCGCCTGTTGATAGAACGCAGAGGCAATGGCCCGATGCTCCGGCCCGCGCAGGAAATGGTCGCACGCGTTGCGCGCGATCGCGATCGCATCCGACCAGTCGCCGTGCAGCTGCATGATCTCGGCGCGACGCACGAGACATTGGCCGGTGTACGGTACCAGATCCGGTTGCGACTGACACCACTGTGCAAGAGCGGTGGTCCATTCGCGGGCGCGCCGCGCGTCGAACACCTCCAGAGACGCTTCGATGACACTACAGTAGATGTCGCCGGCGAAGATCGGGGATACCTCACCAGCTTCGAGCGCAACCATCGCTTCGTCGAGGAGCGCAATGCCCTCCCGTATGCGTCCCGCGCGCATGAGAGCGCGGCCCATTCCATGTCGGGCCATGACGAGCAGGTCCGCCTCTCGGAAGCGGCGTCCGAAGTCAGCCGCCTGCGCAAAGATGTTGCAGGCACCGGTCACATCTCCTTCCATGATGCGACGGAGCGCTTCAGGGAGCAGCACGTAGCCTTGCTCGACACAGTCCTGCTCCTGCTCCTCGAGAAGTCGCCTCGCCCGCTCTACCCATCCGGCGCCACGTACGCGTTCCCCGGCGTTCAACAGATCGACGCCGAGCCGTATCGCACAACGCGCGGCCCGCGTGACGTTTCCACTGGCGAGATAGGCGCTGTGCGCGCGAGTCCACAGGTCCGCGCTCTCCACCATGCGCCCCGTGAGATACGCCGAGGTTGCGTATATCTCGAGATCGCCGGGTAACAGCGGCTCAGCGGCATCAGCGTTCCGGAGCTCCGTGTACGCGTCCGACCATCCGCGACGAGCGAAGGATTCGCGCCCCCGCTGCACGTCCGCCGTGGCGCTCATCGGTCAACCTGCGGGGCTCGTGACGCGGGGGGCATCGGCGTGATGTGGGCGAACACGCTGCGCGCATTCCAAGTCGGGAAAGCCCTAACGAGCGATGGAAGGCCCTCGAGTTGGATGCGCCGCGCACGGATCGCCTGGCCCCAGGGAAGCTGGCCGGCGTGCCATTTGACGAACGCCTCGGCGTCCGCCGTGATGTGGAGATCCTCGTCGAGGCCGGGCGCCGTTTTGCAGATCTCGGTGTCTCCGAGCTCGATCAGGAGCCAATAGCGCTCACGACGCGGGCGACCCGTGAAGTCGAACCGGATGACGATGCGTCGATCGGGCAGCCGGTCTCGGCGGAGCGCGTTGCACATGGACCAGAGAGCCACAAAGGGGTCGAGCTGCTCGGGAGCGATCTCGAGCCAACGCGCACCCCACTCCCCGAGCGAACGGCAGACCGCGAACAGCTCGTGACCCGCGGTCGTCAGCTGGTAGCGGTGCCCGCGTCCGTTAGGCTTGGGTCCCGACTCGACGACACCGAGTCGCTCGAGCTGCTTGAGCCGCTGGGAAAGCATCGTGCGCGAGAGGCCGGGCGCGCCCTCCAGAATCTCACTGAAATTCCCGCAGCCGAGATACAGGTTGCGGATGATCAGCGGTGTCCAGCGCTCGGCGAAAATCTCCGCGCCACGGGCGATCGGGCAGTACTGGCCGTAAGTCCTCACGACGCCAGTATTGCGCACCCGCTCTCGGTTGTGAAGTCCAGATTCTTGACTTTACGGGCGGTCCCCCTTGGTCGAACGTGGCGTCGGCAAAGGAGGACCAATGACGACACCGACCACCGTGGAAGTCGCCCACCGGGACAAGGCGCCAACCGCTGTAGCGATGGACGGCTTCCGAGGTCGATGGATTACGCCCGACCACGCCGACTACGACATCGCCCGTGCGGTGTGGAACGGTGTCATCGACCGACGACCGCGTTTCATCGCGCGATGCATCGGGACTGCCGATGTCGTCGCGGCCGTGCGCTTCGCGCGCGACCACGATCTGGAGATCGCCATCAGAGGCGGCGGCCACAACGTGGCGGGCACCGCCGTTTGCGACGGCGGGGTCGTCATCGATCTCTCGGCGATGCGGGGCGTGCGAGTCGATCCCGCCGACCGGCGGGCCTGGGTGCAAGGTGGTGCGCTGTGGGGCGACGTCGACCACGAGACGCAAGCGTACGGGCTCGCCACCACGGGCGGAATCGTGAGCCACACCGGGGTCGCCGGGCTCACCCTCGGCGGTGGCATCGGGTGGCTCATGCGCAAGCACGGCCTAACGGTCGACAACCTGCTCGCCGCGAACATCGTGACGGCCGACGGCGAGGTGTTGCGAGCGTCCGAGGAGAACCACCCAGACCTCTTCTGGGCCTTGCGAGGCGGCGGCGGCAACTTCGGAGTCGTCACCTCGTTCGAGTTCCGGCTCCACTCCGTCGGACCCACCGTGCTGGCCGGTCCTATCTTCTGGGACGCGAGCGACGTCGCTGAGCTCCTGCCTTTCTACCGCGATTTCGTCCGCGAGGCTCCCGACGAGCTCGGCACCGTCGTCAGGTTTGGCACCGCGCCACCGCTACCGGTCATCCCGGCGCGCCTGCACTGGCGCCCGGTGGTGATGGTCGGCACCTGCTACGCCGGACCGATCGAGGACGGTGAGCGGGTTCTCCGTCCGCTCCGCTCATCCCGCACTCCCCTGCTCGACCTGGTCGGGCCCACGCCGTACGTGGGATTCCAGAGCGCGGTCGACTCGACGGTCGTTCACGGCTGGAGCTACTACTGGAAGTCCACGCACCTCCCCGAGCTTCACGACGATCTCATCGACGTAATCGCCAAGCACGCGTTCTCCTTCTCGTCACCACGGTCGTACGTGGCGATGTTCCATCTGAAGGGAGCAGTGGGCCGAGTGGCGGAGGGCGCGACGGCGTTCGGGAACCGGCAGGCGTCGCACGCGATGACCCTCGATGCGGTGTGGCGGCCGGGCGAAGACTTTGGCGAGCGCGACACCGCCTGGACGAGGCGGTTCTTCGCCGCGCTTCGCCGATTCCAGGAAGGCGTCTACGTCAACTTCCTCGGCGGCGACGAAGCCCCCGACCGGATCCGGGAGGCGTATGGCGACTCGGTCTACGACCGGCTGGTGGACGTGAAGACCACGTACGACCCGGACAACGTCTTCCACCACAACCAGAACATTCCCCCTCGGGTTGCTCAATAGTGATGTCGAGGTTCGTACCTCTTGACAATCGAGAGGTAGCGCAGCATACCCCTCGGTAATCGAGAGGAACCATGACCCCCAAGATCGCACATGGGGATCACCGACCGCACTCAGCAGATCAGCAACGCGCGAGGAATTTATGGCGATAAACAGACGAGAGCTGTTGTTCGCGAGTGGGTTGTTCTTGCTTCGCGGCCCGCGCGCTTTCAGCCAGGGCACAGCGCCTCCTCGTGCGCGTCCGCAGACTCGTAGTCCGCAGGGCAGCCTCCTCGAAGCGCTGCAAAGAAATAGGCTTCCCCTAACGATGAGCGACCCCCCGGCGGGGCGTGGCTGGGATTGGCTCGTCCGGGAAGCGCGCGCGGCCCGCTTCACACTGATCGGTGAGGAACATGGAGTCGCGGAAACCGCCCAGTTCTCGGCAGCCCTCTTCCAGGCGCTTCGTGGATATGGCTACAGCCGAATGGCCATCGAGCTTTCACCGGTCATTGCACAGGACATTGAGGCGGCGGCGAGGCGCAATGGCCTCCAGGGGATTCTGGATTTCTTTGCTGCCCCGGACACCTGGAGCCCCATGTATCTGCGTGAGGAAGCGCGATTTTTGGCGGCTGTCATCAACGCCGCGCCCAAGGGCGAGCGAGTTCTCTGGGGATTCGACCGTGAGATTTTCAGCGATCGCTATCTGATCTCCAGGCTCGCGCCCAGGGTGCCGCGGCGCGCGCGGGACCCTTTTGCGCGTTTGAGGCAGGCGTCGACAAACTCCTGGGCGGAGCGCGAGAAGAATCCGGACGCGGGTCCCCCCTTCCTCTTTGCGGAAGATCCGGCCCTGGTGTCGGCTGTCCGGGCCGCCTGGGCCAACCCCGACCGCGAGAGCGACGCGATCCTGCGCACGCTGGAGGAGTCGCTCGCCATCAACGCCGTGGCGCGGACCGGCACCGCGTGGGACTCCTCGGAACGCCGCGCGCAATGGATGCGGAGCAACTTGGCCGCGCGGCTACGGGAAGAGCGCACCCGCGGATCGACGCCGAAAGTGATGCTGAAGTTTGGCTACAACCACATGATCCGCGGCGCCAACTACGTCAACATTTTCGATGTCGGAGCGATGACGGATGAAGTGGCGGCCCTCAGCGGGGAGCGCGCTTTCCATATCCTCGTCCTGCCCGGACCGGGGTCTCGTCAGGCTGTCCTCGGACCGGGGCGAAGCTTCGTCTCCGTCTCGAGCGACGAGTTCGACGAGTTCCGAGCCGGCGATCAACGCCTCACGCGCGTGCTCTCGAACACCAATGCCACCGGTCATGAAGTGATCGACCTTCGCGCCCTGCGGCCACTGGCAATGCGTGGCCTCGAGAGCTGGAACTCCGACGTCGTCCGGACGATCCACGGCTACGACGCGGCGGTGATCTGGAAGGGCGCGCGACCTTCTTCATCCTGACGTGAGCACGATGTGAGCTGCGTCAGCGCGATGCGATACTCCTTCGCCTTCGCGTCCCACGTGTCGCGCGCGCAACTGCCCTTTCCTGGCGAGCCATCGAGTAGTACGCTTTAGCGTCCGCCCACCGCCTGCACCGACCAACTTCCCTCGTTCCCCGCCATGCTCGATGCCATCACATCAGCCAACAGCTGGCTGAACGGAATCGTCTGGGGAGTGCCGATAATCGTGCTCCTCATGGGCACGGGCATCCTGCTGCTCTTCGTCACCGGTGGCGTTCAGTTCCGCCACCTCGGCACCGCTCTGGTCGAGGTGCTCGGCAAGCTGCGCAACCGGACGGCGGGCGCCGGCAGCGTCACGCCATTTCAGGCGGTCGCCACCGCCCTGGCGTCCACCGTCGGTGTCGGCAACATCGCCGGAGTCGCGACGGCGATCACCCTCGGCGGACCGGGCGCGCTCTTCTGGCTGTGGGTGTCGGGCATCCTGGGCATGGGAACCAAGTACGCCGAGATCGTGATCGCGTTGCACTACCGCGAGCGCGATGCCGCGGGCGTCATGCGGGGCGGCGCCATGTACACGCTCAAGAAGCGCGGCCTCGGCTGGCTGGGCGCGATCTTCGCGCTGCTCACCGCACTCGCCGCCTTCGGCATCGGAAACATGGTGCAGGCGAACTCGGTCGCTCAAAGTCTTCAGACGACGTTAGGCGTACCGACGTGGGCGGTCGGGCTCACACTGGTGCTGATCTCGGCCGCGGTGATCCTGGGCGGCATCAAGCGCATCGCCGCCTTCGCGGAGATCCTCGTGCCGTTCATGGCGCTGCTGTATCTGATCGGAGGCCTGGTGCTCCTGTTGATGAACGCGGAGCGTATTCCCGGCGCGCTCGGACTGGTATTCGACGGGGCATTCAGCGGAACCGCGGCCGCCGGCGGCTTCGCGGGCGCGACCATCATGATGGCGATGCGATACGGGATGGCGCGGGGTCTCTTCTCCAACGAAGCGGGACTGGGCAGCGCCCCGATGGTGCACGCGACGGCCGAGACGGACCACCCGGCGCGGCAGGGGCTGTATGGCATCTTCGAGGTGTTCGTCGACACCATTCTCATCTGCACGATCACCGGACTCGTCGTGCTGGTGAGCGGCAACTGGCAGGGCGGTGCGACCGGCGCGGCGCTGTCGGTGCAGGCGTTCTCTTCCGGGTTGCCGGGCACGTGGGGCGGAATCATCGTGACCACGGGACTGGTGCTCTTCGCGTTCTCCACGCTGATCGGCTGGAGCTACTATGGTGAGACGGGAGCCGTCTACCTCTTCGGCACTCGAGTCGCAGTACCGTACCGACTGCTGTGGCTCGTGTTCATCTACCTCGGCTCGGTAGGATCGCTGCAGCTGGTGTGGAGCGTGGCGGACACCCTCAACGGATTGATGGCGATTCCGAACCTGGTGTCTGTGCTGATCTCGCTACCGCTGCTGCGAAGGCTGCATCAGGAGTTCTTCACGCAGCGTCGGGCGGAGCGAGCCGAGCCGATGACCACGCGCAGGAGCGATTGATTGCTCACGGCGCGACGCCGTGCAATGTTCAAGCTCCGTCTAAGAAGGGCTCATGCGCGCAGCGACCGTTGCCAAATCGCTCCTCGTTCTCGGTCTCCTGGTCGGTATTGCGACCGGTCTCGCATTGGCGCTGGGTTTCGACGTAGACCGCATTCCAAGCTGGATGGTCACCGTCGGCATGTACAAGCTCGCCTTCATCGCTGCCGGCGGGCTCTTGGCCGCCGGTGCCCTCATGGGCCGTGCGACGCGAGAGCGACGCTTTCGTGATGCCTCGAGTGAGACTGAAGCGCAGCTTCGCGGCGGCTCAGACGTCGACGCCGCCAGCGTGAGAGGTCGGCGCGATCGCGAAGAGATCAAACGTGATCGGCTGTACGACTGACCGCCTCGGCCGGCCGCGGCAGCGACGTTGATCGAACGATCACGAACCCTTTAGCGCGCCGTTCGCCCTTCGTCGGATAATGTCCGACTTAAGCGGAACCGCCGATTCGCGCATCCCGAAGCTCGTCGTGCGCCGCGCCTGCGATCCTCATGACGACACACGTCGACCCGCAGCGGAGGCTCGTCCGTCGTCAGGCCAGTCCCTCCGCGAGACACTGTACGAGGATCTCCGCCCCTTCGCCCGACGAATCCAGCGCTGGATTGTAGATCGCAACGCTGATGCCGCGGAGGGCGCCGCTCTCGGCGCACGCACGGAGCAGCGTGACGAGCTCGTCCGCTCTCAGACCTCCCGGCTGCCGATAATCCACCGCCGGCATCACCGCGTCATCGAGGACGTCGGCATCCACGTGCAGCCAGAAACCCGAGAGGTCGCGACGGGCCACGATGCCCACCGCGTCGGCGGCCACCGCCTCGATGCCACGCGCTCGGACCGCTTCGAGCTCGTAGAGATGAATGCCGGTCGCGCGAACGTCCTGGCTCCTGGCGGTGGCGCGCTCGTCGGCGTCACGGGCGCCAATCGCGACGACATCCTCATCCCGAACGAGAGCGCCGTCGGCGCCATCGAACCTCGTCAAAATCAATGGCCCGCGCCCGGTGGCGAGCGCCAGATCCATGTCGGCGACCTCACCGGTGGGCGACGCGTCTGGCTGGTAGAAGTCGACGTGACCGTCGACGAAGACGAGACCGACTCGGTGCGCGCCTAACCGGAGGCCGAGGAGGCCGCCCAGAATCACGCTGCAATCGCCAGCCAGAACGATGGGGACTTCATCGCGGTTGACCATCGATGCAACGCGGGTGGCCAACGCGATCGTCGTCTGTCGGAGCGCAGGCCCGTTCAGCAGCCGCGTCGAGGCATCGCGCCGCCAATCGTACGGGGCGGCAGGCTCCACGCGGCCGGCGTCGCGCGCACGCAAACGCTCGAGCAATCCCGCATCGCGCAGCGCGCGGGGTAGACGCTCCACGCCGGACGGCCTGAGACCGAGGTTCGACGGCACATCGAGAACGGCGTAGCGACGCATCGTCGTACGGCTTACCCGAGCCGCTCACTCTCCGGAATGCGCTTGCCGCGGTCGGACCACCAGGGTGGCGGATTCTGGGGAGCGGATCCCGGCAAGCGTAAGATACCGTTCTTGCGCAAATCCTCCTCGGTTGGCTGCACGACCTCCGGGCAGCGCCGCACCTCATAGCTTCCGCACTCGGCGTTCTCACAGGACCTAACGAACGAGTGAATGTGCGGCACGTCGACCCGAACCGATGGAATCCATGCGCCCCACGTATGGGATCCGCCGCCAAGGCAAGCAGCCGTCCCAACCCCTTCCGACGCCACACCAGCACGTCTCGTACGGAGCCACGCAAGAACGAGATCGGGGTGCGTATCCCGAACCCGTCCCGTCTTCGGGTCTATCGTGTACCGCACGCGGAAGTCGTTGTCGTCGTCCCCGGTGATGGCGCTCACGCCCGAGTCGAGCTCTTCGATCGATCCCAGCACAGCGGCCGGTGGAAGTTTTTCCGGCGTCTCCTCGCGAACGGCGGCGTTAGGTAGACGCCCTTGTAGGCTCTGTTGCATTTTAGGCGTAGTCCTCGTAGGAAATGAGGAAGTGCGTTGTCCGGTACCTGATGTGATATCGACGCACAGTGTTCGCGGCACCCGCTGATGGTGCGCCACCTTTCCACTTGATGGGTTTGGTCGTGTCGAACGAGAGCACGCGACCGCCCACTGAATCCTGTGTCGCCTCGACGATGATCTCCCCGTCGGGGGCCGGGAACCACACCTGGGGATAGTTCGTCGGATCGCCCGCCCATGGATTGCCGCCGAGCGGGATCGTGTAGTTGGCGTCGAGCAGAATCTTCCCAGCGCTGTGGTGCGGCCAATGCAGCGACGCAAACCCAGAGGAGACGGCCGCATAATCAGTGAAGCCCTCGCTCCGCGGTCCGAAGCGGACAGGACCGTGCGCACCCCGCCGTACCTCCGGACCGCGGATGTCGTAGGGCTGGATATCCACGTTCCAGGTAAGAATGGCCACTCCGAGGTCGGGGAGGATCTGCTTCAGCCTGACATGTCCGGCGATGTAGTCTCGCACCGTGATGTTGCACGCTTTCAACGTACTCGCCCGGATCCGGGAAACCTGGGTTGCCTTGAATCGGCGGCCGGAAGCCGGAGGGGCGAGCGTCGGCCAGTTCCGTCCGGTCTCAGCGTGGGAACCCGTCAACCAGGAGCCGCGAATCGTTATGCGTGTCGCGGTATTGGACAGGACCTCGTAGTCCGCTCCTTTCCACCAGATTGGATCGTTGACATCCCAAATGGAGAGGACGCCGCCGACCCACTGGTTTGCAGTCCATCCGGCACCGCTCAATTCGAGATAGCCGTTCCCGGAGTCGGTACCGATCGCCGTATACTCTCGGCCCTCTGAGAGGTGATCCCCCGTGTTCGGGCCGCCGATCGACCGCACACGCACGATTTCGGCTGTTCCCGTCCACGGGAAAAATGCCAGGTCGTGCGTTCCGGTGTCTGGAGTGACACCGAGCGCTTCTGCGCGGAATTCGATGTCGCCGAGATAAATGTTGAATCCCACTGAGACGCCCGAGTAGCCATAGCACAGCCGCTGTGAGCCTTCCGAACGGAAGCCCGAGACCGACACGTAATTCTGTGCCCCTTGAAAGAGGTAGAGATCGTTCATGTTGCTTTGGATCGTACCCCCATCCCAGCGCACGTTGGTCGCGAGGATGGCGACGCCATTGCCCCACGAAATCGAGACGCATCCGTGGCACGTGTAGTTCAAGGGGTTGGACGGGATCCCTGCAGCACCGAATCGAAATCCGTTGGTGCTCCACGCCGAGCGTTCATTGGGTGTGAGCGCATGCCATGCGCCGAACGCCTCGCAATGCCAGAACGTTGCGAGGTCTTCCTGCCACGTGTACTCACCGGGATCGAAAGAGCCGATGCAGAACGCACCCGCGCTGAAACGCGTCCCGCCGATTTTCAGGGCATCGAACCCGCTCTTGGATGAGCCTCGGATCGAAGTCTGCGAGTCCCGGTGGTAGTACAGCCCGGCCATGATGGCCGCGTTGCTGGCCAGGCTGATGGAGAAATCGGACAAGCGCGCATCGTGAATTCCGTTGAGATCGATGACTGCCTCTTCGAGGAGATGGACAGTCTGGCCAGTCGCGGTATAGCCGTGGTTCCCCCACGTCTGGACGAGGCCGCCGCCCAAGTCCTGGACGATCTCCGCCGCGATTCCCCAGTGCGTGGGGCCCGCCATCACGATCCATCGTCCGACGAGTGTCGGGGGAAGCGTTCCAGTCAACTGCACGCGATTCGCCGCCGGGTAGGAGCTGGCCGTCGCCGTGACGCCGCCACCGACATACAGGATCGTCGTGTTCTCTCTTCCACCGCCCTTGATGCTCGGTGCAATGCCGCATACGAGCTCCCACGCTTTGGCTTTCGCGTACGTCGCTCCCCCGCCGAGCACCATGCGCCCTTTGAAAGTCGACGGTAGGGAAAGGGGAGTGTGTGGCCAGCCGCGCACCGCCTCGTACATGAGATCGAACGCGTAGTCGGTGACGGTATACCAGTTCGTCTGTCCGGGCATCCACACGGTCGCGCCGTTCGGCAGTGCGCCGAACCACTCGGGATATACGTCGAAGAGGAGCGCCGTCTGCGGATCGGCCGGGGAATTCTGTTGATAGAAGCGGACCTTGCCCCCATTGATGCAGTTGAAGTGTTTGGTTTTGTCCCAGGCGCCATCGACGCCCAGGTACGTGAGCACGACGCCATCGACCGTGATCATGGCCTCCGGATCGAACCACCACTTGACGTTGAGCGGCGAGGTGTAGTTCGTGGCGAGCCGATACTGGTTGCCCGTTCCCTTCTCGAAGCGTACGGTGCCGCCGTTGCCGGCAAATCCCGCGTCGATGGCATCGAGCCCAGTCTTGATGTCGACGGAGCCTGATTCATCGAGCGTCTGAGCAGCGTATACCCATCCCTGCATGTGCGTCTCCTTCGTTCTCCAGGTCGTGTGGGGCGTATGCCTCCCTGCGTCACATGAGATGCCCGCTGGTGACATGCGTCCCACGCGACCGTGCTCAGGAGCTCGTTCGGCGGGGCGGTACCGCGCTCGTGTCTCTGCATCTGGCTGAATCGTCATCCGAGGACCTCACGGCCCCTACCTATCGAGGCTGGGTTTGCCGCAAAGAGTCCTCGGGATCCACACCGATTCAAATGCTGCGATTCAGTTTGCTACTCTGCGCGCTTTTCCTTCCGCTGGTGTCGAGCCCGGTCGAGGCGCAAGCGGATCGACGAGGCGACACGATCTTCGTCGCCGACAAGTTTCTCGGTGACAGCGCCGTGGCGTACCAGCTCGTCGCCAAGTACCACGCGGATTCGTCGCGAGCGGCCGAGTTTCGCCTGAGGAGACGGCTCGGTCAGGTCCAAGGGAAGGAGTGGACCTTTGGCGACATCATCGTGAGCGCCGATTTCAACAGCAACGGGTACAACGCATCCTGGATCGTCGCGGGGCCCCGCGATGTCGTTGAGCCATACGTTGCTCGGCTGCGCAAGCGATTGGCCGACCGGAACCTCGTGGCCGACTGGTTGGTGCAGAAGCTCATCGTGCGCTGCGCCTGCGACTAGGTCGCCGCCGCTTCACTGGCAGCCGGGTGAGACGTGCTCCGCGTTGGGAACGCGGCGCGCCCGGACCTGCGCACCAGGTACGTGAAACACCAGCTCGTTGGGCATACCGCGATCGTCACGCAGTACGGAGGCGGTGAGCGTTTGCGCGAAGGCCATGTCGTACGTGACGAGCGAGTCGCGCCCCTGAAGCCACCAGTACGGCGACCACGCTCCCGCCTCGAGCGGTGACTCGGCACCGAACGAGAAGACACCGGGAAGCATCGCGTCCTCGCTGCTGACCACCGGGGCTGGCCCGCTCCACGCCCAGCGTATCGTGCGCGCGCCGTTGCGGAACCGCAGCCGCACTGTCGACTGAAACACACCGCGATCCAGCCGATCGGTGCCGAGTGTGGTGACGCACTCGAAGGCGCCATGTCGGGAGAGCATCGTGCGCCACCACTCGCGGTGTGGCGCGAGATCGCTCCTCGCGCCGAAGATGGACCGCAGCGCGGCGGTGTCGTCGGCTGCCAGGGCGCGCACGAGCGTGAGCGCGCGGAGGTTCAGGCGGTCACGGCTGCGAATGCTGTTGGAGTCGCGATTGAAGATCATCACGTTAACGGCGCGCTGTCCGATGGCGCTCAACGCCAGGCGGTCACCGGATCGCGTGATGAGGAAGTGCGCCGAGGAATCCACCGCATATGTCCCGACGATGGCGTCCAGCTCGGCGCCACCGGAACGCACCGTGGGAACGACGACCGAATCGCCGCGATAGAGGCGGCGCAGCACCGGCATCACGTAGCGGCGCGTGCTCCAGCCGTGGTGCCGATTGTTCGCGAGCAGGATGAAGACCGAGGTGTCACTCGGATACCTGCGATACTCCCCGGACACACCGGTGGCGGGTCCGTCCGAGCCTCGATTGAGCTGAGTGCCATCCTGCCCGTCCGGCTCGATCCACCAGTCGTATCCGTGCGCGAGGTTCTGATTGCGCCGGAACTGCACCGCGAACTGCTTTGCCTGGATCGCGTGGGTGATCGGGCGTCCTTGCATGAGCGCCAGCTCATACCGGTAGAGATCGTCGAGCGTCGTTAGGACACCGCCATTCCCGTTGAGATTCCAACCCGGGCCGCCAGCACGTGCGAGGCGCTCGGCCGGCGTGCCGTGATCCACGGGTGGCGTGAAGGTGTGCGCCACGAGCGAGGAATCCAGCCCGGGGATGACATACCCCGTGTGTCGCATGCCGATCGGCGCGTAGATGCGCTCGCGCATGAAGCGCTCGTAGTCCTGTCCCGAGAGCTGCTCGACGATCATGGCGAGCAGCGAAAACCCGGCATTCGAATAGTTGAACTCCCGTCCCGGTGGCGCGACGAGCGGCGCGTTGAAGATCGCCTGCAGTGCGGACTCGCGGCTGACTTGGTCGTAGTCGCCGGCGAAGTCGGAGATGATGCCCGAGGTGTGCGTGAGGAGCTGATGCAGCGTGATGCCGCGCTTGTCGGGTGGAGCGACGGGAAAGAATCGCGCGAGTGAATCGCTCGTCGACAGCCGACCTTCTGCTTCGAGGAGAAGGATCGCCGCCGCCGTGAACTGCTTGGTGATCGAGCCCATGTCGAACACCATCTCGGCGCTGATTCGCCGACCTCCGCCGGCGGGTCCGTATCCATTGCGAAGCAGGACGCCGCGAGGGTTAGCGACCAGGACCGCTCCGGAGAATCCAAAGTGCTGGATTCGCTCGAGGTAGCGGTGGATCCGTTCGGCCGCCTCGCCGCGAATCACCGGTTGATCGGGCAACGGTGTGCCGGTGCCTTTGAGTGGCGCGCAGCTCAGGCAGGCGGCGAAAAGCGAAAGGGCGAGGGCAGCGTCTCTCATCGGCAGGGATCTCGAATGCCTGAATATGCACCGGCATTCGAGCGCCCCGCTTGAACGTTTGAAACCTGACTCGGATCCTCCGCGCTGACGGTCGCGCTGGAGCTATTTCTTCGTCACGCTCCAGCGTCCCGACTGCTCCCTTCCCGCGCCCCGCGTCACGAACGTCCCATCAATCGTGTCCCCGTGCAGCGTACCGGTGAATGTCGTGCGCACGGTGCAGCTGCAGTCGGGGTCGGTGTACGGGGCGAGCGTTCCCGTGACCTCGCCTCCTGCGACTCGCAGCGACGAAATGCTGATGACCTGACTGCGCCGCAGCTCCACCAGGTCCTGCGTGCCGCGCCCGGGTGACGCTCTGCCTGACGTGCGGGGAATCATCATGACGTCGCCGTGGGCGGTTTCGGTGGGGCTGCGAAGATCGAAGACGATGCTGCCGGCGCGTCCGGTCGAGCCAGCGTCATACTCACCACTCCATTCTCCCACCAGCGCGGACACATCGTCGATGTCACCGAAGACGGGCACCGGGTCGGGCAACGAGGCACACGCGATCGTTAGGGTTAGGACGAGCAAGGGCCAGCGGGACATGTGACCTCCGGATCAGGCGGCAACTGCAGTTCCTGGCGTCGCGCGTAGCGGAATCCAGGCTTCTTCCGCCTAAACGAGGCACGATCCGGTTTTGTTCGCGGGTTTGCAGATGTCTTACCGGTCTCTAACTGAGGAACGCGTCGCGGCGGCGGCGTGACCGACCCGCCTTTGGCGTGTCCATGGGCAGAGCCCTTCCCTTCCTCATGTTCATGGTGATGGTGTGCATCAGACGACATGGATCGGGGACCTCCAAGGAAGAAGTGGGGACGTGCGAGCGGTAGAACGTGGCGGCAAGGGCGGGCGCGACACCGGCGGCGCCTGGATCGTCATCTACGGGAAGCTGCCGCCGTCACCACATCCAGCCCTCGTGACCGTCGCTCGCCAGGCAACCCTAACGACGTGGAACGCAGTCGCACAGACCTTGAGGCGACCGTACCCCGTGACCATTCCCATGGTCGCGCTCATGTTGCTCGTCCCGTGCTACCTCTTCATTGCCAATCGCGTAGCCGTTGGGAAGGTGTACGCGCCGGAGGTGGCTTGGGACCATGCTCTGCCGCTGCAGCCCATGTGGGCGCTGGTATATGGCGCGCTGTACATGTTCCTCATCGTTCTGCCGGTATTCGTCGTGCGCGAGGAAGCGCACATCCGTCGCACGTTCTGGGCGTATCTCGCCGTCTGGATCACCGCATATGTGTGCTTTCTGGTGTATCCAACGGTGGCACCCCGTCCACCGGAGGTCGTGGGAGATGGATTCGCGGCGTGGGGACTGCGATTCCTCTACGATGCCGACCCGCCCTACAACTGCTTCCCCTCGCTGCACGTGGCGCACTCATTCGTGTCGGCGCTGACGTGCTACCGCCTGCACCGCCGTCTCGGTGTGGTCACCCTTCTTTGTGCGTCGCTCGTCGCGGTGTCCACGCTGTTCACCAAGCAGCACTACATCGCCGACGTGATTGCCGGAATTCTTCTTGCCTTTGCCGCGTATGTCATCATTCTGCGCGGCTATCCGGACCGGAACGTTCCGGAGCTCGATCGTCGTCTCGCTCCGGTGCTCGCGCTGGCAGTTCTCGCCGTGGTCGGGTTGGGGGTGGTCGGCTTCTGGATCGCCTACCGCTTACAGGGGCAAACGTGAACCAGCTGTTCGCGGATTGCGCGCGCACCCGTCACGAAGACGCGGCGCTCGCTTCTGGCGTAGAGCGCGAAACGGCGGGGGAGGCGGCCGGGTGGGCATAGGGAAGGAAGTAACGTGGGTATAGGAGGATGCCCCTCTCTGTCGACCGCACGACGAGCCGGACACCCGGTTCGAGCTTCCAGTGGCGCGCGATGTACCGCGGGATCGTCATGCTGAGCGAGCCGCCCTCGCGGCGTACGCGCACGGAGAAGCGCGCAACGAGGCGCGGGCTCTTGGGTCCTTGAGGCATTGGAGAAGTGTGGCGCCGCGGCACGCAGTATATGTCATCCGGGCCTTTCTCAGCACATCGGACTTTGTCCGACATAGCCGACCGGCAGTAAGCGCCTAGCAGAGCAAAGTCGGATTTTGTCCGACGTCGCAAAATCGGACTTTGTCCGACTTATCGGAAATGGTGCGAAATGGGGGCATCGCTCGAAACCGCAGCCGCGGCGACTCCGGAGCGTCTGACTTCGGACGAATGCTGCCTCCTCCGGATGCGCGCGAGGGACTTACCCGCGCGCGACCGGAAGCCACACCGAGAACGTCGTCCCACGGCCGACTTCACTCTCGACCGACAATCGGCCCCCATGACCATCAACGAGCCGCTTCACGATCGCCAACCCGAGCCCGGTACTATGTTCGCCAGCGGTGCTCTGCGGCGTCGCGCGCTGAAACGGCCGAAAGATCGTAGCCAGCTCGCCGGCGGGAATGCCCGGTCCTTCATCGGCGACGATGAACCAGATCCCGCCATCCCCCGCCCGAGCATCGACCCGCACCGTCGTCCCCGTTCTGGAAAACTTCACGGCGTTGCTCAACAGGTTGTTCAGGATCTGCTCCACTTTCCGCGCATCGGCGTGGATGCGCGGGACATCGTCGTTCATCGTCAGCGTGATCTCGATCTGCTTTTCAGCAGCCAGCACCCGATTCAACTCGACGTTCTCGCGCACGAGCTGGGCGATGTCCACGTCTTGCGCATCCATGCGCAGCTGACCGGCCTCGATTGCTGACAAGTCGAGCAGATCATTGATCAACGCGAGCATGAACTCGCTCGATCCCCTGATGCGTCGGAGGAAGTCCTGCTGTCGCTCGTGCGTCACGGGGAAAGTGGGGTCGAGGAGCAATTCGCTGAACGATCGAATGGCTCCGATGGGATTGCGAAGGTCGTGCGCCGCCATCCCGAGGAACTGGTTCTTCAGCTGGTTCGCCCGCTCGAGCTCGAGGTTCTTCTTCATCAGCTCACGCTGCGCCGTCGCGAGCTCACTGTTGAGTCGCGCCATCTTCTCGTAGAGATCGGCATCGCGATCGCGCACCGCCTGAACCGTTTCCGGCTTGAGCGCCGCTCGAAGAGCGTTGGCCTGTTCGTTGTTGACCCGCATCAGCTCGTCGTAGTATCGCACGACGGCAAGCCGCGACGGCGCGGCGACGACGACGACGGAATTCTCGTCGGTCGTCGCGGCGGCAAAATGCAGGAGACGCACGCCTCCGTCACGCGGTACGCTCAGCTCCCAGTCGAACGCTGCACCAGTCGTCACGACCTCAGCGAGAAAGCGCTGCGCTTTGTCACGGCTCGAACCGTCCACCAGGCTGCTCAACCGCTGGCCGCGTATGTCTCCGAGGATGCCAAGATCGTCGCGGAGCACACGTTGCACGATCCCGTCCCGGCTGCAGAGCAAAGCCAGGCCACGCGGGACGTCGCGGTCCGTGAGGGCAACCTCGACGTCAGGCATTGTCTCGAACCAACCGTTCGGCGAGGGCTACCGCCTCGGAGGCATCGGGCGCATAGCCATCAGCTCCGACACTTCGCCAAAGGTCCGGATCCACACGGAACGGGTACCCACCTACGACGATGCGCGGCGCCCAGCCAGTGCTGCGCTCTCGAACCGAACGAACGACATCGCCGACCGCGGGCACGTGATATGACATCGTCGCCGAGATGGCGACGACGTGCGCGCGCCGCTGGCTGACCGACTCGACGATGCCCTCGATAGGCGTGTTGGCGCCGAGGTAATAGGTGTCCCAGCCCGCCATCTCGAAGAAGTCGGCGACCATGCGTACGCCGATCTCGTGGAGGTCCCCGCCGACACACGCCGCGACGAGACGTCGCCCGACGCGTGGCGTGGCGAAGATTCGCGGGTAGAGCTGCGACATGATGAGCTGCGTCGCCGCGGTGCAGAAGTGCTCCTGCGCGACGCTGATCTCATTCATCTGCCACCGGCGTCCGATCTCGTGCTGCGTCCGCTGAAAGACGTGCAGGTAAATGTCGCGCACGCTCACGCCGTCGCGGACGGCATCGAGGATCAACGTGCTCGCCGTCTGCCGATCCCCCGACAGCAGCAGATCGAGATACCGCCTCGCCAGCTCGGCATGCGGCTGGCGATCCGAGAGAAAGCTTTCGCTGACCGACGGCATCTCCCCGAGCCTTCCGAGCGCGGAGTCGACAATGCGCGCCGCCGCGTCGCCGTGCGGAGCGCCTAACGTCTCGCGCACGGCATCGCGCATGAGCACGAGGTTCTTGGCGAGGTCGTCATCGGAAAGGCCGAGCCGCGCGAGGAGAATCTTCGCCCATGCGACATAATCGGCGAAAAGCGTGTCACTCTCCGCCGACGCGGCGGACGAGAGGTATTCGAGATGGCGACGCGCATCCTCGGTGCACTTCTGTCGCCCACGCTCTCCGAACCGGGCCTCGAGCGTCCGGTCCGCCGCGAACTGTCGCTCGGTCACGAGCGTCGCGATGCGCTCGGACTGCTCCTCGAGCGCCGAGGTGAGAGACGCTGTCGTCACGGCACGTCGGCGGCCTCGGCGGCCACCCACTCCGGCCGAGCGCGGGAATCCATCAGGACCTCGAATGCCTCGTGGCGGACTGCGGTCCTGCTCATGATCTCGGCCGGCTCACGCGAATGCGAGGTGGCGTGCTCGACACTGGCCATGTACGCGCGAAACGCCTCGCGATCTCGCCAGGCGGTGAGAAAGGTGTGCGTCGCGTCGCCGGCCTGTGGCTTGAGCAGCTGAAGGTACAGGAAGCCCGGGAACCCATCCACGAGACGGGCGCGCTGGCGAAAGTGACGCTCCAGCTCGGCATGGTCAACGACGGGCACCGTCAGATGCGAGATGAAGATGAACACGCTGACCGCGAATGTGTCGGGGGGCTGGTAATTTTGCAAATCTCCGTCCACCTTGCCGTGCGCAATCACCTGAGTCTCTTCCAGCGGATTACATGAAGATCGCCCTCATCCTGGTCCCCTACGACTCGGGCCATCGGAACGTGCGAATGGGGGCCGGGCCAGAGCGCCTCGCTGACCCGATCGCGGACGAGCTGGCCGCGGCTGGCTATCGCGTTTCCAGGACCATCGTCGAGCCTCGCCCGACGAGCTGGCATGCGGAGCTCGGAACGGCGTTCGAGCTGGCGTCTGGCGTTGCCCGCGAGGTGACGGCCGCGCGCGCCGGGCAAGCCCTTCCGATCGTCCTGGCTGGCAACTGCTTCGCGACGCTCGGCGTCGTCGCGGCGTTAGGCGATGGAACGGGGCTCATCTGGTGGGATGCTCACGCCGACTTCAACACACCGGACACGAGCGTAAGTGGATTCCTCGACGGCATGGCGCTCGCGACGATCGCCGGCCGCAGTTGGACGGCCATGCGCGGACGAGTGGATGGATTCGTTCCCGTACGGGAGGATCACGTGTGGCTCGTGGGGGCGCGCGATCTCGATCCGGCCGAGGCATCGGCGCTCGAGAGCTCGCGCATTCACCGCGTCCCAGCGACGGCCGCGTCGGCAGAGCTTTCGAAAACGATATCGCGGCAGGCGGTATCGATCCCGCGATTTGCACTACACGTCGATCTCGATGTAATCGACGCCGCCGAAGGACGCGCGAATTCGTACGCGGTGGGTGGCGGCGTCTCGATCGCTCAGCTCACCGCCACGTGCAGCGCGCTCGGACGGGAGCTACCCGTCGAAGCGCTCACACTCTCGGCGTACGATCCCAGCTGTGACGTGGATGGTCGAGTGATGGTCGCGGCCACCGCTCTCGTCACAGGTGTAGCGTCGCGCCGATCTACGCGCGCGGCCCTTCCATCTCCCGCCCACTGATCCGCCGCACGTCGGCGACATCGGGCTCCTTGCCGGTGACGAGCCCTTTCACCACCTCGAACAGGGCCAGCGGCTTCGGCTTGTTGCGCTTGCCGTAGACGACGCTCGTCGCATCGACAAGGATCAGCGCAAACCGCGGATCGTTCGGGCCACCGTCGCGATTTCCGCCCTCGTCCCCGAACCACGCCTTCCAGTCGGGCTTGTACAGCTCGCGAATCATCGCCCGGTCCGTAGTGATCGTGGCGGTGCCACTCACCGACACCCATTCCCAACTCTTCACGTTGTAATAGCTCAGTGACACGTTGGGATCGGTCGCGAGCTCATCGATCTTCCCGCTTTCGATATCGGTCACGAACCAGACATCGGTGCCGGGCTCGCGCTTCTGCGTGGCCATGGGTCGCGACACGAGACGACCGTCGGGCCGGCGCGTCGTCAGCATCGCGATTTCGATTCCCTCGATCAATTCGTACAGCTCATCGATCTTCTTGGAAATGGGAACGTCGTCCTTGAACTCGGTCTTCGACATGCAGTCTCCGCGAAACGGGACGCGCTAACAAGGCAGGAGCCATGCCGTTGGCGTCGCTGTCCAGGACGCTTTGGCGCGATGACATAGTTGCTCACGTTCGTACCGCGGCGTAACCTTCATGCGGCGTACGGAACGCCTCCGGTCCGCGGGAAGGGCTGCGCCCATCCATTGATTCGATTGCATCGCTCACGCCCTCTTCGGGCCGATCGCGCGGACGCCGGCCATAACGAAGGAGGCGCCGCGTGTCATCGCCATTCAGCCGTTCCCTCCCCGATCGCCCTGATCTCGGGCAGCAAAAGAAGCAGGCGAAAGAGCTTCTGAAGTCGTTCACGACCGGCAACGCCGAGGCGGTTGCCCGCGTCCGTGCCGTGCTCCCCGACAAGAAACGCATCACCCTCGCCGACGCACAGCTCGTCCTTGCGCGCGAGTATGGCTTCGCCAGCTGGGCTGCGCTCAAACGTCACGTGGATGCCCAGGCTGCCGACACGAGCTCCCTCGAGCAGGTTCACGACGCATTTCGGCGCCGCGACGCAGGCGCGGTTCGGCGTCTCGTCAGGCAGGATCCGAAGCTTCGCGCGCTCATCAACGAGCCGGCGCTGTCCTTCAACTCGCCAGCGATCGTGGCGTTCGCCGACGATCCGGCGATGGTGGAGGTGTTGCTCGAGTTGGGCGCGGATCCCAACCGTCGCAGCGAGTGGTGGGCGGGCGGCTTTCACGCGCTGCATTCGGCGACGGGCGTGGCGGCGGAGCGCCTGCTCGCGGCCGGTGCCGTACCCGATGCCTGCGCCGCGGCGAACCTCGACCGTCCGGAGCTGCTCACCCGGATGCTGCGCGAGAATCCCGCGCGCGCGCACGAGCGCGGCGGTGATGGGAAAACGCCACTTCACTTTGCAAGATCGCGCGCCGTGGTCGACATCCTTCTCGACGCCGGTGCGGACATCGATGCACGCGA
Organism: Gemmatimonadaceae bacterium; assembly: GCA_035253695.1. Taxonomy (GTDB): domain Bacteria; phylum Gemmatimonadota; class Gemmatimonadetes; order Gemmatimonadales; family Gemmatimonadaceae; genus JAICNG01. The sequence continues at coordinate 21,635 of DATFBS010000049.1, forward strand.
CGTCGACCATCGCTCCACGCCAGCGCAGTGGATGCTGGACCGCCGGCGCGGCGCCGGCCGCTTCGACCTGGCGCAATACCTGGTGGAGCGCGGGGCATCGACGGACATCTTCCTCGCGGCGGCGCTCGGACTCAGCGAGCGAGTTGAGCGGATGCTCGAGGCGAATATCGGTCTCCTCGATCTGAAAACCGGCCGAGGAGACTACGGAGAGAAGCCGCCGAGCAGCTACCACATTTACTTCTGGACGATCGGGGATGGCCGATCGCCGCTCGATGTGGCGACGCAATTCGAGCAGCACGAGACGCTGGAGGTGATGCTGGCGTTCACGACGCCGATGCAGCGTCTGGTGTCCGCCTCCCGGATGGGCGATGAGAAACGCGCGCGCGCACTCGTGCGTGAGTATCCCGATCTGATCGCGGCGATGGGACCCGAGCAGCATCGAGCGATCGCGGACGCCGCCTGGCATGGCGATGCGCCGGCTGTCGTGTTGATGCTGGAGTTGGGTTTCGACCCGGGCACTCCGGGCCACGACTCCGGAACCGCGCTCCACTGTGCCGCCTGGGACGGCTCGGCGGAGACAGTAGCGGCGCTTCTACGCCATCCCGCCGGCCGCGCACTCGTCTCCAGCAGGGACGCGCACTACGGTGCGACACCACTCGGCTGGTGCTGTCACGGGTCGGTGCACGGCGATTGCACCCACGATCACCCCGGCGTAGCGCGGTTGCTGCTCGCGGCAGGGGCCCAGCAGGGTAAGGATACGCGGGACGCCTCGGCATCGGTGCGGGCGGTTCTCGATGCGTCGTCCGCGCGTTGACGGCGAGGCTCAGGGAACGCGCTTGAGTCTGGTGCGGGAGTAGACCTCGAACGGTTTGCCGGCCTGGGCGAGCTCGAATATCTCCTCGAATTCGCCTGGGCCGTGCACGATGTAGCTCTCGCGCGCGCGCCAGCCTAACGGCGTGTTCTCCATGGCCTCGCTCACGAACGCGAGCCTGCCACGGGACGAGTCGGATTCCTGCACGTACTGAATGACGAACCGCTCGACGTGGAACTGGCGGAGTACGAGGAGCTTGCGCGCGCGGTCGTGGCTGATGTACGAGACGTGCTCGTGCACCTCGCCCTTCGGATTCCTTTCCTGGGGAAGATAGGTCGACGTGTTGCGCTCCTCGATGAATTGATCGCGCAACACGAATCGGTACTCACGCCGGACCGTGGCTGTTCCCGAGTGCCCCGTGCTCGTCCCCTCCCACGATCCCAGAAGAAATCTGACGGACGCCCACCGATCCGCTGCCGCCGACGGAACTTGCGCAAAGGTCGTGGCCAGGGGAGTCACCGTCGAGAGCAGACCGCACGTGGAGAATGCGAGGATCCTTTTCATGGCTCTGTCGGCGGGGCGTCAGTGACGATGATCTCGAAGCGTGCGATCTTGCCATCGTCGTTCAGCGCAAACAAGTCATACCCACGCATGGGCGTCGGAAACACCGAGGAGGTGCACGTCCACTCCGCGCGCACCTCTGGGCCGTCGAGATCGAGGCGGTCGAGGGTCAACTCGAAATCGGGCAACGGATTCTTCCACTGATCTCGGAAGCTTCTTCGGATGGCGTCCTTCCCGACATGCGTTTGGGGTTCTCCCGAGAACGGCTCGATGAAGACAGCCCGCTCGTCGAACAGCGCCATCAACGCTTCCTCGCCGCCAGGTCCGGTCTGCATCGCTTTGAAAACACCCTCGACGATCTTGCGTTCACGAGCACTGATAGGCATCTAAGCTCCGTACGGTTGGCAAGGGCTTTGGCATGAGTGGACATCTCCCACAACTCGATCGTGAGGCGCTTAAACGCCTTCGCGAAACGGTGCGGCGGCTTCGAGGTTCACAACGACGGACGCTGCCAGTCGAGGAATTGGTCGAGCTGGCGTCCGCCGCGCGCGTTGGTCCAGGCGTGACGATCGATTTCGAGGCGTCGCGCAATCTCGGCGACGCCCTGATCGTCCTCCGAGTCCCGGCTGCTGCGTCCGAGCACGTACCGGATCGGCGGCTCATGGCTCTGTCGCAGCGTGAGCGTGAAGTGGCGAGCCTCGTCGCGCGGGGCTTCAGCAACAAGCGAATCGCGGGACGCCTCAACATTGCGATCAGCACGGTGAAGGATCATCTGCACAACATCCTCCGGAAGACCACGCTCCCAAATCGTGCAGCGGTCGCGGCGGCGTGCAAGGGCCCCCTGAACGACACCTGACCGGCCGGACCACAGTGTCGCCCATGGTGGCCTGAACGACAATCCATCTTTGGGTGGGGAACGCGGTGGCGCCTGACATTTTTTCACCATCATTTTCACCATGCGTAAAGCGTCGGATCGCTATCGCGTTGTCGCTCTCCTTGCGCTGACGGGGATCCTCGGACTCGGCTCTTGCGACGATCCCACGGGACCGCTGCGCGATGCTCGCGGAGTTCTTCTCGTCCTGCGCGGACGTTACGGGCCAGGGGTCGAGATATATGCCATGCGTCCCGACGGCAGCGAGATGCGGCGGCTCACCGCGAACACGGTCATCGAGACCGACCCCGCGTGGTCGCCTGACGGCGAGCGTATCGCCTTCGTCGGTATGCCCGACAGCACTCCGGGTGCGCCCGCCCGCCGACCCGACATCTTCGTCATGAACGATGACGGATCGAATGTCCGTCGGCTGTTTCAATCGTCACGCGCGGCGTGGCATCCGCGCTGGTCGCCTGATGGGCGTCGCATCGCGTTCGAGAATTACGATCCAGCGGTGGCGGGTTTCCGCGTGTACGTCATGGACGCCGATGGCTCGAATGTGCGGCAGATTCCGTCGGCCGCCGGTGAGAACTTTTCGCCCGAGTGGTCACCGGATGGCACTCAGATCCTCTTCCTGTCGAATCGCCAGCCGCGCGGGTGGTGGACGATGTACATCGTGAATGCCGATGGCACGGGCGAGCGGCAGCTGTCCGACGAGTCTGCGTGCATCTACAACATTTTTTCCATCCGATGGTCCCCTGATGGATCACGCATCGCGTTCACGTGCGAATCCGAGACAGGAAGCATCTTCACTGTCCGATCGGACGGAACCGATAAGCGTCTCCTGATTCCACGGCCCGCTGGCGATCCGCCGCAGGACTTTGGACCGGTATGGTCGCCTGACGGGTCACAGGTGGCGTTCACGAGCAACCGCGGCACGCTGGATCAGCTGGGCACTCCGGTATGGCACGTGTTCGTCGCGAACGCCTCCGGCAGCAGCGTACGGCGAATTACGAGTGACACCGCAAGTTATACCGTCGCGGACTGGGGCCCTCCGCGCTGACACGACCGCTCTGTACGCTGCGCCCATTCCTTCCCGGGCGCTACGACAGGCTCGCCGTACATCGGATGGGCGCGTTCGGGTGACCCAGGGTCGTCGGACATCGTCCTCCCACGACCACCCGAGCTTCCTCAATCATCTTCCCACGTCGAGCCTCGAGTGAACGATTTCCCTGCGTCCATCGATGATACGTGGCCCTTTTGGGTTCTCGGGATCACGGTGGGATCGGCGGTGGCGTGGGCGCTCCTCGGTCGTCTCACGCGCCCGCTGACCGTTGCACGCGTGGCAGCGGTATTGGTTGCCATCGCTGGCATGCTCCTCTACGCGTGGTTCGTCTACGAGGAGCTCAAGGCGGCGCCGTCACGCATCCTCGAGCGCGTGGCCTTCGCCAACCGCGTGGAGTCTCTCCTCGAGTACACGGTCTTCATTCTTGGCCCCGCGCTGGCGCCGCTCTTTCTGCTTCGGCGCACCGGCCCGCCCG
>DATFBS010000050.1:0-22913 GCA_035253695.1 Gemmatimonadaceae bacterium
ACGGAAATGCCGCCTTCCGCCCTTGTCGTTGCCGGCTGCGGCGTTCCCTTCGATGGGAGCTCGCTCCCGAGCGATCCGCGCAGGCGTACCGATGAGGTGATTCGACGAACCATGATCATGGCCGACGCGGCCCGCGACGGCGGAGCGGATGCACTGCTCGTACATCCGCCCGGGTCTCTGGCCTCGCTTCCCGATGCGTCTGGCCGGGTGCTGGCGTTGCACGACGCCCTGGCGGGGGCTGCCCTGCCCCTCATCGCCTTCCTCCTCTATCGACGGGCCAGTGAGCTCGAGTACGACGACCCGCTTCTCGACGACCTGCTATCGCTCCCGCACGTCGCCGGAGTGAAACTCGCGACGCTCGATTCCGTCATGCGATTTCAGACAGTCGCTCGCCGGGTCGCCGCTGACCACCCCGATCGGGCGCTCATTACCGGCGAAGACCGTTTTCTTGGATACTCGCTGATGATCGGTGCTCGCTGCGCGCTGATCGGCATGGGGGCGGCGAGAACCGGCATGCAACACGCGCTGGTGCGAGCGGCGGTCACGAACGACTCCTCGACGCTGGTCCGCCTGACGAGAACATGTGATGTCTTCGCCGAGGCGACGTTCACCGAGCCGATGGAGGGCTATATTCGGCGGATGCTCTGGGCGCTGGCGGAGGACGGGATCATCCCGGAAGACGCGTGTCACGATCCGGTCGGCCCTCAGCTCGACCGGGCCGATCGCACCCGTGTCGTGAGCGCGATGCGCGGTCTGGACGCCAACGGATGAGACGCGAGCTTCCGGCGCAGCCGCCGATTCCCGAGCGCGTGCGCGCGCAGCTCGCGGAGGAGTTCGAGGCGCGGGCCGACAATCCGCTCACCGATAATCTTCGCGAGTGGGCGCTCGACCGCTGGGGCGTCGACATCGCGGGCCGTTACGCCGGGCGGAGAATACGGGTGCCCTTTGGCAAGGCATCGGGGCAGCTCTCGATGACGCCTCAGCAAGTGGAAGCCGACGCCGCAGCTGGTCTCGGCTTCGTCGTGCTCAAGACCGTGATTGCCCAGGACAACAGTGGCGAGCGCGGGATGGCAGCGTGGGCGATTCACGAAACGCACATGCACGTCGAGCGCATCGAGGATGAGGATGGAACTTCCGGATGGACGGTGACGTGGCGGGGGCGCGGGTGGGACAAGCCGTTCTCCAGTTACCTGCGGTTGCTGCGCGCTGCCGTACCGATCGGCGCCGAGCATGACATGCCGGTGGCGGCATCGGTGAAATACCAGTTGCCGGCCAGCGAGAGCGAGGCGTTTCACGAGGCGGAGTATCGGTACACGACGCAGGCGATCGCGGCCGCCTGGCGCGACGCGGCAGGCCGGGGCCCGCCGATAATCGAGAAGGATTTCAGCCCTACCCTCGCGGGCGACCCACGCGCCGCTGACCGCGCGAACGTCCTGCGATGGCTCCGCGAGGTGCCACGTCTCGTCGGGGGCGCTGGTGCTGGACCGATCGACCTCGGCATGAAGCTCATGAACGCGCGCTTCGAGGACGCGTTTCAAGCCGAGATGCTCGCGGCACTCGAGGACGCGCCCCAGGTTCGCTTTCGCGTGGCGTTCAACCGTCTCTTCGATGACAAGCGCGGTGTTGCTTACGGGGGTCCGGCCCTGGGGCGCCGGAACCTCCAGGCGCTCGATGACTTCATTGCACGACAGGGAGCGCCTCCCGCTGCGCTGTCGGGCACCGGCGACATCCACTCCGGACGCAGAATGATCGAGTACGCTCTGCGGGGCGCCGAGTCCGGGCAGATCCACACCTTTTTCCAGCTGCCGCGAGCACTCTATCGATCGGGGTGTGCGTCGCGGACCGCGGCTGCGCTGCACGAGCTCGTCCTCCATCCCGACCACGGGCTCATTGCGTGGATGCTCGCGCTGGGCGAAATGGGCTGGATCGAGCGACGCGATGGCGTGCTCCACTTTCTCGACGTGAGCTCGCAGGTGCCCAGCCAGCGTTGACCTCGCCGATCACGATCCAGCGCGCCCGCCTGTGGGACGTCGCGCTCCCCCTCAGCGTGCCGTTCGCGATCAGTGGCGGTGTCATGCACGTGCGGCGATCGCTGATCGTCGAGCTGAGCACCAGCGACGGTGCCACGGGCTTCGGGGAAAGCGCGCCGTTCGAGCTTCCCTTCTATTCGTCCGAAACCGTCGAGAGCGCACGGTGGTTGCTCACGCGCGTGCTCCTGCCTCGCCTGGTCGGGGTCTCACTCAACAACCCGATGGACGCTGACTCGATTCTGCGCATGGGCGTTCGCGGGAATCCCTTCGCGCGGGCGGGCGCGGAGACGGCGGTGTGGGACCTGTTCTGCCATCGCCAAGGAAAGTCGCTCACCGATCTCATCAGTGAGGCGCTGCACCCTACGGGTCTCGACGACGCCGATCTGCGCCCTCGGTCGCACGTGCGGTGCGGCGTTGCGCTCGGCATCCCCGACGACGGCGCACCCGGAACGCTGGCGCGCTGGACTCGTGAGGCGCTCGAGCACGGATACGGCCGCGTGAAGATCAAGGTCCGGCCGGGCTGGGATGTCGAGCCGATTCGGGCCGTTCGCGACGTCCTCGGCGCCTCCGGACGCTCGATCCTCCTCTGGGCGGACGCCAACGCGTCTTACGATCTCGAGCGCGATCACCAGGCGCTACGAGCCATCGATGCAGAAGAGCTGCTCTTCCTCGAGCAGCCGCTGCAGCACGACGACCTTGTCGATCACGCGGTATTGTCGAAGCGGATGCGAACGCCGGTATGCCTCGACGAATCGTTGCGCGATGCCCGGTGGGCGCGCCACGCCATCTCGCTTGGCGCCTCACGCATCTGGAACATCAAGGTCCAGCGACTCGGTGGCCTCGCGGAGGCACTGCGAGTTTACGCGATCGCTGCCGCACATGACGTCGAGCTCTGGGGCGGTACGATGCCCGAGACCGGGATCGGGGCGCGCACCATCCTGGCCCTCGGCGCGCTCCCGCGCTTCGTCTACCCGAGCGACGTCGAGCCGAGTGATCGCTGGTATGCGCCCGGAACCGACCCGCTCCCCCTGATCATGGCGGGCGATGGAACGATGCCCGTGCCTATCGAGAAGGGGATGGCGACGTTAGGCGTCGACGCGAGCGTGCGAGAGCGCGGAACGCTGGTATGGAGCTCCGACGAGATTTGGTCTGGGTGACTTCGATCAGCGGAACGACCTCGACGACCTCCTCGCTCTATTGACGGCGAAGCGCCTGCGCCGAGTACAGCCGTCCCCCGATCGACACCCAGCGCACGCCAGACGGCCGATCGGGAATCTTCGTCAGCGCTCCTTGCACGACGACGAAGTCGGCCGCGTCGCCCTCCCGAAGTACCCGCGCGGTCATCGTATCGGTGGATGCAAGGATGCGCGGGGCAAGGCCCCCATCGCGAGCGAGTCCCTGCTGGACCTCGCGTAGCGACGCATCGTCCTGGACCGCCAGGCGCATGGCAACGATGCCGCGTGCGAGCGCCCCCGGTCCCCAACCGAGATCGGATACGCTCCAGCCATCGGCGCGTACGCCCGGAATCACCGTCAGCCCTTTCCCCTGCACGACCGGAACGTCCTTCGTCAGCTTCACCTGCGCCCGCGTGCCAATGCGTGCAATGCGGCCGTCCTCGACCAGCACGACGGCGTTGCGCCGAGGTCCATCGCTGACGCCATCGAGGACCGTCGCGCCGACGATCGCGAAGCGGTCCGACCGGGCAGGCTTCACATCGTCAGCGGCATTCCGCACAAGTCGGAGCGCATCGCGTCGAGCCGAAGTGAGGAGGTACGGCATTGCCGCCTCCCATCCTTCGCGAAGGGCGAAGGCACCCGACATTCCCCCGAGCGACGCGATGAGACCACCGGTCGTGTCCGCCCACAGCGTGCGACGTCCCCACCCCGACCCGCTCGCCTCGATCCGCTCCAGGATGATGCGGCGGTCTCCGATCAGCACCGAGTCGCGCCCGATGACCGAGAGAACTACGTCCGACTCACCAGGAATCGTGAACCGGTCCGGACGACTTGCACGATTCCAGCGCCGCAGCAAGCCACCCCACGGAGAAACCGCCGGCGACTCCGGAATCACGAAGAAGCCGGAAGGTGTCTTGACCGTTCGCGCCGTCGATCCGGTTCCGATCCGCGTGCGGGCACCGAGAACGGTCACCGTCGCGCCCTCATCGCCATCCACCTCGAGCTGCCGAGGGATGTACGTCGTGTCGGTACGAAGGGTGACCACCAGCGGCTTGGCAGAACCGGCCGCCGATTCCACTCGGGCGACAATCGCGAGTGAGTCTTTGCCGCGTACGAGCTCCCACCACTCGCGCGCGACGCCGCGCCCGCCGCGATAGTGCCGGAACGTGCCGCGCTCGGCGACGTGCATCGACGGATTGAATGGTACGTTCCGGCGAAGGGAATCTCCGGCAAGGACTGGCGCGGCCGCATCACATGCCACTCGCCACATCGTGACATCGGCGTGCTGCACCTGGCGGTCGAAATCCCAGGTCGTCTCGGCGACTCCGCGCAGCGTGTCGCCGAGATGATCGAGCGACATGTTGACGCCGCTGAACCCCGTCGTCCATCGCAGCTGGATGCTGTCGGCGCGCCCCATGTTCCACCACGAGTAGCGGTGCACGCTCGGCGTTGCCCCTGGCGCCGGACGCAGAAGCAAATTGCGCCGCTCGTACGGCCGTGTGCCGATGGTGGAGTCGATCAGGATGCGCGACGGCGGGGTGACGATGCGCTCGTCCGGGCCGAGCATGAGCGCGGGCCTCCAGGCGCCCATGCGGACCTCCCAGCAGCCGACCACATCTGGCCAGCTGGCGAGCGGCGTGGGACTCACCGGTGGTGCGGCCACCGCGATTGGCTTTGGCGGTCCGCAGGCGACCGATGCTGCGGCCATGATCAGCGCGAGTGCGTGGGACGCGTGCATGCGCATGCTCGTCTTCGGAGCCACCGTCCACCCTCCTGAATACCGTTCCTCACGCGCCGCCGGGGCGCTCCTCGGGCTGCACATTGCACAAACCTTGCTCGCGGCCCGATATCTCCTGAAACCTCAAGGTGAGGTCCTCGTACGGGAAACCGCCCGCCCCGTTCGTGAGGACCCCCCCGTGAAATCCCGCCCGGTCCTGGCCGCGATGGCGCTCGCGACCACGCCTGCGTTACTTGCCGCCCAGCCGTCGTACCTCGATCTCACCGTGAACGACGTCGGCATCGCGATCGGCGATGCGCCGCGGGTGACGGGGCTGCGCATCAACTTTCGCGATCGCTACCTCGAGCGGGTGAACGGCGTGAACCTCACGGTGTGGACGCCTTATGTGGGGACCGGCGACGTGCGTGGCATCGGTATCGGGCTCCCGGCCACCGGGGCGCGCAACATCGACGGTCTGGCGGTTGGAATCGGCGGCGTTGCCGCCGAGGAGCGCCTGCGCGGGATCGCCATCGCTCCCATTGGCGCCGGCTCGGGGGAGGAGATCACAGGGCTCGTGCTCGCCGGCGTGGGAGCAGGCAGCGGAGGGAAAATCACCGGCATCGCGATCACAGGCTTGGGCGTCGGCTCCGGCGGGGGCGTTCGCGGCCTGATGATCGGCGGGCTGGGTGTCGGAACTGGCGGGAGGCTCACTGGACTCACGATCGCGGGCCTCGGCGCCGGGGCGGGCGGCGGCGTCGACGGGCTCACGATCGCCGGACTGGGCGTCGGGAGTGGTGGACACGTGCGCGGCATCAGCATAGGCGGCCTCGGCGTGGGCTCCGGAGGCGGCGTAACGGGGCTCAGTATCGCGGGCCTCGGCATCGGCTCTGGAGGTGAGATCCGGGGGCTCGCCATCGCCGGCGGCGGCGTCGGCGGGCCCAAGATCACTGGCATCGTCATCACGGGAATCGGTGCCGGCACGCTCGACTTCAACGGCGGCGTGATCGCGCCGTTCTACTTTCGGATCGAGCGTGACGGATCGATGCGCGGAGTGTCAGTGAGCGCCTTCAATCGGCTGAGCGGTGTGCAGCATGGCCTGACGATCGGCGTGCTCAACATCGCGGAGCATCTGCGCGGCGTTCAGGTGGGACTCATCAACATCGCGCGCAACAATCCGAGGGGACGACGCGTGCTACCGATCGTGAACTGGGGCGGGCGCGACTGACGCGCGTGTCGCGGCGGGCGCGCCGCGCACAAACTCAATGAAATCGGTCGGCTGGGGCTCGGCGCCGGCATCGCGCACGAGCATTGTCACCTGCCCACGGTGATAGCTTCCGTGCATGGCGACGTGCAGCAGGATGTCCTCGATCGGGCTGTCGAACTCCACTCCCGCGCTGTTCCGATAGTGCACGGTGCGCCTGAGGTCGGCGCTCGCCAGCCGATCGACGTACGCACCGAACGCGCGTTGATTCTCCGCCGATAGCTGAGCGCACTCTTCGAGGGTCAGCGTCGGCCACACGAGTATCGTCCGCGGACGCTCTTCGAGCCGTGTGAGCCAGTTGTGCTCCGTGCCGAGCACGTGGGCGTAGATCTCGAGCGCGCGCGGCGGCACTCCCGGCTGCCGAAGGGAGGCGAGAATTCGCTCGTCGGCCCACGCCATGTGATCCATCAGAGCCCGCAGGTGATTCACACCAGTCCCGCTCAGATTCTGGCGGGCTCGTGAACCGTTCGCTCGTCGATCACGTTCCCGGTGTTGACGGTTCCCGCCGGCTCGAACAACACGACTTCGACCTCTTCGTCCGCGACAGGACGATGCTCGACCCCTCTGGGGACGACGATCATCTCGCCTGGAGAAAGGTCGACCGTGCGGTCGCGGAACTCCATGCGAAACCGGCCGCGGTGCACCAGGAACAGCTCATCTTCCCGGTCGTGGTGATGCCAGACGAACTCACCGCGAAACTTGACGAGCTTCACGTGCTGCCCGTTCAGCTCCGCCACTATCCTGGGACTCCAGTGCTCGTCGATCGCGGCGAACTTCTCCCGAAGATCGATGCCGACCATGTCAGTCTCCTGCACGGGCCCGCGTCGACAGCGGCGGGCACGCCGCGCCGATCGCCGCCACAATCTCTCCGCGTGAGCGTCCGGCTGTCCAGCCGTAGGCGGTTTCGAGCTCATCGGCGATGCGTGCGAGAACATGCTCGCGTGGATATCCCGCGGCGAGATCCCAGTGCGCCTCGGCGCAGAAGGCGTGCGCTTCCGAGCGCAGCTTGCCATCGACGCTGAACACCGCCGCGTACGAGCGCACGGCTCCCACCTCGCGGCAGCGAGCGGCGTGGGCGCTCTCGTGAATCTCGGCGAGGGTGCGCGCGCGACCGGTGAGCGTGGAATCGATGCGAGTGATGGGACCGACAAGCGGAAGACAGATCGTCATCCCATCGAGGCCCTTGGGCAACGGCGCGCGCGCCGCCGCGAGCGAGAGCGCTAATACGCCTGGCGCCAGAAGCCACGCGACACGGCGCGCGGAGATGCGGCGATCGCGCGCCACGGTGTTGGGCCTACGCGTCACGGACTGAGGCGATCCCGGCATGCTCGCTTCCCCTCGACGCCCGTTTTCGGGCACTCGACGTGAGGGTGCTCTGAAACTCCGCTTATGTCCCTCGCAACAGGTCAAAAAGTGCGCCGAACAGCGCGATCGATCCCCACACCGCGAGCACGACCAACACGAGGAGGGCGAGAAGGATCGCGCCGACCGTGAGGGTGCTTGCGCGCTTCGTGGGCACCGGTCGGTCGCGCCACGACTCGAGCAGTCGGACGTTGCGGCTGTTGGCGCGCCACGCGACATCGAACACATCGCCAATGAGAGGTATCGCGCCGATCACCACGTCGATGGCGACGTTGGCGAGCATGCGGCCGAGGACCGCCGTAGGCGCCCCGGCACGGGCTGCCTGGAAGATTATCAAGCCCGAGAAGAGACCGCCGGCAACGTCACCCCCGCCGGGCAGAAGCCCGAGAAGGGCGTCGAGGCCGATCCGGATATTCGTCCCCGGAATTCGAATTGCCTCATCCAGGACGCGCGCGAGATCGCGCATCCGGCTGCGATCAGTCGGCGAGCTCAGGGCGCCCTTCCAGCCGGATCATTGTTGCGGTCATGATGGCGACTTCGCGCTCCTCTCCGCCGTGGATCGCCTTGACCGTTCCCTCACAGACGGTCAGCGTCCGCCCGGCGCGGCGCACGCGTCCACTGGCCAGGAATCGCTCACCGCGGCCCGGTGCGAGCAAATTGACCTTGAATTCCACGCTCATCACCGCCGAACCGACGGGCATGAGGGACAAGGCCGCGTAGCCGCACGCGCTGTCGGCGATCGTCGCGACCGCACCGGCGTGGAGCACACCGTGCTGCTGGGCAAGGTCATCTCGCCAGGGGAGCTCGATGAGCACTTCGCCGGGTAATACCGAGACGATGCGGGCGCCGATCGTCCCCAGTAGTCGCTGCCGCGCGAACGAGTCGCGGACACGGCGCTCGTAGTTCGGGTCGGGCGACGACCGCGGCACTCGTTAGACGATGGTGAGCTTGTAGTACAGCTCGGCGCCGGGATACTCCGGCGATCGATCCCACCGGTGTTGCGCTTGGGCGATCATGTCACGCGCCGTGGCGATCGAGGCGGATGCATCGAGGGGCAACGCGAAAGATCCCTGATGCAACAGCGACTTCGTCCGCGTGCCATCCGCAAGCCGAACCCACCCTTCCCACGACTCGATTCGCAAGCCGGCGCGGCCGAGGTGATCGAGCGCGGCGACCGCATCGTCGTGCCGCATGACCACGTCCTGCTTCGACAGCGAGCGCGCCGCGAGCTCGTCCGGCAGGATCGCAAGGTTCGAGGATGACATACCGCAATCTCGCCCGTGCAGGCGGTCACGCGCCAGTCGGACGCCGCTCGGCTAGGGCGATCCCAGCGTGTAGCCGCGGGCGAGCGCGACGGCGACCGCCACGATCAGCACGACGAGAAACGCCTCGATGGTGCTGATCCGGGCGATCTGGCGTGCCGATCCCAACGCCGCGGTCTGATTGCGGCCCATCGCTCGGCGCCAGCGAATGAGCGTGATCATTGGCCAGACCTCGAGCGCGAGCACGAGCAGGAATAGCCCCATCTTGATGTGAAAGAGGGGATTCTGGAGGTAGTATGCCGTGCTCTTTTCGGTGCCGGCGAGGAGCCGCGTGAGCCCCGTCGAGAGCCAGAGAACCGCCGCAATCCCCCACCACGTGTCCGCCGCGAACGCACGGCGCAGCGCCGACGTGTCGACGATCCCACGGAGCGCGCGACCGCGGGCCCAAATCGCGCCGAGCCCAATTCCCAACGCGAGCAGGTGTGTAACAGCGAGCAGGAGACGCAGCACGCGGTCGCTCCCCGGTAGAGACGATCGGCCGGCACGAGTCGCGCAACCATATATCCCCGGGTCATGGGCTGCAATGCGGATCGCCTACGGTTGCGGATCGCCGCCCTCGTGGCCACGTTGAGAAGCAGGCTTTCTTCTGCCCTTCGTGAGGAGGTCGCCAATGCCCGGCACGATGCCCTCCATCGACCGCGATGCGCTCACACGCTTGCAAGCGGGTGACGAGCAAGCGCTGCGACGCATCTTCGACGACCACTACTCCACGCTGACACAGGAAGCGGCGACCGTGCTCGAGGATCCGAGCGGCGCGCCGAGGGTCGTCGAGAACGTGTTCGTCCGCGTGTGGGACGAGCGAACGGAATTCGAGTCGCCGGAAGCGCTCCAGGCCTTCCTGCATCAGGCGACACGACAAGCCGCGGCGCGCGCCCAAAGCCGCCGCGCGTCGCTCCACCGATTCGAGTCGCACGAAGGTGTACACACGCACGGCAGTGCACACCGCAAGGAGCCGGCAACCGCGGGCGAAGCGTGGGCGCACGTGGAGCACACGATACACGCCCGCGAGCACCGCGGAGAAGCGCTCCATCAAATGGCCGATCACTCGCGCCACGCGGCGGCCGAGCACGTCGGCGGGATGACGAAGCGCAAGCCGTGGCTCTGGCCCGCCATTGGGCTGGCCGCCGTCGCGCTCGTCATTCTCACGCCGATCGTTCTCATCGATCGGGCGAGCGAGGACCGCGCGGTGACAGCGGGACTTCGGTCGCGTGAGGCGCGCACGCACGTCGGGCGGCAGGGAAGCCGCATGGCGCTGCGCCTGGGTGATGGCACCGAGGTGACGCTTGGCGGCGACTCGAAGCTCACCGTTCCCCCGGGATTCGGCGATCGGCTGCGCGGGGTGGGGCTCGAGGGAACCGGGACGTTCGTCGTCGCTCCCGAACAACCCATGGTCTTCCAGGTCCGTGCAAAAGACGTCGCCATCAAAGCGATGGGCACGACCTTCACCGTCCGGGCCTATCCGGACGAGGATTTCGTTGCCGTGCGGGTAAAGGAGGGACAGGTCACCGTGCAAGGCGCGCAGGATCCGCGCACTCTGACGGTCGGACAGGCGGTGATCGTGGACGCGAAAGGCGCGATGCGTGAGCCGACACGGCAGGAGCTCGATGAAACGCTCGCCTGGTCGGAAGGACGGCTGGTGATGAACCAGAAGCCATTGCGCGAGGCGGTGCAACATCTCCAGCGGTGGTATGCACTCGGCCTCGTCGTGCGCGACTCATCGATTCTCGATCGGCCGGTGTCGATGAACGTGTCGCTCGACTCCTCGCGCAACGCCATCGCCGCCCTGGAGCAGAGCGCGAACGTGAAATTCGGATATGAGGGACGGGTGCGGGTACTGAGGGACGGCGGTAAGAAATAAGGTGCTCGAGGTGCTCAATGTGCTCGAGGTGCTCGAGGTGCGACTGCTTGTCTCCTCGAGCACCTCGAGCACATTGAGCACCTCGAGCACCTCTGCCGCATGAACATCCTCGTCCTCAACGTCGGATCGTCCACACTCAAATTCGAGCTCATCGGCACGGACGCTGAACGCATCGAGGCGAACGCGGACACGCGGCTCGCCGGCGGCGCGGTCGAGCGCATCGGTGGTGAGGCGGTGTTGTCCCTCGGTGCTCCGCGGGGCGAGGCTCGGCGAACGGTGGCTCCGCTCCGAAACCTCGCGGCCGCGGTGGAGCATGTCGCCGTATGGCTGGTGAGCGACGACGCGGATACGGGAATCGGCTCGCTGGCCGAGATCGAAGCGGTAGGCCATCGCGTCGTGCATGGGGGCGAGAATTTCGCGCGATCTCAGCGAATCGACGAGACCGTTCTCCAATCGCTCGATGAGCTGGTCGAGCTCGCGCCCCTGCATAATCCCCACAACATCGCGGGCATCCGCGCCGCGGCGCGCGTGCTCGGTCCCGGGGTTCCGCAGGTCGCGGTCTTCGATACCGCGTTCCACCACTCGCTTCCGGAGGTCGCGTTTTTGTACGGCCTCCCGTACCAGCTCTACCGTCGCTACAAGGTGCGGCGCTACGGATTCCATGGGACATCACATCGCTACGTCGCTCACCGGTACCGTCAGCTCACCGGTCGACCACGCGAACGGACGCGGCTCATCACCCTCCACCTCGGCAACGGCGCGTCGGCGTGCGCGATCCTCGGCGGCGACTCGATCGACACCTCGATGGGCTTTACGCCTCTCGAGGGTCTCGTGATGGGCACGCGCTCGGGCGACCTGGATCCCGCGATCCTCGACTTCGTGGCGAGCAAGGAAGGCCTGACGCTCTCGCAGGTGGAAACGCTGCTCAACAAGCAGTCAGGTCTGCTCGGTCTCTCGGGGTTGACGCCCGATATGCGAGAGCTGCTCAAGGAGATCGAGGAGCACGACGACCGCCGCGCGCGTCTCGCGGTCGACGTGTTCTGCTATCGGATCCGCAAGTACATCGGCGCCTACCTCGCCGTGCTCGACGGCGCCGAGGCCATCGTCTTCGCCGGCGGAATCGGGGAGAATGCCGCCGACATTCGCGCGCGAGTCTGTGGCAGCCTGGAGTGGATGGGAATCACCTTCGACGCCGATGCCAACGCCGCCCTCACGAATGGACGCGAGGGACGCTTCAGCACGGCGGACAGCCGGGTGGAGCTGTGGGTGATTCCGACGGATGAGGAGCTGCTGATCGCTCGAGATACCTGGCGCGTCGTGACGGGGGCGCCGCTGAGGTACTAAGCCAGAGGTAATCGAGGATGTCCAGGTCGTCCACGTGATCGAGGCAACGACGTTCCCTCGATGAGCTGGACCACCTGGACACCCTTGATCACCTCTGCGTTTTCCTCGACACAAAACGATACAGCAACCCGATCAGCCCGATCTGAATCATCGCTCCGGGCGCCAGCGCTGGCGTTGCGCCCATCATCGCCTCGCGAAACAGCATCCACCGCGCAGCGCTCGGATTCTGCTCGAGCTCGAATTCCACGTTCCCGGCGTAGTGCATGTAGAAGCCGATGAGCCCGGCGGCGATGCAGAGCACCATCAGGATGCCCCACACGCGGGCGCTCGAACGGCTTGGCGCAAACACGTGCCAGGCGAGTGCCGGGAGCGCCAGCCCGAGCAAAACGAGGGGAATCAGCTGCCACGTATCCTCGAAGTGCTCGATCAGGAGCAGCTCGATGAGAATCCCGGTCACCGCCAGTGTGAGAATGACGATGAGGACGCGGCGGACGACGGTGAGAATCGCGTCGCTGGTACGGTCGTCGGCGGTGAACATTCTCACCTAACGCTTCACGCCGATGGCTTCCGACTGTCGTACCGCCTCGAAGTGATCACAAGCAACGCCGCGCCCAGGAGGAGGACGAACGCGGCCGGCAGCAGGAGCCAGGTGAGCATCGGGTGCGGCATCCGCTGCGCCAGCACGACGAACAGGGCGGCGAATAGCAGGCAGATGAAAGCGGCAATCCGCATCTGCCGAGCAGCCGTCGTAAAGGCGCGATCGCTTCGAGCCAGGAGCAGTTGAACCGCAGCAACGTCCGCTTCACACCGTCCCCGGCAGGCGGACATCTTGGCTACCTCCGCGGTGCAGGTGTCGCAGAGCCCGCGGCAACAGTTGCGACAGGTCGCGACCGCGTCGACGTCGCGGTGATAGTAACAGCGCATTTCGGAGTGCAGGTACGGGAAGGACGGCCTCAATGTCGCCGCCTGACGCTAGTGGCGCCAGCCTGGGACCGCGGTCTGGCGAGGGGCCTCACATCCCCTTCACATTCCATGCATCGCCAACCGATGAGTATTTCCATGCGACCGTCTGCCATTTGCCGCTTTCTTGCGCTGTGCACGCTGACGCTGTCCGCGTGCGCGAGTCGCGCCCAGGATCCCGCGCCTGCGCCGACCGCGCAACAGCAGCAGGGTCAGCCGGCCGAAGGGCAGGCCGGCCAGCAACGTCGGCGCGCACGGCCCTACGCGCAGGTCGTCACCGACCGGGCAGTCACCGATACGGGTGGTATCACCGTGCATCGTGTCGAGGACCGCTGGCTCTTCGAGGTACCCGACTCGCTCCTGGGTCGCGACTTTCTGCTGGTGAGCCGGATCGCCGGCGTGCCAGCCAACTTCGGCGGCTTCCTCTCGGCCGGGACCTCGGTCGAAGAACGCGTGGTTCGATGGGAGCGCCAACGCGATCGCATCGTTCTCCGCACGATCGCGTATGACGCGGTGGCGGACGATTCGCTTCCCATCGCCATCTCGGTGGCGAGCAACAATGTCGGCGCCATTCTCGCCGCCTTCCCGATCGAGGCCTACGGCAAGGACAGCGCATCCTTCGTCATCGACGTCGGGAGCTTTTTCTCCGGCGATACCCCTGCACTGTCCGGTCTCTCGCCTGCGCAACGCCGACAGTATCAGGTTCGGCGACTCGATCCCGCTCGCAGCTTCCTGACCGCGGTCAAGTCGTTCCCGCAGAACGTCGAGGTTCGGCACACGCAGACGTTCGACGCGGCCGAGCCACCAGCCGATCGCACGAGCGGGACGATTTCACTGGAGATGCGGCAGTCGATCGTGCTACTCCCCAAGACGCCGATGCGTCCGCGTTATGCGGATCCGCGCGCCGGCTTCTTCACCGTGACCCGGGTGAACTACGGACTCGATGTACAAAAGGCGGATTCCCAGAGCTTCATTCGCCGTTGGCGTCTCGAGCCGAAAGATCCCGCGGCATATGCACGCGGGGAGCTGGTCGAGCCGGTCAAGCCGATCGTGTACTACATCGATCCCGCCACCCCGATGCGGTGGCGTCCCTACGTGCGCAGGGGCATCGAGGACTGGCAGAAACCGTTCGAGAAGGCCGGGTTCAAGAACGCCGTCATCGCGAAAGATCCGCCGAGCGCGTCCGAGGACCCGGACTGGGATCCGGAGGACATTCGCTACTCGGTGGTCCGATGGGCGGCGAGCCTCGTCCGCAACGCCGTGGGTCCGAGCACATCCGATCCGCGGACGGGCGAGATCATCGAGAGTGACATTACGTTTTATCACAACCACATGCGGTCGTACCGCAACCGCCTGCTCATCGAGACGGCGGCGGCGAATCCCGCGGCGCGCACGCTCGACATTCCCGAAGAGCTCATGGGTGAGACGATGCGCAAGGTCATCACCCACGAGATCGGCCACGCCATCGGGCTTCCCCACAACATGATCGCGTCGAGCTCCATCCCCATCGACTCGCTGCGCAGCGCCTCGTTCGCCAGTCGCTACGGCGTGTCGCTGACGATCATGGATTACGCGCGGCAGAACTACGTGGCGCAGCCGGGGGACAGCCTGACGCCGCTGTCGTTCGTGCGGCGCCTGGGCCCCTTCGACGACTTCATCGTCAACTGGGGCTACCGCGTAATTCCGGAGGCGCGCACGCCGGAGGAGGAGCGTCCGATCCTCGATCGATGGCTCAGGGAGCAAACCGGCCCCATGCCCTACCGGTACCTGCCACAGTTCCTGGCCGGCCTCGACCCGCGCTCCCAGACCGAGGACGTCGGCGATGATCCGGTCCGCGCCAGCACGTACGCCATCGAGAACCTCAAGCGCGTCGTACCGAACCTGGTGGCATGGACCACGCGAAACGGGGATGACTACTCCGAGCTGAACGAGCTGTACGGCGAGGCGTTAGGCATGTGGGCCCGATACATGGGCCACGTCGTGTCGGTGATCGGAGGTGTGAACGTCGACCTCAAGACCTCCGATCAGGAAGGGGCCGTGTTTCGCGCGGTCGAGCGGGAGCGGCAGCAGGCGGCGTTGCGGTTCATTGGCGACCAGGTCTTTCGAACGCCTGCTTGGCTGGCGCCAGATGAGATCCTGTCGCGCATTGGCCCGCCGGCGGGCCAGACCTCGCTCGTGGATCGCCAGGTCGCGGTCGTGACGCAGCTTCTCGATCCGCGACGGCTCGCGAGGCTGGCCCAGTCCGAGGACATGAGCGAGCGAGACGCCTACTCGCCGGCGGCGTACCTCGCCGAGTTGCGCCGCGCGCTGTGGGGGGCGCCGGGCTCCCTGACGACACCCGACGCCAACCGCCGGACGCTGCAGCGGGTCTACCTCGAGCGCCTCGCCGCGCTCGTCGAGCCGCCCCAGCCGCCACAGGGCGGCGGTCAAGGCGGTGGCGGGGGCGGCGGACCACCGCCTGAGCCTCCGTCGCCGCTGCTCGTCGCGCCTAACGTGCCGCGCACCGATCTTCCCGCTCTGGCTCGCAGTCAGCTCCGCGCCATTCAGGCCGATGCGCGCCGCGCCGCGGGCTCCGCCCAGTCCGCGGTCGTGCGGGCGCACTGGCAAGACGTGGCGGATCGCGTCGAGAGGATTTTGCGGCCAGACTAGAAGAACGAGGAACGAGGAGCGAGGAAATAAGTTGTTCCTCGTTCCTTGTTCCTCGTTCGTCCTTCCTCATCGCTCTAAAGCCGCATCTTCTCCATGAGCGCCCGAAACCGCTCCGATTCTCGTAGCGGGTCGAAAATCGGGTTGACGCGGGCATACGCCACCCAGCCGCGGCGCTCCTCGCGTGCGCGCTCCGTCCAATCGAGCGCGTGCTCAATGTCGCCGAGCCCGATGTACAAGGTCGCGAAGGCCACAGACGACACGTAACCGTTGGCGGCGCGCTGCTCGAGGTCGGCCAGGCACGCGAGCGCGCCCTCCCGATCTCCCTTGCGGCCCAGGACATAGCCAAGGGTGGCGATGGCGTAGGTGCCGGCGCTGCGGAGCGTGATCGCCTCGCGGAGCACGCGCTCCCCCTCGACCAGATCCCCCTGCATTGCCGCCGCGAGTCCCAAGACGCGGTACGTTTCCTCCGCCTCCGGGTTCATCTCGATCGCGCGCGACAGATGATACCGGGCCTGCTCGAAGCGGCGCGCGTAATAGTACAGCCAGCCTAACGTCCGGCGAATCGACACCGACGCGGGGTCGAGCTCTTGCGCCACATGGCCTTCGAGCAGTGCCTCATCGAGGCGCCCTCGCGACGCAAGGGAGAACGCATGCCACTGGTGCGCCGTCGCATAACGGGGATCGAGCTCGAGGGCACGCCGGAACTCGCGCGCGGCACCCTCCCAATCCCAGTCGTAAATGAACATGCTCCAGGCGAGCGACGTGTGCGCCTCCGCCAGTGACTCATCGAGCGCCAGCGCCTTCCGCGCGTACTCCTTTGCCCGTTCGTGCCACTCCTGCACGGGAACGCTGCGGTAGTCGAGCAACAGGGCGAACGAGTCGGAGAGTCCCGTATACGCGAGGGCATAGTTCGGGTCCTCGCGAATCGCCTGCTCGAAGAAGTCGATGGCCTCGAACACCCCCTCCTGCGACCGCTTGTTCCAGGCGTGGCGGCCCCGCAGGTAGAGCGAGTGCGCTCGGACGTTGTCCGTGTGTCGACGAGCCACCGGAGTCTCGAGTGAGGCGAACGTCGTCGCGCGGAGCGTGCTGACGATGGTGTTCGCGATCTCATCCTGGATGGCGAACACGTCCTCGAGCGTTCGGTCGTACCGCTGCGACCACAGCAGCTGGCCGTCATCGGTCGACGTCAGCTGCGCCGTTATGCGGAGGCGCTCTCCCGCCTTGCGGACCGTTCCCTCGAGCACGACGGACGCGCCGAGCAGAGCACCGATCGCGCGAACGTCTTGCGGCTTCCCCTTGAGGGCGAACACCGAGGTCCGCGACGAAACACGCAGCCCCTCGACCTTCGCCAGCGCCACGATCAGCTCATCGGTGATGCCATCGCTCAGATACTCGTTCTCCGCTTCGGGGCTGGCATTGATGAACGGAAGCACGGCGATGGTACGCGGGGCGGCACGCGCGGTCGACAACCGGGGCAGCACGCTCGCGTCGAGTGCAGCCAGGAAATCGCCGACGCTCGCGTAGCGCTGCTGAGGATCCTTTGCGAGAGCCTTCGCCAACACCTGGTCGAGCAACACGGGCAGCTCGGGTCGTACCGCGCGCGAGGACGGTGGCGTCTTCGTCACGTGCATCGCCATGGTCGCCCGCGCATTGGGGCCGCGAAACGGCGGCTCGCCCGTCAACATCTCGTAGACCACACAGGCGAGGCTGTACAAGTCGCTCGGCACTCCCAGATCCCGCTCACCGCTGGCCTGTTCGGGACTCATGTATTCGGGGGTGCCAAGCGCGAGCCCGACGTCGGTAATTGTCTCGGTGGTCCCGGTGGCACACACCAGCGCGACACCAAAATCCGTCAGCAGGGCGTGTCCCTCGGAGAGGAGGATGTTCTCCGGCTTGACGTCGCGATGGACATACCCGTTCCGGTGGGCGCTCTCGAGCGCGGACCCCACCTCATGCGCCACGCGAAGGGCGTCACCGAGGGCGAGCGTGCGCTCCCGGTTGAGCCGATCGCGGAGGGAGCCGCCGGGAACGAACACCGACACGTAGAACAGGCGGCCGTCAATCTCACCCGAGTCGATGAGGGGCACGATGTGGGGATGGGACAGTCCGGCGACGATGCGGATCTCCCGCAGGAATCGCTCCGTGCCTAACGACCGAGTCACATCGGGGTGCAGCACCTTGACGGCGACGTGCCGCGCGTGCTTCCGCTCTTCGGCGAGGTAGACCGTCGCCATCCCGCCCTGCCCCAGCGGCCGCTCGATGATGTAGCGGCCGGCGAGGATCTGACCGGACTCGAGACTTGCTGCCGATGAAGTGGGCGTGGTGGTCACGAAGATACAACGCGGGGGAGAGGCAGACCGTGCCGTCCTGGGGACCTCAATCATCCCCTCCGACGGACGTCCCCGCAAGGCGCGAGGGCGGTCACCCACATATCATACAGAAATGGCACACTCGACCGCCCCTCAAGGACGAAGCGCCCGCGTTCGACAGCTCCCCGAGCTGAGCAGCGACGAGCTGACGCGCTATGGACGACATCTGGCTCTGCCTGACGTGGGGCGTGAAGGACAGCGCATCCTCAAGGGAGGCCGCGTCCTCGTCGTGGGGGCGGGCGGCCTGGGATCGCCAGTCGCCTTGTATTTGGCAGCGGCGGGCGTTGGCACGCTGGGGCTGATCGATTTCGACGTCGTCGATGTCTCGAACCTCCAGCGACAAGTGCTTCATGGTACGCGCGGGGTGGGCCGGTCGAAGCTCGATTCGGCCCGCGAGCGCATCCATGACCTGAATCCACATATCGCGGTCGACACGTACGAGATGCGACTGACGTCGGCGAACGCGCTCGACATCCTCGGGGAGTACGACGTCATCATCGATGGCACGGACAACTTCGCGACGCGCTATCTCATCAACGATGCGTGCGTCATCCTCGGCAAACCGAACGTGTACGGGTCGATCTTTCGCTTCGAGGGTCAGGCGTCCGTGTTCGCGACCGAGCACGGGCCATGTTATCGCTGCCTCTACCCTGAGCCGCCCGCTCCCGGTCTCGTGCCAAGCTGTGCCGAAGGCGGGGTCCTCGGCGTATTGCCTGGAATCGTCGGAACGATTCAAGCAACGGAAGCACTGAAGCTCCTCCTCGGTATCGGAGATCCGCTCGTCGGGCGTCTGCTGCTGATCGACGCATTGGGCTCACGCTTCCGGACCGTGCGACTGGAACGCGATCCCACCTGCCCAGCGTGCGGCACCCGTGCGATCCAGCAGCTCATCGATTACGACGCATTCTGCGGTCACGGCCGACCCGATGGCACTGCGCTGCCGGAGATGACGCCGCGGGAGCTCGCGCAGCGTCTCGCGGGCGGTGACGCCCCCGATATCATCGACGTACGGGAGCCTTACGAGTGGGAGATCGCCCGCATTCCCGGTGCGCGACTCATTCCCCTCGCTGCGCTTCCCGCCGCAGTGCCTTCGCTCGTCCCCGATCGCGAGATCGTGCTGTACTGCCACCACGGGATTCGCAGCGCCCATGCCGCTGAGCAGCTACGTGCAGCGGGGTTCACGCGCGTGCGGAACCTGGCCGGCGGCATCGCGCGGTGGAGCGACGAGGTCGACCCGACGGTCCGGAAGTACTAGCGCACGGTGCTCGAGCCGGCGCTCACAGCGCCCTAGTCCTCGGTGGGGGCGCCCGGCTCCAACACGCGAGCCTCAACACCGCCCATGAACGCGAAGCCGGTCAGCCGGACAACCGGCGCGTTCGGATCGCGCGAGGCCGGTAGCTTGAGCTGGTCTTCGAAGCCGCCCATGAACGCGGCACCGTCCGTCTCGAGGCGCACGTTAGGCGCGACGGTGACGACCACACCGCCCATGACGGCGACAACGTTGATCTCCGTCCCCTCCGGATCGAGCACGGCCTCGCGTAGATCGAGCTCGATGCCGCCCATGAACGCGAAGGCGTGGATTCGCTTGGGGACGATCCACGCACCACGGCGGCCGACTCCGCTCATGACGGCGATGAAGCTCCGTGACTTTGAGCGCTTGCCAACCGGAGGGAGCGCGGCCGGCGCGGGCGTCGCCGAGACCGCCGGAAGCCCGGCGAGCACGCTGTCCAATGCCTCGGACGTGCGCGCCGCGTAAGCCTGCTCGAGCCTCGACTCGAGCTCCTCGAGCGTCAGCTGGTCGCGCGCGTAATGCATGCTCAACCGCTCGACCGCTCGCTCGCGGGCGGCCTCGAGACCGGTGGCGGGAACGGATCGCCGCGGATCGGTCATGACGCCGCGTCAGAGCTTGCAGAGGCCGCCGTACGTCTCGGGCCTCCGGTCCCTGAAAAACTGCCAGACGTTGCGGACCTCGCGAATCTTGTCGAGATCGAGCTCGGCGGTCACCAGCTCATCCCTGTCCCGCGAGCCTTGCGCGACGAACTGCCCGCGCGGGTCGCAGAAGTAGCTCTGGCCGTAGAACTCGCCGATCTTCCACGGCGCCTCGACGCCGACGCGGTTGATCGCGCCGACGAAGAACGCATTGGCGACTGCGTGCGCGGGCTGCTCGAGCTTCCACAGATACTCCGACAGTCCCGCGACGGTCGCCGACGGATTGAAGACGATCTCCGCGCCGTTGAGACCGAGCTCTCTCGCTCCTTCCGGGAAATGCCGGTCGTAGCAGATGTAGACGCCCACGTCCGCGTACTTCGTCTTGAAGACGGGATAGCCAAGGTTCCCGGGGCGGAAGTAGAACTTCTCCCAGAAGCCCGGTGCACAGTGCGGAATGTGATTCTTGCGGTACTTCCCGAGATACGTCCCGTCCGCATCGATCACCGCCGCGGTGTTGTAGTACACGCCGGTGGTCTCCTCCTCGTACAGCGGCACGACGATCACCATCTGATGCTTCTTCGCCATCTCCTGCATCAGCTTCGTGGTCGGCCCATCAGGAATCTGCTCTACGGCGTCGTACCACCGCGTACTCTGTTCGGCACAGAAGTAGGGACCGGTGAAGATCTCCTGCATGCAGAGGATCTGAACGCCTTCACGCCCAGCCCGCTCGATGAGCGTCAGGTGCTTGTCGACGTTCGCTTCACGAATGGTCTCGATCGGCTCATCGGTACTGCAGGCGTGCGAGGCCTGGATGAGCCCGCATTTGACGAGGCGGGGCATGGTGAAAAAGGTCCTCAGGGTCTCAGGGTCCTCAGAGTCCTCAGAGTCCGCTCGGCCTCGGGGGTTTACCCCTGAGGACCCTGAGGACCCTGAGAACGCTGAGGACGCTTGGAAAGAATCAGATATGCGACGAAGCTCAGTCCAAATGTCACAAACCACGCATACGAGTATAGCTGATCGAAGAGATTCGGATCCGCCACGCGGCCGCCGGGGGTGCTCGCGGCGCGGATGAAGCCGGGGATCACGGGAAGAACCGACAGCACCAGGGCGGCGACGGCTCGCCAGTTGTACCCGTTCCGATAGGTATAGGCGCCTTGCTCGCGAAAGAGATCCCCGACCATGAGCGTCTGCCGCCGGAGCACCCAATAGTCGGCGATCAGGATCCCACCGAGCGCGCCCATGAGACTCGAGTAGCCGAGGAGCCAGGTGAAGATGTAGGCGGCGGCATCGGAGTACAGCTTCCAGGGCATCATGAGGATGCCGATCACCGCCGTGATCAGCCCCCCGCGCACGTAGCTGATGCGCCTGGGGCTGAGATTCGAGAAGTCATTCGATGGCGAGACGACGTTCGCGGCCATGTTGGTGGTGATCTGCGCCGCCAGCACGATCAACGCTGCGAAGATGATGAGCCGCGCCCCGCCGATACGGCTCACCAGCACCACCGGGTCCCAGATCGCTTCGCCGAAGATGACGATCGTCGCCGCCGTGACGGCCACGCCGATGAACGCGAACAGCGTCATGGTCGTCGGCAGGCCCAACGCCTGACCGAGCGCCTGCGACCGCTGGCTTTTTGCGTAGCGCGTGAAATCGGGGATGTTGAGGCTGAGCGTGGCCCAGTAGCCGACGTTGGCCGTGAGGGCGGCGGGAAAGAGCACCCAGAACGGCGTGCCCCCCGATCCCTGCAACCGTTGCGACTGCGAGAGGACGTTCGTTAGGCCACCGCCATTCCGGATTCCCCACCACAGCAACAGCAGTCCACCCCCGAGGAGCAGCGGTGCCGACCAGCTCTCGAGGATCTTGATCCCTTCGGTGCCTTTGAGGATGATCGCTACCTGAAGGAGCCAGAAGATCGCAAACGCGATCCACGTCGCTCCGGGGACGGTCGCCCATCCGGGCCATGCCGCGCGGAAGAGCGCATCGAGCGCAAGCGCACCGATCCACGTTTGAATGCCGAACCATCCGCAGGCAACGATCGCGCGCAGAATCGCGGGGATGTTGGCGCCTCGCACCCCGAAGCTGGCGCGGCACAACACCGGGAAAGAAATGCCGTAGCGCGTGCCGGCGTGCGCATTCAGAATCATCGGAATGAGCACGATCGCGTTCCCGAGCAGGATGACGAGCAGCGCCTGCCACCAGCTCATGCCCTGCGACATGAGGCCGGAGGCGAGCGTGTAGGTGGTGATGACCACGCTCATCCCGATCCAGAGCGCGGCGATGTTGTAGGTCGACCAGGTTCGCTGCTCGGGGAGCGTCGGCGCGAGATCGGGATTCCACAGGGGACTGCCGGAGAGGTCCTCCTGTGTCACGACGACATCAGGCCTGTACGCGCCGCGCTGTGGCGACGCGACGGGGGCACTCACGATGCGCCTGCGATCTCGAGCTCCTCCGCGCGCAGTGGCGCCAGTGGGCCGCGCGACATCCGCATGGCCGGCGGCTCGCTGCCCATTCCCGCCAGACCCGCGCTGGTGCGCGAGAGCCATTGGCCGCGACCTTCGCGTCCCACCACCTTGTAGTCATCGACGATCACTTCGCCGCGTGAGAGCGTCGTGCGCGCGAAGCCCGCGAGCTGCCAACCCTCGAACGGCGACCAGTCGGCATTCGTCTCCATGCGCGACGGCGTGACCGTTTCGCGGCGCTGCGGATGAATGATCGCGAGATCCGCGTCGGCGCCGACTTGGATCGCGCCCTTTCGCGGGTACAGCCCCATGATGCGCGCGGGGTTGGTGCTCAGCTTGGCGCTCATCTCCTCGAGCGTGAGCCGCCCCTCGAGCACACCACGCGTGTACGTCAGTGGAAGCAGCGTCTCCAGGCCGGGCATTCCCATCGGGATCTTCGTCCAGTCGCCGTTCCACATCGCTTTCTGCTCGCGCGTGAAGG
>DATFBS010000051.1:0-152913 GCA_035253695.1 Gemmatimonadaceae bacterium
GAATGGGGGCATGATTTCCGACCAAGCTATTTGCGTATTCGGGATGTTCGCAGCCGGCTGGGCGGACCTCCCACGATCGCACTGACCGCGACGGCGACGCCGGAGGTACGGCGCGACATCGCGTCACAGCTCGCGCTTCGTACCCCCGAGACGATCATCACCGGATTCGACCGCACCAACCTGAGCTATCACGTCGTGCGCACGCGCACCGACGACGACAAGGACATCGCTCTCGTCCAGACGCTCCACGAGCACGACGGCCTCGCGGTCGTGTATGCGGCGACGCGGCGCGCCGTCGATCGCATCACGCGAGTGCTCGAGTCGGCCAGAATCCGGGCGGTTGGCTACCACGCCGGGCTCGACGATGCTCATCGACGCGAAGTGCAAGAAGCCTTCATGAGCGAGCGGGTGCGGGCCATCGTCGCCACGAACGCGTTCGGCATGGGGATCGACAAGCCGAACGTGCGCCTCGTGGTGCATCATGCGATGCCGGGAACGCTCGAGGCCTACTATCAGGAAGCCGGCCGAGCGGGACGTGATGGCAAGCCCTCGACGTGCGTGCTGCTCCACGCGTTCCAGGATCGGTTCACCCACGAGTTTTTCATCAAGGGTGCGTATCCCGATCGCAAGCTCGTCGAGTCGGTATATGAAACGATGCGACGGCATTCCGACGACAAGGGTGTTGTTCAGCTCGAACCGAGCGCTATACCCGCGCTTGTCGGAGGACGTTCGAGCGAACGCGAGGTGGAGTCGGCGCTCCGCATGCTGGAGCAGCACGGGCTCGCGAGCTCTGGTGGCGACGGCAACACGCGCCTCCTCGTCAGGCTGCTCGCCTCCGCCGACCGCATCAAGCGGGAGCTCGGTGAGGACGACCGCGTCGACCGCGACCTGCTCCGGGCGCTATGGCGTGTCGCGGGAGATCGGCTCTACGAGGGTGTGATGATCGAGCCCAAGGGGCTTCCCCCCGGATTCGGAGGAGCACAGGGCGTCCGAACCATCCTCGACCGTCTCCAGGCACGGCAATTCGTGCTGTGGGAACGGCCCGGGAACGCGCTGCGGCTCGCGCGACCCGGCGTCCGCCTCGAAGAACGCAGCATTGACTGGCGTGCGATCGATCGTCGAAGAAACGCCGACCTTTCGAAGCTCGAGGCCATGCAGAAGTACGCGTATACCACTGGTTGCCGGCGTGGGTTCGTTCTCCGATATTTTGGCGACCCCGCGGCGCGAGCTCGATGCGATTCGTGCGACAATTGCATGGGGACGCACGTGACGCTCGACGCCGCGTCACGAAAGACGCGAAGGCCAGTCGCCCGGCGTCCTGAGCCGGCGGCGGCACGGCCAGGGCGTCGTGCTGTCGTGGACGACGTCGAGCTCGGTGCAGACGACGCGCGTCTCCTTGGCGAGCTCAAGTCATTGCGAGGCCGCATCGCTCGCGAGGAGAAGGTGCCGGCGTACGTCGTGTTTCCCGACCGCACGCTGGCGGAGATGGCCCTCAAGCGGCCGGCGTCGCTCGCGGCGCTCGGCGATGTTCACGGCGTGGGGCCTGCGCGGCGCGAGAAATATGGCGAGCGCTTTCTAACGATCATCCGAGAAGCAGACGGAACCGAGGCTGCCTGACGAGAATGGCATGAACGAATCCCTGTATTTTACCGAGCAGCATTATGCCGTCCGTGACATGGTTCGCGAGTTCGCCCGCGAGCATGTCGCGCCTGTCGCTGGAGTGCTCGATGAGAAGGCGGAGTTCCCGTGGGAGAACGTGAAGCGCATGGGCGAGCTCGGCCTGCTCGGTGTTCCGTGGCCGGAGTCCCTGGGCGGCGCCGGCTTCGATTACACCGCGTACATCATCGCCATTCACGAAATGGCGAAGGTCGACGCCTCGCACGCCATCACGATCTCTGCGCACACCACGCTTGGCACCTCCCCAATCGTCCACTTCGGGACGGACGAGCAGAGGAAACGCTACGTTCCGTTACTCGCCAGCGGGCGTGTTCTGGGCGGCTTTGGTTTGACGGAGCCGTCGGCAGGGAGTGACGCGGCCGGTACGCGAACCACCGCCGAGCGCCGAAACGGGCACTACGTCCTCAACGGGTCGAAGATCTTCATCACGCACGCGGGCGTTGGCGAAATCTTCGTCGCCACCGCCGTCACCGATCCATCGCAGGGAACGAAAGGGATCAGCTCCTTCATCCTCACCAAGGAGACTTGCGATCTGGACAAGGCGCGCGAGCTCGGCGTTGGTCACGAGCCGTCGCTGCCGGTCATGAAAGGGTTCAACGCCGGGAAGAAAGAGGACAAGCTCGGCTGGCGAGCGTCCGACACGCGAGCGCTGTTCTTTCAGGACGTTGAGGTTCCGGTCGAGAATCGCCTGGGTGAAGAGGGCGAGGGCTTCACGAACTTCATGCGCACGCTCGATTCGGGACGGATCGGCATTGCCGCACTGTCCCTAGGGATCGCCGAGGGCGCGTTCGAGGAGGCGCTTCGCTACGCGAGCATCCGCCGCCAGTTCGGCAAGCGCATCTTCGACTTTCAGGGTGTTCAATTCCAGCTCTCGGACATGGCCACCGAGATCGAGGCAGCGACGCACCTCGTCTATCACGCGGCGTGGCTGGCGCAACAGGGCCGGCCATTCGGAAAGGAAGCGGCGATCGCGAAGCTCTTCGCGTCGGAGCTCGCGATGCGAACGACCATCAAGGCCATTCAGGTGCACGGGGGATACGGATACACCAAGGACTATCCCGTCGAGCGGATGATGCGCGACGCCAAGATCTGCGAGATCGGCGAGGGGACGTCCGAGATTCAGCGCATCGTGATCGCAAGGCATCTCCTGAGGGAGCTCGCCGATTGAGTCGCGAGCTCGCGCGCAGGATTCGCGTACCGCTGGGCTTCCTGCTCGCCGCCGGCTACCTCCTCGTGGCGCGACCCACGATCCTTACCCTCATCGTGGGCACCGCGATCGCGTTTGCTGGTCTGCTCGTTCGTGCCTGGGCGGCCGGACACATCGTGAAGAACGACCGGCTTGCGACGACGGGCCCCTACGCCCACACGCGGAACCCTCTTTACTTCGGGTCCTTTCTGATCGCGGCGGGGTTCGCCATCGCCGCGCACTGGAGCATCCTGCTCCTGGTCATCGCCTTTTTCGTGTTGATCTACGGACCGACCATTCGCGACGAGCGAGTCGGCATCCGCGCCCGATTCCCCGACGCGTACGACGAGTGGGAACAGAACGTCCCTTCGTTCGTCCCGCGTGCGACGCCCTGGCGCGCGGCCGCAACTGAGGGTCCGGAACACTCCGGATTCGACCTGAGTCTCTACATGCGACACGGCGAATGGCGCGCCGCCCTCGGCTTCGCTGTCGTCCTGATCTACCTGATCTTCCGCATGCGGCGAGGCGTGTAAGTCGTTGGCGGCGTTGCAAAACCCTTCAGGTCGCGTCTATACTTGAGCAGCGGCACAGGTGCCGCTCACGACTGTCACGTGCACCACTGGCCGGGCGACTCGCGGCCAGCGGTGAGATGTCCAGCTGGTGCGGAGCGGCCTAACCGCCCCAGCGTCTATTCTCTGGGCGCGCTGTCGCTCACGAAAGCGATGAATCGCACGATCTCCCGCTCCACGCTCGACGACACCGCTGGCGCTTGGCTCCCTGGAGCCCGCGCCATAAGGCCGTGTCTGCTCGAGGCGAGGCGATCGTGGACGATTCAGACGTCCCCGGAGCCCTCCATTCCATTCGCGATTGCGCCTTTCACGGCTTCGCGCCGTAGCTCCGCGATCGTCGCCACCCCTGGAATGCGCCCCTCCGTCTCGCGCGTCGAGTCGCCGCGATCGGGTGGGGCCATGTGTGTGTATGAAGCGAGAGATCCTCATCAATGCGAATCCGCGGGAGACCCGTGTCGCGATCCTGGAGGATGACCAGCTTGTCGAGCTCCTCGTCGACCGTCCGGATGCGCGGCGGATGGTCGGCGACATTTATCTGGGGAAGGTAGAAGCCGTTCTTCCCGGCATTCAGGCCGCGTTCGTCAACATCGGAACGGAGAAGAGCGCGTTTCTCCATGCGTCCGATCTCGTCGTCGCCGACGACGAGGACAAGGACGACGAGAACGGTGATGACGACGATGCCAACGGCGACGACGAGGACGAGAAGAACGCCCGTCGCGCCAAGGCGCCTCCGATTCAGGACCAGCTGAAGCGAGGCCAGGAGATCATCGTTCAGATCTCCAAGGAGCCAATTTCCACGAAGGGCCCTCGCGTCACGGCGCAGATTTCTCTCGCCGGGCGCTTTCTCGTCTACATGCCCTTCGCCTCACGCGTCGGCGTCAGCCGCAAGATCGGCGACCGCGCCGAGCGCC
Organism: Gemmatimonadaceae bacterium; assembly: GCA_035253695.1. Classification (GTDB taxonomy): domain Bacteria; phylum Gemmatimonadota; class Gemmatimonadetes; order Gemmatimonadales; family Gemmatimonadaceae; genus JAICNG01. The sequence continues at coordinate 4,344 of DATFBS010000051.1, forward strand.
AGCGTTTGCGCGAGATGGTGCAGGAGGTGCTGCCGAAGGACGCCGGCGGTGTCATCGTCCGCACGGTGGGCGAAGACGCGACGCAGGAGACGTTCAAGCGAGAGCTCAATACCCTCATCAGCAACTGGAAGCGGGTCAAGAAAAAGACGCATTTCACCCGTGCCCCGGCGCTCGTTCACCGCGAGACGAGCCTGACGCGCGGCATCATCCGCGACCTGTTCAGCACCAAGGTCGACAAGCTGACCGTCGATGCGAAGCAGCTCTACAACGAGATCACCGAGTATCTGAAGGGAATCGCGCCCGAGCTGTCCGAGCGCGTGCATCTCTACGATCAGCCGACGCCGCTGTTCGACCGGGCGGAGATCGAGACGGAGATCCGCGATCTCTTCAAGCGCCGATGCGACCTGCCCTCGGGCGGCTACATCATCATCGAGCAGACCGAGGCGCTGGTGTCGATCGACATCAACTCGGGACGGTACACTGGGAAGAAGGACCCGGAGAAGACGATTCTCAAGACGAACACCGAAGCGGCGCGTGAGGTCGCGCGTCAAATTCGGCTCCGCGACATCGGCGGCATCATCGTCTGCGACTTCATCGACATGGAGACGCGCGCCAACCGCGACAAGGTGTTGCAGGAGCTGCGGACCCACCTCGGTCGCGACCGCGCCCGCACGAAGGCATTCGGGGTGAGCGACCTGGGTCTGATCGAGATGACCCGGCAACGCGTTCGCCAGAGCCACCTGCAGAACATGACCGAATCGTGCCCGACCTGTCAGGGCACCGGCCGCGTGTTCACGCCGGAGACGATCGTGAGGCGCATGGAGCGCTCGGTGAAGCGCATGGCCGTGGAAGGCCGCCGCGACAATCTGATCGTGAAGCTGCACCCCGACGTCGCGATGTACGTGCTCGAGCGGGAGCACGACCTGGTGAAGAAGCTCGAGAAGCAGGCCGGTTTCGGCCTCGAGCTCCGCGACGATCCGCTGTTGAAGCCGGACGAGTTCAAGCTCGTCGTGAAGGGCGCCGAACGGGACGTCACGCAGCAATACGCCGTCGCGTAGCGACGGCGGTTATTGCTGGGTCAGGGGCCAGGGGCCAAGGGCCAAGGGGCGGAAAGGGCGCGGCGGCTTCGCCGCTCGCGCCTCATCAGATGAGCAAGCGGCCGCAGGCCGCTTGCCTTTCCTTCCCTTGGCCCCTGGCCCTTGGCCCCTGACCCTGTTCGTCGGCCCTTGACCCCGTCCGTCCCCACGCCTAACTTGTTCTGTCTGTATCAGTTACTCTGGTTCATCCCGCAGACAAATGACCTACGCAATCATTCGCACCGGCGGCAAGCAATTTCGTGCCGAGCCGGGGAAGACGCTCCGCATCCCGAGCCTTCAGGCTGAGGCGGGCGATAGCATCACGTTCGACGAGGTGCTTCTCGGCTCCGACGGGACGACGGTCTTCGCGGGTGCGCCGCTCATCTCCGGTGCAAAGGTGACGGCCGAAGTCGTCAAGCACGGCAAGGGCGACAAGATCGTCGTCTTCAAGTTCAAGCGCCGGAAGAATTACGCGAAGAAGCAGGGACATCGGCAGGGCTTCACCGAAGTCCGCATCAACGACATCACGCTCGGCTGAGAGGCGAGTATGGCTCATAAGAAGGGTGTCGGCTCCAGCCGCAATGGTCGCGACAGCAATCCCAAGTATCGCGGCGTGAAGAAATTCGGGGGCGAACGCGTCCGAGCCGGGAACATCATCATTCGGCAGTGTGGCACCAAATATCACCCCGGACGCAACGTCGGATTGGGCTCCGACTACACGATCTTCTCGCTCATTGACGGCGTCGTGAAGTTCGAGCACAAGAACAAGACGCGCTACAAGGTGAGCGTTTATCCCGAGGCGTCGACGCCGGCGGCCTGACCTCGTCAGTCACGCGATCGGAGATGCAGCGCCCTCACCAACGGTGGGGGCGTTTCACGTTTGGCGGTGAAACGGTGCGCGACCGTTGGTCGTAGGAATCGCAATCGTCGGAGGGGCGAATGGCACTCTGGACAAAACTTCGGACCGAGCTCGATCGCGCTGGTCGTGTCGCGCAGAGCGCGTTCGATGAAGGTCGGCTGCGGTTGGAAGCGTTACGGGCGCGCCAACTCGCCGATCGCGCGGCGCAGGCATTGGGATACGCCGTCTACCGCGCGAACCTCGAGGGCCGAAACATCGACGCCGATTTGCTCGCGAGCCTCACCGCGACACTCTCCGCGCATGAGGCCGAGGTAGCGTCGCTCGAGGCAAAGCTGGTGGAGGAACGCGCGAGTGGCGCTCGCGCACGACGGAACGCGGACTCGTAGCTCACCCCTGCCGGCGCCGCGCAGCGACAGTCAGCGTTATCGGAGTTTGCCGGCATCGCGCGAGGAGTCCCTTCTGGGATCGCGCGGCAACTCGTTGGGGTGCGATCGGAACCAACGATCCCGGTTCCCGAACCTCAGCTGCATAAGTTGCTGTAGATCGCCCTTGATCGCATCGCGACGACGCACCTCCGCCTCTTCTTCCTGCGTTAGCGCTGTCTGATTCGACAGATCACGATCGCGCTCGGGACCCAGATACGCGACGGCGTCCACATGATCTGCGAGCGGCTCATCGTTGGCATAAAAGAGCGCTCGAGGGTAGGGACCGGCGGACGGAAGCCGCCCCCGACTCAGGTAGAATGGGCGGGTCGCGTCCCCGATCCGACCGACGCCGTCCCTGTCCGTGGGCTCAGAGGACTCGATCGTCCCAAGGACGAACAGGCGGGCTCGATCGAGTGCAACCGCGAGCTGAGCCATCATATGGCCGCCGCTGTGGTGAATGTGACCGTCGCCATACACCACTAGGAGGCGTCGCCGCGGATCAGGAGCGAAGTGCTCCGTTATCACGTGAGCCGCCCAGTTGTTCTTGAAGGGGTACATGGCCACATCGGTCGCGGCGTTCACACTCGACCAGTCGATGGGTTCGCAGCCGCCCAGCACGCGGATCCTGCGTGCGAAATCCACGCGCGCGTTCATTGAGCGGACGCGTTCGTAGAACTCCGGTATCAGAGGTAAACGGGCCCAGAGGCGTGGGGCGTCGGTATCGAACCATACCCGCCGCAGCGAGTCCAGTGGTACCGGCTCGAGTCGAAGGAGGTAGCGATCCACCTGAGCCTGGTGAACGGGGTTCGCCCATTCGACAAGTACGTCCGTTACTCGGCTTTGGAAGGCCGGACGCGACAGGAGGCACAGCAGAAAATCATGCGCCTTCCTCCCGCCGTGGGTGCTGCCAATGAAAACGAATTGGTGCTTGTCGAACGCCTCGGCGACACTGTCGGCCACCGCGGCGACCAGGCCGGACGAGCACGTTACGGCCGCGGCCTGACCCTGTCCCCGAGCATGGCCCGCAATCAAAAACACCGTAACTGTGGCCGTGGCGACAACGACCCGTAATCGCGTTCGCATCACGACGCTGCGCCAAGCCGCACCGGTGGAGTTCGTCTCTCTCACCTCCGCACTCGTGCTATGGCTGTCGGAAAGAGGGAGGGAGCGTTTTGTAGCGCGTCATGAGCTCGTCCTGACGCGACGGCGCCAGCGCGCTCACGCCCCGGACGAACACATGCTCCACCCGCGTCGAGAACTCGAATGGATCACCGCTCCACACGACGACGTTCGCGACGCGACCCGGCTGCAAGGATCCGTAGCGATCCGCGACGCCGAAGATCTCCGCCGGCGTGAGAGTGATCGCCCGCAGCGCATCGTCCCACGTCATGCCGTAGGCGACCGCGTTGCCGGCTTCCTGTTTGATGTTGCGAACATTGAACGCATCGGGATCGCTACCCGTGCCGATGAGGGCGACCTCTACTCCGGCGCGCCGCAACAGCCCGGGATTCTCCTGGCGGGCGCCTAACGTGGCGAAGCTCCCCGGAATATTGACCATCGATCCGACCAGCACTGGCACCTTCGCCGCGGCGAGCTTGTCCGCCACCATCCACGCCTCCGCGCCACTGCCGATCACGAGGCGAAGGCTGTACTCGCGCGCGAGACGCAGCGCCGCCTCGATGTCGCTCGCCTTGTCGGCGACGATGAGCAACGGAACGCGTCCGGCGAGCACTGGCTGCATCGCCTCGAGATCGAGACGACTCGCGGCGAACTCGCGAGTCTGAGCGCGCTCGAAGTCAGCGCGGCGTCGAGCGTAGGCGCGAGAATCCTCGAGCAGCTCGCGAAGTCGGAGGAGCAGCTCGCCGCGGGAGTTTGCGTTGGCTGACCCTGGATCGCCCACCTGCGCCACCATCGCGATCGGCGATCTCACGATCATGTCGCTGATGCCCCCCTCCACGATGTCGACGAGTGCGCCCTGTCCGGAGACGAGCCCTCCCGTCGGCAGGACGGCGACCGTCGTCACGCCTTCGTTCCGAGCCGGCGCGAACAGCACCGACAGCGGGTTCAGCCCGTCCCACACGGTGAAGGCGGCGTGCACGGCCGTCCCTTGATCACCGCGCGCGGTGGCGTTGCGCGTCTCGCTGACCTGTCCAACCTCCACCAGCCCCAGCTGTGTCGCGGGGTTGATGATCCCTGGCGTAACCCACTTTCCCGCGGCATCGATCCGCTGAGCGCCCTCGGGGATGGCGACATCCCGGCCGACCGCTGTGATTCTCCCATCGCGAATGATGACCGTCCCGCCATCGATCGCTGGTCCGCTCACCGGTAGCACGCGTCCACCGACAATGGCGATCGTCTGCGCCTGAGCGGCGACGGTGATTCCCAGCGCCGCCAGCGCCCCTAGCGCCTTCAGCGCCTTCAGCGCCTCCGTAGTTCTCATCTCGCCCCCCGACGGACAAAGCCAAGCTCGAAGTCCGTGCGCCATGCCTCGGTAGGATCACTGCGGTCGAACATCTGCGCCCCGTCGATCCATACGCGCTCGGCGCGTGAGTAGACGCTGAATGGATTACCGCTCCACAGCACGATGTCGGCGTTCTTGCCGACTTCGATGGAGCCGATGCGATCGTCGAGGCCGAGTGACCAGGCGGGGTTCACCGTCACCCACTTGATCGCGTCGTCCTCGCTGATCGTAATGCCTAACGCCGCCCCCGCGGCGATGCCCTTCGCCGCCTCCTGAGTCAGCCGTTGGATACCGGACGGGTCATCGGAGTGGACGACCGTGCGCCCGCCGGCCTGGTGCACGAGCGCCATGTTGCCCTTGACCCCGTCCAGGGCTTCCATCTTGAACGCGCCCCAGTCGGCCCAGATCGACGCCGCGATCGAATCGCGCGCCAGCACGTCCGCGAGCTTGTACGCCTCCACGCCGTGGTGGAATGCGCGAATCCTGTAGCCGAATTCCTTGGCGATGTCGATCATCTGCGCCATCTCATCGGCACGGTAGCAATGGTTGTGGATGAGAATGTTTCCGCGAAGCACCTCGGCGAGCGTCTCGTTGCCGAGGTCGCGCCCAGGTGGATCGCCTTTCTTGTCGGACAACCATTTGTCCCACCGCCGCCGGTACTGTTCCGCCTGAATCCACGCGTTGCGATAGCCCGCGACGTTCCCCATCCGCGTCGAGGGGCCGCGACTCGCGTAGACGCGCTTCGGATTCTCGCCGCATGCCATCTTCAACCCGTATTTCGCCCCCGGGAACTTCATCGCCTGTACCGTGCGAGCGGGAACGATCTTGAGGACTACCGATCGGCCGCCGATGAGATTCGCGGAGCCCGGCAGGATCTGCGCGGTGGTGATCCCGCCCGCGAGCGCCCGCGGAAACTGGGGATCCTGCGGCCACACCGAATGCTCGGCCCAGACATGTGCCGTGACGGGATTCGTCGCCTCGTTGCCATCGCTGTTGGCCTGCACACCAGGGGCGGCGTACACGCCCATGTGCGAGTGATTATCGATGAGTCCCGGCGTGACGAACTTTCCGGAACCGTCGATCACGATCGCGTCGGCGGGTGCGTCCACCGTCGCGCCGACCGCTGCGATTTTCCCATCCCGCAGGAGAATCGCGCCGTTGACGATGCGCGGTCCGACCGCGGTGAAGATCGTGACGTTGCGAATTACCGTGGGTCGCGACGGGAAAGGCGTGTACGTGCTCGGGAAGGGATCGGCGAGCGGGGAGGAAAGCGCGCCTGAGCCCGCCGCGCCCTGCGCGCTCGTTTCCGGCGCGGGAGTGCTTGACGTGGTCGGCGCACGCGATGCCGTGCTCCCCGAAGCGCAGGCAGCGGTAGCGGCAAGAGCGACAATGGCGAACCGCATCACGGTGAGGAAACCTCCCTTTCTGGGTTTGCGATGGCAGGTCCACGTGCATGAACCCGCGCCGGCCGTCACGACCGTGAACCTACGCCGCAGGAAGTCACGCGGCCAGAGATCGCGTCAGGCTCGCGTCGGCAACAGTCTCGCGGGATTCGTCTCGAGCGCCGCGCGCTTCAGACTCTCCGGAAGCTCCAACGCCAGGAAGTCATCGACATTGCGGCGCATGCTCTCGACGCCGGGGCTCGGCCAATCCGTGCCCCACAGGAGTTGCGACTCGAGCTCGGCGATGCGGGGGAAGTATCCGAGGAGTCCCTTCGGCGGGATTCCCGACAGATCGAGCCACACCCGCCGGTGCCGCCGAAGAATGAAGAACGCCTCGGCCATGTAGAGCGGCCGTCCGCCGTGCGCCATGACCAGCGGGAGATCCGGGAAGTCGATGGCGACGTCATCCATCTCCATCGGATTCCCCCACTTGCTGCGCGCGCCCGGAAAGATGCTCGTCCCCGTGTGAATCATGACCGGCAGGCCGTGGTCCTCGCATGCCTTGTACAGGACACCGAGGGCGTCGAGCCCCTCCGTGTACGCATTGGCGGGGAAGCATTGGTGATTCGGGTGAATCTTGAGCACCCGCACGCCGAGCTCGACGAGCCGACGGACCTCGCCCGCGGGGTCTTTCGCGAAGCGCGGATGGACGCCGCCATAGGGAATCAACCGACGAGGATCGGCCTCCGCATAACGAGCCGCGAAGTCGTTCGTGTCGTTGGTGAACCCCATGAGGTCCGGGCTCGGATAGTTCACCATGCCCACGCGATCGATCCCGTCCTCGTCCATGATTCCGAGGAGCAGCTTGGGATCATCCATCAACGCGAGGAGAAACTCGAACCGATCCTCTTTGCCGCGGCGCATGGTCTCCATCACCGGGGGCTTGAGCTGCCGCCAGGGCTGGATGTGGATGTGGCAATCCGTGATGCGAAAGGAACGAGGAACGAGGACCGAGGAAGCAGCGTCAGCCTTTGCCCTTCCTCGTTCCTCGTTCCTCGGTCGTTCGCCCTGGCGCGGACTCATCTCCCCGTGAAGTTCGCCGCCCGCTTCTCGAGAAAGGCCCGTACTCCCTCGGCCTTGTCTTCACTCGAGAAACAGAGCTGAAAAAGCGCTGTCTCGAGGCGCAGACCTTCATCCAGCGGGAGACTCATGGCCGCGCGCGTCGCTTCCTTAGCGGCGGCGACCGCCACTGGGCTCTTCGAGGCGATGAGCTCGCCGATGGCGATCGCGCGATCGAGCAGTACCTCGGGAGGCGTGAGCTCCCCGACGAGCCCGAGACGCAGTGCATCCTCGGCGGTAATCATCTCGCCGGTGAGAATCAGCCGAAGAGCGTTGCCCAATCCGATGATGCGCGGCAGCCGCTGGGTGCCTCCACCGCCGGGAATGATGCCGAGGTTGACTTCCGGCTGGCCGAACTTGGCGTTGGACGATGCGAGACGTATGTCGCACGCGAGCGCGAGCTCCATCCCGCCGCCCAGGCAAAAGCCGTTGACGGCGGCGATGACGGGCTTGGGGAACCGCTCGATGGCATCGAATACCGTTGGAAGGCGCATCACGCGAAACTGATCGACCGGCGACCGACCTTCGAACTCACCGATGTCCGCGCCGGCAATGAAGGCCTTGTCACCAGCGCCAGTGACGACGACCGCTCGGGTATTGGTGTCCCGCCGGATGCGATCCATGACGCCGAGAAAGGCGCACCGCATCTGGCCGTCGAGCGCGTTACGCTTTTCCGGCCGATTCATGGTCACGAGCGCCACACGGCCGCGTTGCTCGAGAAGAACGACTTCGGGTTCGGTCATCGGTCCTTCTCCCAGGAGTAAAAGCCCTGTCCGCTCTTTCTGCCCAACTTCCCCTCGCCCACCATTCGACGCAGCAGGGCAGGGGGCTGGTAGGTGTCGTCACCGAGCGTCGCATGAAGATGCTCGGCGATGGCGAGCCGGACGTCCAGGCCAACCACATCAGTCAGGCGCAGCGGTCCCATCGGATGGTTGTAGCCAAGCTCCATCGCCCTGTCGATGTCCTCGGCCGAGGCGACACCCTGCTCGAGCATCCGGATTGCCTCGAGCCCGAGCACTACGCCGAGCCGGCTCGTCGCGAAGCCTGGGCTGTCGCGCACGACGATCGGCGTTTTTCCGAGCGACGTCGCGAGCGCGCGGCTTCTTTCGACGATCGCGTCGGACGTGAGCTGCCCGCGAACGATCTCCAGCAGCTTCATTACCGGAACGGGATTGAAGAAATGCAGGCCGATCACTCGATCCGGATGCCCCAAGCCCTCGGCGATCCGTGTGATCGAGAGCGACGACGTGTTGCTGGCGAGAATGGTGTCGCGCGAGACCACTCGCTCGATCTCGCGGAAAATTGCCTGCTTCAGGTCGAGGCGCTCTGGAATCGCCTCGATCACGATGTCGGCGTCCTCCGACGCCGTCGATGCCGTCTCGGCCGTCGCCAGGCGTCCCAAACCGGCTTCCCGGGACTCCGGCGTTGCTTTCCCGCGCTCGATCGCCTTGTCGAACGCCTCACGAATGCGTCGCATGCCCGTGGCGAGCGTTGCCGCGTCGGCATCGGCGAGCCGAACCGCGTATCCCGCGGCCGCCGCCACATACGCGATGCCGTGCCCCATCGTTCCGGCGCCGATGACAGCGATGCGACCGAGAGTCATGAGGTGCTGGCGAGGGCAGGACCGACGATCTGCAACACGTCCGTGCAGATCCCATCGACGCCCATCGACGCGAGACGACGAGCGTGGTCCGGATCGTTCACCGTCCAGGCGATGACGCGTCCCCGTGCGTTGTGCACCGCGTCGACGAGCGACTCATCGATCATCGATGCTTCCTGCCAATAGTCGCGGGCGTTCGCGGCACGCAGCGCGCCCTGTGGGTCCACGAGATAGGACACCGACAGAATGCCTGACGGAAGCCCGGGTCGCATCGCGCGAGCACGGACGACCGCGCGATGATCGAACGAATGTATGGCGACTCGCTCCGCGGACGAAACGCTCGCGATGGTCGCGATGACGGCGCGCTCGATGTCTCGCCCTTTGATCTCGACGTACACGGTCGCTCGGGTCCCGACTGCCTCGAGAACGGCGCTCAGCGTCGGGATGGGTTCTCCCGATACCTGGAAGGTCTCGAGGTCGGCCGCGCTCAGGTCCGCGATCGGTTTTCCACGGAGCGCCGCGACGCGCGACTCCGCCCGCGGAACGAAGTCGTGGTGCACGACGACAACCCCATCGCGCGTTGCGTGCACATCGAGCTCGACCGCATCCGCACCCAAATCGAGCGCCCGGAGAAACGAGGTCAACGTGTTCTCCGGGCGCTCCCGCGGCGCGCCGCGATGGCCGATCAGCTCCGGTGAGCGGCTCAACTCACCGCGCCGCCTCCCGAGGGCCCGGCGAGCCACTCTCGCTCCTTCTCATCCACCTTCTTCTCGAGAATCCAGTCCCGCTCCTTGAACACGTCGGCAAGGAACGCGCGGTCCTGCGCCGTCGGCGTGACCGAGGCGACGTAGTCCTTGTACTTCTCGCGCTCGATCGGCTCGCCGTCGACGGTGAAGGTCTGGCCTTTCCAGATGCCGATACGGCGATTGAACTTCTCGCTCGGAATCTTGAGCTTCACCTGGTCGGCGGGGATGTGCTGGTTGAGCCGCTCGATGAGTCCCGATACCTCCTGCCGGTACAGCTCACGCGCGTGCTCGTTCAGCGAGCGCTCGTTGGCGGGCTGCGCGTTGGTCCGCTCATCGAAGCGTCCCTTTAGTCCCCAGACGTATGCCCACTGGGCAGACGAGGACTGGTCGGTTCCGAAAAGATCGAACGCGGTCGACACCCACTTGTTCAGGTAGCGCTGGATGATCTCGGTGGGAATACGCCGCGCCTTGATGATGCGAAGCAACCCGTTGTTTCCCGTGCCAAGGTGGAAGGATTCCTCCTTGAGCATGGGCTTCATCGAGCGGGAAAGGGGCGCGAACGCCGATGTCGAGAGCATCTGCAGCTGATACTTGCCGTCCCGATCGATGAACTGCGTGTAAGCGAAGAAGTCGAGCCAGTTCTCGACCGATTCATTGAACGAGCCCAGCAGCCGCTCGTGCTCATCGGCGCGGCGCTCGAGCAGCTTCTCGGCCTCGCGCTTTCCCTCGTCGCCGAAGTGCGCCACGAGCAGATACGACATCTGCCACCCGTGCCGCATCTCCTCCGCCATCACGCGGTAGATCGAGAGCAGATCGTAATCGGACGGGGCGTTCTGCAGCAGGCTGCGCTGCTGCTCCACCGACGCGAACTCCGTGTCGCCCTGGAAGATGATCAGGTTCTGCAACGCATCCCGGATTCGTTGATCGGGAATGTGCATGATCGTCGGCCATTTCCGCTGGCCCTTGTAATGCCCGAATTCGATCTCCGGCACCTCGAGCTCGCCGAGCTTCACCTCGAACTTGTAGTTCTTGAGCTCCGACACCTGGAGACCGATGTCATCCTGCCAGAACTTGAACAGGTCGATCCAGTCGTCGAAGTTGCCGATCTTCGCCATTGCCATGAGTCACATCCTCCTGAAGTCCTAACGAGCCGCTCCGAACTGTGCCGCGCGCTTCTCGGTGAAGGCGCGGATTCCTTCGCTTGCGTCGCCGCTCTCGAAGCACCGAAGCTGTGCCTCGAGCTCGTAGTCCAGCATCTGGGGCAGGGAACGATCCAGCGAGTCGTAAACCGCGCGCTTCGCCAGGCCGATCGCGAGACTCGGCTTTCTGGCGAGCGTCTGTGCCCACGCGCGCGTGGCATCGCCCAGTGATGCGTGCGGAACGACCTTGTTGAAGAGGCCGAGGCGCTCACATTCGCGCGCATCGATCATGTCGGCGAGCCAGATCAGCTCGAGCGCTTTGGCCGGCCCTACGAGCCGAGGCAGGAAGTATGTGCCGCCCCAATCCGGGTGCAGCCCAATCCGATTGAACGTCTGCCCGAGGCTGGCGTGCTCGCTGGCGATCCGAAGGTCGCAGGCGAGCGCGAGATTCGCCCCACCCCCTGCCGCTACACCGTTGACGCTCGCGATCACCGGCTTTCGCGAGCTTCGGATCGTCATGACGACATGGCGTCCGGCATCCACGAGCGCAGCCATCGATTCGACATCGCGCCGCTCGACCAGCTCGCTCATGTAGGTGACGTCACCACCGGCGCAAAATCCGCGGCCAGCGCCCGTAATGACAATGACGCGAACCGTATCGTCCTTCTCGAGCTCATCGAGGCCTTCGGCAATCTCCTGACGCATTCGACCCGCAAATGCATTCAGCTTGTCGGGCCGATTCAGCGTGAGTGTTCCCACGCCGTCGTCGCGATCGAGCAATACCTGCTCGAGCGTCATGCCACTCGCTCCAGCACCGTGGCGATTCCCTGGCCGACGCCGATGCACATTGTCGCCAATCCGTAGCGCTTGCCACGGCGTCGCAGCTCGTGCGCGAGCGTGCCGACGATCCGGGCGCCCGAGGCACCTAATGGATGACCGAGCGCGATGGCTCCGCCGTTGACGTTGACGCGATCGGGATCTGCCCCCAGCTGGCGGATGCAGGCAATCGCTTGCGACGCGAACGCCTCGTTGAGCTCGATGAGGTCGATATCGTCGATCGTCAGGCCCGTTCGCTCGAGCACCTTCCGGGTCGCCGGCACCGGGCCGATGCCCATCACATTGGGAGCCACCCCCGCTACCGCGGTGGCGACGACGCGAGCCAGCGGGCGGTGCCCAAGTCGCTTCGCCGCATCGGCGGACATCACGAGAGCGGCGCTCGCCCCGTCGTTGATGCCGCTCGACGACCCGGCGGTAACGGTACCGCCGTCTTTCACGAACGCGGGACGCATCCCACGCAACGTTTCAAGCGTCGTTTCGGGCCGCGGGTGCTCGTCACGCGTCACGACCGTCGTTCCATTCTTCGTCGCGATTTCCACCGGGATGAGCTCGTCCCGGAAGCGATCCTCATCGAGCGCACGCTTCGTCCGCTGCTGACTCTCGTGCGCGAAGGCGTCCTGCTCCTCGCGGGTGATGCCGTAACAGCGCGCAACCTCTTCCGCCGTCTCACCGAGCGAGATCGTCCACTCCCTCGGCATCCGGGAATTGACGAAGCGCCAGCCGATCGTGGTGTCCGCCATCGTCGGCACGGTCCGCGGAAATCCATCTTCGGGTTTGAGCATAACCCACGGCGCGCGCGACATGCTCTCGACGCCCCCCGCGATGAAGACGTCCCCCTCTCCCGCTCGAATCGCCTGGGCGGCGCTCGCGACGGCCTGCAACCCCGACCCGCAGAGCCGATTCACCGTCTGCCCGGGCACGTCGACCGGCAGCCCCGCGAGCAGCAGCGCCATGCGCGCGACGTTGCGCGTGTCCTCACCCGCCTGGTTGGCGCAACCAAGGATCACGTCATCGACAATCGATGGCTCGACCCCGGTTCGCTTGAGGAGTCCCGCGATCGCGGTCGCCGCCAGATCGTCGGGTCGCACGCGTGCCAGGGCTCCGCCGTGACGACCGATTGGCGTTCTCACCGCATCGACGAGGAGGACGTCTCTCACGGCGAGGACCGAGAGAACGACTGCGAATTGCGAACTGCGAGCTGCGAAGACGACCACTGCACCCCGCGCGGTCGTGTTCGCACTTCGCAGCTCGCAATGCGCAGCCTCATGAAAGATCCACCCATACCGACTTGACCTGCGTATACCCCTCGAGCGCGTGCACGCCGAGGTCGCGCCCAAACCCAGACTGCTTGAAGCCGCCGAATGGCGAGGCGGCATCGTACATGTTGTAGGTGTTGATCCAGACCGTGCCGGCGCGGATCTCGCGCGCAGTGCGAAGGGCCTTCTTGATGTCGCGCGTCCAGATCCCGGCAGCCAACCCGTAAATGGTTGCGTTCGCCAGCTCCGTCGCACCCGTCATTCCGTCGCCGAACGTCATCATCGCCAGCACCGGACCGAAGATCTCTTCGCGCGCGATCGTCATCTCGCGATCGACGCCCTCGAAGACCGTCGGTTGCACGAAGTACCCTTTGCCGTTGACCGGGGTACGAGCACCACCACTGAGCAGCTTCGCGCCTTCCGACTTTCCGGTCTCGATATACTGGAGCACGCGCTCCATCTGCGTCTTCGAGACCAGTGCTCCCAGGCGCGTCTTGGGATCGAGCGGATCACCCGCCACCATCTTCTTCGCGCGCTCCAGGATACGCGTCCGCATCTCTTCGGCCGCGCTGTCCTCGACGAGCAGGCGCGATCCCGCCGCGCAAACCTCACCCTTGCCGTAGAAGATTCCGGTCAGCGCGCCGCGCGCGGCGGCATCGAGATCGGCGTCGGCGTAGACGATGTTCGGCGACTTTCCGCCGAGCTCGAGCGAGATCTTCTTCACCGTACCGGCGGCATCGCGCATGATCTGCTTGCCGACCTCGGTGCTCCCGGTGAAGGCGATCTTGTCGACCTCCGGGTGCTTGACGAGCGCGCTGCCCGCCACCGATCCGGGGCCCGGAATGCAGTTGAAGGCACCCGGTGGAAGCCCTGCTTCGATCGCAAGCTCCGCCATCCGGATGGCGGTGAACGGGGTCAGCTCGGCCGGCTTGAGGACGACCGTGTTCCCGCAGGCCAAGGCGGGGGCAATCTTCCACGCGGCGAGGGAAATGGGAAAGTTCCACGGCACGATCGCGCCGACGACGCCTAACGGCTCGCGCAGCGTATAGTTCAGGAACGGCCCGTCGATGGGGATGGTCTCGCCGTGAATCTTGTCCGCCCACCCGCCATAGTACTTGTACGTCGCGGCAGCGAGGCGGACGTCGATCATCGACTCGAACACCGGCTTGCCGTTGTTGAGCGTCTCGAGGCGCGCCAGCTCATCCTTGTTCTTCAGAATCAGCTCGCCGAGGCGCCACACCGCCTCGCCCCGCTGGCGGGCGCTCATCTTTCGCCACTTGTCCGACTCGAACGTGGCGCGCGCGCTGCGCACCGCCCGATCGACGTCCCCTTCTCCCGCCGCCGCGACCGAGGCGATCACTTCCTCCGTCGCGGGGTTGATGACGTCATGCGTCCGACCCTCCGCGGCGTCGAGCGCCTCACCGTCGATGAACAGCCGCGTGGGAAGCGTCTCCGTCGCGACGCCGGCGCCCATCGTCAGCGTCCCTGAAAGCGCGGCTGCCGCTTCTCGACGTACGCGCCGATGCCTTCCTTGGCGTCGCTGCTCTTGAAGAGCTGGCTCTGGAGCTCGCGCTCGAGCGAGAGGCCGTATTCGAACGCCATCTCGAGCCCCGACTGCACCGACCGCTTGATGTGGCCGACGGCCATGGCCGCCTTGTTAGGCAGCGTGAACTGCTGGGCGTAGAGCAGGACGTTGTCCCACCAGTCCTCCTTCGGCAGCACCGCGTTGACCAGGCCCATCTTCTCGGCTTCCTCGAAGGAGAAGGTGCGCCCCGTCACCATGAGCTCGATCGATTTCGCCTTGCCGATGAGGCGGGCCAGTCGCTGTGTCCCACCCGTTCCGGGAAGGACGCCGAGGTTCACCTCGGGAAGTCCGATCTTGCCGGCATCCTGGCGAGCGATGCGAATGTCGGCCGCCATCGCGATCTCGAGCCCGCCCCCGACGCAGTGTCCATTGAGTGCGGCGATCACCAGCTTGGGCGTTTGCTCGAGACGGCTCAAGGTCTCGTTGGCGTGGAGACAGAAGTAATACTTCCAGGTCGGGTCGGCCTCGTTGAGCATCTTGATGTTCGCGCCGGCGCTGAAGAACTTCTCGCCCGCGCCGCGCAGGATGATCACGTGAATGTCGCCGTCGAACCGTGCGCGAAGGATGCAGTCGTCGAGCTGACGCATCATCTCGTGCGTGTACGTGTTGGCCGGCGGATCATCGAGCTCGAAGATCGCGATGTGTCCCTCCTTGCGATATCGAACGAGGGTCGTCGCTTCGCGCTCGGTCATGGTGGCTGTGGCCATGGGACTCCTCTGGTGAAATACTGCTGCGGACGCGGGAACGCGCTGAGAACTATCCCGCCGTCATGTGAGGCATAACCGACTCCGACACCGGCAATCCAACGTAGCCGCCGAGGAAGAGGCGACAGACACTTTGGCTCAAGACCTCGACGCTGAGATCACCGAGGGGATCGTACCAGTTGTAGATCCAGTTCATCATCCCGAAGAGCGTGTAGGTCGCGATGCGCCGATTCACGTGGGCGGCGCCGTTGGTGCGCTCGACATCGGCGAGAATATCCATCAGGACTCGCGTATACTCCCGCTTCTTGGCATTCACCTGCGAGAGAAACTGGCCCGACAGCGCCCCGGACTCGTGCGACAGCACCTTCATCTCGGCCATGTGCGACGCGAAGTAATCGAGGTGGTTGTCGATGAACCGCGCCAGCCGCTCGACCGGGTTTTCGACCCCGGCGATCGCCTCCTCCATGCTCGCGAGCACGGCGGCGAAGCTGCGGTCCTGGATCAGGAAGAGCAGCTCGTCCTTGCTCTTGACGTAATAGTAGAGGCCGGAGAGCGAGACCCCGGATTCGCGGGCGAGGTCGCGCATGCTCGTCTCGTGGTACCCACGCTTGGCGAAGACCCGCGCCGCCGCCGCCAGGAGTGCGTCGAGCTTCTCATCGTGCGCCAGCTGCTGAGCCATCCGCCCCCCTTGAAACCGGGTGTCGAACGAGCGTTCGGCGTGAACCTACCCAGCGCGGCGGGCCGAAGTCAAGGACGCCTGGAATCCGCACTTAACACCGCTCGGCCGAGAGCGTCCAACTCGATGCCGGGATGAGCCAGCCGACGCGGGACGGGGAACCGAGCGATGCCGCGCTGATCGCGCGGTGGCGTGGAGGGGATGAGCGGGCAGCGACCATGCTGGTCGAGCGGCACGCGCCCGCCGTGTCGCGCTTCGTCGCGAGCATGGGGGAGCGCGGAGAGCTCGAGGAAGTGGTGCAGGACACGTTCGTGCGGGCCTTTGGATCGCTGGACCGTTTTCGCGAGGCGAGCTCGCTGCGAACCTGGCTGTTTTCCATCGCACGGAACCTCTGTCGCGATCGCGCTCGCTCGAACCGGCGGTCGCCGATGGCGGTTCCGATCGAAGAAACGCACGCGATGACCGGCGATGACCCATTGAGTGCCGCGGTCGCGACCGAGACGGCCGCGCGTGTGCGCGCCGCGATGGACGAATTGACGGAGACGCAGCGCGCGGTGTTCACGCTGCGGGTGACCGAGGGACTGAGCTATCGCGAGATCGCGCATGTCGTGGAGACCACGGAAGGCGCGGCCCGCGTGCACTATCACAATGCCGTTCGGATGGTGAAGGAGTATCTCGATGAGTGATTGCACCAATCTGGAAATGCGGGACTTGCTTCCGGACCTCGCGCGGGGCGCTCTGACCGGTCCGTCGCGCATGGCGCTCGACGCCCACCTGGCGACGTGCGCGGACTGTCGCGCGGAACTCGAGGTCGTGCGAAAGGCGCATGCCGCGCTGAGCGCCACGCCTTCGGTCGATGCCTCGCGCATTGCCGCCACCGTTGCGCGCTCGACCGCGCTTCGGCGTGAGGCAACAGCGTCCGTCGCGCAGGCGCGTCGTCGCCGGTCGTGGGGTACTGCCACACCCGCTCGGCGTGCGTGGCTCGCGGCGGCCTCGGTTGCCGCGATCGCCGCGGGCGTCCTCCTCGCGTCGAATCTCGAGCGGGATGCCTCGTCGCCGGATATCGCTCCCGTTGTGGCGCGCGTCGACGAGCCCGAGGCACCCACGCCGGCGACACCGGAGCCGATTCGCGCGGCGACTCCCCGTCCCGCGTCGGAGGTGGAGCTCGTCATGGGCGGGGGCGTGAGCGATCTCGCCGACGCCGATCTCGAGTCGCTCCTGCGGGCGCTCGACGATGTGGACACGAACCTCGACGTCGAGCCGGCCGTGTTATTGCCCGTTCTCGAGGGAGACGTCTGATGCGGTGCTCGCGAATGCGCGCCCTGCTCGCCGTCTCGATCTTCGCCACGTCGGCAGTGTCCGAGGCGCAGCGACCCGAGTCGGCACCCGCACGGCGTCAGGCGCTCGAGCAGCGAGTGCGACAGCAGATGGCCGTCGTCGTGCAGCAGCGACTCGGCCTCAACGCCGATCAAATGCGTCGACTTGGGGACGTGAACCGCGACATGGAAGCGGAGCGCCGAGTGCTCAATCAGCAGGAACGCGACGTGCGCATCGGGCTGCGCGCCGAGGTGATGCGCGGAGACAGCGCGAACCAGGATCGGGTGGCGCGATACGTCGATCAGCTGATCGACGTGCAGCGGCGCCGCATCGAGTTGTTGTCCCGTGAGCAACGTGCACTGGCCGCGTTCATGACGCCGACGCAGCGGGCGCAGTACCTGGCGATCCAGGATCAGGTGCGCAAGCGCATGGAGGACATGCGAGGGCGGCGCCGAGGCGGCGGTCCGGCACGCCGCGGAGATCCCGCGCGAGACACGGCTGCGCGGCGGCCTTGACCTAGTGTTCCGTCACGGGTCGGGACGCTAGATTTCCCCTCGCGCCCGGGTGGCGGAATCGGTAGACGCAGGGGACTCAAAATCCCCCGAGCTTAGGCTCTTGCGGGTTCGAGTCCCGCCCCGGGTATCGACGAATCGATGACACGAACGGCCGCGACGCATCGCGGCCGTTCGTGCATCGAGCGCCCGAGGCGGCGTTCAACTTGCAGCGCCTTTCTCGCGCCGGTAACTTTTACCGGCTACTCACGACCGTTCACGCATCACCCTGAGTCATAGATGGCAACTTCGGCAACCGTGAAGGCGGCCGCCGCCGGTCTCGAGGATGTAGTCACCGGCCCGTCCGAAATCACCGACGTCAACGGGAAGACTGGCCAGCTCATCTATCGCGGGTACGACATCCACGATCTCGTCGAGAACACGACGTTCGAGGAGGTCGTCTATCTTCTGTGGTACGGCAAGCTCCCGACCCGTGCCGAGCTCGACGGGTTCGCCGAGACGATTCGGTCCTGCTACCACTTGCCGCAGGCGCTGATCGAGTCGATGAAGCGCTATCCGAAGGACGCCGATCCGATGGACGTCCTGCGGACAGCGATGTCGGAGCTGTCCTTCTACGACCCGGACAAACAGTCGCCCGTCGATGACCGCACCGCGAATTTGCGACGCGCGGCCAGACTTCAGGGACAGATCGCTGCGATCGTCGGCGCGTGGGCGCAAATCCGCCAGGGCAAGGAACCGGTCAAGGCCGATCCATCGCTCTCCTTCGCCGGCAATCTCTACTACCGGTTGCTCGGGAAGCGGCCGGAGCAGCTCGAAGAGCGGGCCATCGATGCCGCGCTCATTCTCCACGCCGACCATGAGCTGAACGCGTCCACCTTCGCCGCGCGCGTCACGGCCGCTACGCTCGCCGACATGTATGCCGCGATCGTTTCTGCGATCGGAACGCTCTCCGGTCCGCTGCACGGGGGCGCCAACACGGCAGTCATGGAGATGCTGCTGGAGATGAAGAAGGCCGGCGATGAGCCTGCGCCGTTCATCAAGAACGCGCTCGCCGGGAAGCGCAAGATCATGGGGTTCGGCCACCGTGTCTACAAAACGGAGGATCCGCGCGCCACGCACCTTCGCCGGATGTCGGAAGAGCTGGGGAGCAAGTACAAGACGCCGCAGTGGTTCGAGATGTCGCGGCGCATCGAAGAGACCATGAAGACCGAGAAGAATCTGCTGCCCAACGTGGACTTCTACTCGGCATCGACCTACTACGTGATGGGCATCCCGACCGATCTGTACACACCGCTGTTTGCGGTGAGCCGGCTGTCGGGATGGGCGGCTCACCTGCTGGAGCAGTACGCGAACAACCGGCTCATCCGGCCCCGCGCCGAGTATGTGGGGCCGCGCGGGCTGCGCGTGTCGCCGATCGATCAGCGACGTTAGGCGCTTCTGCACTGGGCGGGCGCGGTTCACGCCGCGCCCGCGCGACATCTCTCCCTGATCGATGCCATGACGAACTATCGATTCGCCGCAGTGCCGCGGGATGGCGAGCGCATCGGCTTCTCCAATGGAAAGCTGAACGTGCCCGACACGCCGATCATCCCCTTCATCGAGGGAGACGGAACGGGACCGGACATTTGGCGCGCCTCTCGTCGTGTGTTCGACGCGGCGGTAGAGCGCGTCTTCGGCGGAAAGCGCCGCGTGGCCTGGATGGAAGTGTTCGCCGGCGAGAAAGCCTTCAAGGCACACGACGATTGGTTGCCGCAGGAGACCGTCGACGCGATGCAGGAGTTTCGCGTCTCGATCAAGGGTCCGCTCACGACGCCTGTCGGCGGAGGCATTCGATCGCTGAACGTCACCCTTCGCCAGGTGCTCGACCTCTACGCCTGCATTCGGCCAGTGCGATACTTCGAGGGCGTCGGGGCACCGGTGAAGGAGCCGGACAAGGTCGACGTCGTGATCTTCCGCGAGAACATCGAAGACGTCTACGCGGGCATTGAATGGAAGGCGGGATCCGACGAGGCCAAGCGCGTGCGCGACTTCATCGTCGATACGATGGGCAAGGACGTGCGCGAAGGATCGGCCATTGGCATCAAGCCGATGTCGGAGTTCGGGTCGAAGCGACTCATCGACATGGCGATCCGATACGCTTTGCGAACGGGGCGCGCGTCCGTGACGCTCGTGCACAAGGGCAACATCATGAAGTTCACCGAGGGCGCCTTTCGCGATTGGGGCTACGAGCTCGCGAAGGAGCGCTACCGTGAGCACGTGATCAGTGAAGCCGATCTCGCAAAGATCAGCCCGAGTGCAAAGGTCGATTGTCTGGTGATCAAGGATCGCATCGCCGACGCGATGTTCCAGCAGCTGCTGCTTCGCCCCTCGGAGTACTCCGTCATCGCGACCCCCAACCTGAACGGTGACTATCTCAGCGACGCCGCCGCGGCCCAGGTCGGCGGGCTGGGAATGGCGCCCGGCGGCAATGTCGGTGACGGGCTGGCCTGCTTCGAGGCGACGCACGGCACCGCGCCCAAGTACGCCGGACAGGACAAGGTGAACCCGTGCAGTGTCATTCTCTCCGGTGTCATGATGTTCGAGTATCTCGAATGGGATGACGTCGGCCGTCTGATCGTCAAGGGCATTGAGGAGGCGATCAAGTCGCGGCGCGTGACGTATGACCTCGCGCGCCAAATGCCGGGATCGACCGAAGTGAGCACCTCGGCCTTTGCCGATGCGATCATCGCGGGGATGAAGTGAGCTCGGTGCGCTTCTCGGTTCGCAGCGCGCAAGTGCGCTCGCTCGACGTTCCGCTCCTCGTTCTTCCGTTGGCGAAGGGTGCCAAGCTCGACGATGGCATCAGCGGCCTGGACGACGGCTTGGGCGGAGCGATCTCGCGGGTCATCGACCGACGGGATTTCCGGTTCGGTCGAGATGAGACAATGCATCTCGTTGGCGGAACGAAAGGCCCTCAGCGAATTCTGATGGTCGGTATGGGCACGGTGACGGAGTCATCGGGAGCACTGCGTCGAGCGGCGATGATCGCCGCCCGCTTTGCCCGGCGCACCGGCGCGCGCGAGCTCGCATGGTACCACGACGCGGCGGCGGTCGGCGTCGAGAGCGCGGTCATCGGTCTCTCGATGGGTGCCTGGGAGTACACGGAGACCAAGACACCGCCGCCCGACGATGAACGTCGGCCTCCGCTGGACGAGGTCGTGGTGCTGGTCGACGACGAGAAGCGCGCGAAGACCGAGGTCGACCAGGGAGTCGCGATCGCCGAGGGCATGTCGCTCGCACGACGTCTCGCGATGATGCCGGGCAACCTCTGCACGCCCGACTATCTCGCCGACACCGCTCGCGAGATCGCCAAGCGGCATGGCATGAAGATCACGGTGCTCGGCCGCAAGGAAATGGAAGCAGAGGGGATGGGCTCGTTCCTCGGGGTCGCGCAGGGGACGCCGCAGGATCCCAAGCTCATTGCCCTCGAGCATCGTCGAGGCTCGGGGCGTCCAGTCGTACTCGTCGGAAAAGGTCTGTGCTTTGATTCGGGCGGGATCTCCATCAAGCCGGCACAAAGCATGGAGCTGATGAAGTTCGACATGTGCGGAGCCGCGGCGGTGCTCGGCGCGATGGAGGCGATCGGACGGCTGGACCTCAAGGTCAACGTGGTGGGACTCGTCGGAAGCACCACGAACATGCCGAGCGGCACGGCCTTCAAGCCCGGTGATGTGCTCAAGAGTCACCTCGGCAAGTTCATCGAGATCGTCAACACCGACGCCGAAGGGCGTCTCGTGCTGTGCGATGTCTTGTCGTGGGCCCGCCGGTACGAGCCGGCCGCCGTCCTCGATGCCGCCACACTCACGGGTGCCTGTGTCATCGCGCTCGGACACACCGCCTCAGGCGTATTCGGAAACGACGAGGCACTGGTGCAGGAGGTGTTAGGCGCGGGCAAGCGAGCCAGTGAGCCGGGATGGCATCTGCCCACCTGGGAAGACTACAAGGAGCTCAACAAGTCGGACGTGGCCGATATCAAGAACTCCGGCGGGCGGGCAGCCGGCGCCATCGCCGCGGCCATGTTCCTCAAGGAATTCACTGAGAGCTATCCCTGGGTGCATCTCGACATCGCGGGGACGGCATACTCGGAGACGGATCTTGTCGCGCTTCCGAAAGGGCCGACCGGAGTTCCGGTGGGCACGTTCGTCGAGTTCGTACGCGGGCGGGTGAGCTGAGCGCGCCGACCTGGCTTCGGCGCGTCGGCCTCGGCCTCGTGGCCGGGGCCGTTTTTTACTCCGGCGCCGCCGCACAGGACCCGCCGCGAGACACCGTCGCGGTGCCCCGGGATACTACTCCGCCCCCCGTGGATACGGTTCGCACTCAACCCGACACGGTCGTCCGGCGGGACACCGTGAAAGCGCCGCTCGCGCGGGCCGAGCTCCCGCTGACCGTGGACGTCGCTGGCCGGTATCACTGGACACGCGATGAGCTGTTCGCCGGCGGTGGACTGACGCTGATGGAGTTGCTCGAGCGCATACCGGGGGCGACAGCGTTCCGTTCCGGCTGGCTCGGCACACCGGCGCACGTGACCTGGTTAGGCGGCGGTGGGCGAGTGCGCATTTTCTACGACGGAATCGAGATCGAGTCGTTCGATGACGACACCGGCGGACTCCTCGATCTCGCCGAGATTCAGCTGTGGACGCTCGAGGAAGTGCTCGTCGAGCGCGGCGCCGATGAGCTTCGCGTCTATCTGCGATCGTGGCGCGTCGAGCGAACGAGCACCGCGTCGCGAACCGATATCTTCACCGGCGACGATGACACGAACGTCTATCGTGGATGGCTCGGCAGGCGATTTGCCCACGGCGAGGCGGCCCAGGCTGGCTTTCAACAGTATGGGACGACTGGTGTTCCATCCGGTGGAGGCGACGAGCTGTCGCTGATCGCGCGTCTCGGCTGGGCCGGCAAGCGCCTGAGCATCGACGGGTTCGGTATTCGCGCCCGGCGTCAACGCAATCTCCAGGAGCGGGGCGACGGGTACGCGATCCCGCGGATCAATTACATCCGACGCGATGCGTATGGCCGTGTCGGCATTGGTGATCCCGAGCGCGGTGGATGGGCGCAGCTCGTCCTCGCCTCGCAGGCGTTCACGCGTGAGCGCATCGATCCACCCCGAGACAGCGCGCGGGACACCCTCGAGGTGAATCGGTCACGGAATCAGCTGATCGGCGCGGTCGGCTGGTCGGCGAACGCGTTCCGCGCCAGCCTGACGAGTCGCACGTATGGCGGCGACGAGCGGCTCCAATCCATCGTCGCGCGCGTCGGACTCAATCACCGGATAGGCGCGGTCGGTGCGCTCGCCGAGTGGCGTGATGGCGACTCGACGTCTCTGGCTGAGCTCTCCGCTCGCTTCTCACCCGTTTCGTTTCTGTCGTTCGCCGCGGTGGCGGCGGTCCGTCGTGCGCCGAGCGGGGCCGACGCGGATGATGTCATGAGCGCGCGCGGCGAAGTCGGCCTGCGCATTGGGGACCTCTGGTTCACCGGCGGGGCGGTGACTCTCGACTCGATTCATGTCATCCCGCCGATCATCTTCGACTCGAGCTTCGTCAGCACGAACGAGGGGCGGACATCCGCGCTGTTCGGTGGCGTGCGCGGGCGCGTGTGGAAGGCCATCCATGCCGATGTGTTCGCCTTTCGCTGGGAACGAGAGGGGTCGTATCGACCCCTGATGCAGGTTCGCTCGGAGGTGTACGTCCGTACCCGCTGGCTAAAGCGGTTTCCGAGCGGGCTCTTCGGGGCATTGATCTCGGTCCGTCACGACTACCGGGACGGCGTGTCCTTCCAGACCTCCACCGGTCCCGCGATCGCGCTGAGCAGTCACGAGCTCAACTCCCTTCTCGAGATCCGCATCGTGGATGCGATCATCTTCTGGAGGCAGCGGTACAGCATCGGGCAACGCGGGAACGAGCTCGTGCCAGGGTATGGCCTGCCGCGTCAGACGACGCTGTACGGCGTTCGCTGGGACTTCTGGAATTGACAAGGTCGTTGCAGCACCGTAACTTGCACGACTTGCCATGATCCGAAGCATGACGGGGTTCGGCGCCGCCGCGGGACTGGTGGGAGCTTCACGGGTGAGTGTCGAGCTTCGAACCGTCAACCATCGCTTTTTCAATCCAAGCTTGAAGCTCCCCGCCGAGTTATCGCGGTGGGAGGGCGAGGTACGTGAAGCGCTCCGGCGCGCGATCGCTCGAGGCCACGTCACGCTCATCGCCCGGATCGAGCGCGACGTAGCCGGTGACAGCGTGGTGGACGAGCGCCGGTTTGCCGATGCGCTCGAAACGCTTCGCCGGCTCCAGCGCGATCATGGACTCGAGGAGCCCGTGAGCGTTGCAACGGTGCTGCGAATGCCGAACGTCATCACCAGCGAACGATCGGCCGAGATGAGCGGTACCGCCGACGAGCTCGTGGGGGTGGTTAGGCAGGCGATCACGGCACTGACGGCCATGCGCGAGTCGGAAGGACAGCGACTCACCGATGTGCTCGAAGAGCGGATCGCGGTAGTGGAACAGGCCCTCGAGCGGATTGCTCTGCGGGCGCCGGAGCGCATCGTCGCCGAGCGGGAGCGGTTGCGTGCGGCCGTGGCGGAGTTGACGGGCGGTGTACCGATCGATGAGCAGCGGCTCGCGCAGGAGATCGCGCTGCTGGCGGACCGACTGGATGTCGCGGAGGAGATCGACCGCTTCCGATCGCATATCACGGCGTTTCGCGACACGTTGCGGCGCGGAGGAGCAGAGCCAGTGGGGAAGCGGCTCGCGTTCCTTCTGCAGGAAATGGTTCGTGAGGCAAATACGACCGGGAGCAAGGCGCGTGATGTCGGGATGACGCACGACGTCGTGGCCGTCAAGGAGGAGCTGGAGCGGATCGCCGAGCAGGTCGAGAATCTCGAGTGAATCCCTTTCCGCTCATCCTGTCGGCGCCATCAGGAGGGGGAAAGACCACGATCGCGCGGCGGCTGCTGGAGCGGCGCGCGGATGTCGGATACTCGATCTCGTGCACGACGCGACGGCCACGTGCCGGAGAAGTGGCGGGACGAGACTACTTCTTCCTCACGCCGGAGGAATTTCGAACGCGGCGGGAGCGGGACGAGTTCGCGGAGAGTGCGGAGGTGCACGGCCAGTGGTATGGTACGTTGCGCAGTGAGATCGAGCGGGTGCTCGCGGAAGGCAAGCACGTCATCATGGACATCGACGTGCAGGGGGCGACGCAGCTGGCGCGGACCTATCCGCGTGCTGTCCTGGTGTTCGTGCTTCCGCCGTCCGCGGATGTGCTGCTCGAGCGGCTGAAAGCGAGAAAGACGGAGGATCGCGCGTCACTGGCGCGACGCATGATGAACGCGCTGGACGAGCTGCGACACGCGGAGGACTATCAGTACGTCGTCGTGAACGATGACCTTGACCGCGCGGTCGCCCGCGTCTCGGCGGTGATCGATGCCGAGGCGAGCCGGCGCGATCGGGTCCACAATCTGGAAGAGCAAGTCCGCTCGCTGACCGAGCGATTGGAGCGGGAAGTGAACAACAATTCAACCGAGTGATCTCATGCAGGTTTTCACGCCAGTCGAAGTCGCGCAGCACGCCGCCAACAAGTACCTCGGCGTGCTCGTCGCTGCGAAGTATGCGCGGATCATCAACGAGTTTCCGCGCGATCGGTCGCGGCCGGGGGAGAAGAAGCTGACGACACGCTCGCTCGAGGAGCTCACCGACGGCGCGATCGAGTACCGCGTGCTTCCCCGGCGTCGCGGCCAATAACGAGCCCATGCGCCCCTACGCCGGCCGTCGAATCGTCCTCGGCGTCACGGGTGGAATCGCGAGCTACAAGACGGGGTGGCTCGCTCGGTTGTTGACGTCCGAGGGCGCCGAAGTAGACGTCGTGATGACGCGGGCGGCGACGGAGTTCGTGGGGCCGGTGACGTTCGAGGCGCTGACGGGGCGGCCAGTGCACACCGATCTGTTCGAGGCAGGACGCGCGCTCGACCACATTGCGCTCGCCAAGGCCGCGGACGCGATCGTCGTCGCACCGGCGACGGCCGACTTTCTCGCCCGCGTGGCGCACGGGTTCGCCGACGATTTGCTCAGCGCGTGCCTGCTCGCGACCGAATCGCCGGTGCTTCTCGTGCCGGCGATGAACGATCGCATGTGGGCGAACCGCCAGACGCAGCTGAACGTGCAGCATCTGCGGCAGCTCGGTCACACCGTGATCGAGCCTGACGAGGGCGCGCTCGCGGCGGGAGAAGGCAGTGGGCCCGGCCGAATGCCGGAGCCGGAGACGATCCTCGCTCATATTGGCCGCCTGCTGGAGACCAATGGGGCCTTTCGCGGTCGCCGAGTGCTGGTGACCGCGGGGCCCACGCGCGAGCCGGTGGATCCCGTGCGGTTTCTTTCCAATCGCAGCACGGGGAAGATGGGCGTGGCCATCGCATCGGCGGCCTGGCGGCGTGGAGCGCACGTTTCGCTCGTCGCGGGCCCGCTCGAGGTTCCCGTTCCTCCGGGGATCGAGGTCAAAACCGTCGAGACGACCGAGGAGATGGCCACCGCCGTCAGAGCCGCGCTGCCCCAGGCCGACGCGCTCGTTATGGCGGCCGCTCCCGCCGATTTTGGCGCGGCGGAGCCCGCGCTGAAAAAGATCAAGAAGAAGGACAGGCCCGAATCCATCGCCCTCGCGGCTACGCCCGACATTCTCAAAAGCACGCGGGATGCCCGACCGCCGCACGCGATCGTCGTGGGCTTTGCACTCGAGACTGGTGATGCACTCACAGGCGGGCGCGAGAAGCTCGCCGCAAAAGACCTGGATCTGGTGGTCGTAAATGATTCGAACGAGCCCGGCGCCGGATTCGCGGTCGACACCAACCGGGTGACGATCGTGCATCGCGACGGGCGAACGGAGCCGCTCGGCCTCATGCCCAAAAGCGAGGTCGCCGACGCCATTCTCGACCGAGTGGAGGCGCTGCTGCGTGAACGTTGAGGAGCTATTCCGGCGATATCTCGAGCAGCGCCGGGAGATGGGCGAGTCGGAGTTGGTGCTCGACACGCTCACGGTCGACGAGGTGCTGCGCATTGTCGGCGCGCACGGCAAGCGAGCGCCCGCATCGCGCCAGCCGGCCTCCGCGCCCGCGGGCGATTGGCGCCAAGCCTTGCGAGATGCCGATGCGGAGGTGACGACACCCGTCGCGCGAATCGCGCGCGCCGATGTTCTTCCAGCGCCCCCAGCGCCCCCAGCGCCCCCAGCGCCCTCAGCGCCTTCAGCGCCCCCAGCGCCATCAGCGTCCTCAGCGCCCCGCTCAACCACCAAGCTCTCCGCGATCGCGCCACCCGGCCTCGTCGTCGGTGGTGGGGAAGCGGAGCTCTTCGGCGGCCCGATTGCGCGTGCCTCGTCGCTCGGAGAAATCGCGGAGATGGTGCGAACGTGCACGCGGTGCCCGCTCTACGCGACGGCCATCAATCCTGTGCCTGGCGAGGGAAGCGCGAGGGCCGAGCTCATGTGCATCGGGGAGGCGCCCGGTGCGACCGAGGACGAGACGGGACGGCCGTTCGTGGGTCAGGCGGGAAAACTCCTGACGGATATCCTCCGGGCCATTAAGTTGAGCCGAGAGGAGGTATTCATCGCGAACGTGATGAAGCATCGCCCGCCGGGGAATCGGAATCCGACCCCCGACGAGATCACCGCGTGCAGTCCCTACCTGGTCCGGCAGGTGGAGCTGATTCGCCCCAAGGTCATCCTCGCCCTCGGGACGTTCGCCGCGCAAACGCTGCTCGACACGAAGGTGGCGATCGGCAAGCTGCGCGGTGCGTTGCACTGGTATCACGGCACGCCCCTCATCGCCACCTACCATCCGGCGGCCCTTCTCCGCAACCCTGGCTGGAAGAAGCCCACCTGGGAAGATGTCAAGCTCGTCCGTCGAATTCTCGATTCAGTCACCGCGTGACGCGTACCGCGATCGGCGTCCTCCCTGGTCGGAGGACGCCGAGCAAGCGGTGCTCGCGGCCATGCTCATCGACCAGGATGCGATCCTGCGCGCGACCGAGCACGTGGACGACACGATGTTCTATCGCGAAGGGCACCGGCGCATCTTCCGCGCGATGGTCGCGATCTCCGAGCGCGGCGACGTCGTCGATCCGCTCACCCTGTCCGATGAGTTGCAACGACGAGGAGAGCTCGAGCCGAGCGGCGGGAAGGATTACATCGGGTTCCTCGTCGACGCGGTTCCGACCGCGGCGAACGTCGAATACCACGCGAAGATCGTTCGCGAGAAAGCGTTGTTGCGCCGGCTCATCGAGGCCTCGACCGACATCGTCGCCGAGGCTTTCGATGCGCGGCAAACCGCTGGCGAGCTGCTCGATCACGCCGAGTCGCGCATTTTCGAGATCAGCCAGCAGCGCGGGCGCGAAGGATTCACGCGCATCAAGGAGCTGCTCTGGCCGACGATGGAGCGCATCGAAGCCCTGCAGCGTGGCGGCAAGTCGATCACCGGAGTCGCCAGCGGGTTCACCGACCTCGATGAGCTGACATCCGGATTCCAGCCGTCGGACCTCGTCGTAGTTGCGGCGCGCCCCTCCATGGGCAAAACGGCGTTCATTCTCAACATCGCGCAACACGCGGCCATTGAGCACAACGTTCCGGTTGCGCTGTTCTCGCTCGAAATGAGTAAGGAGTCTCTCGTGCAGCGCATGCTGACGGGAGAAGCGCGCGTCGATGCGCAGAAGCTTCGCAAGGGAATGCTCCGCGATGACGACTTCCCCCGCCTCGCTCGCGCGGCGGGGATTCTCGCGCAGGCGCCGATTTTCATCGACGACAGCCCGGGGATCACCCTGCTCGAGATGCGTTCGGCGGCCCGACGGCTGCGGGCCGACGCGAACATCGGGCTCGTCGTCGTGGACTACCTCCAGCTCATCCAGAGCACGTCCGATGCCGAGAACCGTACCCAGGAGATCAGTCAGATCTCCCGCTCGCTGAAAGCGCTCGCGAAAGAGCTCGCCGTGCCGGTCGTCGCCTTGTCACAGCTCTCGCGCGCAACGGAGCAGCGCACCGACAAGCGCCCACAGCTCTCCGATCTGCGCGAGTCGGGCGCCATTGAGCAGGACGCGGACGTCGTGATGTTCATCTACCGGCAGGAGATGTACGAGGGCCCCACCGACAAGGATGGCAACTCGCTCGAAGGACGCGCCGAGGTGATCGTCGGGAAGCAGCGCAACGGGCCCACGGGGATCGTCAATCTGTTCTTCCACAAGGCGTACACTCGCTTCGAGAACTACAGCGCACGCGCCCAAGCCCCGTGAGCGCGAAGGTCAAAACGGTTTACCGCTGCACCGAATGCGGTGCCGAGCACCCAAAATGGGCCGGACGATGTGATGTGTGCGGCGAGTGGAATACCCTCGTCGAGGAAGCAGCGGCCCGCCTGCCGGCCGGGAAGGCCGGCGCCGCCCGACGGCAGGCAGGGGCGGCCGCGTTAGGCGTCGGCGGGAGTGTCGTGGCGACGGCCAAGCTCCGTGACGTGCGTGGGTCGGAGGAACGGCGACTTCGAACGGCCATCAACGAGTTCGACTTCGTCCTGGGCGGGGGGATCGTTCCGGGGTCGATGGTGTTGATCGGTGGTGAGCCGGGCATCGGCAAGTCCACGCTCCTCCTGCAGGTGGCGGGGGCCCTCCAGGCCGACGGTCAGCGCGTGCTCTACGTGTCGGGCGAAGAATCTCCGCTGCAGGTGAAGCTTCGAGCCGATCGCCTCGCGCATATCGCGGCCGACGTCGAGCTATTGACGGAGACGTTACTCGAAACCGTTCTCGCCACTGCGGCGGGAATGGAACCCGCGGTCATGATCGTCGATTCGATTCAGACGATTTTCACTGCTGACCTCGAAGGCGCCCCGGGGAACGTCGGTCAGGTTCGCGAGTGTGCCGCCCGACTCATGCGGTTCGCCAAGGAAAGCGGAACAGCGGTCTTCGTCGTCGGTCATGTGACGAAGGGCGGCGGCATCGCCGGGCCCAAGACCCTGGAGCACATCGTCGACACCGTCCTCTACTTCGAGGGCGAAGGATCGCTCGATCACCGGGTCCTTCGCGCGACGAAAAACCGCTTCGGCGGCGTCGACGAGATCGGTGTGTTTCGCATGACCGAGGGGGGTCTGGTGCCGATCGAGAATCCCTCGGAGCTGTTCCTCGGCGACCGCGACCACGTCGCCTCGGGGAGCGCAGTCACCGCGCTCATGGAGGGCACCCGGCCGCTTCTGGTCGAGATCCAGGCGCTCGCGGCGAAGGCAGGTTTTGGCACGCCGCAACGCGTGTCGACTGGATTCGACAGTCGCCGGCTCGCGCTGCTTCTCGCGGTGCTCGACAAGCGGGCCGGATTACCATTCGCGCAGCTCGATGTCTTCGTCAACGTGGTCGGCGGCGTTAGGCTGCACGAGCCGGCCGGTGATCTCGCCGTTGCCGCGGCGCTCGCTTCGAGCGTATACGATCGGGCGCTCCCAGCGCACGCGCTGTTCCTCGGTGAGGTTGGACTGGGCGGGGAGATCCGGCCGGTCTCACAATCGGAGCGGCGCCTGGCCGAGGGGGCCAAGATGGGCCTGACGACGGCATATCTCGCCGAGCGTGGCGTGCCCAAGCGCCTGCGTGACGTGAATGCCATCGGCGTGCGCACGGTGAGTGACGTCTTCCGACATCTGTTCGAGCGATGACGAGCGCTCCGGACGTCGGGGTAGTCCTCGTTGCGGCGGGGGCGTCCTCGCGGCTGGGCGGCACCGAGCTCAAGCAGTTTCGCTGGGTCGCCGGAAAGCCCATGCTGCTGCACTCGCTCCAGCGGTTTCAGGAGCGGCGCGACGTCGCGATGGTCGTTTGCGTGCTCCCGCGCCAGTACGCGGGCGACCCCCCGCCTTGGATCTTTCAATGCGACATCGACCGGCTCCTGGTCTCGGTCGGCGGTCGGGAACGTGGAGAGTCCGTGCTGCGCGGCCTCGAGGACCTGCCTGACGAGGCGCGCATTGTCGTCGTGCACGACGCCGCGCGTCCGATGGTGGAGATGGATGTCATCGACCGCGTGATCACCGAGGCGCGCTCGGGTCGCGGGGCAATCGCGGCGCTTCGGGTGACGGATACCTTGAAGGAAGTCGATGCAGCGGGACGCATCACGGCCACGGTGGCGCGTGACACCATCTGGCGAGCGCAAACCCCTCAGGCCTTCCCTCGCCAAATGATCGAGCGCGCCTATGCCCACGCGCAGCGCGCGGGCAAGTTTGCCACCGACTGTGCCGCGCTCTGCGAGGCGCAGGGCTTCGAGGTGGTGGTGGTGCAGGGGAGCGAGCGGGCAGTGAAGATCACCGAGGAATCCGATTTCGCTCTCATCGAAGCCATGACGCGCGTGGCGAAATGACAGGTCCGCGCGCGATTCCGTTCTGGTCGCCGGCGGAGGTCGAATCGGCCGTGTCGGAGACGATCGTCCACCTGGAGAGCGCTGGGGTGTTGGGATATCCGACCGAGACGGTCTACGGGTTCGGCGGCGCCGTCGATCATGACGCGGTGGACGCGCTCGTCAGGCTGAAAGGGCGGCCCCCGGGCAAACCTTTCCTGATCCTGATCTCATCGAGCGATATGGTGACGCGGCTCGATCTGCACTTCACCGGCGATGCGGCGCGGCTCGCCGCGCGCCACTGGCCAGGGCCCCTCACGCTTGTCCTCCCCGGAGGAGAGCGGCGTGTTCCCGACCGGCTGCGCGGGCCCGAAGGGGGTGTGGCCGTCCGCTGGACGTCGCATCCCGGAATCGCACATCTGATTCAGCGATACGGCCGGCCCATTACGTCGACGAGCGCCAACCGCCCGGGCTCGCCGGCGGCCGTTTCGGCGTCGGAGATCGTCGCGCAGTGGTCGGATGCCATGGCGCGAGGAACCCTTCGCGTACTCGATGGCGGACGCCTCTCCTCCTCACCGCCGTCCACGGTGGTAGATTGCACAGGCACGCGCCCCCGAGTCATCCGGCCGGGTGCTATCGCCGCCGCAACCCTGCGCGAGAGCGTGCCAGACCTGATTGGAGATGCTTGAGCCGATGCGCGTGCTTTTCGTCTGCACCGGCAACACCTGCCGCAGTCCCATTGCGGAAGCGCTCGCGCGCCGCTTCGCCGCGGAACGCAGCCTGGCCGAGATCTCGGTCGGGAGCGCCGGAACCGCGGCGTGGGACGGCGCACCGGCATCGGACGGGGCATTGCTCGTCGCAATGGAGCGTTCGGTGGACCTCTCAGGTCATCGGGCGCGGCTCCTCACGCGCGAGCTCGTCAGCGGGAGCGACCTCATTCTCGCCATGGGTCCGCATCACGTCGAACGGATCGAAGCGCTCGGCGGCAGCGGAAAGACGCACCTGCTTTCGTCCTACGCGTCGAAGGGACGCAGCGATCGCTCCATCACCGACCCCTTCGGCGGCGACCTCGACGACTACCGGTCCGCGTTCGATGAGCTCGATCGCGAGGTGCAGCACGCGATAGAGCGCATCGCGACGGAGCGGACGCCGGGACGATCGTGAGACGCGCACCGGGTCGTCTCGTCCTCGTCGGACACCCGGTAGCGCACTCCTTGTCGCCCGCGTTGCAAAACGCCGCGCTTCGGTACGCCGGGTTGCCGATCACGTACGAAGCGATCGACGTCAAGCCTGAAGCACTCGAGAGTGTCCTGAAGCGTCTCGTCGCCGCGCGTGCTGCCGGGAACGTGACCATCCCGCACAAGGAGGCGATGGGTCGCCATTGCTCGCGTCCCGATGCCATCGCTCGGCGCGTGAACGCCGTCAATACTTTCCGCGTGGCCGAGGATGGTGAGCTCGAGGGGACGAACACGGATGTCGGCGGCTTCGACGCGTTGGCGCGAGAGGCGGGAGCGCTCCGCACCGGGGCGCGTGTCGCGCTCCTCGGCGCGGGTGGCTCGGCCGCGGCCGTGCTTACCGCGCTCGAGCGCTGGAGCGGCGCGACCGTATCCCTCTTCAATCGGTCCACGACGCGAGCGGCCGCCCTGGCGGCGCGTTTTCCGATCGTGAGTACGGTGGCGGCGACTGCCGCGGAGGCAGTTCGGAACGCGACCGTTGTGGTCAACGCCACCTCGCTCGGCCTCAAAGCGGACGACGCGTTCCCGGTCGCAATCGAAAGCCTGCGCGCGGACGCGGTGGTTCTCGATCTCGTCTACCAGCGACGCGAGACCGCGTGGGTCAGAACGGCGCGCCAACACGGCCATTCCGCACTGGACGGACTTTGCATGCTCCTCGAGCAGGGGGCACTGGCCTTCGAGTGGTGGCTCGGCATCGCCGCCCCACGCGACGTGATGCGCGAAGCGCTCGTGACCGCGGCCGGCATGTGAAGCCGCCGATCAGCGGCTGGCGCGAGTGGACGCACGCCGCACTCGACTTCATGCTCCCACGCGCCTGCGTCGTATGCGGGCGCCTCAATGATCCTTCTGATCGCGGCCTCGCGTGCGCCCGCTGCTGGAACCGCGTCGTCGCGTTACCGGCGCCACGCTGCGACCGGTGCGGCCATCCCCTCGGTCCGCGCCGATGCACGTGGTGTGACCTCCTGCCCGCCTACGTGCGGTGCGGGCGCTCGGTGTGTTGGGTCGATCGCGGCAGTGGATCGGCGCTGGTGCACGAGCTCAAGTACGGTGGGTGGCACACTCTCGCCTCTCCGATGGCGTGGCGGATGGCTCGCGTGCAGTGGCCCGAGGATGTGGTACGGGAACGGACTGCGCTCGTAGCCGTTCCATTATCAGGAGCGCGCGAGCGTGAACGCGGATTCAATCAGAGCGCCCGTCTGGCTCACGAGCTCGCGCAGCACTGGCACACTCCTGTGTGGCACGATGTCCTCGTTCGAGCACGCATGACCGAGACGCAAACGCGGTTGACACCAGAGGCGAGGCGCCGCAACGTTTCCGGCGCATTTCGTGCGGTGGCCGGCACACGCGCGCGACTTCGCGGTGCGCATCTCCTCCTCGTCGACGATGTGGTGACAACCGGTGCCACTCTCGTGGAATGCGCATCGGCGCTGCTCGATGGCGGCGCGCGCATCGTGAGCTTCGTAACCTTCGGCAGGGCGCCCGCCAGTGGCGACCGCTAATTCGACTGGAGTTCGACCGACATGGCAATTCGTGTAGGCATCAATGGATTCGGCCGCATCGGCCGGCAGGTCGTGCGCGCCGCCAAAGAGCAGGGCGCCGATCTCGACTTCATCGCCGTCAACGATCTCACCGATACCAAGACGCTCGCCCACCTCTTCAAGTACGACTCGGTACACCGCACGTACGAAGGAGATGTTCGCTCCGCCGAGAAGTCGGTGATCATCGACGGCGACGAGATCACCGTCCTCTCCGAGAAGGATCCCGCCAAGCTTCCGTGGAAGGACCTGGGAGTCGACATCGTTCTCGAGTCGACGGGGCGCTTCACCAACGCCGATCAGGCGAAGGCGCACATCGCGGGCGGCGCGAAGAAGGTCGTGATCTCCGCCCCCGCGAAGGGCGAGGACATCACGCTGTGCATGGGTGTGAATCACGAGAAGTACGATCCCGCGAAGCATCACATCATCTCCAACGCGTCGTGCACGACGAACTGCCTCGTGCCGATGGTGAAGGTCGTGCGCGATCGGTTCGGATTCCGTCACGGCTCCATGACGACGGTGCATAGCTACACCAACGACCAGCAGATTCTCGATCTCCCGCACAAGGATCTCCGGCGCGCGCGCGCGGCTGCCCTCTCGATGATCCCGACGACGACCGGTGCGGCCAAGGCGACCTCGCTCGTGATTCCCGAAGTGAAGGGCAAGATCGATGGCATCTCGATTCGCGTCCCGACGCCCGATGTCTCGTTCGTGGATCTGATTGCCGAGGTCGAGCGTCCGACGACGGTCGACGAGGTGAACGCCGCGTTCAAGAGCGCGGCGGCGAGCGGTCCTCTGAAGGGGATCATCGACTACACGGAGGTCGAGCTCGTCTCGGTCGACTTCATCGGCAATCCATTTTCGTGTGTGCTCGACGCGAAGAGCACCAATGTCATCGACGGAACCCTCGTGAAAGTGTGTGGCTGGTACGACAACGAGTGGGGCTACGCGTCGAGATGCGTCGACGTACTCGCAATGATCGGGACGAGGAACTAGTGCTCGCCGTCCTCCACAAGCAGACGGTCGCCGACCTTCCGGAGTCGACGATCCGCGGCCGTCGGGCGCTGGTGCGCGTGGACTTCAACGTGCCCCTCGACGAGCACGGTCACGTGGCAGACGACACGCGCATCCGCGCTGCGCTTCCCACGCTCGAGTATCTCGCCGAGCGAGGTGCGCGAGTGATCGTGCTGTCTCATCTCGGGCGCCCGAAGGGGAAACCGGATCTCAAGCATTCACTCGAGCCGGTGTCGCGGCACCTGGCGAAGCTCACCAGGTATCGCGTTCGTTTCGTGGAGACGACCGACACGGACGAGGCCTTGAAGGCGACGATGTCGCTTCCCGAAGGCGAGGTCCTCCTTCTCGAGAATACGCGCTTCCTCGGCGGTGAGGAGACGAACGACGAGCGACTGGCGCGAGCGCTCGCCCGCCTCGGCGACTTCTACGTCAACGACGCCTTCGGCGCGGCACACCGCGCACATGCCTCTACGGAGGGCGTTGCGCAGCACCTGAAGCCAGCCGTCGCCGGGTTTCTCATGGAGAAGGAGCTGCGCTATCTCGGGCGAGCGCTCGCGGATCCCGAACGCCCATTCGTGGCCGTTCTGGCCGGCGCGAAGATCTCCGGGAAGATCGATGTGATCGAGCAGCTGCTGCCGAAGGTCGACCGACTGCTGATCGGCGGCGCGATGGCTTGCACGTTCTTTCGAGCGATGGGCCTCGAGACCGGCAAGTCGTTGGTGGAGGAGGATCGGGTGGCCATGGCCAGGGAGCTGCTCGATCGGGGGGGAGACAAGCTCGTCCTTCCTAACGACGCGGTGGTCGCGCCATCGCTCGAGCAGGCCGCGCAGGCTCACGTCGTCTCGCGCGATGCCATTCCCGCGGATCAGGCGATGCTCGACATTGGTCCGCAGTCGGTCGACGCGTTCGCGAGTGAGATCGCCAACGGACGAACGGTCATCTGGAACGGGCCCATGGGCGTCTTTGAGACGAAGCCCTTCGATGCGGGCACACGCGCCGTCGCTGAAGCGCTTGCCAGCGCAACCGATGCCGGTGCCACGACCATCGTCGGCGGTGGTGACTCCGCCGCGGCTGTCGCCGAAATGCATTTGGAAGATCGGATGAGCCACGTGTCGACCGGTGGCGGTGCATCGCTGGAGTTTCTCGAGGGGAAAACGCTCCCGGGCGTAGCGGTGCTCGACGACGCGAGGGCGTAATGCGCAAGCCGGTGCTCGCCGCCAACTGGAAGATGAACCATGGGCCGAGCGACGCACGGGCATTCATGCGCACCTTTCTCACGCGATATGCGCGACGCTCGGATCGCTCGGTGATCATGTTCCCGCCCGCGGTGACATTGCCGGCGATGGTCGCCGCCACGAAAGACCGTCCCGACATCCTTTTCGGGATCCAGAACATCCACTGGGAAGACAAGGGCGCGTTCACCGGTGAGACCTCCGCGCCACTGGCGCGCGATGCAGGCGCGCGTGTCGCGCTCGTGGGACATTCCGAGCGGCGCCACGTGTTCGGTGAGACCGACGACGCGACCCGCCGAAAATGCGCTGCCGCGGCTCGCGCCGGACTACGTCCGATGCTCTGTGTGGGTGAGCGGCTCGAGGAGCGGCGCGCTGGTGAGACCGAGGCCGTCGTATTGCGACAGCTGCACGCGGGAGTCGCCGATCTCGACCCCGCGCACATGGCGCAGATGCTGATCGCCTACGAGCCCGTGTGGGCGATTGGTACCGGGCAAACGGCGGAGCCTCGTGACGCGAGCGCGGTTCACGTGTTGATCCGCGGCGCGCTCAAGCAGCTGGCGGCAGAGCGGGCGAACGAGATTCCGATTCTCTATGGCGGGAGTGTCAACACGGGGAACGCTCAGGCCCTGCTCGCTGCTCAGGACATTGACGGCCTCCTCGTCGGCGGCGCGAGCCTCGATGCCGAGGGATGGGCGACTATCGCGCGTTCTTGAGCGGCCTTGACCGAGTGTCGTAACTCGCGTAGGTTACGAAGCTTAGCGCGACACCCTTCCCATCGCCCGATGTATACTTTCCTGATCGTCATTCTCGTTCTCGCGAGCATCTTCCTCATCGCCGCCATCCTGATGCAGTCCGGGAAGGGCGGTGGGCTTGCCGCCACTTTTGGTGGCGTAGGGACATCGCCGGACTCGTTTTTCGGGACACGGCAAATGGGCAACGTGCTCACGAAGGCGAGCTGGTACCTCGGAGGTGTGTTTCTCCTCCTTGGCTTCGTGCTGTCCCTCATGTCCTCGCGCGCGGTGACATCGCGCTCCGTTCTCGATCAGACGGCGGGACAGCCGGCCGCTCCCACGGCGCCGACGCCTGGTGCGAGCCAGGCTCCTATTCCTCTCGAGAACGCACCCACGCAGGCGGAACCGGGCACTCCGGCGACACCGCAACCGTGATCGCGAGCGGTCCGGCCGGCTCTCGAACAGGGTTCCTTCTTCTCGAAGATGGAACCCTTTTTCGGGGTCGGCTGCGCGACCCCGCTGAGCCGACCGTCGCCGAGGTCGTGTTCACCACGAACATGACTGGGTATCAGGAGGTGTTCACGGATCCATCGTACCGCGGCCAGATCGTCGTGATGACGGCGCCGATGATCGGCAACTACGGGATCAACACGGAGGATCCGGAGTCTGCGCGGCCTCAGGTGGCAGGGACAATCGTCAGAGAGCTTTCGACGACCTTCTCGAGCTGGCGCGCGACCGGTGACCTCAGAAGTTGGTTGAACGACGCTCAAATTCCGATTCTCGAAGAAGTTGATACGCGCCGGCTCACGAAGCATCTGAGGTCGATTGGTGTCATGCGCGGCGTCATCGCCGAGGGCGAGACACCTGGCGCTGAAGCTCTCGCGGCGCTCGACGCGTGCCCCTCCATGGAGGGACTCGACCTCGCCTCGCGCGTGTCGACCCGAGAGCGCTATCAGTGGGGCGATCCCGGCGCGCCACACCACATCGTCGCGTACGACTATGGCATCAAGCGCAACATCCTGCGGCTCTTCGCCGAGCACGAGTGCCGCGTGACGGTGGTGCCCGCCGACACCACGGCGGAAGCGGTGCTCGAGATGAAGCCGGATGGGGTGTTTCTCTCGAATGGCCCAGGAGATCCCGCGGCGGTGTCGTACGCACCCGCGATCATCCGGACGATCGCGGCGAAGAAGGTCCCGATCTTTGGTATCTGCTTGGGCCACCAACTCTTGGGTCTCACCTTCGGGGGGCGCACCACGAAGATGCCGTACGGGCATCGCGGCGGGAATCATCCGGTGCGTGAGATGGACACCGGGCAGGTCCTGATTACGTCTCAGAACCACGGATTCGCGGTCGAGGGCGACGAAACCGGCATTCCCGGGGCGCCCGCTCTCGAGGTCACTCACATCAATCTGAACGACCACACGATTGAAGGAATGCGGCATCGCGAGCTGCCGATCTTCGCGGTCCAGTACCACCCGGAAGCGGCGCCGGGTCCCCACGACGCCCGACCTCTGTTCGGCGAGTTCCTCGATGCGGTCCGCGCGCGGTAGGACGAAGCGAGCCAAACGGTTGACACACAATAGGTAACGTCCTATGTTCGACGCACCGATCAAGGACGATCGGCTGTCTCACGACGAGGCTAACGAATGACGAAAGCCGATCTGGTCGAGCGCGTAACCGCGCAGATTTCGCGGACTGCCGGTCCCATGATCTCGAAGAAGGATTGCGCGCGCGTAGTCGACGCATTCCTCGACGCGATCAAGGACGCGCTCAAGGAGCAGCGGAATATCGAGGTTCGCGGCTTCGGCACGTTCAAGATTCGCCACCGCAAGACCAGAATGGCGCGCAACCCTCGCACCGGATCGCCCGTCGAGGTTTCTGCGCGCCCGGTGCCCGTCTTCAAGCCGTCGAAGGAGCTGCGCGCCATGGTGGCCGGCGTCGAGGACTTCGAGTCGGAGACAGAGGCAAGCGAAACGGAAGCGTGACAACGAGTTCCTGAATGACTGCGCGCCGAGCCTGCCAGGGGCTACGGCGCGCTTCTCGTTTCACCACACTCTTGCTCCTTCCGCGCCCCCTCGCGAGAGTACGACATGACGATCACGGCATTGTTCTTCGCCTCGTACGCGGACGTCTTCGGGCGGAGCCAGCTCGAGATGGAAGTGCCGACCGGGTCGACGGTTGCCGATCTGCTGCGGCAGCTGCACGCGCTCGACCCCGAACGTCGTCTGCCGCCGGCGCCGCTGGTCGCCGTCAACGAGCGTTATGCGCGCCACGATCAGGTACTGCGTCCCGGAGATGAAGTCGCGGTGATTCCTCCGGTGGCGGGGGGCTGATGCGCGCCGCGATCGTCGTCACTCCCCTCGATCCTTCGGCAGTGCTGGCGGAGATCGCTGGCGTCGCCAACGGAGCGTCGCTTCTCTTCGTGGGCACCGTGCGCGACGTGAACGACGGGCGGGCCGTAAGCGGAATCGAATACACGACGTACCAGTCCATGGCCGTGCGCGAGCTCGAAGGGATTGTCGCTGAAGCGGCGTCGCGGTTTGGAACGAGCGACGTAGTCGTGGAGCATCGCGTCGGCCAGCTCACGCTGGGCGAGGCGAGTGTCGTCATTGGGGTTGCCCATCCGCATCGCGCCGAGGCCTACGAAGCGTCACGGTTCATCATCGAGGAGCTCAAGCGCCGAGTGCCGATCTGGAAGCGCGAGGAATACGTCGACGGATCACGCGAGTGGGTCGATCCGACCGCGACTCGCGCCGAGGCCGCGCGGTGAGCGGGCTCGTCGATCAGTTCGGGCGGCGCATCGAGTACCTGCGCATCTCGGTCACCGACCGGTGCAATTTCCGCTGCCTCTACTGCATGCCACCAGAGGGCCTCGAGTGGCTGCCCAAGAGTGACATTCTCTCCTACGAGGAAATCGCCGCGATCGTGCGTGAGCTCGCGCCGCTCGGTTTGCGGCGTGTGCGCATAACGGGTGGGGAGCCGACCCTCCGGCCGCAGCTCGAGCGCCTTGTCGCAATGCTGCGTGCGATTCCGGGAATCGAAGACATCGCCCTCTCCACGAACGGGGTCAAGCTCGAGGCGATGGCCCAGTCGCTGCGGGCTGCGGGTCTCGATCGGGTGAACATGAGCGCCGACTCGCTGCGTCCGGAGCGGATCGCCGCGATCGCCCGGCGGTCGCTTCCATTCGATCCCGTGCGCGCGGCGATGGCGGCGCAACGCGCGGGGCTCGATCCGATCAAGATCAACGTCGTCGTGATGCGCGGCATCAACGACGACGAGCTCGAAGACTTCGCGCGGCTCACGCTGGTGCATCCCTGGCACGTGCGATTCATCGAGCTCATGCCCGTTGGGGATCTCCGCTCGCTGACCTGGGAGCACGTGGTGCCGAGCGATGAGGTCCTCGCTCGAATCGCCCATGTGGGTGCGCTGCGCCCGACGAGCCCGCCGCTCCGCGGGAACGGACCTGCCAGATACCATCGCTTTCAAGCCGCGCCGGGGACGATCGGCGTGATAACCCCGATGACGCACACGTACTGCGAGACATGCAATCGCGTGCGCCTCACCGCGGATGGCCGCCTCCGCACCTGCCTCTTCGGCGATCACGAGGTCAACCTGCGAGATCCGCTGCGCCGCGGTGAAGATCTCGTCCCGCTCTACGCACAAGCGTTGGCCGAGAAGCCGCGAGAGCACGCTTTGCTGCAGATGAATGTCGGCGGGCTGCGCGCGTTGTCGGAGGTCGGCGGCTGAGGAAGTCATCGCTACCGCGCCACGACAACATCATTACTGGCATCCAGGTTCAAAGGGGGGACGCGGATTCCGCGGATGCAGCGAATTCTGCGGATCGTTCCTCGCGCCGAGAGCTCTCCTCGCGCGGAAAAAAACACTGCTACTTGCTCCTGTAGAGGAGAGCTATCGGCACCAGGAGCAATCCGCGGAATCCGCTAAACCCGCGTCATCCGCGTCCCAACCTTGAACCTGGATGCCAGTCGTGAGAGCCCAGTAGCACCGAAGGCAAGGGCCGCATAACTTTCGCGCGTCACTCACAACGCGCGTACACGCAATGGTCAACAAGATCACCGTCGTCGGCGCCGGAAATGTCGGCGCGACGACGGCGCAGCGCCTGGCGGAGAAGGAGCTGGCGAAGGTCGTCGTGATGGTGGACGTCGTGGAGGGAGTTCCACAAGGAAAGGCGCTCGATCAGTGGGAGTCCGCGCCCATCGAGGGATTCGACACCCGCGTGATCGGCACCAACGGTTACGAGGAGACCGCAGGCTCCGACATCGTCATCATCACCGCCGGCATCGCACGCAAGCCCGGCATGTCGCGTGACGATCTGCTCAACACCAACGCCGGCATCGTCAAGCAGGTCTCCGAACAGGTCAAGCGCACGTCGCCCAACGCGATCCTCATCATGGTGTCGAATCCGCTCGACGTCATGGCGTACGTGGCGAAGCGGGTGACGGGCTTTCCGCGTGAGCGCGTGCTCGGCATGGCGGGTGTCCTCGACACGGCACGGTATCGCTCCTTTCTCGCCGAAGCGCTGGACGTCTCCGTCGAAGACATCCAGGCGATGGTGCTCGGCGGGCACGGGGACACAATGGTCCCCCTCATCTCGTACACCACAGTGAGTGGTATCCCGGTCACGCAGCTCATGGACAGGAAGACGCTCGACGCGATCGTGGACCGCACCCGCAACGGCGGCGCGGAGATCGTGAAGTTTCTCAAGACCGGATCCGCGTACTATGCACCGTCGGCGGCGTCGGTGCAGATGGCGGAAGCGATCGTACTCGACAAGAAGCGTGTGCTGCCGTGCGCGGCGTGGCTCGAAGGGGAGTACGGCATGTCCGGCCTGTTTCTCGGGGTGCCCTGCAAGCTCGGCCGCAACGGCCTCGAGCAGATCATCGAGGTGGAGCTCACACCGCAGGAGCGCACGGATCTCGAAAAGAGTGCCGAGGCGGTCCGCGAGCCGATGGGCGTTCTCAAGCTCTGATCACGCCATGCCGTTCGGGCGGTTCTGGGGCTCCACGATCGGCAAGAAGGTTGTGATGGCGGTGACCGGCATCGTGCTGGTCGGCTATCTCCTCGCGCACGTCACCGCCAATCTTCTGATTTTCGTCGGCCCGAGTGCGATCGACAGCTATGCAGCCAACCTGCGCACCATGCCGATTCTTCTCTGGGGCGTGCGCGCGCTCCTGCTCGTCTCGGTGGTGCTTCACATCGTCGCGGCCGCGCAGTTGACCGTTCGCGCGAGAGCCGCCCGGCCAACAGGCTATCAGCGCTTCGACCCACGAGCCTCGAGCCCGGCGTCGCGAACGATGGGATGGGGCGGTGTCGCCCTGCTCCTGTTCGTCGTGTATCACATTCTGCATTTCACGACCGGCCAGGCGCACCCGAACTTCATCCACCTCGCGCCCTACCACAACGTGACGACCGCGTTTCGCGTGTGGTGGGTCGCCGGGATCTACATCGTCGCCATGTTCGCGCTGGCAATGCATCTGTATCACGGCACGTGGAGCATGTTTCAAACGCTGGGCATCGAGCACGTACGTGTGAACGCGGCGCGACGGCGGCTCGCGACCATCCTCGCGGTGCTGGTCCCGCTCGGATTCGTCAGCGTGCCCATCGCGGTCTTGATCGGCGCGCTTCGGTAAGCCGACGATGGAGCTACGCGCCAAGATCCCGTCGGGGCCGCTCGCGGAGAAGTGGGACCGACACCGCTTCGAGATGAAGCTGGTGAATCCGGCGAACAAGCGGCGATACAAGGTGGTCGTAGTGGGCTCGGGCCTGGCTGGTGCCTCCGCTGCCGCATCACTTGCCGAGCTTGGCTATCAGGTGAGCTGCTTCTGCTTTCAGGACTCCCCGCGTCGCGCGCACAGCATCGCCGCGCAAGGCGGCATCAATGCCGCCAAGAACTACCAGAACGATGGCGACAGCATCTGGCGGCTCTTCTACGACACGATCAAGGGCGGAGACTTTCGTGCTCGTGAGGCGAACGTCTACCGTCTCGCCCAGATCAGCGTCGACATCATCGATCAGTGCGTCGCCCAGGGCGTCCCGTTCGCGAGGGAATACAGCGGGTATCTGGCCAACCGCTCCTTTGGCGGTGCGCAGGTGTCTCGCACCTTCTACGCGCGCGGTCAGACGGGGCAACAGCTTCTCCTCGGCGCCTACCAGGCGCTGTGCAAGGAGATCGCGCGTGGCACGGTGGCCATGCACCCCCGCACCGAGATGCTGGATCTCATCATCGTCGATGGCCGCTGCCGCGGGATCGTGACACGTCATCTCGTAACGGGTGAGGTCCAGCCGCACCTCGCCGACGCCGTCGTGCTCGCGACCGGCGGGTACGGGAACGTCTTCTATCTGTCGACGAACGCCCGGGGATCCAACGTGACTGCGACGTTCCGTGCCTGGAAGCGAGGAGCGGCCTTTGGAAACCCCTGCTTCACGCAGATCCACCCCACGTGCATCCCCGTGAGCGGGGAATACCAGTCGAAGCTCACGCTCATGTCGGAGAGCCTTCGCAACGACGGCCGCGTGTGGGTGCCGCGCCAGCCCGCCGACGCGCGTCCGCCACACGAAATTCCGGACGCGGAGCGCGACTACTATCTCGAGCGGAAATATCCGAGCTTCGGGAACCTGTCTCCGCGCGACATTGCCTCGCGAGCGGCCAAGGAAGTCTGTGACGAGGGGCGCGGTGTAGGTCCCGGTGGCCGCGGCGTGTATCTCGACTTCGCCGATGCAATCCAGCGGCTCGGGCGCCAAACCATCGAGGAGCGCTACGGCAATCTGTTCGAGATGTATCAGCGGATCACGGACGAGGATCCGTACAGGGTTCCCATGCGCATCTACCCAGCGGTGCACTACACCATGGGGGGCCTCTGGGTGGACTACGATCTCATGAGCACCCTTCCCGGACTTCACGTACTCGGGGAGGCGAACTTCTCCGATCACGGCGCCAACCGGCTCGGCGCGAGCGCTCTCATGCAAGGCCTGGCCGATGGCTACTTCATCATTCCAGTCACGATCGGTGACTATCTCGCCACGGCCAAGCTCGACAAGGTCGGCGCCGATCACCGGGAAGTGCGAGGCGTTCTCGAGGGGGTCGGGCAGAAGACGAAGCGACTTCTCTCCATCGCCGGCTCTCGAACCGTCGATTCGTTTCACCGTGAGCTCGGCACGCTCATGTGGGACAAATGCGGAATGGCGAGAACCGCCGCGGGCCTGAACGAAGCGCTACGGCGGATTCCCGAGATACGCGCCGAATTCTGGGAGAACGTGACGGTCCCGGGCAGCGACGCGGAGCTCAACC
Organism: Gemmatimonadaceae bacterium; assembly: GCA_035253695.1. Taxonomy (GTDB): domain Bacteria; phylum Gemmatimonadota; class Gemmatimonadetes; order Gemmatimonadales; family Gemmatimonadaceae; genus JAICNG01. Next base: position 48,459 of record DATFBS010000051.1, read on the forward strand.
AGGCGCTGGAGAAGGCCAATCGCGTGGCTGACTTCCTCGAATTCGCCGAGCTCATGTGTCGCGATGCATTGCATCGCGAGGAGTCGTGCGGGGGGCATTTCCGGGAAGAGCACCAGACGCCGGACGGCGAGGCCCGGCGCGATGATGAGCGGTTTGCGTATGTCGCCGCCTGGGAGTACACGGGTGAGAGCTCGGAGCCGCGGCTGCATCGTGAACCGCTCGTCTTTGAGAACGTTCAGCTCGCGCAACGGAGCTACAAGTGACGATGCGCCTGCGGCTGCGCGTCTGGCGACAGGCCGGGCCCAAGGTGAGGGGAGGCTTCGTCAGCTACGACGCGCCGGATCTCTCGCCCGACATGTCGTTCCTCGAGATGCTGGACGTCATCAACGAGCGACTCATCGAGAAGGGGGAGCCTCCCATCGCGTTCGATCACGACTGCCGCGAGGGCATTTGCGGATCGTGCAGCCTCATGATCAACGGCGTCGCGCATGGGCCGATGCGGGGAACGGCAACCTGTCAGCTACACCTGCGAAGCTTCCGCGATGGACAGGAGATCGTGGTCGAGCCGTGGCGCGCCAAGGCCTTCCCGGTCGTGCGCGATCTCGTCGTCGATCGCAGTGCACTCGATCGTATCATCGCGGCCGGCGGATACATCAGCGCGCGAACCGGAGGTGTGCCCGACGCGAACGCGCTCCTCGTTCCGAAGGACGATGCCGACGCGGCGATGGACGCTGCCGCCTGCATCGGCTGCGGCGCCTGCGTCGCTGCCTGTCCCAACGCCTCGGCGTCCCTGTTCACGGCGGCGAAAATCGCACATCTTGGTCTCATGCCGCAGGGTCAGCCGGAGCGCTCGAAGCGGGTGCTCCGCATGGTGTCCCAGATGGACATGGAGGAGTTCGGCAACTGTACGAACATCGGCGAGTGTCAGGACGCCTGCCCGAAGTTGATCAGCATCGATGTGATCGCGCGAATGAACCGGGATTTTCTGAAGGCGTCGTTCTTCGGGGGGGAGGAGCGGGCAGAGTCATCTGGGGAGATGTGACTTCGAGCACGAGCCAAAAACCACGAACCGAGGGGGGCACTCCGAGCCCGCGCACCTCATTGGCGCGGTTGCTGCATTCGGACCCTCCCGTACGCAACCGGAGAGACCATTGACTGCCCCGACCCCGCGGGACGACCAGCCCGGTCGTCCCATCGATCGCACCTATCCGGCAGGCACGCCGGCCGAGCGCGCCGTGCCTGCGGATCGCCCTGTTTCACGCAAGCTCGACGAGGCCGCGCTCGGCGGCGCGGATGCGGTGCCCGCCACGCCGGGCGTCGCGGATCATGGCGCGCACGTCGGCGAAGAGCGTCGCCGGAGTCCCCGCAATAATCCCGGGACCCTCGCGCAAGTATCCGCGGGGAAGGGGAGCGCGATGTGGCTGTCGATCGCGGGGATCGCCGTCGTTCTGATTCTGCTCGCGATCATGTTCTTCTAGAACGCAAGGCCGGCAGTTCGGCTCAGAGCTTGGGCAGCGTCACGCCCTGCTGTTTCTGATATTTGCCGGCCTTGTCCTTGTACGACACCTCGGGCTCCTCATCCCCCTCGAAGAAGAGCACCTGCGCGATCCCCTCGTTCGCGTAGATCCGCGCGGGGAGTGGAGTCGTATTCGAGATCTCCAGCGTCACGTAGCCCTCCCACTCGGGCTCGAAGGGCGTGACGTTCGTGATGATCCCACAGCGCGCATACGTCGATTTGCCGACGCACACGGTCATGACGTTCCGCGGAATGCGGAAGTACTCGACCGAGCGCGCGAGCGCGAACGAATTCGGGGGGACGATGCAGACATCCCCCTCGAACTCGACGAACGATTTTGGATCGAACGCCTTCGGATCGACGATCGAGTTCAGCACGTTGGTGAAGATCCGGAACTCACGCGCGACCCGCATGTCGTAGCCATAGGAGCTCACCCCGTACGAGATCACGCCCTGCCGAACCTGCCGATCCTCGTACGGCTCGATCATTCCGTGGTCGCGCGCCATGCGGCGGATCCAGCGATCCGACTTGATGGACATGATAAAGGACTTTAGGAGATGGTGGGCTCGACGATCTGACCGTCGGCGGCGTCGTGGGCGCGGGGAATGTAATGGCGCGGGGAGGGTTTTGCTGAAGGGCTACCGGAACGAGGAACGAGGAACGAGGAATGAGGAAGCGACACCGTACGGTCGGTACGCCTCGCCTTCAAGGCACTTCCTCATTCCTCGTTCCTCGTTCCTCGTTCGCTCCCTTCCATCGCCTTTCTCGTCGCAATAATATTCGCTGACTGGAGAACGTGAAAAATTTCACGAAGTCCGGAGACTGATGTCGCGCACGTACTTGCCGGTCCTGCTCCTCATGGGATTCGTCGTCTTCAACGCGATTCTCATGATCGGCCTCTCCCACTTGACCATGCGCTCCCGGCCCACGCCGGTGAAGCAGTCCGCGTATGAGTCCGGCATTCCCGCGCTCGGCGAAGCGCGCGAGCGCTTCTCGGTCAAGTTCTACATGGTCGCGATGCTGTTCATCATCTTCGACATCGAGACCGTGTTCCTGATTCCGTGGGGGGCATACTTCCGCAATTTGAGCTGCACGGGCCCTCTGGTGGATGGGCTGTGCCCGAGCGGGCAAGTGTCGATGTTCGGTCTCGTCGAGATGCTCGTGTTCATGGCCATACTGATCGTCGGGTTCGTATACGTGTGGAAGAAGGGAGCGTTGCAATGGGACTGAGCCCGCGCCCGGAGCCGCGTTCCGTCGAGGCCACCGGCGGAGAGAACTGGGTCACTACCAAGCTCGATGCGCTCGTGAATTGGTCGCGAGCCAATTCCCTGTGGCCGATGCCCTTCGGCACGGCGTGCTGCGCGATCGAGTTCATGGCCACCGCGGCGAGCAAATACGACCTCGCCCGCTTCGGGATGGAGCGGATGAGCTTCTCCCCTCGACAGGCAGATGTGCTGATCTGCGCCGGTCGCGTCCCCTTCAAGCTCGCCCCCGTCATCCGGCGCATCTGGCAGCAGATGCCGCAGCCGAAGTGGTGCATCTCGATGGGCGCATGCGCGTCGAGTGGCGGCATGTTCGACAACTACGCCGTGGTTCAGGGGATCGACACGATCATCCCTGTCGATGTGTACGTTCCCGGCTGCCCGCCGCGACCGGAGGGGCTCCTGTATGGCATTCTCCTCCTGCAGGAAAAGGTGAAGCAGGAGCACATGGGCGACGAGACGATTCGGCGCGAAATGGAGCCTGATCCCAAGAGCGGCCTCTACATTCCACCCGCGGCGATCGACGAGCTGTCGGAGCCGTTCGGCAACTCTGTCCACCAGACGCGCTCCGGATTGTGACCTCGAGCTCGCCTGTCGCCCGCGCGGGCGACGGTGGCGCCGCCGGACCGGCGCCCGTGACACCGCACAACGTTCCTCATCGAGGCGGACCCGCCAACCCGACCGCCGAGTCGCTGCGCGCGCGCTTCGGGGATGCGATTCGCCGCATCGACGTCGTCTGGGGGGAGACCACCGTCGTCGTGGCGCGCGAGCGGCTCCTCGAGATCGTTCGCTGGCTCCACGATGATCCCGAGCAGCAGTACGATTACCTCTCCGACGTCACGGGCGTGGAATTCCGCGACCCGGAGCCCCCGCTCGAGGTCGTGTGGCATCTGCGGTCGCTTCCACGGCGACGATTCCTTCGCCTGAAGGTCGAGCTCCCGCGCGGTACGCCGCTCGAGGTCGAGAGCGTCTGGTCCGTATACCGCGGCGCCGATTGGCTCGAGCGCGAGTGCTACGACATGTTCGGCATTCGGTTCACCGGCCATCCCGACCTTCGCCGCATCCTGATGTGGGAGCAGTACCGTGAAGGCTTCCCACTGCGAAAGGATTTTCCGCTGCGCGGCCGCTTTTCGCGCGCCGAGCAGCTTCGTCAGGCGCTGGCGGCGAATCCGGAAGCGCGCTACTCGATGGAGGAGCTGTCGATCGCCGACGCGTTCGAGGATCTGCCGGAAGATATGCGGCAGCGTTTGAAAGCAGGGGAGCGGACCGGCGAATAATGGCAACCACCAGGCGAACGGTCGATGTGGCGCTGGCCACCACTGGACTGGATGAGCGCGGACGCCCGGTGCGTACCCCGCTCGTGACCGACGCGAGCGGATCGGCGATCGCGCTCGAGGAGCCGCCGATGCTCGAGCCGGAGCTCGGCGGCGAACACATGCTGATCAACATCGGTCCGCAGCATCCCGCCACACACGGGGTGCTGCGGCTGGTGCTCGAGCTGGACGGCGAAACCGTCGTGCGGTGCATCCCCCACGTGGGCTATCTGCACTGCGGCTTCGAGAAGATCGGTGAATACCGCCAGTACAATCAGATCATTCCGTGGACCGATCGTGAGGACTATCTCAACTCGATCGGCAACAACGTCGCGTTCGCGCTCGGCGCCGAGCGCTTGTTTGGCATCGAGATCACCGAGCGGTGCGCGGTGCTTCGCGTCATCGCTGCCGAGTTGTCGCGGATCATCTCGCACCTCGTATGGTTGGGCACGACCTGCATCGACATCGGCGCGTTCACGCCCTTTCTGTGGTCCTTCCAGGAACGGGAGAAGGTGTACACGCTTCTGGAGGCGTGGGTGGGCGCGCGCCTGACGACGACGGCGACCCGCGTTGGCGGCATGGCGGCCGACATTCCGGACGGCTGGCTCGATGGACTTCGCGCCTTCCTCGCCGCCTTCCCGAAAACGATCGACGAAGTCGATCGCATGCTCACCAAGAACGCGATCTGGGTGGGGCGCACGGTCGGGCTCGGCGCGATGACCCCCGCGGAGGCGACGAATTACGGACTGTCGGGCCCGATGCTGCGCGCATCCGGCGTCGCCTACGACGTGCGCAAGGATTTCCCCTATCTCGACTACGAGACCTACGATTTCGACGTACCGATTGGCACCAATGGCGACGTGTATGACCGCTTCCTCGTGCGCATGGAGGAGCTGCGGCAATCGGTGCGCATTCTCCGGCAGGCCGCCGATCGCCTCCCCGAAGGGCCGGTGAACGTCGATGACCATCGCGTCGTTCTGCCGCCCAAATCGAAAGCGATGAGCGACATGGAGTCGATGATCCATCACTTCAAGCAGGTGATGGAGGGCCCGCGTCCGCCGGTGGGTGAGTCGTACGTTGCGGTCGAGAGCCCGAAAGGTGAGAAGGGGTACTACATGGTCTCCGACGGGACATCCAAGCCCGTACGATGGCGCATCCGTCCCCCCTCCTTCGTCAATCTTTCCGCGATCCCGAAGATGGTCGAGGGCCATCTCCTCTCCGACGTGATCGCGATCAACGCGAGCATCGACATCGTGATGGGAGAGATCGACCGGTGACGCCCGCCGAGCTCGGCGCGGCACAAGCGTCCCCCGCGCACGCGTCGCACGGCGACGTCCGGCACGCGCACGCCGACGAATACCGTCCCGTTTTCGTCGGCGCCGCACGCGCCGAGCTCGAGGCGGTCCTGACCCGGTATCCGACGAAGATGGCGACGCTCCTCCCCGCGCTCTGGATCGTTCAGCGCGAGCGGGGTTGGGTGAGCGAGGCGGCGATGGCCGAGGTCGCTCAAGTGCTCGAGCTCACGCCGGCGTACGTGAAGGGTGTGGTCACCTTCTACACGATGTACCACCAGCATCCGGTCGGGCGATACTTCGTCCAGGTGTGCACGACGTCGCCGTGCGGCGCTTGCGGCGCCGAAGACGTCGTGCGGGCGTTTCTCGAGCACACGGGTACGCGTGAGCTCGGCGTGACGTCCCCGGACGGGAAATTCACGGTCATCGAAGTGGAGTGCCTCGGCGCCTGCGGTTTTGCCACTCCCGTCATGGTCAACGAAGAATTCCACGAATCGGTGACACCCGACCGAGTCCCCGACATCCTCAGCAAGCTCGAGTAATGGGATTTCCGCACAATCGCCATCCGCGCGAGACGCCCGTCCTGTCCACACACTTCGGCGACTCCGAGGCCCGCACACTCACGGGGTGGCGCGCGCGCGGGGGGTATCGCGCCCTCGAGCAAGCGCTGGGCATGGCGCCGGCGGACATCGTCAACGTCGTGAAGGACTCGGGACTTCGCGGCCGAGGTGGCGCGGGATTCCCGACCGGGCTCAAGTGGTCGTTCATGAAGCCCGGGGATGGAAAGCCGCATTACCTCTGCTGCAACGCGGACGAGTCCGAGCCGGGCACGTTCAAGGACCGCGAGATCATGCGGTGGACGCCACACGCCCTCATCGAGGGGTGTGCGATCGCGTCGTACGCCATCGGTGCGGAGATATGCTACATCTACATCCGCGGGGAATTCACCGAGCCGTTGCAGGCGGTGGGTGCCGCGCTCGATGAAGCCTATCGCGATGGCATTCTCGGCAAGAACGCGATGGGAACGGGGAAGCGCGTCGACGTCTACATCCACAAGGGCGCCGGCGCCTACATCTGCGGCGAAGAAACGGCGCTGATGAATTCCATCGAGGGACGGCGGGGTAATCCGAGAATCAAGCCGCCCTTCCCAGCGGTGGCGGGCCTGTTCGGTCAGCCAACCACGATCAACAACGTCGAGACTCTCGCCGCCGTTCCGCACATCCTCACCAACGGCGCCGAGTGGTACAAGGCGATGTCGCTGTCGAACCCGAAGAGCACCGGCACCAAGCTCTTTTCGGTCTGCGGCAACATCGCGCGCCCCGGCAACTATGAGGTGACGCTCGGCTTTCCCTTCCGCGAGTTCCTGCACGACATGTGCGGTGGCGCGCGCCCTGGCCACACGCTCAAAGCCGTGATTCCGGGCGGGTCATCGGTCCCGATTCAGACGATGCAGGAAGCCGACGCGACTGTGATGGATTACGAGGGCTTCGTGGCGCAAGGATCGATGCTGGGATCCGGCGGCGTCATCGTCTTCGACGATTCGGTGTGCATGGTGCGCATGATCGGGCGCCTTGCGCGGTTCTACGCGCATGAGAGCTGTGCGCAGTGCACGCAGTGCCGGGAAGGGACGGCGTGGGTAACGAAAATTCTCGAGCGCATCGAGAATGGAGGCGGGACCACGCAGGACCTCGATACGTTGCTCGAGCTGTCCGAGAACATGACCGGGAAAACGATCTGTGTGCTGAGCGATTCCTGCGCGGCACCGGTCGTGTCGGGCATTCAGAAATTTCGGCACGAGTTCGAGGCGCACATAAACGGAAAGCGTTGCCCCATGCGCAGCGCGGCGGCGGCCTGATGAGCGAAGCCAAGATGATCACCCTGACGATCGAAGGTCGTCAGGTGCAGGTTGCGGAAGGCACGTCCATTCTCGAAGCGGCGAAAGCCGCTGGCGTGCTCGTCCCACACTACTGCTATCACCCCGGGCTCCCCGTGGCCGGTGTGTGCCGCATGTGCCTGGTCGAAGTCGAGAAGGCACCCAAGCTCGCGCCCGCATGCGCGACGGCGGTTGCCGAGGGACAGGTCGTGCACGTGCATACCGAGAAAGCACTCGAAGCGCGCAAGGGTGTCTTGGAGTTTCTCCTCATCAACCATCCGTTGGATTGTCCGATTTGCGATCAGGCGGGTGAGTGTGAGCTGCAGGACTACACCTTTGCCGAAGGGCGCTCGGAAGGTCGTCTCGTCGAGCCGAAGCGATTCAATCCCGTAGAAGATTTCGGCGGTGACGTGCTGTACGTGACGAATCGCTGCATCCTGTGCACCCGCTGTGTCCGCTTCATGGACGATGTCGCGCAGGAGCCGGTGCTGAACGTGAGTGAGCGCGGGGATCGCGCGGTGATCGGGAAGTTCGAGGGTCAGGATCTGACGCATCCCTGGTCGGGGAACGTCGTCGATCTGTGCCCGGTGGGTGCACTCCTCTCGAAGGACTTTCTGAACAAGGCGCGCGCGTGGGAGCTCGACCGGGCCGCATCCGTGTGCCCCAACTGCACGCAGGGCTGCAACGTGATGGTCGAGACGCGCGACAACATGGTCGTCCGCCTTCGCCCGCGCCCCAATGAGGATGTCAACAAGTTTTTCATGTGCGACTACGGCCGGCTGAACTATCGCTGGATGAATCGCACCGATCGCCTGGAGGCACCGCTCGTCAGGCATGGCGATCGTCTGGCGGCGGCGGAGTGGGACGTCGCAATCGCCGCCGCGGCCAAGGTGCTCGCCGGCAAGCGCATTCATGCGGTCGTCTCGCCATCCTTGTCGAACGAGGCGCTCTATCTCGTCTCGCGCATGCTCGGTCGCGGCGAGGGAACGGGCGCGTTCCGCGTCGAGCGCGGCCCCGAGGCGCCCCTCGTCGGCGTCGAAGATCTCGCGCTGCGATCCGATCGCGCCGCGAACGTCCACGGTGCGGAGCTCCTTGGTTTCCGTCGTTCCGACTCGCCGTTGGCGGGCCTGCGAGGCGGTGATGCGCTTCTCTTCGTGGACGCCGATCCCTCGGTGCTCGATACGGGTGATCTCGGCCGCGCGGCGGCGGTCGTCGTCATTGGAACCGCCCTGCCCGAGATCCTGCGTACGGCGGATGCGGTTCTGCCGATCGCCAACATGGTGGAGGAAGAGGGCACCTTTACGAACCTTCGCGGGCGCGTGCAGCGGTTTCTGCAGGCTCGCGCTGCTCCGGGAATGGCGCGACCGAGCTGGTGGGTGCTGGGCGATCTGCTCGCGAAGAGCGGGGAGTCGGGCAACTACTTCCTCGCCAGCGACGTGTTCGCCGCTCTGGCCGCGGCGTGCCCCGAGTTTGCGGGGATGTCCTACGATGCGCTCGGGCTTCGCGGCTTGCCCGTGATGTCGCCGGTGGGTGCGGCCCGATGACCTGGACGCTCGCGTTCGCCCTGCTTCAGGTGGCGGATCCGCAGCTGCCTCCTACATCCACATCCGTGTTCGTGATCGCGACGATCATCAAGATGATCGTCGTGTTCACCGTCCTCATGGTGGGTGTGGCGTTGCTGACGCTCGCTGAGCGAAAGATCTCGGCGTGGATTCAGGACCGGCACGGACCGAATCGCGTTGGATGGCACGGCCTGTTGCAGCCGGCGGCGGATGGCCTGAAGAACATCATGAAGGAAGAGACGTATCCCGATGCGGCCTACAAGCCGCTGTTCGTGATGGCGCCCGCGCTCGCCTTCATCCCGGCCATGCTCACGTTCGCGGTCATCCCCTTCGCGTCACCGCTGCCGACGGACAACGGGCTGATCGAGATGGTCGTCGCACCGTTGCCGATCGGGTTCCTCTACATTCTCGCCATCGCCTCGTTGGGCGTCTACGGCATTGTGCTGGCGGGGTGGGCCTCCAACAACAAATACTCGCTTCTCGGTGGGCTGCGCTCGAGTGCGCAGATGGTCTCCTACGAGATCTCCATGGGCCTGTCGACGGTGGCGGTGCTTCTCGTGGCGGGGAACGTCGCGCTGAACGACATCATCTGGCAGCAGGCGACCACGGTCTGGAACTTCTTCGGGCTGACGGTCGCGTTCATCATCTTTCTGATCGCGGCCTTCGCCGAAACAAACCGGCTGCCATTCGATCTTCCAGAGGCGGAGTCCGAGCTCATCGCGGGGTATCACACCGAGTATAGCGCGATGAAGTTCTCGCTCTTCTTCATCGCCGAATACTCGAACATGGTCACGGCGAGCGCACTCCTCGTGACATTGTTCTTTGGTGGCTGGGACATTCCGTTCACCTTGTGGGACAACCTGGCGCCCTGGTCGCTCGGGAAGACACTCCTGACGGGACTGTTCTTCGCCCTGAAGGTGTTGTTCTTCCTCTTCTTCTATATGTGGATCCGGTGGACGCTGCCGCGATTCCGCTACGACCAGCTCATGTCGCTCGGTTGGCGTGTGCTGCTCCCCGTCGCCCTCGTGTACATCGTGCTCATTGCCGGCACGCTGCTGATTCTCGACCTGCTCGGCATCCGGCCGGGCGCCACCTCCGGCATCATCCTCGGGGTGGTGAATCTGGTGCTGGCCGGCGTCCTGTTCCTCATTCTCGATAGTGGGCGGATCATCAGCCCCGCGTCGGGACGCGTGAACCCCGAGCAGCTGCGTCGCCTGCGTGCGATGCGGTCCCGTTCACCGCTGGCCGCGCCGGGAGGCGACTGATGGCGATCGGCGTCAAGGTCGTGTCCAGACCGACCGAGCAGGTGAGCTACGTGCGCGCGACGCTCAAGGGCATGGCGCTCACCTTCAAGCATCTCCTCAACCCGCACAAGGTCACGACGCAGTATCCGGATGAGAAGGAGCCGATCTCGCGACGCTGGCGCGGCACGCACCGGATGCTCACCGACGAGACCGGGAAAGCGAAGTGCGTCGCGTGTGGCCTGTGTCCGCAGATTTGCCCAGCCAACTGCATCAAGCTCATCCCGGGGGAAGACGAAGAGGGGAATCGCTACCCGCTCGTCTACGAGATCGACGAGTTCCGCTGCATCTTCTGCGGCTACTGCCAGGAGGTGTGTCCCGAGGAGGCGATTCACGTGGGGCGGCACTACGAGAATGCCGAGTATAGCCGCGCGGGCTTCGTCTACGACCTCGAGCGACTGACCGCGCAAACGCATCCGGTCTGTGAGATGTGGGACCCCGCCGATCCCAAGGGCGAGTGATGGGCCTGTTCTACACGTTCCATTTCTACCTCTTTGGCATCATCGCGATCGTCTCGGCGGTGACGTTCGTGACGCGCAAGAGTCCCGTGGCCGCGGCGCTGTGGCTCGTGAACACGATGTTCTGCCTTGCCGCCCTGTACGTGATGATGGACGCCCAGTTCATCGGTGCGATCCAGGTGCTCGTCTACGCGGGCGCGATCATGGTGGTGTTCCTCTTCGTGGTCATGCTCCTCAATCTCGGCCACGCCTCCGACGTCACCGATATCGTCGGCGGCAAGACGAAGCTCGCGGCGGGGCTCGTCGGTCTGCTATTGCTGGCGGAGGTGTTCGTGCTGTGGAAGGACGACACGCCGCCGGCCCCGGTGCCCGCCCCGAGGGAGGTCGAGGCCGGTGTTATCGATCAGGTCGCGGCGCCGCTCTTCCGCGAGTATCTCCTCGCGTTCGAGATCACGAGCGTGCTGCTCCTGGCCGCCATCGTCGGCGCCGTGATCCTGGCCAAGCGGAGAGTGACATGATTCAGGAAGCGCTCTTTTTCTCCGCCGTTCTGTTCATCATAGGCGTCATCGGCGTGCTCACCCGCCGCAATGCGATCATCATCTTCATGTGCGTCGAGCTCATGCTCAACGCGGTGAATCTCTCCTTTGTGGCCCTGTCGAAGCTGTACGGCATCGCGGGGCAGGTGTTCGTCGTGTTCGTCATGACGGTCGCGGCGGCTGAAGCGGCCGTTGGGCTGGCGATCATCATCGGCATCTTCCGTCACCACGAGAACGTGGACCTTCGCAACATCAACCTCATGCGCGGGTGATGCTCCTTCAGGAAGTCGCCGCGGCGACCGCGCATCCGCTGAGTGGGACGGTGGCCGATTGGATGTGGCTGCTCCCGCTGCTTCCCCTCGCCGGCTTCGTACTCAACGGATTGCTGGCCGTCGCGTCGGCGTACCATCGCGGTCCGGGCGACCCCGGAGCGGAGTCGGCGCATGGTCATCCGGTCGGCCACGAGGCCGTCCATGCGGATACGCCGCATGTTGCGGGACATGATGTCCACCACCCCCCTCCCCGGCATCGATACGCGGGGCTAGCGAGCATTATCGGACCCGCCGTGCTGTTCGCGGCGTTTGGGCTCGCTGCCTCGATGTTCGCCGCGATGTCGAGCGCGGAGCATCTCGAGCAGCCCTTCGTCCAACGGTACTTCACCTGGATGCCGGTCGGAGACTTCCGCATCGACGCGGCATTCCAGCTCGATCAGCTGTCGATGATCATGGTGCTGGTGATCACCGGCGTGGGAGCGCTGATCCACCTCTTCAGCGTGGGCTACATGCGCGACGATCCGGGCTATCCACGGTTCTTCGCGTATCTCAACCTGTTCGTCTTTTTCATGCTGGTGCTCGTCCTGGGCGCGAGCTATCCGGTGATGTTCGTCGGCTGGGAAGGCGTGGGACTCTGCTCGTATCTGCTGATCGGGTTCTGGTTCAGCGACAAGGCGAACGCCGACGCTGGCAAGAAGGCGTTCATCGTGAACCGGATCGGCGATTTCGGCTTTCTCATCGCGATGTTCCTGCTGTACGCGAACATCGCGGCACTCGATTTCGTCGGCATCTCGCAGCGAGCGGGCGATCTCGCCCCGGCGATCGTCACTGCCATTTGCCTCTTTCTGTTTCTCGGGTGCGCGGGGAAGAGCGCGCAGATTCCCCTGTACACCTGGCTGCCGGACGCCATGGCCGGACCGACCCCGGTATCGGCGCTCATTCACGCGGCGACGATGGTCACGGCGGGCGTCTACCTGATCGCGCGAAGCGCGGTGCTGTTCGCCCTGTCCCCGGTAGCGAGCCTCACAGTGGCGGTCGTTGGCGCGCTCACGGCGCTGCTCGCGGCGACGATCGGTCTCAAACAATGGGACATCAAGCGCGTGCTCGCCTATTCGACGGTCTCGCAGCTGGGATACATGTTCGTCGGCGTCGGCGTCGGGGCGTACGCGGCCGGAATCTTTCACCTGGTGACGCACGCCTTTTTCAAGGCGCTGCTGTTCCTCGGCTCCGGCTCGGTGATTTTCGCGATGCACCGTGCCTATCACGCGACGCATTCGCATGCCGACGCCCAGGACATGCGCAATATGGGTGGGCTACGGCGGTACCTCCCGTGGACGTTTGCGCTCATGTGGATCGCGACGCTCGCGATCTCCGGCATTCCGCCGCTCTCGGGATTCTTTTCGAAGGATGAGATTCTCGCCGGCGTGTTCGCGCGCGCGAGCCACTCGACGCTATCCGAGGCCACCTGGTTAGGCATCCCGGGTGGGCCGCTGCTCTACGTCATCTACGGTATCGGTCTCCTGACCGCCTTGCTCACCGCGATCTACATGACGCGGATGATGATCTACACCTTCCACGGGCCGAATCGCACCGGCGAGAGCGAGCGGACGCACCTGGCCGAAGCGCCCTGGGTAATGACGCTCCCTCTCGTGGTGCTGGGCGTGCTCAGCGCGATCGGCGGGTGGTTGAACATTCCGGAGCTGCTGCGAGTCCTCGGTCCTCCGCAGTGGCTCCATCACTGGCTGGATCCCGTGGTCGGGGCGCCCGCGCTTGCCGTGATGGGAGGGGAACCCGTGCACCTCACGCACCGGACCGAGTACTTCTTGATCGGGGCAGCGGTCGCCATCGCGGTCGCGGGCATCGCGTTCGCGCTTGTGCGGCTCAAGCCGGCGCGGGTCGTGCCCAAGCATCAGGCGGTGCCGGAGCGTGGGTTCGCCCGCGTGCTGGCGAACAAGTGGTATGTGGACGAAGCATACGATCGCGCGATCGTGAGGCCCGTCGTCGGCGTGTCGCGACGGCTGCTCTGGACCGTCACCGACAAGTGGCTCATCGACGGACTGATCGTGAATGGCAGCGCGAAGGTGATGAGCTTCTTTGGTCGCGCCGGCTCGTATCTGCAGACGGGCAGCGTGAGTACCTACGCCTGGGCGATCGTCCTCGGCGTGCTGGTCGTGCTGGGCGCCTTCACCCTTCGTTAGGCCATGCTCGAGCTCCTCGCTGACATTGGCTACCAGCGGTGGGTGCTCCCCGCGCTGCTGATCATCCCGGTCGTCGGGGCGATCCTCATCTACCTCGCGCGCATCGGACGCGGACGACCGGATGACATCGCCAACGCCGGCGGCGCGCGTGTCATCGCGTTCGTGACGTTACTGGTGGAGTTTCTCGTCTCCGTTGGATTGTGGTGGACGTTCGATACGAGCCGCACCACCTGGCAGAACGTCGTCATGAAGCCGTGGATCCCCGAATGGGGTGCCAACTTCGTCGTGGGTATCGATGGCATCTCCTTGATGATGATCCTGCTGACCACGTTCATCATGCCGCTGTCGGTGCTCGGCAGCTGGACGAGCGTGCGCGAGAAGCTCCCCGCCTACTACGCGCTCTTGCTCGTGCTCACGACCGGGATGATCGGCGTCTTCATCTCGCTCGACCTGCTCCTGTTCTACGTCATGTGGGAAGTGATGCTCGTGCCGATGTACTTCATTATCGGCATCTGGGGCGGTGAACGGCGTTTGTACGCGAGCATCAAGTTCTTTCTTTATACAATGATTGGCTCGCTGCTGATGCTGGTGGCGATCCTGTATCTCTGGATTCAGACCTGGCAGGCTGGCGCTCCGACGTTCAGCTACGATGCGCTGCTGCGGACCATCGATGTCAGCCGGACGGCCGGTCTCCTGTTATTCGGTGCCTTCTTCCTCGCCTTCGCGGTGAAGGTGCCGATGTTCCCGTTCCACACCTGGCTGCCGGACGCGCACGTCGAGGCCCCCACGGCGGGATCGGTCATCCTCGCCGGCATCATGCTCAAGATGGGCACGTATGGCTTCCTGCGGTTCGCGATGCCGCTGTTCCCCGACGCGGCGTTGTCGCCCGCCGTTCGTACCACCATGCTGGCACTCGCCGTCATTGGCATCATTTACGGCGCACTGGTTGCGATGGTGCAGCCGGATTTCAAGAAGCTCGTCGCCTATTCGTCCGTCAGCCACCTCGGCTTCGTCATGCTCGGCATCCTCGCGCTCACGCTCGAGAGCGTTCAGGGTGCGTTGATGGTCATGATCAACCACGGCATTTCCACCGGCGCGCTCTTCTTTCTCATCGGCATGATCTACGAGCGCCGGCACAGCCGGATGATCGATGCGTATGGTGGCATCGCCCGAGTGGTGCCGCTCTTCGCGGCGATGTTGACGATCGTGTCACTGAGCTCCATCGGGCTCCCCGGAACGAACGGATTCGTGGGTGAATTCCTGGTTCTCATCGGCAGCTTCCGCACGCAACCCATCTGGACCGTGATCGCGACGACGGGCGTCATCTTCGCCGCGGCGTATCTGTTGTGGGCCATTCAGCGTATCCTGTTCCAGCCCGTCACTCACGCCGAGAATGAGCGACTGACCGATCTCAACGTGCGCGAAACGGTCATCATGGCGGCCCTGGTGATTCCGATCCTCTGGATCGGGATCTATCCCAAGCCGATTCTCGATCGGATGGAGCGGTCGGCCGCGGCGTTCATTACGCTGGTCGGCGGGAGCAACGCCGATCGGTCCGCGGGCATGCGGCCGGGTGAATAACGTGCGCTTCGATCTGGTCCGACCACTCGACCTTACCTTCGCGCTCGCGCCCGATCTCCTGCTGATGGCGGGCACGATGATTCTACTCCTCGCCAGCGCGTGGGGTGCTGAAACGTCGCGCCGGCAGCGCGACGTGGGACGCTGGAGCATCGTCCTCTGCGTGCTTACGCTCGCGGGCGTCGTCTACATGTGGTGGGCAGGGCACACCGCGACACGCGGTGTCATCGCCGTCGACCCGTTTCGATGGGCGACCGATGTGCTGATCCTGCTCGGCGCGATCCTCGCGATCGCGCTGTCGATGGACTACCTCGAACGGGAGCACATCGATATCGCCGAGGCGCACGTGCTCATCCTGTTCGCCACGGCCGGGATGATGCTGCTGGCTGCCGCGCGAGACCTGATGATCGTCTTTCTCGGCATCGAGCTGATGTCGATCGCCGTCTACGTGCTGGCGGGCCTCAATCGCCGCAGCGGCCGCGCGGCTGAAGCCGCCCTCAAGTACTTCCTGCTCGGCGCGTTCTCGACGGGCTTTCTCCTATACGGGATCGCGCTCGTGTTCGGCGCCACGGGCAGCACCAACATCGCCGACATCGGCGCGGCCATCCTGGCTCGTAACCTTGCGACGAACGCCATGCTGCTCGCGGGCGTTGCGCTGCTCATCGTCGGACTCGGCTTCAAGGTCGCTGCCGCGCCCTTCCACATGTGGACGCCCGACGTCTACGAGGGCGCTCCCACGCCGATGACGGCGTTCATGGCGGCGGCGGTGAAGGCGGCGGCGTTCGCCGTCTTTCTGCGGATCTGGATGGAGGCGTTCCCGTACCTCAATGGCGCTTGGCACAAACCCCTCTGGTATCTGGCGGTCGTCACCATGGTGGTCGGGAACGTGGTGGCGCTGGCGCAGAAAAATATCAAGCGAATGCTCGCGTACTCGAGCATCGCTCATGCTGGCTATCTGCTCGTCGCCGTTGTCGTCAGCAACTTCGAGGGGGCATCCGCGTATCTGTTCTACGTCTTCGCGTACACGCTGGCGACGATGGGGGCATTCGCGGTCGTCATGGCGCTCGCGCAAACCGGCGAGCGCGGGCAACAGATCGAGGACTACGCGGGATTGTGGCGGGTTCGCCCCGGGCTGTCGATCGCGATGGCAGTGTTCATGCTGGCGCTGCTTGGCTTTCCGATCTTCGGGGGCATGGGATTCTTCGCCAAGTGGTACGTGCTGCAGGCAGCGCTTCGGCCACCCTCGCAGACAAATCTCGCGATCTGGGTCGTCCTGACCAGCCTCATTTCGGCCGGGTACTATCTGTACGTCGTGATGGTCATGTTCATGAAGGCGCGCCCGGCCGAGTCGCCGAGCCCGTTGAAGGTACCCGGCATGACGCGGTTCGTGATCGCGACCTGCGCGATCGTGCTACTCGTCGTCGGGATCTGGCCGCGGCCGGTGTTGCGCGTCGCGCGTCGAAGCCTTCCACAGCTGGTGCATCTGTCCGAGGAGCTACCGCGCGCGCCGGCCACGCAGCCCTGACGCCGCGTCGATCGGACGGCTGCCAGGTGTCATTGCCTCGCGAGTGCACACGATGACCAGCATCGCCAAAGAGATCTTTCGGCAGTACGACATTCGCGGGATCGTCGGCAGAGATCTCCATGCGGAAACCGCCGACGCCATTGGTCGCGCGTATGCGGCGTACCTCGGGGACCA
This sequence comes from Gemmatimonadaceae bacterium, assembly GCA_035253695.1. Lineage (GTDB taxonomy): Bacteria > Gemmatimonadota > Gemmatimonadetes > Gemmatimonadales > Gemmatimonadaceae > JAICNG01. The sequence goes on from DATFBS010000051.1 coordinate 65,319, forward strand.
TGGCCTGCGCGGAGCCGTCGCAGTCGGCCGCGACAATCGCCCGAGTGGGAGGGCCCTTCGTGACGCGCTCGTTCGTGGGCTGACGGAGTCGGGGGTGGATGTGGTGGACGTTGGCATCGTCCCGACTCCGCTGCTGTACTGGTCGCTCCACAATGTCGACGTCGTCGGCGGCATCCAGATTACCGGCTCGCACAATCCGCCGGAGTACAACGGCTTCAAGCTGAGCGTCGGGAAAGGCAGCCTGCACGGGGAGGAGATTCAGGCGCTCTATGGACTGATCGCCAAGGGCAAGTTCCCCGGCGGACGTGGGCGCACGCGCGATGAGCGCGTCATCGACCGGTACGTCGACGACATCGCCAAGCGCATCGGGAAACTCTCTCGTCCACTGCGAGTGGTGGCGGATTGCGGTAACGGCGCCGGTGCCCTCGTCGCTCCGCAACTGCTCGAGGCGATCGGGGTCGAGCTCGAGACGCTGTTCTGCGAGAGCGACGGTACGTTTCCCAATCACCACCCCGATCCGACCGTCGTCGAGAACCTTCACGACCTCATCGCTGGAGTGAAGCGCGGCCGCGCCGATGTCGGCGTCGCATTCGACGGCGACGCCGACCGCATCGGCGTGATCGATGAGAAGGGCGGCATCGTGTGGGGCGATCACGTGCTGATTCTCTATGCGCGCGATGTCCTGGCGCGGACGGGACGTGGTCAATCCATCATCTTCGATGTGAAATGCTCGCAGGCGCTGCCTGATGCGATCAAGAAGGCGGGTGGAACGCCGGTGATGTGGAAGACGGGCCACTCACTGATCAAGGACAAAATGAAGGAGTTGGGCGCGCCGATCGCTGGGGAGATGTCGGGCCATATGTTCTTCACGGAAGGGTTTTATGGCCACGACGACGCCCTGTATGGCGCCGCGCGACTGCTTCGAATCGTGGCGGATTCCGGCAAGAGCGTTACCGAGCTTCTGGCCGACGTACCGAAGTTCGTCAGCACCCCGGAGCTTCGCGTCGAAGTGCCCGAGGCGATGAAGTTCGGGCTCGTCGATCGCGCCGTCAGCCACTTCGCGTCGAAGTACGACACGGTAGGCGTCGATGGCGTCCGCGTGAACTTCGGCGACGGGTGGGGATTGATCCGTGCGTCCAACACGCAACCGGTGCTCGTCACGCGCTTCGAGGCACGCACGCCGGAGCGGCTCTCGGCCATCCGCGAAGAGATGGAGGGGTGGCTGCGCACCCAGGGCGTGACGGTCTAGCGTGAAGGCGAGGCGCTGGTGGCTCCTCGCGATCGGAGGAATCGCCTTAGCGCTACTTGCCGGGCGCGCGCTGTCCGGCGCCTACGCCGACTACCGCTGGTACGAGGCTATGGGCGCGCTCCCGCTGTGGCGCGCCCGCTTCGCGACGGTCACCACGTTGCGCCTAGCGTCGGGTGCCGTCGCGACCGCCTTCATCTTCATCAACCTCTGGGCCGTCCGTCGTACGGTCGTGTCCCTGCGCTTGCCACGCCGGTTAGGCAACATTGAGATCGCGGAGGAGGTGCCCTCACCGTACCTGCTCGCCGTCGCTGCCGCCATCGCCGTGCTGTTCGGCGCCCTCGTCACGCTGCCGGCGGAGACGTGGACCGCATTCATGCTGTCCCGCATCGGCGTTCCGTTCAACGAGGCCGACCCACACTTCCAGAGCGATCTCGGATTCTACGTGTATTGGCTACCGGTCGAGCGGGAGCTGTACTACTGGTCGGTGATCGCCGCTCTGCTCGTGACGGTGCTCGTCATCTTTCTTTACGCGCTCACCCCGAGCCTGCGCTGGGAACGCGGACGGCTGCACATTTCGAACTACGTCCGCCGCCACCTCGTCGTACTCTGTGCAGTGCTGATGATGACGCTGGCGTGGAGCCATCGTCTCGAGGCGTTCGACGTTCTGCTCTCCGGCACCGGTGAGGGAGGTGCGCTCACGCCGTCCGACCTCGACGGACGCATTCCCATCAACCTCGGCCTGTCGGTCCTGACGCTCGTAACGGCGGTGCTGGTCGTGATCTTCGGATGGACCGGCCAGGTCAAGATCGCCTTCAGCGGGATCGCGGCGATCCTGCTGCTGAGTCTCGTTCTCGATCGTGCGATTCCGCCGCTCATCGGCCGCGGCGATCCGGATTCGGCCGAGCGTGCACGAGCGCACGTGACCACGCGGACGCTCTACACGCGACGAGCCTATGGAATCGACCTCGTCCGACCTGCAACGCCGGCGATGCTCATCCCATCGCGTGCCGAAGTGACGCAATCCGTTGCCATCTGGGAGCAATCGGCGCTCGCGCGATGGATGTCGAGATCGCGAGAAAGCGAGGGCACGACGCACGCGATGGCGATGACGGCTGGGTCGTCAGGCGTTCTCGCGACGGTGGTCAACGCCCCGGGTCCGCCATCGGACACACTGGCCGGCGGGCGGTGGACCCTCGCTCGTGTTCTCGCCTCGTCAGCGGATGTGCGCGGCGACCCGGTGCGCATCCGCGAAAGCCCTCGGGCGGCACGCGAATCCAACGCGATCCCGACGCCGGTCGTGTACGACGGAGCGACGAGCTACCTCGTCGTGCCCGATACGACGGGGACTCTCGCCGCCCCAGCGCTCACGACGACGATGTCGCGGCTCGCGCACGCCTGGAGTCTTCAGAATTTCCGGCTCCTCGTCAGTGCGCCGCCACGGCCGACTCCCAAAATCGTCCGGCGCCGTGGCGTGCGTGAGCGGGTCCGCGCGCTGGCGCCCTTCTTCGTGCAAGGACGCAACGTGACGCCGATCGCCCGGGATGGCCGTCTGCTGTGGGCGCTCGACCTGTACGCGGGATCTGCAAACTACCCGGTGAGCCAACATGTCACGTTCGCCGGAGAGGACTTCAGCTATGTTCGACACGCGGCGACCGCTCTCGTCGATGCGTATTCCGGAAGGGTGATGTTGGTCGCGGACTCGACGCTCGACCCGATCGCCCAGAGCTGGGTGCAGCGGTTTCCCTCGCTCTTCGCCGATTGGTCCAGCGTGGACCCTCGTATCGCTGCTGCCACTCCGCCCGCGCTCGACGCGGCGCAACTGCAAGCAGGCGTGCTCGCGCGGCACGGGCGACGTGGAGAGGTCGCCCCCCGAGGCGTGCTCCCCACCGATGAGGGTGCTGATAGTGGCCTGGTGGCTCCCGCCTCTCCTTCGATCGTTCTCTCCATCTCTGACGAAGCTGCGGCGTGGACCGTACCGGTGTTGGACGATAGCGGTGAGGTTCGAGGCCTGGTCGTGGCCACCGGCGGACGCATGCGAGGAACGTACTGGCTGGAGCGGCGAGGTCCGACGATTCGGTGGAACGATGTGCTCGACCGGTTGCGTCACACGCGGGACTCGGTTCCCGGGCGGCCGCGCGAGCCCTCCCTCAGGGCCGGTCGAGTGCGTGTCGTGCCCCTGACTGACCGGCTCGCGTTCGTTCAATCCGCCTATGCGTGGCCGCCGGAGGGCCCCCCTGCGCTCGTCCGCGTAGGAGTACTCGACCAGGACAGCGTGTACGCCGGCCGCACGCTCGCGCAGGCATTCGGGGTCCCGGCAATTCTCGATCCGAGCGCCACCGAGCCGATCAGCGATGAATCGCTGCGTGCGCGCGCGAGCCGGTTGTACGAGGCGATGCGAGACGCATTGAGTCGCGGAGACTGGACGGCGTTCGGTGAAGCATACGAAGCGCTCGGCACCCTGCTCGCACGCCCTTCGCGTTAGCTTGCGACGCTTGCAGGGGCTGAATAGCTTGCGGCGCCCCATTCCATGACGCAGCCCGAGTCTTCGGAACCGGCCACCGCTGTGATCGCAGTCGGTGGCAATGCACTGGCGCCGGCATCGGCGCGGTCGAGCATCCACGACCAATTCCGTCACACGCGCGCGGCGCTCGGACCGATCGTCGATCTGGCGCTCGATGGATGGAACTTGTGTATCGTGCACGGGAACGGACCGCAGGTGGGGGACGAGCTGGTGCGAAACGAGCTGGCGCGCGCTGACGTAACGGCGAACCCGCTTGGCGTCCTGGTGGCGGCAACGGCAGGATGGATCGGATACATGATTCAGCAATCGCTGGAGAATGCGTTGCGGCGGCATGGGAGCGAGCGTGACGTGGCGACGATCATTACCCAGGTGCACGTGTCGCCGGATGATCCAGCGCTCATGGAGCCGACGAAATTCATCGGCCATGGCATTCCCGATGCGCGAGCCCAGGCGCTGATCGCCGAAGGCCAGCCGGTCAAACGTGATGCGCGCGGACGCTGGCGGCGGGTGGTGGGAAGCCCCAGGCCGATCGCGATTCACGAGCTGGAGAGCATTCGTCGCCTGGTTGAAGCGGGTACCGTCGTCGTCGCAGGGGGCGGTGGGGGAATCCCGGTCTATCGCGACGCGATCCTCGGATGGGAGGGCGTCGACGCGGTGGTGGACAAGGATCTGGTCGCGGCCGTACTCGCGCGGGACCTCGATGCCCAGCTCTTGATCATTCTCACGGACGTCGATGCCGTCTACCTGGATTATGGCAAGCCGACGCAGCGACGGCTGGAGCGCCTAACGGCTGATGACGCCGCGGCGCTCGACGAGGCCGGTACGTTTGGTGAAGGAAGCATGGGGCCCAAGGTCCGCGCGGCAGTGGATTTCGTGCGGCGCACCGGTGGGCGTGCGGTCATCACGGAGTTGAGCCGGGGCCGCGATGCAGTGCGCGGCGAGGCCGGTACGACGATCACGGCGGAGACCCAGTGAACATTCACGAGTACCAGGCAAAAGAGATCTTTCGTAACCACGGCATCCCGATCCCACCGGGTGGCGTCGCAACGACTCCCAGCGAAGCGGAGGCCCTCGCGCGTCGATACGGGAGCACCGTCGTGGTCAAGGCGCAGGTGCACGTGGGCGGGCGCGGCAAGGCCGGCGGTGTCAAGCTGGCGAAAAGCCCCGAGGAGGCGCGCGATGTCGCGTCGAAGATCCTCGGCATGCAGATCAAGGGATTGACCGTTCACAAGGTGCTCGTGACGCCGGCCGCCGACATCGCCACCGAGGCATACGTCGGCATCATCGTGGACCGCGCCACCAAACGCCCGGTGTTCATGGTGAGCCCCGCTGGTGGCATCGATATCGAGGAAGTCGCCGCGAAGACGCCGGACAAGATTCTGCGGCTGCCGGTCGATCCGGTCTACGGTCTGTTGCCGTTTCAAGCGCTACAGATGGGGCTGTTTCTGTATTCGGATATCAAGCAGGCACGAGCCGCGGCGAAGATCATGCAGCAGCTCTACGGCGCGTTCTGGGCGAGTGGGGCATCCATCGCCGAGATCAATCCGCTCGTCACGACTCCTGCGGGAGACGTCGTCGCGCTCGACGCCAAAATGGGCATCGATGACAACGAGCTCGATCGACGGCCCGAGCTGGCCCTCCTCCGCGATGAAACGGCGGAGGATCCGGCGGAGGTGCGGGCTCGTGAGGCGGGCCTCACCTTCATCAAGCTCGATGGAAATGTGGGGTGCGTCGTCAACGGGGCGGGTCTCGCCATGGCGACGATGGACCTCGTGAAATACTACGGCGGCGAGCCGGCAAACTTTCTCGACATCGGCGGCTCATCCAACCCGGACAAGGTCGTTGCCGCGCTGCAGATCATCACCAGCGATCCACACGTGCGGTCGATTCTGTTCAACATCTTCGGAGGCATCACGCGTACCGACGACGTCGCCAACGGCATCGTGACCGCCACTGAGGCCTCGCCGCTCCGCGTGCCGATCGTGATTCGGCTGACAGGCACCAACGAGGAGGTGGCGGTCAAGATTCTTCAGGAGCACGGGTTTTCCGCCATGACCGAGATGGATGCGGCCGTGCAGCGCGCCGTCGAGCTCGCCACCGCAGGAGCGCGCGCGTGAGCATTTTCATCGACGACTCGACACGCCTGGTGGTGCAGGGAATCACCGGCCGCGATGGTTCGTTTCACGCGAAGCAAATGATCGAGTATGGCACGAAGGTCGTGGCTGGCGTGACCCCGGGGAAAGGCGGTCAGCGGTTCGAGGGCACGGTGCCGATCTACAACACCGTTGCCGAGGCGGTGCGCGAGACGAAAGCGAATACCACCGTGATTTATGTTCCGCCGCCCTTCGCCGCCGACGCCATGATGGAGGCGGCCGACGCCGGGCTTTCGCTCATCGTCTGTATCACCGAGGGCGTTCCTGTGCTCGACATGACGCGCGTGTACCCATACGTAAAGGCGCGTGGGGCGCGGCTCATTGGTCCCAACTGTCCCGGCCTTATTTCTCCCGGCTCATCCAAGGTGGGCATCATCCCCGGCCGCATTTGCGCGCCTGGTCCGATCGGGCTGGTGAGTCGCTCGGGAACACTCACGTACGAGGTCGTCTATCACCTCACGCGAGCTGGACTGGGGCAGACGACCTGCGTGGGCATCGGCGGCGATCCGATCAACGGCACCAACTTCATCGACTGTCTGGACGGCTTCGAGCGTGATCCGGCCACCAAGGCAGTCGTGATGATCGGGGAGATCGGCGGAACGGACGAGCAGGACGCCGCGCGGTTCGTGAAGGAGAAGATGAAGAAGCCGGTCGTGGGATTCATCGCCGGACAGACCGCTCCGCCGGGACGCCGTATGGGTCACGCCGGCGCCATCATCTCCGGTTCGGCAGGCACCGCGGCCGAGAAGATCGCGGCGTTCGAGGACGCCGGCATGGGTGTGGCGAAGCGCCCCGTCGATGTCGTCGAGCTCATCCGACAGCCGGGGCGATGAAGCTCGCTGAAGTAATTCGCGCCGATCGCGTCGTCGTCCCGCTGGAAGTGGGGACGCTTCGCGAGGCCGCCGGCGTGCTTCACGATCGGCTACAGGCGACGGGAGCGATCTCCAATCCCGAGCGGCTTGCGCAACGCATCAACGAGCTGCGCGGCGAGGACATCGTCGCCATGGGCGAGCGCGCTTTCCTCATGCACTTTCGCACCGATGCCGTGCGCGAGCTCGCCGTCGCCCTCGGCGTCGCGCCACGAGACATCGTGCGCGAGCTTGGCGCGGAGGAAGTTCAGCACGCGCGCATTGCGTTGATGATCGTCGCACCGCCGCGGATGGCGGCGCGATATCTCCAGGTGCTCGGGGCATTCGCCCGGGTGCTGTCGCGTCCCCAAACTGTGGAGCAGATCCTCACCGCGCCGGATCCGGCGGCGCTCGGTGGCCTACCGGTATTCGCGGAGATCGAGCTCCCGCGGCAGCTCGCGGTGGGCGACATCATGACCCAACGGCCACGGACGGCGCGGCCCGACACGCCGCTTCGCGATGCGGCTCTCCAGATGGCGCGCGGGGGCATTTCCGCACTGCCGGTGGTCGAGGACAACGAGGTGATCGTCGGAATGCTCGCCGAGCGCGACCTCCTGCGCCACCTGTTAGGCAGCTATCTCCAGGGCGATTCACCCCCTCGCCCGACGCCGGACGGTGTGAATGCACGGCGCGCCGTTCGGGATGCGATGACTCGTCAGGTCCTCTGCGTCTCCCCGGAGCAGCCGCTGGCGGAAGTGGCGTCACTCATGATCAACAAGGACGTGGAGCAAGTCCCCGTGGTGCGGGAAGGCCGGCTGGTCGGCTTTCTCACCCGTGGCGACATCGTCCGCAAGCTCATTGGATGGTGAACATGGCAGGGATGCGCACGCTCGCGATCATCAAGCCGGATGCGTTTGGAGCAGGGAAGGCAGGAAAGATCATTGCTCACCTCGAAGGCCAGGGCTTCGCCGTTCGGGCCGCCCGCGTGATGCGGCTGACGTCGGCGCAGGCCGAAGAGTTCTATGCCGTCCACCGGGAGCGGCCCTTTTATCGCTCTCTGGTGACCTTCATGACGTCCGGACCCTGCATGCCGATGGTGCTGGAAAAAGGAAACGCGGTGGCTGCCTATCGCGAGGCCATCGGCGCGACCGATCCCGCCGAGGCGAAGCCCGGTACGGTGCGCAAGCTCTTCGCGGAGTCGAAGGAGCGGAACGCGGTGCACGGGTCCGACTCCGATGAGAACGCCGAGCGAGAGGCGAGATTCTTTTTCTCGGACGCGGAGCTACTGGCGGCGCGGTAGAACGCCGAGGGAGTCGAGGGTGTCCAGGTGATCCAGGTGATCGAGGGAACGTTGTTGCCTCTCCTCGATCACCTCGACGACCTCGACACCTCGACTACCTCGACACCTCGACTACCCCTGCTCTTTTCGGCATAGTATCTCGGCTCTCCAACTGGGGAATACGAACCGCATGGCCAGCGGACGAACATCGGGAGCGGCTCGGCAGGCCGGGCGGGTCGCCATTGGCGTACCGCTCCGCGTCATCGCGTATTACGCGGTGCTCGCGCTCGCTGTCGCGCTGGCCGTGCGGTGGCTTCCGCCCGTCACGTTGAGTGAGCTGCTCGAGCCGCGCGGAGCTACCGAGAGTGCCTCAACTGCCATTCCCGCCGAGGTGCAAGGGGGCGTCGCCGCCACGGTGGCGATGATGGCCGCGGCACTCCTCACCCTTCCCGTCGCCTGGATATACACGTTGACGCACGAGCGCCGCGGATTTCGGCAGTCGGTCGTGCACACGCTGATGCTGCTGCCCGTGGTCGTCGCGGGCGTGGTGGTGCTCGTCAAGAACAGCATTCCACTCGCGTTCAGTCTCGCCGGCATCGTGGCCGCCGTGCGCTTCCGGAATACGCTCGAGGACAGCAAGGACGCGGTCTACATCTTTCTCGCCACCGGTGTCGGGCTCGCCGCCGGCGTCAGCCTGCCCGTCGCGGCCGCGTTGTCCATTGTGTTCAACATCCTCATCGTTACGCTGTGGCTCACCGACTTCGCACGCACGCCGGCCCGCACCGCGGCGAGAGATGCACGACGTCGTCTCGAGCGAAGCTTGGCCGCAGCCAACCGGACCGGCGAATTCATCGCTCGACTCGATGCCGACCTTCTGTCGAAGCTGCCGCCCACGCAGCTCGAGGCGCTTGCTGATCGCGCCTGGCGACGCCGCAAGCGCGCGGCACCCGAGCTCGACGGCTTGGGGAAGAATGCGGACACGCTCCTGCGGCTTCGCACCACCGATGTCGCTCGCCTTCGTCCCCTGATCGAGCCCGTGCTCGACGCGCGGGCGAAGCGCGTTCGCTACGGCGGCGTGGTGCACGAGCCGAACGGCGTGGACTGGATCGAGTATCGGGTCGGGCTGCGGCGGTCGGAGACCGCGGATGGCTTCCTCACGGCCCTTCGAGACGCGGGAGGCGAGCTCATCGATGATGCGGAAATACGCCGTTAGGCTGTTCATCGCGCCCGCCTCGATCCTCCTCGCCGCGCGCACGGCCGCGGCGCAGGACACCAGCCGTGTCGCACCCTCCGCGCTGTTCGCGTCGGATGCGCCGCTCGAAATGACGATACGCACCGATATCCGCACCCTGCTCCGCGACCGTGGTGAGGAGCGGAGCGATCATGACGGCATCGCCAAAGTGGCGCGTCCGGGCGGGGCGTTCGACAGCGTGTCCATCGAGTTGCGCACGCGGGGAATTTTCCGACGCCGGCCCACCGTGTGCGCATTTCCGCCACTGCGCCTCTCCATCGGACGGCGCGCGGGCCGCAACACCATCTTCGAGGGTGAACGACGCATCAAGCTCGTCACCCACTGCCGGAACACCGACCAGTATGAGCAGTACGTGTTGCAGGAGTATCTGATCTACAAGGTGTATGCGCTGCTCACCGACTTGAGCTTGCGGACGCGCCTCGCCCGCGTGACCTACGAGGATGCCGCCGGTCGTGAAAAGCCCGTCACGCGCTACGCGATCCTGATCGAGGATGAAGATCGCCTCGCTGCACGACAGCGAATGCGGGTGGTCGAGGATACGGGCACACACATTTCCCGCCTCGATCCGGCGCAAACGGTCTTCATGGCGGTATTCCAGTACTTCGTCGGCAACACCGATTGGTCCATCCGCGCCCTGCACAACATTATCACGCTCGCCGATTCCACCGGCAGAATCCTTCCCGTCCCCTACGACTTCGACTGGGCCGGTGTGATCGCGACGCGGTATGCGGCGCCCGACACGTCGCTCCCGATCAAGAGCGTGAAGGAGCGCTTGTACTCGGGCTACTGTGGCTCGATTGAGGACTTCGAGCCAATCTTCGCTCGCTTCCGGCAGCATCGCGCAGCGATCGAGGCGCTCTACGACCTCGAGCCCCTCGACCGCGACGACCGCGAGAGGGCTCGGCGTTACTATGCGGACTTCTACCGCCTGATCGACGATCCGAGCCGCGTTCGTCGCGAAATGCTCAAGGCCTGTCCCTAGCGAGCGGGCGGCCGGCCTGTGGGTAACTTACTGCTACTCGCTGACTTGACCCACTCGAACGGCTCGGGTAATTTCCGTGGCTATGCTGTCCTTCGACATTGGGGCCCTGCAGGAACAGGCCGCGCGCGTCGACGGGTTCCTTTCGAGAGACGACGCCGTCTGGCAGGAGGGAGACCCGAAGCCCGCGTCGGCGGTGCACGCGACTGGTCGTCTGTCCTCGGCGGGATCCGGACGGTACTACTGGAGCGGCCGGATTGAAGGCGTCGTCGAGGGAGCCTGCCGTCGGTGCCTCACTGATCTCTCCGCTCCGGTTCGCGAGGAAGTGCATTTCATCTTCGCCGAGACGGACGATGCAGAAGCCGAGGACCCGGATGTCTTCGCGCTGCCGGCCGGCGCCCACCACGTTGATCTTCGCCCGGCGATCCGCGAGCAGTGGCTCCTGAGCGCCCCGACGTTCGCGTTGTGTCGCGAGGACTGCAAAGGGCTGTGCGCTCGTTGCGGGGCGGATCTCAACGCCGGCGCATGCACGTGTGAACCTGAAGTCGATAGCCGCTGGGATGCGCTGCGAAAGCTTCGCGGCGAAGCCCGTTGAGCGATACCCTCTCACTGAGCTCTACCTCACCATGGCCGTTCCGAAGCGACGGACGAGCAAGCGGAAGAAGCGCGCACGTAACACACACAAAGCGGCGCCCGCTATCGTCATGCAGCAGTGTCCGAAGTGCGGGAGCATGAAGCGACCGCATCGGGTGTGTCAGGAGTGCGGATTCTACGCCGGAAAACAGCGGGTCGCGGCAAGGGAAGGCTGAGCCTTGGCGCGCATCGCGCTGGACGCCATGGGCGGCGACCACGCGCCACACGCGACGATCGCCGGCGCGCTGCTCGCTCTGCGCGAGCTCGCGCCGGCTCATTCTCTCCAACTGGTCGGCCGGACGGACGACATCGAACGCGAGCTTGGGAAGGCGCTCGGCGGCGACGCGGGACCGCGCAAGCGCCTGACGATCGTCGAGGCGCCGCAGGTCATCGAGATGTCCGACAAGCCGGCTGCCGTGCTGCGCGCGAAATCCAACAGCTCGATGGCGGTCGGGCTCAAGCTCCAGGCCGCCGGCGACTCTGACGCCTTCGTTTCCGCCGGTAACACCGGCGCCCAGATGGCCGCGTCGACCCTCATTCTCAAGCTTCACGAAGGGCTCACGCGTCCAGCGATCGGCACGGTGTTTCCGACGGTGGATCACCCGGTTGTCGTACTCGATTCCGGAGCGAATGTCGACTGCAGCGCCGAGGAGCTCGTCCAATTTGCTCGACTCGGCGCAACCTATGCCGAGGACATCCTCGGCCGAAAGAATCCGTCGGTGGGGTTGCTGAACATTGGTGAGGAGTCGGAAAAAGGGAACGCCGCCGTGAAGGAAGCACACCAGGCACTTCTCGAGTCCGATCTCAACTTTCAGGGGAACGTGGAGGGACGGGATATTCTCGCTGGCGCGACGGAGCGCGGTCCCATCGATGTCGTGGTGTGTGACGGTTTCGTCGGGAACGTGCTCCTCAAGTTCTACGAGTCGGTTCCCCCAATGGTGCTTGCGCTGCTCGCGCGCTCAGGGATGGACCCAGTGCAGCTGAAACGGGCGTTCTCGAAAGAGTTCGACTACTCCGAGCACGGAGGAGCGCCGCTGCTCGGAGTGCGAGGCGTGAGCATCATCTCGCATGGCAAGTCTTCGCCGAATGCGATCAAAAATGCCATCCTCGTCGCGCTGCGCGCCGTTGAGTCTCGTATGACGGAGCACATCGGTCGGCGCCTGGCACAGTCCGCCCGGGAGTCCGCCTCGTGAAACGCCCGGTTGCCCAGGTCGTGAGCACTGGACGCGCTATTCCAGCGCATGTGATGACGAATCACGATTTCGCCGCGATCGGGCTCGAGACGTCCCACGACTGGATCGTCGAGCGCACGGGCATTGTCCAGCGCTACATCGCACGCAACGGGGAGACGACGTGCTCGCTTGGCTCCGAGGCCTCCCGCATGGCGATGCAGCGCGCCGGCGTGCACCCGGGCCAGGTAGACGCGATTCTCTTGAGCACGGCGACGCCGGATCGGCTCCTCCCCGCGACTGCCGTCGACATCCAGGCAGAGCTCGGAGCAACGCGCGCCGCCGCGTTCGACCTTTCAGCCGCATGTTCCGGGTGGCTGTACGGACTGAGTGTAGCGGAGGGGATGATCGCCGCCGGGAATGCCGAGACGATCCTCGTGATCGCGTCGGAGAAGATGAGCTCCATCGTGGATTGGAAGGACCGCTCCACGTGCGTGCTGTTCGGCGATGGAGCTGGGGCGACCGTGCTGCGGCGCTCCCGGCAGCACAAGGGAATTCTCGGCAGCTTCATGCGGAGCGACGGCACACTCGCCGAGCTGCTGTATCGCCCCCATGGCGGCGCCACGGTGCCGATGACCGAGGCGGTCCTGATGGATCGCTCGCACTTCGTGAAGATGGCGGGCCGCGAAGTGTTCAAGCACGCCGTCCGCTCGATGGCCGAAGCGTGCGATCGCGCGCTCGATGCCGCACGGTTGACGGGAAAGGACATCGACCTCCTCATCCCCCACCAGGCGAATGTCCGGATCATCGAAGCCACGGCCAAGCACGCCGGCATCTCAATGGACAAGGTGTACGTCAACGTCGACCGCTACGGCAATACATCCTCGGCGTCCATTCCGATCTCGCTCGATGAGGCGTTCGAGAGCGGGCGGATTGGGGAAGGCGCGACGGTCCTGATGGTTGCATTCGGCGCCGGCTTCACCTGGGCCTCCACCATCGTCCGCTTCTAGCTCGCGCATGGACGTCGTGCTCCTTTTCCCGGGCCAAGGGTCGCAAAAGCCGGGAATGGCAAAGGACTTGGCCGAAACGTCCCCCAAGGCGCGCACCGTGTTCGAGGTCGTGGATGACACCTTGGGAGTCACCCTCTCTTCGCTCGTGTTCCAGGGCCCGGAAGAGGAGTTGACGGCCACACAGAACGCTCAGCCGGCTCTGCTCGCCCATGGCGCCGCCGTCTGGGCCATGACGAAGGAGCGGCTTGCCCCCCGCGTTCGCGCGGCCGCCGGCCACTCCCTTGGCGAGTTCACCGCCTATCACGCGGCGGGCGCGCTCAATCTCGCCGACGCCGCGGCGCTCGTGCGGCGTCGCGGTGAGCTGATGTACGACAGCGGCGTCAAGCGGCCGGGGGCGATGGCGGCGATCCTGGGCCTCGAGGAGGCCAAGGTCGAGGAAGCCTGCCGCCGCGCATCGTCGAACGGCGCATCGGTCGTTCCCGCGAACTACAACACCCCCGAGCAGCTGGTGATCTCCGGCGAGGTCTCCGCGGTCGAGCGCGCGATGGAGCTGGCGAAGGAGCTCGGTGCGAAGCGTGCCGTACGGCTCAAGGTGAGCGGCGCGTTCCATTCGCCGCTCATGGAAGTCGCGCGCGAAGGGCTCTCCCGGGCACTTGCGGCGGCTGAGTTTCGTGCGCCGTCCTTTCCTGTGTTCAGCAATGTGAGCGCCGCGGCGGTGACCGAGTCGGGCGAAGCGCGACGTCTCCTGCTGGAGCAGCTGACCTCGCCTGTGCGTTGGACCGACGTCATTCGTGGTTTGGCGGCAGCCTACCCCGACGCGCTTTTCGTTGAAATGGGACCCGGGAACGTTCTCACCAATCTCAGCAAGCGCATTGCACCGCAGATACGGTCGGCCACCTGCGGCACAGCGCGCGAAGTCGACCAGCTCCTGAGCTCGCTAGCCTGATGCAGATCGACTTGAGCGGTCGGGTCGCCCTCGTCACCGGTAGCACGCGCGGCATAGGTCGCGAGATCGCCGCGACATTTGCGCGTTGCGGGGCGAGGGTCGCGGTAGTGGGACGCGATTCGACGCGAGCATCGGATGCTGCGGCGGCGATCGGAGGCGATGCGCGCGGCTACGCGGCCGACGTGTCCGATACCGGACAGGTGGCGGCGCTGGTCGAGTCGGTGGAGCGCGACTTTGGCTCGCTGGACATCCTCGTCAACAATGCCGGCCTGACGAAGGACAACATTCTCCTCCGCCTCAAAGACGAGGATTGGGACACGGTGCTCACCGCGAACCTGCGGGGGGCCTTCGCGTCGGTCCGCGCCGCGGCACGCGGAATGATGAAGCGTCGCTGGGGGCGAATCATCAACATCTCGAGCGTGGTGGGCCTGATTGGTAACAAAGGACAATCCAATTACGCGGCGAGCAAAGCCGGATTGATCGGCTTCACGAAATCCGTCGCGAAAGAATTCGCGTCGCGCAACATCCTCGCGAACGTGATCGCGCCAGGGTTCATCGAGACCGACATGACGTCGGCGATGTCGGCGGATGCGCGCGCCGCGCTCAGCGCCCAGATCCCGCTGGAGCGGCTCGGAACGCCGAGTGACATCGCGGGTGTCGCGGCGTTTCTCGCCTCCGAGCACGCGGCGTACATCACGGGGCAGGTCTTCGTGGTGGACGGCGGTATGGTGATGTAAGTTTAAGAGGATTGCGGACTGCGGATTGCGGACCACACCCCGACGCATTCACGCCCGCAATCCGCAGCCCGCACTCTGGCGGTTCGTACACTCAACCCTGAGGAGTAAGCCCCCATGCCCGATCTCCAGGACAAGGTCAAGGACATCATCGTGGAGGAGCTTGGAGTCGAGCGCGAAAAGCTCACCAATGAGGCGAGCTTCATGGAAGACCTCGGCGCCGACAGCCTGGATACCGTCGAGCTCGTGATGGCGTTCGAGAAGGAGTTCAACATCGACATCCCCGATGAGGACGCGGAAAAGATGCGGACGGTCGGCGATGCCATGAATTACCTCCGGGAGAAGGTGAAGGCCTGATGCGGCGTCGGGTCGTCGTCACAGGGTTCGGATGCCTCACGCCCGTCGGCAACGATGTGGCGACGACTTGGCGTTCCCTCCTGGCGGGGCAGTCAGGGGCGGGACCGATCTCGAAGTTCGACGCCAGCAGCTTCCCCGTGCGCTTCGCCGCCGAGGTCAAGGGGTTCGATCCGGTGCTCTTCATGGACCGGAAGGAGGCGAAACGCGCCGACGCGTACACGCAGTACGCTGTCGCCGCCGCGGTGCAGGCGATGCAGGATGCGGGATTCGCCGAGGGCAACGGTTACGATCCCGAGCGTACCGGTGTCATCATCGGCAGCGGCATTGGCGGGTTGCGATCCTTCGAGGAGCAGCACGACGTGTACAAGGAGCGCGGGCCGTCGAAGATCTCCCCCTTCTTCATCCCGATGTTCATCGCCGACATCGCCGCGGGCATCGTCTCGATGCGATTCAACGCCAAGGGACCGAACTACGCCACCGTCTCGGCGTGCGCCACGAGCGCCCACGCTATCGGCGATGCGTTTCGAACCATCCAGTACGGTGATGCCGACATCATTCTGAGCGGGGGTGCAGAAGCAACGGTGACGCCGATGGCGATCGGCGGCTTCGCGAACATGAAGGCGCTATCCGAGCGGAACGATTCGCCGGCGACGGCATCACGACCGTTCGATGCGACGCGCGACGGGTTCGTGATGGGGGAAGGCTCGGGGGTCGTCGTCCTCGAAGAGCTCGAGCACGCCAAGAAACGAGGCGCGCGTATCTACGCCGAGATCGTCGGCTACGGGGCGACTGGGGACGCGTACCATCTCACCGCGCCGGCGCCCGACGGAGAAGGCGCCCAGCGCGCCATGCGGCGCGCAATGCAGGACGCCGGTCTCGGGCCGGCGGACGTTCAGTACATTAACGCGCATGGCACGAGCACACCGGCCAACGATCTGAACGAGACCAAAGCGATCAAGGCGGTCTTTGGCGACCATGCGAAGCAGCTGAACGTCAGCTCGACGAAGTCGGCAACGGGGCACATGCTCGGCGCCGCCGGGGCCGTCGAATTCATCTTCAGCGCGCTCGCGGTGCGCGAGGGGAGAGTTCCGCCGACCATCAATTACGAGACACCCGATCCCGACTGCGATCTCAACTACACGCCGAACGAGGCTGCGTCGCGCGAGATGACGACCGCGCTGAGCAACAGCTTCGGCTTCGGCGGTCACAACGTGACGCTCGCCGTCCGGCGGTACTCCGAATGATGGAGGCGCGGCCCGCGATCGATTACGGCTCGCTGCGTGACCCTGCGTTGCGGCCGATCGCCGAGAAGGTCGCGGCCGGGCAGCGGCTGTCGCCAGACGACGGGGCCCATCTCTTTCGCACGCCCGACTTGTTAGGCGTCGGCATGCTTGCCAATGCGGTGAATCGTGCTCGGCACGGGGATCGTGTGTACTTCGCCGCGAATCAGCACATCAATCCGACGAACGTCTGCATCCTCCGGAAGACGTGCGTCTTCTGCTCCTACGCGCGGTTGCCGAAAGAGGATGGCGCGTATCGCTACACCATGGAGCAGGCGTACGCGGAGGCAGCGGCGAACCCGTACGTACGGGAGTTCCACATCGTTGGCGGGCTCGACATGCAGGCGGGCCTCGAGTACTACGCGGAGATGTTCCGCGGGCTCAAGGCGCGCCACCCCAACGTACACATCAAGGCGCTGACCGCGGTCGAAATCGCCCACATCGCTCGCATCGAGAAAATGTCGATCGCCGACGTGCTCTCGGCGCTTCGTGAGGCGGGGCTCGACACGATGCCCGGGGGCGGGGCGGAGGTGTTCAGCAAAGGCGTCCGCGCCACCATCGCCGAGAAGAAGCTCGCCGCCGAAGACTGGATCGAAGTCCATCGCATCGCGCACCGCATGGGTATTCGCTCCAACTGCACAATGCTGTACGGGCACGTCGAATCGATCGAGGACCGGATCGACCACCTGACCATGTTGCGCGACCTCCAGCAGGAGACCGGCGGATTTCTGGCCTACATCCCGCTCGCGTACCATCCCGACCATAACGAGCTCGGGGATCAGCTCGGCCGTGCCGGAACGGCAACGACCGGCTTCGACGATCTTCGCAACCTGGCGGTCGGCCGGCTGTACCTCGACAACATCGAGCACGTCAAGACACACTGGATCATGGTCACCACCGCGCTGTCACAGGTCGCGCTGTCCTTTGGCGTCAATGATCTCGAGGGCACTGTGGTACGTGAGAAGATCTATCACGAAGCCGGGGCCCACACGCCGCAGAGCATCCCACTCGACGAGCTGGTGCGCCTCATTCGTGGTGCCGGCAAGGTGCCCGTGGAGCGCGATTCCTTCTATCGTGAGCTTCGCCGGTTCGAGGCGCCAAGCGCGGAGGCGGCGTAAATGCGCGTCGGTCGAATCCCGTACATCAACTGCTATCCGGTGTACGGCGCCATCGACCGCGGCGTGGTGACGCTGGAGGCGTCCCTCGTGAACGGTACTCCCACCGAGCTCAACGCCCGCATCGCTCGCGGTGAGCTCGACGTCAGCGTCGTTTCGGCGGTCGAGTACGCGCGCGACTCCAGCAGGTATGTGCTCCTGCCCGACCTCGCCGTGTCCTGCGATGGCCCGGTGCGAAGCGTCATGCTGTTCTCTCGCCATGCTGCAGAGGATCTCGGCGGACGGGAGGTCGTTGTCAGCCGCAGCTCAATGACGAGCGTCGCACTGCTCGAGCTCCTGTTCGAAAACGTGTGGCGATGCCGGCCCCGGTTCGTGCCTGGCGACGCGGAGCTGAGCGATGTTCGGCGGTTCGAGCGCGAGGAGCACGCGGCGCGGCTCGTCATCGGCGACGCGGCGCTCTTGATTGGTGCTCAGACCGCGGATGCGCCTCGCTACCCCCACGTATACGATCTGGGACGTGTGTGGAAGGAGTGGACCGGCCTGCCGTTCGTGTTCGCCGTCTGGGTCGCACTGCGCTCGACACCGGTGAAGGCGGCGCTGGCGGTTCATGCCGCGTTGATCGAATCGCGCGACTGGGGCTTGGCCCACCTTCCGGAGCTCGCCGGGCAGGCATCGTCGTACACCGGTGTTGCCCGTCATAAATGTCTCGAATACCTAACGGGCCTGGATTATGGATTGTCGTACCCACACCTGGCGGGTCTGACGACCTTCTTCGGCCGGCTGGTTGAAAGAGGGAAGGTTCCCAACGGGACTCTTGCTTTCCTGCCAGCCGCCTGATCCCGGACCCTGACTCTCGACCCCGCGGTCATATGCGTGATCTTCTCGATCTCTACCAGAACGCGCCGCTCCTCGAGCTTGGCATCGAGGCCGATCGCGTTCGCGAGGCGAAGCATCCGCACGGCATCGTGACGTACATCGTGGATCGCAATATCAACTACACGAACGTCTGCGTTGCCGATTGCGGATTCTGCGCCTTCTATCGTCGGCCCAAGCATCAGGAGGGCTACACGCTCTCCTTCGAGCAGATCGGCGCCAAGATCGACGAAGCCAAGGCGCTCGGCGCGGTGCAGATTCTGATTCAGGGGGGCCACAACCCGTACATCCCGTTCGAGTGGTACCTCGACTTGATGCGGTACATCAAGCAGTACCACCCCATTCACATCCATGGGTTCTCACCGAGCGAAGTCGATTTCTTCGCCAAGCTGTTTCGCCTCGACGCGCGCGAGATCATTCGCGAGCTGCGGGCCGCCGGACTCGATTCGATCCCGGGCGGCGGCGGAGAGATCCTCGTTCAGCGCGTGCGGGACATTGCGGCGCCCAAGAAGGCGGGCGCGGACCGCTGGCTCGAGATCATGGAGCTCGCACACGAGCAAGGCATGAAGACGTCGGTGACCATGATGTACGGCATTGGCGAAACGCTCGCCGAGCGCCTCGAGCATCTCGAGCGTGTGCGGGACGTGCAAGCGAGAACGGGCGGCTTCACCGCCTTTATCTGCTGGCCGCTGCAACCGGAGAACACGCCCGAGTTCAGCCATATGCAGAAGACCGACGCGGTGGACTATCTCCGGACGGTCGCGATCGCACGGATCGTCCTCGACAACGTTCCCAACCTGCAGTCGAGCTGGGTGACGATGGGGATGAAGATCGGGCAGCTCGCCTTACGCTTTGGGTGCAACGATTTCGGCTCCCTGATGCTCGAGGAGAACGTCGTGTCGGCCGCGAATACGACACACAGGACCACCACCGACGAGATGGAGCGCCTGATTCTCGATGCGGGCTTCACCCCGGCGCGGCGCCGCCAGGACTACTCCATCATCATGCCCGCGGGCGCGGCCGCATGACTGGACCGGTGCGGTCACCCGTCGTGCTCGTCCTCGTGGGTTCCAAGTCCGATGAAGCGAAGATGGCTCCCGCCCTCGAGCTACTCGACTCGGCAAAGGTGCCTTACGAGTTCATCGTCTCCAGTGCGCACCGTGACCCGGACCGCACGGCCGAGCTCGCGCGCACGGCGAGGTCGCGCGGCTTTCGCGTCATCATCGCCGGCGCGGGGCTGTCCGCCGCGCTTCCGGGAGCGGTCTCCGCGCTCACGGATCTGCCCGTCATCGGCGTTCCCTTCGCGTCGGGTCCGCTCAACGGTCTCGATGCGCTGTTCGCCATCGCGCAGCTGCCGAGCGGCGTGCCCGTGGGCACCGTCGGTATCGACAATGCAAAGAACGCTGCCGCCCTCGCCATTCGCATTCTGAACCTGGCGTCGTGACCATGCGCTCGGGCATCGGCTACGACTCCCATCGCTATGCGCCGGGAGGGCCGCTGCGGCTGGGCGGAGTCGATATCGCGGGCGACGTGCACCTCACCGGTCACTCCGACGGAGACGCCGTCGCGCATGCAATTACCGATGCGCTCCTCGGCGCCGCAGCCGCCGGAGACATCGGCGAGATGTTTTCCGACCGCGACCCAGCCAATCGCGGGCGAGACTCGATCGAAATGCTCCGGCTGGCGGTCGAGCGGGTAGGCGCACTCGGATGGCGAGTGGCCAATGCGGACGTGAGTGTGGTCGCGGAGCGCCCGCGAATCGTGGAGTATCGGGACGCCATGCGCGGTGTGCTTGCGGGCGCTCTTGGCCTGAGCGTCGACGATGTGAGCGTGAAGGGGAAGACCAACGAGGGAATGGGATGGATTGGGCGGGGCGAAGGACTTGCCTGCATCGCCGTCGTCATGCTTTCCCGCCGCTGAGTGCAGGAGACCCTCGAATGGCTGTCCAGCCTGCCGCCGGCGGCGTTGTACGCGGCGTTGGCCGTCGTCGCAGCCGCAGAGAACGTTTTCCCTCCATTGCCGGCGGATACGGTCGTGGCCTTCGGAGCATTCCTCGCCGCGCGCGGCCAGGCGACGCTCTTCGGCGCCTTCCTCGCCACCTGGTTCGGCAATGTCGCCGGCGCGCTGCTGGTCTATATGCTCGGCCGTCGATACGGTACGTCCTACGCGCACCGGTGGATGACCCGGTTTGGGGGAGGCGCGAATGAGTCCCGGCTACAGGCGATGTACGCTCGACGCGGGATCCTCGCGCTCTTCCTGAGTCGGTTCATCCCCGGATTGCGTGCACTCGTGCCCCCGTTCGCTGGTGCGCTTCGCGTTCCGCCGGCGCGCGCAGCGATCGCCATCGCCGTCGCCTCGGGCATCTGGTATGGCATCGTCACGGTCATCGCGTATCGTGTGGGGAGTGACTGGGCGACGTTGCAAGCGCGGCTGCGAGGCGCCGGTGCGACCGCTGCCCTCATTGCGGGGGCGATCGCGCTCGTCGTCGTGGGATGGTATCTGATGAGACGCAGACGGCCGACGGGATGATGACCGATGATGAGGCCAATCGTGCATTTCTGCTCGAGCGATTCGGCGACTTCCTGACGCTCGAGCAGGGAGCGGCGCTGCGAACCACTGATGCCTACGCGCGCGATGTCGGGCGCTTCGTCACGTACGCGCGCGCGAAGGGCGTGCGGGAGCCGCTTGGCGCCTCGCCTCGCCTCCTTCGCGACTTCGTCTACCACCTCAAGGACGTCGGCCTCGCACCAGCCTCCATTCGGCGGAACGTCTCGGCGGTGCGCACGTACTTCCGCTTCCTGATATCGGAGGGACAGGTCGTCAGCGACCCGAGCGATCGCCTCGATACCCCCAAGCGGTGGCTTTCGCTGCCGGACGTCCTCACTGCCCAGGAGGTGCAGCGGCTGCTCGACGCCGTCACGCTCGACGAGCCGCTGGCGTTTCGCGATCGCGCGATGCTGGAGCTGGCGTACGGTGCCGGGCTCCGCGTCTCCGAGTGGATTTCACTCGGCGTACGCGATCTCCTTCTCGAGGACGCCCTGCTGCGGGTTTTCGGGAAGGGAAGCAAGGAGCGGCTGGTGCCGATCGGTCGTCGTGCGATCGGGGCCGTGGCCGTGTATGTGCGCGAGCTGCGTCCCCGGCTCGAGCGTGGGGGTGGCAAGGGCGTGCTTTTTCTCAACGCTCGCGGCGCACCGCTGACGCGCATGGGCGCCTGGAAGATGCTGCGCAAATACGTCGAAAAGGCGGGGATCGAGAAGCACGTGTCGCCCCATACGCTGCGACATTCGTTCGCGACCCACCTCCTCGAAGGCGGTGCCGACCTGCGCGCGGTACAGGAGATGCTTGGACACGCCGATATCTCGACGACGCAAATCTACACGCACGTTGACCGGGAATATCTCCGCACGGTGCACAAGCAGTTTCACCCGCGAGGCTGACCACGTCGCGCATGCTCCTCGTCATCGATAACTACGACTCGTTCACGTACAACCTCGTCCAGTACCTCGGCGAGCTGGGCGAGGAGCCCGTCGTCCGCCGCAACGACGCCGTGACGGTCGACGAGGTCGAGGCAATGGCCCCGCGCGCGATTGTCCTGTCGCCCGGCCCGTGCACGCCGGCAGAGGCGGGTATCACTGTTCCACTGGTTCGAGCATGTGGCGCGCGGGTTCCCGTTCTCGGCGTCTGTCTTGGCCACCAGGCGATCGGCGAGGCGTACGGCGGCAAGGTGGTTCGCGCCCGCCGCGTTATGCATGGAAAGACATCGCGCATCGTCCACGGCGGAACCGATCTGTTCGAGAGCCTCCCGAGTCCGATGGAGGTGATGCGGTATCACTCGCTGGTCGTCGAGCGGCACACCATGCCGGACGTGCTCGAGATCCTCGCTGTCGGGACGGATGATCCGGATGAGGTCCATGCCGTTCGCCACCGGACGCATCCCGTGTGGGGCGTGCAATTCCATCCGGAATCGATCCTCACTGCGCACGGCAAGCAGCTGCTCAGGAACTTTCTCGATCTGGCGGGATGCTGAGGACGCGCTCGTGGATCGTCGTCCTGATCGCCGCGCTCGGTGGCGATGTGGCCGCCGCGCAGACGGTCCAGGACAGTCTGATTTTGCGCACCCCTGGCCGCGGCCGGCCCGGCGTGATTCTCCAGGAAGTACTGGCGCGTCCCTACACGGTCCTCACCGCCGATAGCGTCGTCCGGCTCCCACGCGACTCTACCATCGATCGCACAGTGATCATTCTGGGTGGAGACGCTACCGTGGCGAGCACGGTGCGCGGCGACGTCATCGTCATCGATGGCGATCTCTTTCTTCACCCCGGAGCGGCCATCGACGGACGGGCAGTCGCGATCGGTGGGGGAGTGTATCCTTCGTCCCTGGCGACGGTAGCATTGGGAATCGAGAGCTTCCGCGACGTCACCTACGACATCGCACGCCGCGGCGACGGGAGGGCCTATCTGGACTGGCGGGTGATCTCGCCGGTGACGATCGAGACGGTGACGTTCCCGATTGTCTTCGGCCTCCGGTTGCCGACCTACACGCGTGTGGATGGGCTGGCCTTGCCCTGGGGCCCACGCATCATGCTCGATACCGGTCGGATCGTCATCGACCCGCTGATCACCTATCGCTCGGATCTCGGGGAGTTCGACCCCTCGGTCACCGCGCGGCTCGGCCTGGGGCGCCTGACGAGTCTCGAGATTCGTGCGGGTCGTGGAACGTTCACGAACGATGCCTGGATCCAGTCCGACCTCGCCAATTCGATCCCGGCGTTGATTGTCGGCCGCGACTACCGCAACTACTGGCGGGCCGACCGAGCCGAAGCGCTGCTGCAACGACGCTGGGAGCGCGCGGCGACCATGCTCGCGGTCGAAATCGGGGGACGGACGGAGCGCGCGTGGTCGGTGAACGCCGGGGGTCCCTGGAGCGTGGTTGGCCGAGACGATGTCGAGGACGGCATGCTGCGGTTCAATCCGCCGGTTCTGCACGGTCGCATCACGTCCGCGCTGGCGGGTGGGCGATTCGACTGGGAACGACAGCAGGTGTCGCTGACCACTCGGCTGCTGACCGAGATCGCGATCGACGCGCCTAACGACGCACAGTTCACCCAGGCGACGCTCGATGCACTCGTCGCCTTTCCCAGCTTTCGCAACCACACGTTCTCGTTCGAGGCGCATGCCGTTCACACCTTCGGCGACACCGCCCCTCCACAGCGGTTCGCGTACCTCGGCGGAGGCGGGACACTCCCGACGTTCGACCTTCTGGAGTTCGGCGGGGACCGGCTGCTTTTCTTCGAGAGTCGCTACTCGATTCCAATCGAGCGCATCCAGCTCCCGATCGTCGGATCTCCGGTCATCATGTTCCGCCACATGATCGGCATGGCGGGGGTCGACTCGCTCCCGCCCTTCGAGCAGAACATCGGTGTGCGCCTGCGAGTGGGTCCTCTCAAAGTCGACTGGACGATCGATCCGGTGTCGCGCGACTCGAAATTCTCAGCGGGGCTCGCTCTCGTTCGGTGAGTCCCCCGACATTCGCACGAGCTTGCGACGAGCGCGCTCGCGCTCGACGAGCTTCTGATGGTTGGTTTGAACCTTCCGGACGTAGCCGAGCGTCTCGCGATAGCGCCAGCGGCGCACTTCCGGAGCGACCTGCTCGATGCTGGTCCACGCATGCGCATCGAGCTGTCGCTGACGCGCCATGCCCCGCGCGCGGAGTATCGGACCCTCGCCGGCGTTGTAGCTGCCGAACATGAAGCGCCGGCGCTCGTCGTCGATGCCAAGCTCCTTCCAGCGAGTCCACAGATAGCGATCGTGGAGAATGCCGGCGGCGATGTTCCATTCGACGTGGTCGATGGACTCGAATTCGGTCCGCCGCGATTGAATCTGGGCAAACGTGCTGGGCATGAGCTGCATGATGCCGCGCGCCCCCACATAGCTGCGAGCCGCGCTATCGAGGTTGCTCTCGGCCATTCCCTGAGCCTTGAAATACCGCCAATCGTACCCGACGCCGAAGAACCGCTTCGAATATTTGCGGAAGAGGTCGTCATAGCGCGAGTCGTCGCGCGTTGGTCTCCCGGTCACGGCACGCTGCGCCGCGAGCGGTGACGCGACCGTAAGCAGCAGGGTGAAGGCGAGGATTGTGCGCATGATGGGAACAGGAGTCAGGAGTCAGGATCAGGGATCAGCGGGTTTCACGAGATGGGGTTCAGAAGGGAACGGCAATGCACTCTCCTGCCACCTTAATCCCTGTTCCCCCCTGATCCCTGACTCCTGACTGCTGACTCCTAGTTAAGGGCTCCCCCAATAATGATGGCAATCGCGACGAAGAGGGCGGCAATGAATATCGCGACCGCGACGTTGCCGTTTTTCAGCTCGGCGGCAAAGTCGACGTTCGGCGTAACCAGATCGATCAGGCGATAGCTCGCGTACATCAACACCACACCCAGCGCGGCGTACAGAAAGTTGACCGCGATGATCGTCCATTCCACGGCGACCCTCCGGCATCGGTAGGCAAGCGATGGAGCAGCGGAATACACTACGGCGGGCGAACATGACACGTTTCGTGGACACGCACAACGGAGAGCAGCCGATGGCGGACCGAACGCGCTTCGATCGCGCGTACTTCGATCGGTGGTATCGTGATCCCCGCCGCCGTGTTCTCGACAGCGCCGAAATCTCGCGTCGCGCCGCGCTGGTAGTGTCGATCGCGGAATACGTGCTCGAGCGGCCCGCTCGGTCGGTGCTCGACGTTGGATGCGGTGAGGGGAACTGGCGGGCTCCTCTCCTGGCTCGGCGACCGGGATTGCGCTATGTGGGCGTCGATCCGAGCGAATACGTGGTACGGCGCTACGGCCGCCGGCGCAACATCAAGCGCGGAGCTGCTGAAACGCTGGATACGCTGCCCTTGCGCGGTCCGTTCGACATCGTCGTCGCGAGCGGCGTGCTCAACTTTCTCACCAGTGATGCACTTCCTCGAGCCGCGCGAATGCTCCAGCGCCTGACGAGTGGTGTGGCGTTTCTGGAGCTGTTCACGTCGGCGGACGAGGTCGTCGGCGACACCGTCGGGTGGCGGCCGCGATCAGCGTCGTATTACCGGCGGGTATTGAAAGCGGCCGGATTCACGCAGTGCGGCCCACACTGTTACGCCGCGCGGTCCAGTGCCCGTGCGTTGGCGGCGCTCGAACGCGCGAGCTGAGGTGAACCGGTCAGCCCTCGTAGTCCATCTCCGAGGAGGGAGAGGCGTCCGACTCGCTCCCAGGGATGTCGCGCGGCCCGCCCCGCCTCCGGCCTCGGCGCCGTCCGCCTCCGGGTCGGCCGCCCCCAGGGCGCGCATTTGGTGCTCGTCCGGCGCCGCGCTCCATGACCGAGGTTCTGCACGCCAGCAGTACCGCCTCCAGCGCCTCAATGCCATCGTCCGTCGCCTCGAGGAAAAGATCCTTCACCACGGACTCGGCACGCATGAGCTGCCCAACGAGGGCCGCGGCCATCGCGCGGTTCGGCATCGTCCCACAGAGCTTGGGATCGATGCGATTGCCGGCGGGGCGGCGATAGACGGACACCATCCCCTCCCGCTCCGGCTTGAGGAAATACGGCGCCTTGTTGCCGCGCCGTCCTCGAGAGCTGTCGCCGATGCCGCGCGAACTGTCCATGCTCGTCACGATGAGCTGAAGGTAAGAGCGGCCCGCCCCGTGCGAGTGCTACGTGCCATCGACCAAGGATGGCGAGTCAGGCGCGCTGCTGTCGAGTCCCCTTCGTCGATTGCTCGGCGCCTTCGCGCAAAGTAGCTTGGCGCGTGAGCATGATGATGAAGCGGTCGCCCACGGTCTACATGAAGTGCGAATGCTGCGGCCTCCCGTTCGAGCCGATCAAAGGGGGCCTGTGCGAGCGCTGCGATCGCATCCTCTGCGCGAGCGACCTGCACGGCGATCTCTTCAGCCGCTGGAAGGCCGCGATCACCGGTCGCGCGGTCTGCGTCGAGTGCCGAGCGACGCGCGCAGAGTAAGACAAGGTTTGCCTTTTCGCTCGCTGCGCGGTATACTCGTGGTGTGAATCTTGCAGCGCCGCGCGCGCTTCCCCGCAGCCCGTGACGACACTCGCGGTGATTCCGGCCCGCCTCGGCGCCACCCGGCTCCCGCGCAAGCCGCTTCGTCTCCTCGGCGGCGCTCCCCTGATCGTCCGCGTCTGGGAACGCCTCACCGCCCTCGCCCTCGCCGACTGCGTTGTCGTCGCCACCGATAGCGAGGAGGTCGCCCGGGTCGCGCGCCAAGCCGGCGCCGAGTGCTTCCTCACCGATCCGCGGCACCCGTCGGGCACCGACCGCGTCGCCGAGATCGCGAGACAGCCCGAGTTCGCTCGCTACGATGTGATCGTCAATGTGCAAGGCGATGAACCCTTTCTTCCCCCCGAGGCCATCCGCGGCGCCATCGATCTCGTCGCGAGCGAGGCCTTCCCGCTCGGAACTGCCGCCGTCCCCGCGTCCCCGTCGGTGATCGACGCACCGGACGTCGTGAAAGTCGTTCGTGCCGACGATGGCCGCGCCCTGTACTTTTCGCGCGCTGGCATCCCATTCCTGCGCGACGAGGCGGAGCGATCGGATCGGGACGCGACCGTTCTTCAGCATCTCGGGATTTACGCCTACACGCGTGACGCGCTCGCCCAATGGGTAGCGCTGCCGCCCCATGCCTTGGAGCGGATTGAACGGCTGGAGCAGCTGCGACCGTTGGCGGCGGGCATGGCGATGGGCGTGGCCGTGCTGGAGGAAGCGGCGCCTCGCGGTATCGATACTGAAGAGGACCTGCGACTCGCAAACGATCGGTGGACCACCCTCATGAGCGGACGGGCGTGATGCAGACGGCTCTCGGACACCATCCTTCGCAGACCACCAAATACATCTTCGTCACCGGCGGCGTCGTGTCATCGCTCGGAAAGGGCATCGCCGCGGCATCGCTCGGCCGGTTGCTCGTCGAGCGCGGGTTGCGCGTGACGATGATGAAGTTCGACCCGTACATCAACGTCGACCCCGGGACCATGTCGCCGTTCCAGCACGGGGAGGTCTTCGTCACCGACGATGGCGCCGAAACCGATCTCGATCTCGGGCATTATGAGCGGTTCATCGATCGCTCGCTCTCGCAGCTCAACAACGTGACGACGGGCCGCATCTACCTGAACGTCATCACCAAGGAGCGACGCGGCGAATACCTGGGATCAACGGTGCAGGTGATCCCACACATTACCGACGAGATCAAGACGGCGATGAAGCGCCTCGCGCCGGAGAACGACGTAGTCATCGTCGAGATTGGGGGAACCGTGGGTGACATCGAGTCGCTGCCGTTCCTCGAGGCGATTCGACAGTTCCGCCACGAGATCGGCCGCGATAACGCGCTGTTCATTCACCTCACGCTCGTGCCCTTTATTACCGCCACGGGCGAGGTGAAGACGAAGCCGACGCAACATTCCGTTCGCGATCTGATGGAGATCGGAATTCAGCCTGACATTCTCATCTGCCGAAGCGAGCGCCCACTCTCGGCGGACGTGAAGCGGAAGATCGCGCTGTTTTGCAACGTCGAGTTCGGATGCGTGATCGAGAGCCGCGATGTCCCAACGATCTACGAGATCCCGATTGCGTTTCACGAGCAGGGCTTGGACGCGCGGGTCGTGCAGCGACTGAGCCTCGGCGGAACGCCTGCCGATCTCGCTGGCTGGCGACGCATGGTCCAGACGATCGCAGCGCCGCGCGATCGAGTTCGCATCGCGGTGGTGGGGAAGTACACGGAGCTGGTCGATAGCTACAAGAGCGTTCAGGAAGCGCTGATCCACGGAGGAATCGCGAACGATGTCGGCGTCGACATCTCGTGGATCTCCAGCGACGCCTTCACGTCGCCGCAGCGCGCGCGAGAGATCCTCGACGCGTTCCACGGACTGCTGATTCCCGGTGGATTCGGCGTTCGAGGTGTCGAGGGGATGCTCGATGCCATTCGCCATGCGCGCGAAGGCGGTCTGCCGTTCCTCGGCATCTGCCTCGGGCTGCAGACCGCGATAATCGAATTCGCCCGCAACGTGTGCGGCCTGGATGACAGCCATTCCAGCGAATTCGCTCCCGACTGCGCGAATCCGGTGATCTCACTCATGGAGTCGCAGCAGCACGTAACCGACATGGGGGGCACCATGCGACTGGGTGCGTACCCCTGTCGCCTTCGCCCCGGCTCGCTCGCGGCGGACGTGTACGGCGTGCCCGAGGTGAGTGAACGTCATCGCCACCGATACGAGGTTTCGAACAGCTACCGCGACTTGTTCGCGGAGCACGGGATGCGGTTCAGCGGACTGTCGCCCGATGGCTCGTTGGTCGAGATGATCGAGCTTCCGGCGCATCCGTGGTTCATCGGCTGCCAGTTCCATCCCGAGCTCCGCTCGCGGCCGACGCGACCACATCCGCTGTTCGCGGGCTTCATCGCTGCGGCCGCGGCAGCCAAGCGCGGCGTCGAAACGCCTCGAAGTGCGCGCGCCCAAGCGCGGGTCGCCGACTGACGTGCGCACCTTTCCGGACGACGCGCTCTTCCTCATCGCCGGCCCCTGTGTGGTCGAAGACGATGCGCTCAACGTGCGAGTCGGCGAGCACCTCGCACGGCTGAGCGAGCGCGTTCCCGGTGGAGTGATCTACAAGGCGAGCTTCGACAAGGCGAATCGCTCCAACGTGGACGCAGCCCGAGGTCCGGGCATGGACGAGGGCCTTCGCGCGCTCGAGCACGTCAAGCGCGCGACCGGGCTGCGAGTGCTCACCGACGTGCACCTTCCCGAGCAGTGCGCCCTCGCGGCCGAGGTCGCCGACGTTCTGCAGATTCCTGCGTTCCTGTGTCGCCAAACGGATCTGCTCGAAGCGGCGGGGGCTACCGGCAAGCCGGTGAACGTGAAGAAAGGGCAGTGGATGCACCCCGAAGGAATGCGCGGCGCCGTGAACAAGGTCCGCCGCGCGGCCGGTCGGCGTGCGGAAGGAGCAAAGCTCGTTGCCGCAGGCAACCGGCAACCGTATGAACAAGCGAGCTCGGATGCGCTGAGCGCGTCCGAAGTCGCTGTCACTGAGCGCGGCACGTTTTTCGGCTACGGCGATCTCGTGGTAGACATGCGGTCGTTCGCCCGAATGCGTGACGCGTGCGACGCGCCCGTCATCTTCGACGGAACGCATTCCGTGCAGCAGCCGGGGCGCGGCGCAGGGGGCGCGAGCGGCGGAGCCCGGGAGCACATCGGCGCGCTCACCTTGGCCGCGGTTGCGGCGGGCGCGAACGGCCTCTTCCTCGAGACGCATCCCACGCCGGAGAGCGCCCCGAGCGACGGCCCGAATATGCTTCCACTGCGAGAGCTCGACGCCGTCGTCGCGCGCGCGATCGAGGTGTGGACTGTGGTGTCGGCATGATCGACCGTGCCCTCGCCAAACGCATCCGCCTCATCGGCCTCGACGTCGATGGTGTGCTCACCGATGGCGGGCTCTACATCGGCGACTCGAATGGCGCACACGTGGAGCTCAAGCGATACGACATTCAGGACGGCCTCGGTGTGCGCTTTCTCCGCGACGCGGGCATCCGCGTGTGTCTCGTGACCGGCCGCGTCTCGGAAAGCGTGCGCATTCGGGCAAACGAGCTCGAGATCGACGACGTCGCGCAGGATGCGCTCGCCCGCAAGCTTCCGGCGTTTCAGCGTATGCTCGACCGCCACGATCTGCGGATGGAGGATGCGGCGTTCGTTGGCGATGATTTTCCGGATATGGGCATCATGCGAGCCGTCGGTCTGCCGATCGCCGTCGCCAATGCGGTGCCTGAGATCAAGGCCGTCGCGCAGGTATGTCTGACGAGAGTCGGTGGGCGCGGCGCCGTTCGCGAATGCGCCGAGCTCCTCCTCAAGGCGCGTGGAGACTGGGACGACATCGTGGAGCGGTACGTCGCCGAGCGGTCTGCGCCAACGCTCGAGGTGTTGCGATGAAAGCGGTGGCCGCCGATCCGGCGATCGAACGGGGACGAGCCGTGCTTCGCATGGAGCGAGAGGCGCTGGCGGAAGCCGAACGCCGTCTCGACGAGCGATTCACGCGTGCCGTCGAGCTCATTGCCGGTGCCGCCGGGCGTGTGATCGTGACTGGAGTCGGCAAATCGGGGATCGTCGGGCGCAAGATCGCGGCGACGCTCACGTCGACCGGAACGCCCGCCAGCTTCGTGCATCCCGTCGAAAGCGTCCATGGGGACCTCGGCATCGTCGGACCCGAGGACGTGGCGATCATGCTTTCCAAGAGCGGGGAAACGGAGGAGCTTCTTCCGCTGCTCGAGCATCTCAAGCGCCTTGGCGTGCGCGTCATCGCCTTCACCGGTGCGCACGATTCCACGGTCGGCCGCCACGCCGACGTCGTGATCGATACCTGGGTTCGCGAGGAAGCATGTCCTCACGATTTGGCGCCGACCACGAGCACCACGGTCGCGCTCGCGCTCGGTGACGCGCTCGCCGTGGTCCTGCTCGAACGCAAGGGATTTCGTCGCGAGGATTTTGCCCTGCTTCATCCCGGCGGCGCGCTGGGGCGACAGCTTCTCACGCGCGTGTCCGACGTCATGGTCACATCGCCGCTTCCGGAGCTCCCTCGCCACGCCACCATGCGGGAAGCGGTCGTGCAGCTCGCCGAGCGCCGCGGCACCGTTGCCGTGGTCGATGAGGATCGCAAGGTGATCGGGGTTCTGACCGCCGGCGATCTGACCCGGCTCATGGAGCGCGAGCCCAACTTCATGGACGTGCGAGTCGACGCAGTCATGAATCGACATCCAAAGCTCGCGCGCCCCGACGAGCTTGGAAGCGCGGTCGTCTACCGCATTCAGGATTTCAAGGTGATGGCGATGCCCGTTACCGACGAGGAAGATCGGCTCGTCGGGATGGTTCACCTGCATGACCTCATGCGCGCGGGGGCAGTGTGAGAGCGCACGCTCTGTGGATCGTCGCCTTCGCGCTCGCCTGCGGGAATGAGGGCACGGCACCGCCGCGCGTGACAGGCTCGCCAATGGCCGATTCGGCCGATCAAATGATGTTCGGCATCACCACGCTCCTCACCGACCGCGGCGTGCTCAACGCGGAGCTGGAAAGCGATACCGCTTTCTTCTTCGACGAGAATACGCGCATCGAGCTTCGCGTCGTGAAGCTGACCTTTCACACGCGGACGGGGGAGCGCAACTCCGTGCTCACCGGCCGCGAGGGCACGTACAACACCCGCCAGTCGAGGATGGAGGCACGCGGCAACGTCATCGTCGTGACGGAGGACGGTCGCCGCCTGACGACGGAGCAGCTTCGCTACGACCAGATCCGGAACGAGATCTCCAGCGATAGCGCGTTCGTGCTGACCGAGCCGGGACGGAGACTCGAGGGGATCGGATTCACGTCCGATCCCAACATGAACAGCGTGCGCGTGCACCGGTTGATCGAGGGGCAGGGCGCCGTCTCGACGGGCGATCTTGGACAGCCGCGCCCCTCGCCCGCACGTCCAGCCACTCCCGACACTGCGCGTGCGGCGCGACCAGCCCCGGTGCCGCCGATATGATGCGCGCCTCGATCATACGAATCGGCGTGTTCGCGCTGAGCGTGGTCGTGGTGCCGTCGCTCGCGGCGCAGGAGGCACGTTCCGACCAGTGCTTGTTCATCTTCCGCAGCCGTGCTGGCTCACCGCTGAGCATGGTCCGGCAGCCGAGCGGACTGTTCAATTGGTACCTCGGCCGCCGAGCCGAAGGAGAATGCCGGGCACAGCAGATCACGGTGGTGGCGGACAGCGTCGAGTACTATGGCGACGCCCGACTCTTGTATCTCATTGGGAACGTGGACTATCGGGAACCACGCCTCACCCTTCGCTCGAGAAGGCTCACGTACTGGTTGAACGAAGAGCACCTGCGCGCGGAAGGCAACGTCGAAGCGACGTTGCCAAGTGGAACCAAGCTGACGGGACAGGAAGCCGACTATTATCGGCCCGCGCCGGGCATTCGCACCGCCTCGCGAATGATTGCACCCCGCCGCCCCACGATTCTGCTCGTGGAGACCGATTCGACCGGGCGTCGCAGTGAGCCGACGACGCTCGTTGCGAACACGGTGATCATGGACAACGACAGCCTGGTGTACGCCTCGGGCCGCGTCGTGATCACGCGCACTGATGTCGTGGCGCGAGGCGACTCCGCCTTCATGGACAGCGGAAGAGAGTACGCGCGCCTGATGAAAACGCCGCAAATCGACGGCAAAGGCGACGACCCATTTACTCTCACGGGCACACTGGTCGAGCTCTATGGGTCACAGCGCACGTTGTCGCGCGTGGTCTCGTCGGGGAGCGCACGCGCCGTGAGCCGTGACGTCACCCTCACCGCCGACACGCTCGACCTGCGGCTCACCGATCAGAAAATGAATCGCGTGTATGCGTGGGGTCGGTCGCGTGCTCGGGCCGTCTCACCCGAGTACGACATCATCGCCGACTCACTCGACCTCCGAATGCCTGGCCAGCGCGTTCGCGAGGTGTACGCGGTGCGCAATGCCTTCGCGCAGAGCACCCCCGATTCGACACGCGTGCGTTCCACCGAGAAGGATTGGCTTCGCGGCGACACGATTGTCGCGCGGTTCGATACCGTCGCCGCGCCGCGCGATACGGCACGGCGACCCCGTATTCGAGATCTCGTCGCGAACGGCAACGCGCGATCGTTCTATCAAGTGTCGACGCGCGAGGGGCGGAATGCGCCTCCCGCGATCAACTACGTCCGGGGACGCATCATTACCGTCACGTTCCAGGACCAGGAGGTCGAGCAGGTCAGCATTACGGAACAGGCGGCCGGAGTGTATCTCGAGGCTCCGCGTGCCGCCGCTGATACGACGTTGGCGGCGCCTCGCGACTCGGTTTCGGTGCGACGACCCGCGCCACCACCCGCCCGGGGGACGCCGTGAGCGATCACCTTCCGCAGCGGCTCGAGCAGATCATCGGGCGCCTTTCGCAGGGGAACCGGTCGACCGCGCTGGCGTTGCACGCGCTCATCTGTGCTGCCGATGAGACGGGCACTGCGGTCTTCAACGATGTCGCGACGTGTTACCGCGAGGATCATCTCGACGTCGTACGAGCGGAAGGACGCGACGCGCAGCTCGAAGGTGGACGTCTCAGCCTCGACGAAGTGCGTCAGCATCTGGCCGCGTCCGTGCTGCCGCGTCTGGCGGCCGAAGGTGTCATTGTCCCACCGGCGGGGCCACTGACGGCGCCCGACGCTCGCATACGCATCAGCGAGCACGTATGGGCGGAAATCCGGCCCCAGCGTGGGCACGTCGCCGACGTGCTTCGGCAGTCGGGCGAGCAGATCGCCATTACGACGGGCACGCACCCGGTGGTGCAGGCGCCGCCAGTGGGCTCGATGCTCGAAGCGCAGGGCCTCGTCAAGACCTATCGGCGGCGCAAAGTCGTCAATGATGTGGCCTTGCGATTGCAACAGGGGGAGATCGTCGGGCTGCTCGGCCCCAATGGAGCAGGCAAGACGACCACGTTCTACATGATCGTCGGGCTGATCAAGCCGCAGGAGGGCCGAATCCTGCTCGACGATCGCGATATCACCGACATGCCGATGTACCAGCGCGCACGGCTGGGGATCGGCTATCTCTCCCAGGAGCCCTCGATCTTCAGAAAGCTGACGGTCGAGGAAAACGTCCTGGCGATCCTGGAGACCATGCCGCTGCCGGGATCTGAGCGGCGCGCTCGCCTCGAACGGTTGCTCGACGAGCTCAGCATCAAGCATCTGCGGCACAGCAAGGCGTACGCGCTCTCCGGCGGAGAACGCCGGCGATTGGAGATTACGCGGGCGCTCGTTACCGAGCCGAGTTTCATGATGCTCGATGAGCCGTTCGCGGGGGTCGACCCGATCGCCGTGCACGACATTCAAACGATCGTCGCTGGGCTGCGGCACCGTGGCATCGGTGTCCTCATCAGCGATCACAACGTGGAGCAGACTCTCGACATCGTCGACCGAGCCTACATAATGTTCGACGGGCAGGTCAAGGTGTCGGGAACGGTACGCGAGCTGGTGTTCGACGACACCGTGGCAAAGATCTACCTGGGTCCGACGCTGACCGCGCGACTGCGCACGCGGTTCTCGGCGGGGCAGGGCGAAGTCGATCCCGCGGCCGACTGATGCGGCGCGGAGCCCTCACAGTGAGTTGATGGATTCATGAAAGCGGGAATCTCTCAGAGCACGCAGCTCAAGCAGGAGATCAAGATCAATCCGCGCCTGTACCAGGCGATGGATCTCTTGTACATGCCCCTGCTGGACCTGCAGCAGCATCTGAAGCAGGAGCTGATGAACAACCCCTTCCTCGAGATGGTGGAGCCGGAGGAAGAAGATGACGAGGAGGAGGGGCAGGCCGAGGAGCGTGCCGAGGCGGAGAAGGCGAACGACGAGATCGACTGGGAGGAGATCCTCCTCAATGGGTTCGATGCCGGTGGGCGGCACGAGGAGCACGAGGAGAAAGAGTATTACGAGCCAGTCACCGTCGAGACGCGCGATCTCGGCGATCACCTGCGCGATCAGATTCAGCTCCTCGAGCTCAGTCCGCGTCAACGTCTGCTCGCCGATGAGTTCGTCGGCAATATCGACGAGGACGGCTACCTGGCGTGTCCGATCGAGGAGATTCTCACCAGCATCAACGATCTCGTGCGGAGCACCGCCGAGGAGATGGAGCAGGACCCGCTCGACGCGCCCATCTACAGCCGCGCCGAGCTCGAGGAAATGCTCTCGATCATTCAGGGACTCGATCCACCGGGCGTCGGCGCGCGCGATCTGCGGGAGTGCCTGCTGTTACAGCTGAAGGACGCCGGGCTCGAGCAGTCGGTGCCATATCGACTCGTGCGCGACTGCTTCGACGAGCTGATCAACCATCGCTGGAGCGAGATCTCGAAACGCTTCGGTATCTCACCGAGTGATGTGCAAAAGGCAGCCGACGAGATCCAGAAGCTGGATCCGAAGCCGGGCATCAAGTACAGCGATACCGGGGACAACTACATCATCCCCGATCTCATCGTCGAGAAGATCGACGGGAAGTATCACGTCTTTCTCAACGATGCGAACCTGCCGCGGTTGAAGCTCAGTAAGGCCTATCAGGAGATCGCGCGCGACAAGAAGAAGTTCGAGGGGGAGAACAAGGAGTTCATCTCGAACAAGCTCAACTCCGCCAACTGGATGATCCAGGCGATCGAGCAGCGCCGGCAGACGATGCTCAAGGTCATGAACTTCATCGTCGACCGGCAGCGCGAGTTTTTCGAGAAGGGCGTGCAGTACCTCAAGCCGCTGACGCTGCGCGAGGTTGCCGAAGTGATCAACATGCACGAGTCCACCGTCAGCCGGGTGACGAACGAGAAGTTCGTGCAGACGCCCCGTGGCGTGCTGCCGCTGAAATTCTTCTTTTCATCCGGGTTGTCGACGACGGGCGGCGAAGATGTGTCCGCGCGCGGGATCAAGGCGCAGATCGAGAAGCTGGTGTCGGAAGAAGACCCCAAGCATCCGCTCACCGACCAGGCGATCGTCAACATTCTCAAGGAGAGCGGCGTCCAGATCGCTCGGCGCACCGTGGCGAAGTATCGCGATCAGCTCGGGGTGCTGTCGGCGCGCATGAGAAAGCGCGTGTGAGCGCGGATCGCGGCCCGGAGCTCATGTCTGCGCGCCCTGGACTGCGAGCCCCCATCGCTTCCGCCTCGGATGCGCCGGCCACGGCGCCCGACGTGAGTGTCCTCATCCCGGCGAAGGATGAGGCGGAGAATCTCCCGCTCTTCATGGAGCTCGCCGCGGAGGCCTTCGCGGGTAGCGGAGTGCGCTACGAGGTCATCGTCGTGGACGATGGCTCCGTCGACGGCTCCTGGACCGTGCTCGAAGAGCTGCGCAGCCGGTATCCGTTCCTGCGAGCGGTGCGCCACCGCGTTAGGCGCGGCATCGCCGACGCGCTCCGCACCGGCTATCTCCATGCGCGTGGGCGCGTCCTCGTGTTCTACCCGGCCGACCTCCAATACAAGCCGGAGGACATCCCGCGTCTCGTCGCGCCGATCCTCTCGGGCGATGTCGACATGGTGACCGGGTACAAGCAGGGGAAGTACGAGAAGCGCTTCGTCTCGCAGATCTACAACGGCCTGAGTCGGAAGCTCTTCCGCCTTCCCGTGCGCGATCTGAACTCGGTAAAGGCCTATCGGCGCGAGGTGATGGATGCGATCCCGATCCGCCCCGACTGGCATCGCTACATGATCGCCGTGGCTGCCGCGCAGGGCTTCAGCGTGACGGAGATCCCGGTTCCGCTGTACGCGCGCCACGCCGGCCGTTCGAAATTCGGGTTGGGACGCATTCCAATCGGCGTGCTCGACATGCTCGCGGTATGGTTCGAGCTGCGCTTCGGTCAGAAGCCCTTGCTTCTCTTCGGCGTCCTCGGGGCGATGCTCGCCGCGATCGGCGTGCTGGCGGGTCTCACGCTCATTGGCATCCGCATCTTTGCCGGCTTCGGTTACCGCCCGTTGATCGATCTGGTCGTACTCTGTGTGATCGTCGGAACGGTCCTGTTCGTGGGCGGTCTCGTCGGCGAGATGATCGCGGCGCAGCGCGCCGAGGTCCGCGAGCTCCGACGCCGTCTCGAGGAAGTCGACCGATAGGTCGACTCCGGGGCGCCGACGACCACCTTGAGGGTAGGATGGTCGACCGGCCTCACGCCGGCAGGGTCACCCGTCGATACACTGCCTCCCACCGATCGACGATGCGATCCCAGCTAAAGGCCTCCTGAAGGCGGTGCCGCCCTGCCTCCCCGAGCCGGCGCGCGAGTGTCGCGTCGTTGAGCACACTCCCCAGTGCCTCGGCCAATGATCGCTCATCACCAGGTGGCACGAGCAACCCGGTGCGGTCGTGCTGCACGATATCAGTGATGCCTCCGATGGCACTCGCGATGACTGGCACCGAATAGTTCATCGCCTCGAGCAGCACCACGCCGAGGCCTTCGGTATCCTGCCGCGCGTCGAGCACGGAGGGCAGGACAAAAACACTCGCCGACGCGTAGGCGTGGCGAAGCTCGTCGTCACTGACGCGCCCGCTGAACACGACGTGCTCCGCGACCCCCGCGTCGCGGGCCAGCTCCTCGAGCCGCGGGCGCTCCGGGCCATCACCGATGATGACGAGGCGCGCCGGCGTCCGTTCACGCACCGCGCCTAACGCACGAATGAGATGGTGCACGCCCTTGCGCTCGATCAGACGTCCCACGAATAGAATGGTTCGGTCCGTCGCGTGACCATGGAGGGATGCGGATGGCGCCGGCAGCTCAGCCGTGTAGGGAATCACCTCGATCGGCACGTCAGCGAACTTTCGAAGCTCACCGGCAGTGTATGACGAAATCGCCACCGCCTGCGCGGATGTTCGCGCCGCGCGGCGGACGAGCCACTTGAGGAAGGGAAGGCGGCTCTGCACCCACCGCAGCTCAATGCCATAGAACGTCGTCACCATTGGCATCCGCCGACCGCGTTGCGCGGCCCATCCGAGGAGCACCATCGGCATCGGCCAGTGCACGTGCACGATGTCGTAACGACGTTCACGCGCGAGTGTCCACGCTCGCCGCATCCCGGCGATGAGAAAAAAGAGTGGCATCACCGCGTAGAGGGGCGATCGACGCATGCGGTCGGGCGCCGTCTCTTCGTGCGTGAGGCGCTCCCACCGCGCGGGAAAATAGCGGAACCGATGCACGCGAATCCCGTCCTGATCCTGATCGCCGAGGCCACGATGGGAGGAGGCGAGCACGTCGATCTCATGCCCCCGCGCGCGCAGTCGCTGCAGGAGCTCCACAAGCCACGGCGCGATCGGATCACCCTTCTGGCGGGGGAACGCGGTGACGACGTGCAGAATGCGCATGCGGGAAGATATCGCTTCCACGCCCATCACCCGAGTGGTATCTTTGCCGCCATGCAACCGCACCGCGCGAAGCCGGTTGCGTCGTGACCCTTCGGTGGCTGCGGGTCGGCGCGCAGATCGTGCTCATTGGAGGCGCCGTCCTCTTCCTGGTCAAGACCGCCCGGGAGCACGCGGGCACGTTCTCGACGTGGGATGGGACGATCGATTGGCCCGCGCTTGTGGCCGCCTCGGTTCTCGTGCTTGGCGCCTTCGTCCTCATGGTGCTGATGTGGAGCACGAGCCTGCGATGGTGGAACGCAGCGCTTTCATTCCTGTCGGCGCTACGCATTTGGTCACTGTCGAATCTGGCCCGCTTCATTCCCGGCGCCGTTTGGCAGTTCGCGGGACTCGCCGCACTTGCCGCGGACGAGGGCATTTCGCCACTCGCCGCGACGGGAGCGGTCTTGCTTCAACAGCTGATGCTCCTCGCGACCGGTGTCGTCGTCGCCGTGATGATGGCGCCTGGGTGGATACAGCCGATCGCTGGTGGACTGCCGCCGGTCGCCACCGCGATCATCGCGATCATCGCGCTGGCTGCGCTCTGCCTCGTCATTCCCATCACCATGCCCGCCATCGGTCGAGTGCTCGGCCGCATGGTGAAGCGGGAGTTCGCGTGGCCGCGCCCCTCGCCGGCCGCGTTCGCCGGTTATACGACGGCGCTGGTGATCCCGTGGTTGATCTACGCCGTCGCGTTCTGGCTCTTCGCGCGAGCCGTCCTCGGACCGCCCGCGCCGGCATTCACGGTCGCCGGCGGTGCATTCGTGGCGAGCTACGTCGCGGGGATCGTCGCGGTGTTTGCTCCGGCGGGAATCGCGGTGCGCGAAGCTGCTCTCGTCGCTCTGCTCGCCCCGGTCCTCGATGCGCGCGTCGCCCTCGCGCTTGCGCTCGGCTCGCGGTTGTGGATGATCGCGCTCGAGATCGCCATGGCGGCGTTCGTCGTGGTGCTGTCTCGCGCCCGCGGGCGCCCCGCGCGGCGAGCGATCTGACTTCCTTCTTTCTCGATCATGCCCGCACCGACCACGCGATCCGCTGACGCCGCGCGCCCGTTGCCGCGATCACGCACGTCCCGTGATGCCCCCCCGCCGGTTGCGGAGCCGACGATGCCGGTGTTGCGAGCCGCGCTCGTGTACGCGGTGTGTACGCTGGCGCTCGGATACCAAGCAGTGGCGGGCCGCTTTCTCGTCAGCTCCAGCAGCGATCAGTTCGCCACCGGCTACGCATACCGGCAGTACGGGGCCGAAGTGCTCCGCACGACGGGAGAGTTCGCGCAGTGGAATCCGTTCATTCTGGGGGGGATCCCGTACGTCGCGGCGGGCGGGGCCGGGGATGTGTTCTATCCGACGTTCATTCTGAGATTGCTGCTGCCCGTGGACGTCGCCATCACGTGGTCGTTTCTGTTGCATCTCTTCCTCGCCGGCCTGTTCACTTTCGGCTTCGTCCGCGCTCTCGGCTTCACGTTCTGGCCCGCATTGCTTGCCGGCGCCGCGTACATGATGAGCGGCCAGGTCGCCTCGCTGGTCTCGCCGGGCCACGATGGCAAGATGTACGTGAGTGCACTGGCGCCGCTGCTGCTGTGGATGATCCTGCGCGCGGTGCG
Source organism: Gemmatimonadaceae bacterium (assembly GCA_035253695.1). Lineage (GTDB taxonomy): Bacteria > Gemmatimonadota > Gemmatimonadetes > Gemmatimonadales > Gemmatimonadaceae > JAICNG01. Next base: position 105,245 of record DATFBS010000051.1, read on the forward strand.
CGACGGCCGACCGTGGGCGTGGGGAATGATCGCGCTCGTGACCGGGCTCGCGATCCTCACGCCGCACAACCAGATGGTGTATTACCTCGCGGTGACTGCCATTCCGTTCACGATCTGGATCGCGCTGCGCGCCGGGGACGAACCGTTGGCGCGCCAGATCGCCGTGCGGCGCATCGTTCTCGCGGGAGCGGCCGCACTGTTGGGGGTGGCAATCGCTGCACTGCAGTTCTTTCCCTTTTACGCCTACCTGGACTTTGGAGCTCGCGGAACGGCCCGTGGCTATGAATACGCGACATCGTATTCGATGCCTCCGGAGGAAATGCTCAACTTCTACCTCCCACAATTTTCCGGGATCCTCGAGGCATACTGGGGGCGCAATTTCTTCAAGCTCCATAGCGAATACGTTGGAGCGATCGTGCTGATGATCGCCGGACTGGCTTTTGGCGCAGGCCGGCGGCGGAAGGAGGTCTGGTTCTGGGGCATCGTGGGCCTGGTGGCCACGCTGGTGGCGTTAGGTGGGCACACGCCGTTCTACCGGCTCTGGTACCTGCTCCCGATGATGAAGGTCGTCCGCGCGCCCGCCATGATCTTCTACATCGCGCAGCTGAGCATCGCCGTGTTCGCGGCGATCGGCCTCGAGCGCCTGCTGCGCGACGGCGTGAAGCGCGGCTACCTCATCGGCTGGGGCGTGTTCGCACTCGCGATGGTCATCCTGGCGGGTGGAGGAGCGCTGACGTCGATTGCGCAGTCGCTGGCTCCTCCGGAGAAGTATGGCCTCGTCGCGCAGAACACCGGTGCCCTGATCGGAGGGGCGGTGCGATCGTTCCTCTTTGTCGCCGCCGCCATCGGTGTGATGTGGGCCCTCGGAGCAAGGCGGCTCCCGGTTGCGAGTGCCGCCGCGGTGCTCGTAGCACTGGCGGCAGCGGACCTCTGGTCGATCGAGCGGCGTTATTTCCGTTTCTCGCCGCCGGCGAGCGTGACCTACGCCAGCGATCCGACGATCGAGTACCTCCAGCGTCTGGAAGAACCAGGCAGAGTCATGGTCCTCGCCGTTAGCGGCGGAGGAGGACCTGACCCCGTTCTGCATGGGGACGCACTGGTGGCCCATCGGGTGCGCGCCGTTACCGGCCACATAGGTACGGAGTTTCAGCGATGGGTCGAGCTGGTTGGCGGGAAGTCGCCATACAACAGCCTGCCGCCCAACCTGCTCACGCGGGAATTCCGACGTCTCACGAACACCCGCTTCTGGCTGACCGACGCCGAGCTCCCCCCAGAGCTCCAGCAGCTCCCAGGAGTGCGACTCACGCGCCGTGTAGGCCCCGTCCGCAATGCGGCCGGGAACGAGGTGTGGCTGTTCGAGTTCGAAGAGCCCAACCCTGCGGCATGGCTCGTCCCGGTGATTACCGAGGCTTCGCCGGGCGACATTCTCTCGACGGTGTTGAACCCCTCGTTCGATCTACGCCGCGCGGGGCTGTTCGATTCCTCGGCGGCGGTGCAGGGGAGTCAGATCTCCGTGCTGCCCGAGCCGCTACCGACACGCGCGCGCGTGCGATACGCATCGCCGCGCGAGATTTCCATCGAGCTGGACGGCGCCGCTCCCAACGGGTCGGCACTGGTAGTCTCGGAGAATTGGTATCGCGGCTGGAGGGCGCTCGTCGACGGACGTCCGGCGACGGTCGCACGTGCCGACTACGCATTGCTCGGCGTTCCCCTTATCGCTGGGGCGCGGCGGATCGAGCTTTCCTTCGCGGATCCGATCTACGCGCGCGGGAGGACCGTCACCATCATCGCGTTGGTGCTGACGCTGGTTCTGATCGCCGGGGGGATCGCGGTGGAGCGGCGACGGCGTGGCTGAGCGCGGCCTCGTCATTATCCCGACCTACAACGAGCGGGACAACATCGCGCGCATCATCGATCAGGTGCTCGGGCGCGATGAGCGTCTCGATGTCCTCGTCGTCGACGACGGATCTCCCGATGGGACGGGCGCGATCGTCGATACCATCAAGGCGGCCAACCCGCGAGTCGACGTCATTCATCGCGCTGGAAAGCAAGGACTGGGAACGGCTTACATTGCTGGTTTCAAGTGGGCTCTCGCCCGCGAGTACGCCTTCGTGTTCGAGATGGACGCCGACTTCTCGCACGATCCCGCGCACCTTCCGCAGTTCCTCGAGGCCGTCGAGCGTGCCGACATCGTCATCGGCTCGCGCTACCGGAACGGACGCGTCACCGTGGTGAACTGGCCTGTCGGCCGTCTGCTACTCAGCTACGCGGCCAACATCTATGCCCGCATCATTACGGGACTCCAGTTGTTCGATTCGACGGCGGGCTTCAAGTGCTTTCGGAGGGAAGTCCTTCAGGCAATCCCGCTCGACGCCGTGAGATCCAGCGGTTACGCATTCCAGATCGAGATGAACTTCCGCGCCTGGAAAAAAGGCTTTCGGCTGGTGGAGATTCCCATCGTTTTCGTGGATCGCACCGAGGGTGAGAGCAAGATGTCGAAGAAGATCGTGCGCGAGGCGGTCTGGATGGTGTGGCGGCTTCGGTGGTGGTCGATTCGAGGGAAGGTGTGACGCGGGGCCGCCGCTTCTACAAGATGAGTGGGTCGGGAAACGACTTCATCGTTTTCGACTCCCGGGATGGCGGCGTCGAGGATTTCACGGAAGGCGCGCGTATCCGCCGTCTGTGCGACCGCCGCCAGGGGGTGGGGGCGGATGGCGTCGTGATCGTGAAGCCATCCTCGAGAGCCGATCTGCTCATGAAGTACTTCAACAGCGACGGATCGGTGGGGGCCATGTGCGGCAACGCCGCCCTCTGCATCACTCGGCTCGCGGTCCAGCTGGGCCTGGCGAACGCCGCGGGGATGGCCTTGGAAACGGACGATGGAGTCCTCCAGTCGCGTCTCGTGGGCGATCGTCCGGAGATCGACCTGGCGCCCATCCGCCACTTACGTGAGGCTGCTGAAGGTCATCCTGAGCAGGGAGAGCGACGCCTGGGATACGTGGTTGCTGGCGTTCCTCACGTTGTCGTTCTCTCGGACGATGTGAGCGCGATCGACGTGGCGACACGGGGGGCCGCGCTCCGACGCGCTTCCTGGGCTGGGCCGGAGGGCGCCAACGTGAACTTCGTGTCACAGCAAGGCTCCCACTGGGCCCTACGGACCTTTGAGCGCGGCGTGGAAGCGGAGACGCTAGCCTGTGGAACCGGCGCGGTCGCGACGGCAACGCTGCTGAGGTCGTGGGGCTTGGCTGGCGAGGAAACGTCCCTCCGGACGCGGTCAGGGTGTACCCTCGCAGTTGCGTTGCGTGATCTGGAAGGCCGACTCCTGCCGCGACTCAGGGGAGAGGGGCGTGTGGTGTTCGAAGGGCGCCTAGGAGAGGTCTAGTTGAGTTCTGCACATTTTCCCACGGGTCGTAGTTTACATAACATATCTTATACGCATATCGCTCCGACGCCAAAAGGGCGTTACTCGACCCGATCCCGCCCTTTGTCTGTTAGCCCTGCCTCGCAGGCTCTGCGGTGAGCTCACCAAGCCTCACGCGAGCCTCGGCGGCTTGCGTGCCTTCTGACTCGACGAGCTGGCGCCAGATCGCGACTGCCTCGGTCTTGTTTCCCGCCGCCTGATACGCGCGCGCAGCGTTGGCGAGGTAGATCTCACGCTCGTCCTCGAAGCGCGTGAGCTCGGCGGCGCGCCGATAATGGCCAGCCGCATCGGCGAACTTGCCTGCCCCTTCGTGTCCGGCGGCGACCCCATTCTCCGCCATCGCCTTCAGCAAGGGGTCATCCGAGGACTCAGCGAGCTTCTCCAGCAGCGCTATCCCGCGGTCGTATTGGCCCTGACCGTAGTAAATGCTGGCGAGCTCGAACGCTGCCTGGGCCGCCGCGTTCGTGCCTTCGTACCGTGTCACGAGGGTCTCGAGATCGGACTGGGCCAGCGGAAGATTGCCGGACTGAACCGAGCGCGCGGCGTTCAGGAGCGCGATCGACGCGTTGCGCTCGCGTGCGACGCGCGATTGACGCCACAGCCAGACAGCGACGCCCAAGGCCACCACGAGGACCCCGGCGATGGCGACCTGTCGAGTGTGGCGTTGGATCCAAAGGAAGAACGTGTCGGCGCGATCGTCGATTTGCGGCCGTGCGGGCGTGGCGGTCTTGGTCATGTAATGGCGTCAGCCAAGCGTTGCGGAACGTCGTGAGATGAATGCCCCTGGGGTGACTCGAACACCCGGCCAACGGTTTAGGAAACCGCTGCTCTATCCACCTGAGCTACAGGGGCGAATGGTGTTGAGTCCCACAAACATACACCGTCAGATTGGCTCGTAACAGGCCGCTCCAGGCCGAGGTCTGTGGGGTGCTGGACTCTGAGGTATTAGGGGAGGAAAGTGTGACATAACTGGCGCCATGGGGCGAGGCAGCACGTTGGGCGGAGAGTAATCATGGTATGTTTGACATAACTGGTCCGGACCTAGTAGGCAACGAGCCTCTCCACCCGCTTGCCGCCGAGCTTCGCGCGGCCGTTGAGGAAAGCCAGCTCCACCAGGAACGAGCATCCCTGCACCGTGGCGCCCAGCGACTCGACCAGGGCGCACGCCGCCCCTGCCGTGCCTCCGGTCGCCAGCACGTCATCGACGACGAGCACTCGCTGACCACCGCTCAGCGCGTCGCGGTGACACTCGAGAGCATCCACCCCATACTCGAGGGCGTACTCCACTCGCTCGACCACGTGCGGCAGCTTCCCGGGCTTCCGAAAGGGTACGAACCCCGCACCGAGCGCCTGCGCCACTGGCCCGCCGAGGATGAATCCGCGGCTCTCGATGGCGACGACGTGCGAGATGGCATCGTTGGCGAAGGGCGCCGCCAAAGCCTCCGTCGCATCTCGAAAAAGCGCCGGATCGAGCAGTACCGGAGTGATGTCCTTGAACAGAATACCCGGCTTCGGAAAGTCGGGTACGTCGCGGATCGCTGCGACGATACGGGACGGAACATCGAGCACCACGGTCATCGAATGATCGTGAAGGGATTCGGAAGCGAGTCGGCGTCGATCGAGCTTACCTCACGCACCTCGTCGACGCGAGCGCCCGGCGGTCCCTCCTTCACGGTGGCGATAAACGCACGCAGCGCCGCGTCGTCGCCAGATACCTCGAGCTCCACGCCACCATCGGAGCGATTGCGAACCCATCCAGCAAGCCGATGCCCGCGCGCGGCTTCCCGAACGAACCAGCGAAACCCGACACCCTGCACGCGTCCGATGACCAGGAGGCGCACCCGCACCCTGCTATCCGCGCGAGCGTTGCAGAAGGGCCGCGAGCACGGCAGCGAGAACCGCTTCCTCGGACGCCGCCGTCAGCGCTCCCGGTACGAAGAGGTCACCAGAGCGGATTCGCGCGGCGATGCGGTCCAATGCCGCAGCCACTTCATCGGAGCTGGTTGCTGACGGCTCGGCGCCCGGCGATGCCCAGGGCTCGAGCTCCTTGAGCGCTTCGAGGCTTCCCGGGGTCGGCGCCGTATTAAGCGAACCCACCCGCTCCTCCGCGGGATCCCAGCCAAAGGGATCATCATCATCCTCGGTCGGTGCGCCCGGCGACGATGGTTGTGGCTCCGGGGTCGGCGAATCGAGCCACTCGATACCCGTTGCCGCCTGGGGTGGTGGAACGACCGCGGCCGCGTCAGGGTTTACCCACGCGATGCCCACCTCCGGTGCCGGGGCGCCGGCCGTCGGCTCGTTAGGTGGTGCGTCCAGCCACGGTGGCGCACTCGACTCTTCTGACGCAGGTGGTCTCGCAGCGTTTGTCGTCGGTACTTCTGGTTCGGCTGGCGCGACCGGCACGGCCGGAGAGGGGCGCTTGACGAACGGCGGAGAGAACGGCGGGACGGTCGGACGATCGGCACGCGCCTTCGGCGCGAGCGCGCCGCCCCGCGATGGTCCCACGAATGGCGGAGGTGCGGCGCGAGTCGGCTTCGGCAAGTGATCGTGTGGGTCGGCCATGGGCAATCTCACGTGCGAATATACGAGAGGCACGACAAGCGGCCAGCGTCCTAACCGTCCGGCGACCAGCCGTGCCGGCCGATGAGCGGAACGAACCTCGCGGGCCCGATGGCTCGACGCTCGAGCGTCTCGCCTCGACGGATGACGAGCGTGAGCACCTGCGCGTCTCGCTCGCCGAGCGGCGCGAGAAGCCGGCCCCCTTCGGCTAGCTGCCGAAGGAGAGGCTCCGGAACCTCAGGGGACCCGGCGGTCACGAGAATCGCGTCGTATGGCGCGTACTCCCGCCATCCCAATGTGCCATCCCCGGCGAGCAGCGAAATGTTGCGCGCATCGGCGGCCCGGATCGCCGCTCGCGCGGACTCGAGCAGCGGTGCGACGCGCTCGATCGAGAAGACCTGCGCCGCGAGGTGTGAGAGCAGCACCGTTTGATAGCCGGACCCCGTGCCGATCTCCAGCACGCGTTCCTTTCCGGTGAGCTTGAGGAGCTCGAGATACCGGGCGTGCATGCTCGGCTGTGAGATCGTCTGACCATTGCCGATGGGAAGCGCGGAATCTTCGTACGCACGGTGGCGAATGCCTGACGGAACGAAGAGATGGCGTGGTGTCAGGTCGAAGGCGCGAAGAACCGCGAGATCACCGATTCCCTGCTCTCGCAGCAGCTCGACGAGTCTCCGCCGCGGTCCGCGGTACTCGGGAACTAGAGGTCCCGCCACCAATCGTGCTGCGCATCCAGCAGCTGGTAGTTCGTGAGGTCCAGGTGGAGCGGCGTGACGGAAATGAAGCCTTCCTGAATGGCCCGGAAATCGGAATCCTCACGACCGGACCACGCGGCGGAGCCTCCACCGATCCAGAAGATCTCGCGGCCCCACGGATCCTTCATCCGCATCAGCGAATCCGAGTAGACTCTGCGCCCGAGCGCGGTCACTCGCACGCCGCGAATCTCGTCGCCGTGCAGCGGAGGCAGGTTGATGTTGAGCAGGGTATCCCGCGGAAAGTTGGGAAGCGCGAGGACATGCGCCAGGAGGCGCGACAGAGCGCGGACCTGCGCCGAGAGCAGGCCCGGATCGGCGCGAAGGTCGCCCCCCGCGAACGACACCGCGATCGAGGGGATACCGAGCGACAAGCCTTCCATGGCCGCGGCGACGGTGCCCGAGTAGAGCACGTCCTCGCCCATGTTTTGTCCGTGATTCACCCCGCTGAGCACGAAGTCGGGCCGCCCTTCCATGAGCGCCTCGACCGCGAGCATGACGCAGTCCGTGGGGGTTCCGTCCACCTGCCACCGGCGCTCACCGCGCATGATCGGTCGAACGGGATGATGAAGCGTCAGAGAGTGGCTCGTTGCGCTCTGCTCACGATCGGGGGCGACGACCGTGACCTCGCCGAGCGGCTCGACGGCTCGAATGAGGCAGTCGAGTCCATGGGCCAGAATCCCGTCGTCGTTGGTGCAAAGCAGCCGCATCAGCTCATCTCGGCGTCGACGGTGGCGCGCCGATGCGCCCAGATCGTTCGTACGATGCGCACGGAGTCGCGCATGCCGCGAAAATGACTCACCGATCCGTAGACCGTCGGGATGGTTGCGTTGCGCACCCGAAAGCCCGCTCGCATCGCGCGGATGAGGAAATCGGTCTCGAACTCGTACCGGTCACCACGACCGCGAACGCGCTCGAGCACACGGCGGCGGATGGCGCGAAACCCCGACTGCGTGTCCTCGAGGCGGACACCGCCGACACGCGCGATCGCCATGCTCGCCATCGCATTGGTCATGCGACGGCGCAGCGGCATCGACGATCCGGCGCGTACGCGCTGGCCGATGACGATGTCGAATCCCTCCAGCGCGCGGAGCAGCGAGGGCGCATAGACCGGGTCATGCTGACCGTCGGCATCGATGGTGACTACGACGTCGTCCTCGCCGCGCAAGGCCTCCGCGAATCCCGCCCGCAAGGCCGCGCCCTTCCCGCGATTATCGCTGAGGCGGATGGTCCAGTCGGCGAGATCCCGCGCCACGGTCGCGGTCGGATCGGGCGAGCCATCATCGACGACGATGATTCTCGCCCCGGGCAAGGCCTCCCGACAGTCCTGAAGCACCGTCGACAGAGTGTGCGCCGCACAGTATGCGGGGATGATGCATGCCACCCGCTCGCTCACGTGCCGCGCTCGCCCCCTTCGAGAACATCGAGGATCTCGCGCAGCTCACGCTCGACGGCCGCAATCGTCTGCAGCTCGAGGGCAGATCGTGCGACGCCGCGGATCTCACCTTTTCGGCGATGCTCATCGACCTTCTGGCGCGCGCCCTCGATCGTGTACTTCTCCGTGTACAGCAAATGCTTCACGAGCTGAATCAGCTCCACTTCACGGCGCTGGTATACCCGGTTTCCAGAGCGATTCTTGGCCGGACTGAGAAACTTGAACTGGCTCTCCCAGTAGCGCAGGACGTGCGGCTTGAGATCGGTGAGCTCGCAGACCTCACCGATCGAATAGAACTCCTGCACCGGCTCCTGCGTCGAGACGCGCGGCGCCATTACTCGGGCTCCGCGCGGAGCTCGCGCGTCATCAGCTCTCCGATCGCTCGGCGAGGATCGCTGCCTTCGAACAGGATGCGATACACCGCGGCGACAATGGGCATCTCGATTTCCTCCCGCGACGCGAGCGCGTAGGCGCTCTGGGTGGTGTACACGCCTTCGGCGACGGTCTCGCGCGCGGCGAGTGATTCGTCGAGGCGCTTGCCCTGGCCAATCTCCAGCCCTAACTGCCGGTTGCGGCTCAACGCCCCGGTACACGTGAGCACCAGGTCACCCATTCCGGCCAGGCCGGCGAAGGTCAACGGATCGGCGCCCAGGGCCACGCCCAGGCGCGTCATCTCGGCAAGGCCTCGGGTGATGAGAGCCGCGCGCGGATTGTACCCAAGTCCCAGGCCTTCTGCCATCCCCGTCGCGATAGCCATCACGTTCTTGAGGGATCCCCCGAGCTCGACTCCGACGACGTCGTGGTGCGTGTAGACGCGAAACGCCTCGGAGCTCAGCGCCCGTTGCACGCGTGCGGACGCAGAGGTGTCGCGCGAAGCGGCGACAACCGCCGTCGGCTGTCGCTCCACCACTTCACGCGCGAAGCTTGGCCCCGAGAGTCCGACCACCGGGCGACCTGGAATCTCCTCAGCGACCACGTCGGTCATGAGCGCTAACGACTCTCGCTCGATTCCCTTACTGGCGACCACCACGGTCGCGCGCGTGTCGGCGGTCTTCGCCGCGCGCCGAGCGATGCCGCGCAGCACGTGCGACGGCGTCACGAACACGATGAGCGGGGTATCGCGTACCGCGTCATCGAGGTTCGCCGTCGCCTCGAGGCTCTCGTGCAACGTCGCTTCGGCGAGGAAGCGGGTGTTTTCGTGGCGCGCGTTGATCGACTCGACGACATCGGGCTCATACGCCCAAAGCTTCACGCGCTCCCCATTCCTTGCCAACAGATCGGCGAGTGCAGTTCCCCACGCGCCGGCGCCAACCACCGTCGCGGCACTCACTCGGGACTCTTCTTGCCGAACCGTGGCTCCTCACCGCTCCGAAGCCGGCCGATGTTGGCCCGGTGGGTCCAGAAGACGAAGGCGGCGACGACCGCGCTCACCACGAACAGCGGCGAACGTACGCCGTCGCGAAATGCGATCATGACGGGGAGGACCGTCGCCGCGGTCAATGATCCGAGGGACACGTAGCCACGAGCGAAAAGCACCGTGACAAAAACCGCGAGCGCGACGAGCGACGGCAGTGGCGCGAGCGCCATGAACGCGCCGGCTGCCGTTGCGACGCCCTTCCCTCCTCCGCGCCAGAGCAGAAAAATCGAGCGAACATGACCTGCGATAGCGGCGACGGCGTAAGCGATCGCCCACAAATCCGGGCGTGGTGCGGCGGTGATTCCGGGAAACAGCAGCACGGGCAGGGCACCCTTCAGCGCGTCGACGAGCAGAACGACCAGGGCGATCTTCGGTCCCAGCACGCGATAGACGTTGGTCGCGCCCAGATTCCCCGAGCCGTGCTCGCGAAGGTCGATGCCCCGCGTGAGCTTGCCGGCCAGGTATGCGGCCGGAATCGATCCGATGAGGTAGGACAGCCCGACGAGAATCGCGGGGTGGATCATGCCGCCTTTCTGCGGAGGAGAATGCGGAGCGGAGTACCGGTGAACCCCCAAGCCTCGCGAAACCCGTTATGCAGATAGCGCACGTAATGCTCTTCCACCAGCTCCGGGTGATTGCCGAAGACCGCGAACGTCGGTGGACCGACCTCCACCTGCGTCGCATAGAGCAGCTTCACCTCGCGCCCCGCTGCCTGGGGCGGCTGGCGTCGCGCGACCAGCTGCTCCAGACGCTCGTTCACCTCGGATGTCGAGATACGTTTCTTCCGCTCTTGCTCCACCTGCATGATGAGGTCGAGCACCTTCTGAACGCGCTGGCCGGTCTTCGCCGATGTGAACAGAAAAGGAACGAAGCGTAGATACGGCGCCTTCTCGACGGCGTCCTTCTGGAATTTCGCCGATGTCTTGTCTTCCTTCTCCTTCAGGTCCCACTTGTTGACCACGATCACGAGTCCGCGCCCCGCCTCCCATGCCAGGGTGGCGATCTTGAGGTCCTGGTTGTGGAGACCCTCGACGGCATCGATGAGCAACACGCAAATGTCGGCGCGCTCGATCGCTCGCCGCGTCCGCAGCGACGAATAGAACTCGATTCCCTCGTCGATCTTCGCCTGACGCCGTAGGCCGGCGGTGTCGATGAAGATCAGCTCCCGACCGTGGTAGGTCATGGGACTGTCGATGGCATCGCGTGTCGTACCGGCAATCTCCGATACGACCAGCCGATCCACTCCAAGCAGTCGGTTGACGAAGGAGGACTTGCCGACGTTCGGGCGGCCGATCACGGCGACGCGCAACGCCTCGCTCTCTTCAGCGACGACGGGCGGGAACTTGTCGACGAGCTGATCGAGAAGGTCCCCGGACCCTTTCCCATTTACCGCCGAGACCGGTATCGGATCGCCGGCGCCCAGCGAATAGAACTCGTAAAAGTCGGTCGATCGCGGATCGTCGACCTTGTTGGCAACCAGCATCCACGGCTTGCGCGCATCGCGCAAAATCTCGACGACGCGCGCGTCGTGTGGGTGAAGGCCGGTCTTCGCGTCGACGACGAGCATGACGAGATCGGCCTCCGCAACCCCCTGAAGAACCTGGCGACGGATCTCGACATCCATCGGGATCGAGGGATCGTCGGTGAGGCCGCCGGTGTCGACCAGCCAGAACGACCGGCCGTTCCATTCCGCGCGCCCGAAGTGCCGATCACGGGTCGTCCCAGCTTCGTCGCTGACGATCGCGGCATTCTCTCCAACGAGGCGGTTGAAGAGCGCCGACTTGCCCACGTTAGGCCGCCCGACGAGGACGACGACGGGGATATTCATCGGGCATCCGGCGTGGAGGCAGCGGGGCACACATCGGTGCGCACGTCCGCGAGCACATCGAGAAAATCGTACGAAGGGACGAGTGGTACGGGCACATCCTCCCGCACGCTCGCGAGCGGTGCATCGTCGAGAAAGAGGCCGTCCTCGTTGATGGACTCGGCCGGAATCAGTGCCAGGTCGAGATCGCCACGCCCCGCGAGCGCGCGACGAATGTCTGCCCCCGGCAGCAGACCGGCGACCGTCGTCGTGGGGCCGAAGAGCGAATTTTCGACAACGATGAGCTCGAATGTTCCGCCCGTCGCCGCACGAAGACGGTCGAGGATCTGCGGCATATACGTTCCGCCGAGCGACGTGCCGGTGACGACACCGATGTGCTTCCCGTCGAGACGCGGCAGCAGGTCGGCGCCCTCCCGCACGGTGTGGAGCAGCCGCGTTACGGCTCCGACGCCATTCTCGATCTGAGCGAACTCGCCGTAGTGCTCGGGTCCCGGAAGTACACGCTTTGCGAGGATGTACAGCTCATCCGATCCAAAAACCCAGGCTGTGCCACGCTCCCGCATCGCTCGCGCGCCCCACCGCTCGGCTGTATCGACCAGCACGCTGGCGGTAGCCTCGTCCATGCCGCGGCCGGTGTATAGATGCGAAAACTGCGTCAGTCCAACCGGGACGATCGCGGCGGAGAGACAGGCGTCGCCGAAGCTCCACAGGTCGGTGAGCGATTCCTCGAGCACGCCCCCGTCGTTGAGTCCGGGCACGATCACCATCTGCGCGTGGAACTGGATTCCGCCCGCGGCGAGGGTGCGCAATTGCGCGAGGATATCGGGGACGCGTGGATTATTGAGCAGCGCGCGGCGTGCGTCCCAATTGGTCGCATGAACCGACACGTACAGCGGCGAGAGGCGATACTCGAGGATTCGAGCGACGTCGCGCTCGCGCAGGTTGGAGAGCGTCGCGAAGTTCCCGTAGGCGAACGACAGGCGGTAGTCGTCGTCGCGAATGTACAGGTTACGTCGCAACCCTGCCGGGAGCCCCTCCACGAAGCAGAACTCGCAGCGGTTGGCGCACCGGCGGACGCTCGGGGGCTCGAGCTCCACGCCCATTGGGGCACCTTCGGCGCGCTCGATCTCGTAGATGACGGGCTCTCCGTTCGGCGCCCGCGCATCGATGACGAGCTCCTCGTCGGCTCCAAGGAATTCCCAGTCGAGAAAATCGTTGAGATCGCGGCCGTTGATCGTGAGCAGCTCGGTCCCTGGCTGCAGACCGATCTCTTCGGCGATACTTCCCGGGTGGACACGGCTAACGCGAACCATTGATCTCCTAAGAGCACGACCGGGGAAGGCCGGCGCGAGCGTGGCCTTCCCCGGCACAACGGGCGATGAAAACAGGTAAAGGAACTTAGGAGATCACGGCACCGAAAGCAATCCGCGATGCGATCTTAGCACACCACACATCACAGTCAGAATGGCGCGTATCGGAACGCGACAATGCCCGCCTGACTCACCTCTACGACGAAGGGTGATGTCTTCTTCGGCTCTACCGGCCCGACGGTGACTTCCTTCGCCGCGACCGCCTTCCCTTCCTTGTCGAGGAACTCGAACCGGACCGTATACGTCGCCGCCTTCGCGGACGTATTCTCGATCGTACCGCGGAGGGTGTGCTTGGGCCCGTCGTGCGCGAACTGCGTAAAGGCGACCTTCGAGCCGAGGGCGTTCTTCCGCTGCACGTGCTTCACGGCCGTGTCGTACATCGCCCGTTCGAGCGCGAGGTTCTTTGCCGCTTTTGCCGCATCCCCACGACCCTTGTAGGCGATCGCGAGAAGCTGCCAGGCGTCCTCGTTGTGCGGATCAACCTGCGACAGTCGCTGGGCCACGGGCATCATTTTATTCCAGTCGTTCTTCGACCAATACGTGTTGGCGAGGTTGAACAGCGCGTCGCGGTAGTATGGATTGCGCTGCAATACAGTCTCGAAGAGCTTCGCGGCATCGTCGTAGCGACGAGCGTTGAACGCGTTGGTGCCCCCTTCGAGCAGTTGCGAATCCGTGTACTTCGATGGGTCGGCCAGCATCTCGGTAAACACGCTGGCGACTGCGGCGGTGTCTCCGAGGACGGCGAGCATCCGCCCCATTCCCGCCTGCGCGCTCGTGCGCTGCTCGTCGCTCGGATACGTGTCAATGAAGGTCTTGTACGCGGCGGCCGCTTCCTTCGCCGTCGCTTTCTGCTGATCGCCGGACTGCATGTCGGCCTGCGCCGCCAACAGCACGGCATAGTTGTACATCACCTGGTTGCGAATCTGTCCGGCGCCCTCATCCTTCGCGGCCTGCTCGGCGCTGATCATGTCCAGCGTCTTCTTGTTGGCAGCGATCGCCGCCGGAAGGTCATTCCGCTTCTGGGCCATAATGGCCGTGAAATACGACGTGTGCGGCGACGCCTGGTAGATGACGTCCGCGCGCTTGATCAGCTTCTCCGCGCTGTCGAGCTGATCGCTGTTGATGAGCTCCGCTGCCGCGTTGACGAGAGGCGCCCAGGCCGGTCGCCGATAGTCGTTGATCTCGGCCGCACATCCCGGGGCGGCGCGCTCCACCGCATCGAATGCGGAGTCGGCCGCGACCAACAGGTCGATCGTCGCCTCAGGCTGGGTCTGAAATCCGATATCCGCCCGACGTACCACGGCGGGTTGGCCCTGGCGCGCGAGGAACCACGCGTACGCTTGTCCCAGAATCATGTTGTAGCCAGGCTCGTTCTGGCCGCGAATTTTCGCGCTGTTCTTCTCGAGCTCCTTGATCGCCTCGGCGGCCGATTTGGCCGGATCCCCGATCCCGGCGATGGCCCGCGCGAGCGAATTCTTCGCTGTCTTGAGCTGTCCAGGCTTGTCCGTGTCGATCCTGCATTCCGCTGCGGCCGCCTGGGCATTCGCCTCGCCAGCCCCAATGGCGAGGGTGGCAAACGCGACCAGGGATGCCGCCGTGATCCGTACGATCATCTCGATCTCCTGATTGATGAACGCCAAACGCGGGCGCTAGGAAGCGCCCGCCCCGTGGAATACCCGATCCGCTGCTACCCGTTCCGCTGCCTCACGCGCGGCGGTAACCGCTTCCCGCAGCGTGATTCCCGTCACTTCAGCCAGCCGAGCCACGTCGTCGTACTCGGGCTTGACGCGCCGAGCGCCGTCAGGCATTGCGACGATCTTCATGCGAACGGCATGCCCCCGTACCTCGACCGAGCGTGTCTCCCGCGATAGTGCGTGGCGCTGCACGTGCGCACGACGTACACCGATCGTCGTCGTTTCCGCGAACAGCGCGCGCTCGAGCGCGTCCGCCTGCCCCGGGCGCGCCAGCACCTCGATGCGTGCGCCGGGGCGTCCCTTTTTCATCAGCGACGGAAAGAGCACGACGTCGAGCGCGCCCGCCGCGCGTAAAGTGTCCGCCGCCCCCGCGAGGTACTCCGGCTCCATATCGTCTACGTCCGCCGCGAGGAGGACGAGCTCCTCGACGCGATCCCCCGCTGTCGCTGCCACCTCGGCGAGAATGACCCGCAAGGCATTCGGCCGATCCGGAAAATCCTTCGTCCCGGCGCCGTAGCCGCTTCTCAGCACCATATACGACGGGGGCGGTTCCCCACTCGCGAGCACGCGCACGAGGGCGGCTCCGGTCGGTGTGACGAGCTCTCCAGCGCCTTCCGGGCCACTACGAATGCGAAGCCCCTCGAGCAGCCGCAAGGTCGCCGGTGCTGGGACGGGGAGGATCCCGTGCGCGGCCTTCACCGTTCCATCGCCGGTCGAGATCGGCGCACAGAAGATCTCCCCGACACCCAGCTGACGAAAGCCCCAGATCGATCCGACGACATCGAGAATGGCATCGACCGCTCCCACTTCGTGCAGGTGCACTCGCTCGACGGAAACGCCGTGAATGCTCGCCTCCACGGTTGCGATCGCGGTGAACGCGTCATCGGCGCGGCGTTTGACATCATCCGGTGCGTCGCACCGCTCCACGATCTCGCGGATCTGTCGCAGATGGCGCCCGTGAGGCTGCGGCGGAATGTCGAAGTCCACCTTCGCGCAATCGATCCCGGCGCGGCGCACGCGCTCAATGCGCACTACTACCCCCTCGAGGCCGAGGCGTTGCGGGAGTGCACGAAGCCAGTCCTGGTCGAGCCCGAGGTCGACGAGCGCGCCCAATGTCATGTCGCCGGCAATGCCGCTGAACGGCTCCAGGATGGCAATCGTCATGGCGACGAAAGATACCCACGGGTGCGCACCGCGTCAGGTTCTATAGGACGCGCCTGCCCCCGTATTGAACAGCACAATCTCGGAATCCCGGGCAAGCCGGCCCGCGGCGATGAGCCGCCGGCACACCGCGAGGGCGCAGCCCCCTTCCGGACTCGCGTCAATGCCTGTACTTCGCGTGATCTCGAGGGTGGCCTCACGAATCTCGTCTTCCTCAGCCGCTTCGGCATCACCACCGCTCTCTCGAAGCGCGGCGAGAATGAGCCGATCTCCCAGCGGTCCCGGCACGCGCAGCCCACTCGCGTGCGTCTGCGGGTTCGGCCATGACTCGGCACGCTCCGCGCGCGACTCGAAGGCCTGCACGATCGGAGCGCATCCCGCAGCCTGCGCGGTGATCATGCGAGGCAATCGTGCGCCTTCATCGATCCATCCAGCGGCCGCCAGCTCGTGAAACGCCTTCCACATGCCGATCAAACCGGTGCCTCCGCCCGTCGGATAGATGATGGCGTCCGGGAATCGCCAGCCCAGCTGTTCGACGAGCTCCAGCCCCATGGTTTTCTTTCCCTCGATACGGTACGGCTCCCGCAGCGTCGATATGTCGAACCAGCCCTGGGTCGCGGCAAACTCGCGCGCGGCCTTGCCGGCGTCGCCGATGTGCCCGTCCACCGTGATCAAGTCGGCGCCGAATGCGCGAATGGTGTTCAGTATCGGCGCCGGCGTCTCGTCTGGTGCATAGACACGGACCGGCAACCCCGCGGCGGCGCCATAAGCGGCCAGCGCTGCACCCGCATTGCCTGCCGTTGGGACGACGAGGCCGGGAACGCCGAGGGCTTTGGCACGCGTGACCGCCGCGCTCATCCCGCGGGCCTTGAACGATCCGGTGGGGTTGAGCCCTTCTTCCTTGATCCACACCGTGCGCACATCCAGCGCGCGCGCCAGCGTTTCAGCAGGCATCAGTGGGGTCGCGCCCTCGCCAAGCGTGATCGGTGACTCGTCAGGCTCCAGCGGCATCCACGCCGCATAGCGCCACATGTCCCAGCGGTCGATGAGCGTCTCCGGGCCCTGCGGTAGGTGAGCATACCTGACGAGGTATGGTTGGGCGCACCGCGGGCAGAGCTGCGCCCGGGTATCGCCGGGGGCAGTGACCGCGCACGAGGAGCACTCGAGCGACCAGTGGGTCACGCGGCGGGATCGGAGCTGTTGACGGTGCCATCCACCGGGGTCGGCGATGCACCGGGCTCCTCCGGAGCGTCGGCGAAGGGTGATGCGCCCTGCAGCGCGTCGAGAATCTTCTGCGCCGCCTTCGGTGAAAACCCCGGCAGCGATGCGATCTGCTCCACCGTCGCATCACGAACCCCCTGCACGCTGCCGAAGGCGCGAAGGAGTGCGCTGCGCTTCGAGGGTCCGACCCCCGGAATCTTCAAGAGCTCAGAGGTAACCGTGCGCATGGCGCGCCGCTTCCGGTTGTACGTCACCGCGAATCGATGCGCCTCGTCGCGAGCCTGTTGCAGAAGCCGCAGCGCGGGCGAGCGTCGCGCGAGTCGAAGTGGCTCGCTTTTGCCGACGAGGAAGACTTCCTCATCGCGCTTGGCGAGGCTGATGGCGGGAAGCGCGTTCAGGCCGAGTGTATCCAATGCCATCCTCGCGGCGGCGAGCTGACCTTTTCCCCCGTCGATGACCACGAGGTCAGGCAGACCCTTTTTTTCTTCGAGGCGCCGCTGAAAATAGCGCGTGACTACTTCACGCATTGATGCGAAGTCGTCCGTCCCCTCCACCGTCTTCACGCGGAATTTGCGATACTCGGCGCGCCTCGGTCTGCCGTTGTCGAACCAGATCATCGAGCCAACGGTGTCGGTTCCCTGGGCCGTGGAGATGTCGAAGCACACCAGGGATCGCGGAAGGCGCTCGAGGCCGAGCTCCCGCCCAAGATCGTACACCGGGCTCGAGGCGCGCTCCTCCGTTTCGAGCGAGGTGAGCTTCAGCTCCTCGAGCAGATGTCGCGCATTCTGTTCGGCGAGGCCGACGAGCTCACGCCGTGGACCTCGCTGCGGCACGTGGATGGTAGTGCCGGCCAGCGACTCTTCGAGGAGCTCGCGGTCTTCGACGTCGAATGGCAAAAGCAGCTCGGGCGCTCGCTCCCTCGAGGGCAGGTAGCTGCCCGCGAGATACGCCGTCAGTACGGCCGCATCGGGCTCCCCTTCGATGCGCTCGACGAAGGTGTGATCGCGCGCCAGAAGCTTCCCATCGCGAATGCGCAGGATCGCCACACACGCATCTTCGCCGTCACGCGCAAAGCCAATGACATCCCGATCGCCGCCCTCTACGCGCAGGACGATCTTGGGCTCCTCCATGTTCTCGAGGTGCACGAGCACGTCGCGCAGCTCTGCTGCGCGCTCGAAGTCCAGCCGAGCCGATGCGTCATCCATCCGCTCGCGGACACGCCGAGTGACTTCGTCCGATCGGCCTTCCAGAAACAAAACGACTTCGTCGATCATGGTGGCGTAGTCATCCTGCGTCTGGAGATAGACGCATGGCGCCTTGCACCGCTTGATGAAGTAGTCGAGGCACGGACGCTCCGGCATCTCGATTGGCATGTCGTAATTACACGAGCGAACCGTAAAGATGCGCTTCACCACGTTGAGGGCGCGGCGCATCGCCCCGACGTCGGTGTACGGACCGAAGTACCGGGCTCCGTCGTTGACCACGCGACGCGTGACGAACACCCGGGGGAACGCCTCCTGGATCGTCACCTTGATGTAGGGATACGACTTGTCATCCCGCAGCGTGATGTTGAAGCGCGGCTTGTACTCCTTGATCAGGTTGGCCTCGAGAATCAGCGCATGCGCTTCGCTGGGCACGACGATCGTGTCGACGTCGGCGAGCTGCCTGACGAGGGCGGCGGTCTTGAGATTGTCGGCGGCATCGACACCCAGGTACGAGCGCACTCGCGAGCGCAGGCGCTTCGCCTTCCCCACGTACAACACCGTCCCCTCGGCGTCCTTCCAGAGATAGACGCCGGGCGACTCCGGGAGATGGGCGATCTTGCGTGTGATCAGCTCGTGGGCGCTCATGACGAATGCTCGCTCGGCCGCCCTCACGACGAGGGCCGGACGCCTCGCCAAATATAACGCGGGCGCGACCTCGTTACCGCGCGCGTGAGGCGCGCGCAAACAGTGCGCGGGCTTCGTCGATACGAGCGACCAGGGTTGCAATCAGGTACACGATCCCGAACGCCCCGAGCACGATCGCCGCCATGAGCCACGGGTGTGCCTGCTGCCCAACCGCGAGCTTCATCCCCCAGGCCGCGAGCGCCGCGATCGCGGCGCACACCCAGAGCGTGAGTACGAGGCGCGTGAGTCGCTGGTCGATTCCCAGCCGCGACCGCAGTGCGGAACGCAGCAGGATGAGCTCGAGCCAGGCGGCGAATCCTGACGCAATGGTAATTCCCGCCGCGCCCCAGCGCGGGGCGATTCCGAGTAGCTCAGGACCGTAGAGCGCAAGCACCGCCGCGAGCGCCACGCCAATTGCCACGCGAAGAGCGGCGAAGCGCAGCGGCGTCCGTGTGTCGTGCAGCGCATAAAACACGGAGGAGTACAGGCGCCCCGAGGTCGACGCGAGAAGGCCCACCGCCGATCCCGCCAGCAGTGACCAGACATAGATGGAATCATTCCGCGTAAACTCGCCAGTCTCGAACAGTGCTGCCGCCACGACATCACCGAGCGCGAGGAACACCGCTGCCGACGGGATGACGAAGAAGGCAATCCGCCGCAGACCGGCATGAAGCCGTTCGTTGAGACGCTCGCCTACCGCTTCATCGTGCGCAGCATCGCTCGCCATCTCCGGCAGGGCGGCCGCCGAGATCGACATGCCGAACAGGCTCACGGGCAGGGTATAGAGCATCTGCGCGTTCGCGAGGGCCGCCACTGCGCCCGTCGGCAGCAGGCTCGCAATGAGCGTGTCGACGTACGCACCGATCTGGACGACACCCCGCCCGAGGAATGCTGGGGCGAAGCTGCGTCCAACCGTCCGCAGGTGTGCATCGCGCTCGAGATTCGCTCGAATGCCGCGGACGAGCCGCAGAACAGCTGGCAGCTGCACGAAAAGCTGCAGCGCACTTCCAACGACAGATCCCCATGCCGCCACGACGGCCAGCTCGGCATCGGGGACTCGTCCCGCATACAGAACAAGCGACGCGATGATCGCCGCGTTCCACACCACGGGCGCAACGTACGGAAGAAAGAAGCGGCGATGGCTATTGAGAATTCCGAGACACCACGCGGACAGCGCGAGCAGTCCCATCCCCGGGAACAGCACCCGCACGATCCGGATGGTGAGGATACGCTTTTCTCCCTCGAATCCCGGCGCAATGAGATCGATGAGCCAGGGCGTAGCGAGGATGCCCGCGAGGACGATGACAGCGACGATCAGCGAGAGAAATGCGAAGACGGCACCCGCGAGACGCCGAGCCTCTTCATGCTCCCCACGCGCCAGAAGCCGGGAGTACACCGGGATGAACGACGCGGAGAGCACACCCTCGCCAAACAGATTCTGAAGCAGGTTCGGGATGCGAAAACCGGCGCCGAACGCGTCGGCGGAGCTCGACAGACCCAGAAAGTGGGCGAGCACGCGCTGCCGTACGAGTCCGAAGAGCCGGCTGAGGAGGATGCCGGCGCCCACCAGCGTCGCGAAACGCGCGCTGCCGGAGTGAGGGCGCGGTGGGGGCGGTTGCGCCGCCTCAGTCACGTGGTGATCGGCGCCGCGCGCTGATCGGGCCCCACCGCGTTGGTTGCTTCCACCAGCGACACCGCATGGGCGCGCGCCGCTCGGCGCATCCTGTCGAGGAGCGCCGGACCTTCCCGCGCGAGCATCGGGAGAAAGTTCAATACCCGCTCCTGCGGCTTGTCCAACGGGTAGATCGCCGCATGTGCCGCGTCTACGTGCTCCACGATCTCGGTCTCGCGTCGTTTGGCGGCCGCGATCACCCGTCGTTCAAGACGATCGACGCGATGCATTAGTTGTCCTTCCGCTCCGTCGACGACGCGTCTGTCAACGAGCGGTCGGCGATCGTTCGCGAGCGCGGCACGAAGCGCGTCGATGGCTCGGTGCGTCATCTCGCGCATATCCATAAGCGCCTCGGTGACACCGCCCGGCATTCTTTTGGCGACAAGCCGCCTCACCACATCGTGTCGGTCGCTCAGCTCCTCGATCGTGACGCCGTACCTCTCGAGAATGCGATCGACATACGCCTCGACGATCAGGCCCCCCCAGCGAGGCAGCGCGAGCGGGGTCGGCGCCTCGAGCACCTCGGCCAGCACTCCCGCCTGGGCGAAATACGCGAGCTCGCCTGGTCCCGCCATGTAGGCAACGGTCGGCATGAGCGCGCGCTCCACGACGGGCCGCAACAGCACGTTCGGTCCGAGAGCCACACCGCGTATGCGCCCCGCGTCAGCCGCCTCGCCGACTGGCACACGGCGTTTCGTGCCGTTCACGAACTCGAACACCAGCGACAGTCCGGGCACGTGGCTCACTTGCGGCTCGTAGCCCGCCGAGCGTATGGCCGCTTCGCGTTGCATGAGCGCGGCGTCGGCTCGCGAAGCGTCGCGCAACGCACGCGCGAGCAGCGGCTGTGCTGCACCTCTCACGGCGGAGTGGGACGCATCCAGCACCGGGATTCCCAGAGGCTCCAGGAGTCGGCGCATAAGCCGAAGATACGCTTCACCTACCGTCGCGCTCTTCGTGTACGCTTCGCGCACGGCCGAGAGCGGGGTGTCGTACGCGACGGAACCTGCCGCGACAGCAAGCTCGTCGAGCAGACCCCTGACACCCACGAGCGGCTGCTCGGCCATGCTCGCGCCCTCACGCGTCGTCGCGGGCAGGCGCAGCTCGCGTAACCCGGAGCGCGTCGCCACCCACGTGACGCTTGCCTCGGCATAATCCGCATCGTCTGTCGCGGCCCAGAAAAGAGGCGCCGCCGGGATTCCGGTCGCTTCCTCGAGCGCGTCAGCCAGCTCGAGCGCGGAGATGGCCTTCGACCACGTGTAGACCGGACCGCCGAACAGTCCCGGCTGCTGCCCGCTTGTAACGAGGACGCCGCCGCCGCGAGCCACACGAGCCAGGCGCTCGGCCGCAGAGCCGTTGGCGTCGATGGCGGGGCTGAGCGCGGTCAACCAATCGAGTGGTGCGTGACGACGCACTTCCTCGACGCGCTCTCGCCATGCGTGCACGGTGCGTGGGCGCGGTAGATAGAACGCGCCCCCATCCGCGCGAGCGGCGAGCTCGGCCAGGGCGGAGCCGCCGAGGGGCCGCGTGAGGACGCGGGCCTCACTCACTTGTGGTAGGGCTCTCCCCGCACGATGGTGCCGGACCGGTACAGCTGCTCGGCCAGAACGAGACGGGCGAGCTCGTGAGGCAGGGTCCATCGCGAGAATCCCAAAGTCGACCGGGCGCGGCTGCGCACGACATCCGAGAGACCGAACGCACCGCCGATCAGAAAGGCGACATCACGCTCGGCGCCTTCGCGCTTGTCACGCATCCACCCCGCGAACTCCTCGGACGCCATCTGCGGTCCAGTGGCCTCGCACGCGATCACGTCAGCGCCCTCGCACGCATCCAGCAGGCGTTGGCCCTCCCGCTCCCGCACGACCGCGGGTGCGGACGAACGCGCAGGCTCTTCGCGGACTTCCTTCGTCGCGAGAGGCCAATAGCGCGCTGCGCGCGTCTCATATTCGTGGATCGCCTCGGCAAGCGCCCGATCGCGCGGCCGGCCCACGGAGACAATCAGGAAGCGCATGGCGGGAACAATGCGGAATGCGGAAAGAGGGCGGTGCGGCCGAAGGCTTCGACTACCGCAGGTTCCCGCATGCCGCCTTCCGCATCGTCCTACGCATAGATCCCGCGGAGCCGGTGCACTGTAGCGACGCGGCTGATCGAGAGCATGTAGGCCGCGGTACGCATGTTGACCTTATGGCGTCGAGAAAGCTCCAGGACGTCGGCGAACGAGCGACACATGATCTCGGTGAGCCGTTGGTTCACGACATCCTCGGTCCAGAAGTATCCGCCGCGGTCCTGTACCCATTCGAAGTACGACACGGTGACGCCGCCCGCGTTGGCGAGAATGTCGGGGATCACAAACACGCCGTTCTCCTCGAGAATGGCATCGGCGGCGGCCGACGTGGGACCGTTCGCGCCCTCGCAAATGATCTTGGCGCGCACCTTCGCGGCGTTCTTCGACGTGATCACGTTCTCGAGCGCGGCGGGAAGCAACACGTCCACCTGGAGCATGAGAAGCTCCTCGTTCGTGATCCGCTCGCCCCCCATGTAGCCTTCGAGCGTGCGATGCTTTTTGACGTGCTCGATCGCGTGCCGGACGTCGATGCCGGCAGGATTGTGATACCCACCGGTGCGATCGCTGATCGCGATGATCTTGCAGCCTTCTTTCGTGAGAAGATCGGCCGCCACCGAGCCGACGTTGCCAAACCCCTGAACGGCAACGGTCGTTCCCGACACCGGCATCTTCAGATGACGAAGCGCCTCCTTCGTCACGATCATGCACCCACGGCCGGTGGCCTCCCGGCGTCCCAGTGAGCCACCCATTTCGATCGGCTTCCCCGTGACGACCGCGGTCACCGTGTGCCGCATGTGCATTGAGTACGTATCCATCACCCACGCCATCACGCGCTCGTTCGTGTTGACGTCGGGGGCAGGCACATCGCTATCGGGACCGAGCGTCGAGATGATCCCGGCGGTGTAGCGACGCGTCAGACGCTCCAGCTCCCCGACGCTCATCTTGAGGGGGTCACAAACGACGCCGCCCTTCGAACCTCCGAAGGGCAGATTTACGACCGCGCATTTCCACGTCATCCAGGCCGCCAGCGCCTTCACTTCCTCGAGGGTCACGTTGAGATCGAACCGAATTCCGCCTTTGGCAGGGCCACGCGATGTGTTGTAGAGAACGCGGTAGCCGGTGAAGACTTCCACCTCGCCGTTGTCGAGAAGGACAGGCACGGAGACAACGATCTGCTTTTCAGGATGCCGCAGGACCTTGTAGAGGCCGGGCTCCAGATCGAGCAGCTCCGCGGCACGATCGAAGCGAGACATCATCGCCTCGAACGGGTTGTCCTCGTTGAGAAAACGGTCCTTGTCGGGACGGACGATCTTGTCGGTCGGCAGGCGAAGGTCGGTAGCCATGAAATGTCGTCGGGGAGAGATGCTGGAGCGCGACGTCAGGATTGACCGGATCGGGCGGCAAGCACTCGCGTGATCAGGGCGTCAAGGGCGTCACGCCCTTCTTCAACCATGACGCTTTGCGAAACATACCATAACGGCGGCGCTTCGCGAGGCCAGTGCGGGGACAGCTTGACCGCGTCCTTCAGCGTGCAAACGGCGATCTCACCAGCCGCCATCATCGATGCCAAACGCGTCACCTCGGCGTGGGTGTATGCGTGGTGATCCGGAAACACCGCGGCGCGAACCGTGGCGTCCGTCGCGGCCAGTTGGCGAAGGAACGCCGAGGGGTCGCCGATGGCGACGATCGCAAGGGTGCGCGCGCCCGCGAGCGCCTCGAGCGGCATCGTACTCTCGCCCGTCGCGGCACGAAGCTCCTGCAGCGTGAGCGCCGCGACGCCCACCGGAACGCCAGGGAAACGGTGCCGGATAGTGTCAGCGACCGCGCTCGCCGCTGCGGGTGAGGCGGCCTTTCGCGTCACCAGCACCAGCGACGCCCGTCGCAGCGCGGAGAGTGGCTCGCGCCATGGGCCCGCGGGCAGCACGCGGGGAGACGATGCCCAGCGATCGGCGCTGAGAAGCACCAGGTCAGCGGTCCTCGCTGCACGGCGGTGCTGAAATGCATCGTCGAGGACGACGATGTCCGCGCCAAGCGTTGCCGCGCGTTCAGCGCCGCGAACGCGGTCGGCTGAGACGACGACGGGCACCTCCGGGTTCAGACGCTCGTGCACCAGCGGCTCATCGTCCCCGTATCCCCGCATCACGATCGCGGGGTGCGCGCCCCGTCGAGCCAGAAGTGCGGCAATCCAGGCGGCCACCGGCGTCTTCCCCGTTCCGCCGACGGTAAGATTTCCTACGCTGATGCCCGGGAGCGCCAGCGGCCGCGCGCGCCGCAATCCCGATCGGTACAGACCGGCGTGAATGGCCGACGCCACGCGATACAGGATCGACGCCGGGAGAAGCGCAACGCGTGCCGCACGCGCACCGAGTCCCGTTCCCCACCACACACGCTCCAGCGCTCGAGCATGCATCACTGTACGGCGGCCGCGTCCTCGGCGGTGGTTCGATACCGACTCGCCAAAGTGCGCAGCCGCTCCTGCCAGAGTGGAGCCTCCGCAGCCGCCGCTCGCGAGTTCGGCGCTTCGACTCGCAGCGGGTCCTCGTATGCGATGGTCACTCGGGCGAATGGCTTGGGAATGAGAAAGCGGTCCCAGCTCGCAAGTCGCCAGGCCCGGGGTGCGTCGACGGTGATGAGGACGAGTGGTGCGCCCGTTCGTTGCGAGACGATGAGCGCTCCCGGCGCAAAGCTTTCACGCGGACCGCGCGGGCCGTCCGGTGTGAAAGCGACATCGCGCCCGCTTTCGAGCTCGCGCACGGTTCCCAGAATTGCGCGCTCCCCGCCACGACTCGTCGAGCCGCGCACGGAGCGATATCCGAGCGAGTGGGCGATGCGAGCGATGATCTCGCCGTCGCCATGCTCGCTGATGAGGATGGCCACCCGCTCCTTTCGATGCTGCCAGAGGAGAGGCAGCATCGTCCCGTGCCAGAACGTGTAAATCACCGGCTGGCCCTTCGCACGGATGGCTCGGTGAGGCTCAGCGTTGATCACCCGAAGCCGCCACGTACTGGCGAGCGCTCGCAAAAGGAGACTCCCGACACGCGCAGCCCACCGAACCCGACGTGCGCGTCGCTGCGCCCGCACCTCGTCAGTCACCGCACCATCCCCAGAGCCATTTCGGCAACGCGATCGGCTGCGCCCGGCGCGCCAAGTCGGGAGCGCACGTCCGCGAGGTCGGTGAGCATCCGTCGCCGGTGGGGACCCTCTTGCAAGAGCGGCTCGAGCGCGTCGGCGACGCGAGGGGGGATCAGCTGCTCCTGCACGAACTCGGGCGCCACGAGGCGGCCGGCAACGACGTTGACGAGACCTATCCACGGAACCTTGACCACTCGTGAGGCGACCGCGTACGTCACGCGGTTCGTCCGATATCCGATGGCGAGTGGGCATCCCGCCACGGCCGCTTCGAGCGTGGAGGTGCCGCTTTTGCAAAACGCCGCGTCGGCGGCTCGCAAGACATCGAACGATGCTCCGCGCACGGCCGGAAAAGGACACGCGGCTGCATCGAGCTGGATGCCCGGCGCCACACTGACGACGACGTGAAGGCCGGGTACCCGGCGCTGGAGCTCGCGCCCGACAGCGACGAAGTCCTCCAGATGCCGCGCGATCTCTTGGCCACGACTGCCGGGAAAGAGTGCGAGCACGCGCGCGTCGTCAGGCAGATTGAGTCCCCTCCGCGCCGAAAGCCGGTCCAGCATCGACGTGGCTCGATCGAGGAGCGGATGCCCAACGAACGTGGCATCGATCCCGTGCTGCTGCAGCAGTGGCTCCTCGAACGGGAGGATGACCGCGGCGCGCGTGATGAGGCGCGAGAGCTTGGCCAGCCGCCCCGCACCCCACGCCCATACTTGAGGCGTGATGTAATAGAGCACCGGCACCCCGCGCGAACGGGCACGCTCGGCCACACGCATGTTGAAGCCCGGGTAGTCGATGAGTGTCACGAGTCCGGTGTCGTTCCGATCGAGACGACGCCGCAGCTCGCGCAGCAGCAGCCAGTGGCGAGGGATGTGGCGAATGACCTCCACGAATCCCATGACCGCCATCCGCTCGACGTCTTCGATCAGCGTCACGCCGGCCTCACGCATCCGCGAACCACCGATACCGGACAGGGGACGCTGGGGTTGGCGGCGGCGAATGGCTGCCGCGACTCCCGCGGCGTGAAGGTCACCGGACGTTTCGCCGGCGACGAACAGTATCTCACGCACGACCAGCGCCCGCGAGCGACGGCAGTGTGCGCTCGATCTCCCGATTGATGCGGAGCGCGACAGCGAGAGCCTCACGCCCATCGTCACCGGAGACGACGACCGGCGTACGCCCCTGCACCGCTGCGATGAAGCTCTCGAGCTCGAGGCGGAGCGGCTCGCCTTCGGGAGCGTCGAGCACCACCCGCTCGACGAATGCCTCGAGGGCGAGCGGCGCTTTGGCGATGGCCGAGAAGTCCACGTCGGTGCGTAGCCGATAGAATTCCCCCGTCCCCGCGGCGAGATCGAGTGAGAGATATCCCGTGCGCTGAAAGATACGGATCTTCCGCAGACGCTCGCGTGAGACTCGACTCGCGGTGATGTTGGCCACTGCTCCGGAGTCGAAGGTCAGCCGAGCGTTGGCGATATCGACCGACGGCGTGAGCACGGCGACACCGACCGCGTGCAGGTCGTCGACATGTCCACCGACGAGCGTGCGCACGAGGTCGATATCGTGAATCATGAGGTCCAGCACGACGGCGACGTCGGAACCCCGCGGGTTGAACGGCGCGAGGCGGTCACTCTCAATGAAGCGGGGAGTGTCAATGAACGGCAATGCACCACGGATGGCGCGGTTGAAGCGTTCCACGTGACCGGTTTGAATCAAGGCACCCGTGCGCTTCCCAATCGCCACCAGATCATCGGCTTCGTCCAGGGTCGCCGCGATCGGCTTCTCGATCATGACGTGGATCCCGCGCTCGAGGGCAGCCTTCGCCACGGCGTGATGCCCGACGGTTGGAACCACTACGGTGACCGCATCGACCTGATCGAGCAGCTCCTCCAACGTCGCCATCACGGGCACACCGAGCTCGCGGCTGACCTCTTGTGCACGCTCGGGGCGGACCTCGCAGAAGCCAACGAGTCGCGCGCCCTCCACGTCGCGGAGGAGTCGCACGTGGTGCTGGCCGAGGCTTCCCGCGCCGATGACGCCGACGCGTACCGTGGGCGTCAGATCACCACTCCGCGCTGGCTGTTGTCGACGAAGCCGAGAAAGTGCTTCACCTCCGGCGTCATCGAGAGCTCCGACTGCGCGCGCTCGAGCGCTTGCGACACATTGAGCTCCGAGCGGAAGAACAGCCGATAGGCCCGCTTCAGTTCGCGGATGACGTCGGGATCGAAGTTGTTTCGCTGCAGCCCGACGGAGTTCAGGCCGTACAGCTTCACGGGATTGCCGACGGCCTTGAGATACGGCGGAATGTCCTTGGCCACCCGCGACATGCCTCCGATGAACGAGTGCGTGCCGATGCGGACGAACTGGTGCACGGCGGTCAAACCGGAGAGAATCGCGCGGTCCTCGACGGTGACGTGTCCGGCGAGCTGCACACCGTTGGCGAGAATGACACCATCCCCAACGTGACAGTCGTGGGCGAGATGGACGTACGACATGATGAAGCTGCCCTTCCCCACACTCGTCTTCCATGAATGGGACGTGCCGCGATTGATCGTGGAGTACTCGCGAACGATGCTGCCCTCTCCGATTTCGACGGTGGTCGTTTCGCCCTTGAACTTGAGATCCTGCGGATCCCCACCGATCACCGAGCCGACGCCTATGCGAACGTTCCGCGCGAGCCGCACGTGGCGCTCCAGCGTGGCCCGCGCGGCGATGAGGCATCCGTCCCCGACTTCGCAGTCCTCGCCGATGATGGCGAACGCACCCACCTCGACATCCTCGCCAAGGCGGGCATCGGGCGCGACGATCGCGCTCGGATGCACGCGTACGCTCATTTGTCGCGCACCATCGCGCCCATGTCGGCCTCGGCCGCGATCTCGCCGTCGACGCGGGCGACGCCGTGCATCTTGCACGTGGCGCCGCGCAGCTGAGTGACCTCGAGCTCGAACCGCAACTGATCGCCGGGTCGCACAGGACGCCGGAAGCGGACGTTGTCGAGCGAGATGAAGTACACGACCTTCTTCTCCGGGTCGTCCACGAGTCCCATCAGCAGAATGCCGCCCACCTGTGCCATCGCCTCGATGATGAGGACGCCTGGCATGATCGGATGCCCGGGGAAATGCCCCTGAAAGAACGGCTCGTTCATCGTCACGTTCTTGATGCCGACGATCCGCTTCTTCTCTTCCATCTCCAGCACGCGATCCACGAAGAGGAACGGGTACCGGTGGGGCAGCACCTTCATGATCTCGTTGATGTCGAACATCCGCGTCTCCTTCGCGGCCGAATTGATCATCTCTCGCACCAGCGCGACCGTTCCGCGATGGCTCGGTTTGGTCGCCGTCACATGCGCTCGCACGCGCCGGCCCACGAGCGCGAGATCACCGACGCAGTCGAGCGCCTTGTGCCGGAGAAACTCGTCAGGCCAGCGGAGCGTTGCATCGACGACACCGGTCTCGTCCAGCACCACGGCGTTGGCGGTCGTCGCGCCTCGTATGAGCCCCATGGTGCGCAGCATCTCCACCTCACGCATGAAGCCGAACGTTCGAGCCCCAGCAAGATCGCGCACAAAGCTGTTTCGCGATACCTCGAACTTTCCCGATTGACGCCCGATCAAGGGATGAGGAAAGTCGATCGTGATGTCGAGAGACAGGCGGGGTGCAGGACGCGCCTCGTAGATCGCGTCGCCGTCGACGACGCGAACGGGTGACCGAAGCTCGAGGTACTCGATGGTGCCTCCGCGCTCGACGATACCGGCCTGCTCCAGCGCATCGACGAACGGCTGAGCACTTCCATCCATGATCGGCGGCTCGCTCGCATCGAGCTCGATCAGCAGATCGTCGATCTCCAGACCGACGACGGCCGCGAGTACGTGCTCTACGGTGTGGAAAGCGCCATCGCCGCTGCCGAGCTGCGTGCGCCGCTCCACCTGCACCGCATGCGAGACGTGTGCGGGAATCGACGGAGCATCGGGAACATCGACGCGGCGGAAGCGCACGCCGCTCCCCGGCTCGGCGGGAGCGAACGTCAGACGGACCGACTCCCCCAGATGCAGACCGACGCCCTCGAGCGTGACGCGCTGGCCGACCGTGCGACGACCGCTCACCGGCGCTCGCGATCGACGAGACGCTCGAGCGTCTTCATGAGGCCGGCAAGTCGGAAGAGCGCCGCGTGCGCACGTAGCGCTTCCTTGTGGGGACGCGCTGGGTAACCGGACCACGTTTCGCCGGCGGGGATATCGCCGAACACGCCCGCTTGCGCACCGAGCCGTGCCCCCTTGCCGACCGTGAGATGCCCGGACAGCCCGACCTGTCCGGCGAGGATGGCCCCGTCTTCGACGTGCGTGGACCCGGCAATGCCAACCTGCGCCATGATGAGGCACAGTGCGCCGATTCGCACGTTGTGACCTATGTGCACGAGGTTGTCGATTTTCGTCCCCGGACCGATCACCGTGTCGTCGATGCTGCCACGATCGATGGTGGTGTTCGCGCCGATCTCCACGTCATCGCCAATGACACACCGGCCGACGTGCGGGATTTTTTGGTGCGCGCCATCCTGAAAGACGTAGCCGAAGCCATCGCTTCCAATCCGCGCGCCGGCATGAATCATCACGCGTCGCCCAATGCGCGCCCGCGGATACACCGTCACATTCGCGAAGAGGCGGCAGTCATCGCCGATGCGTACTTCTTCACCGACGACGCTGCCGGCATCCACGGTGACGGAGTCGCCAAGCACCGCATCCCGCCCGATGACCACGTGCGGGCCGAGGGAAACATCGCGCCCCAGCGTCGCCCCGCGCCCAATGACGGCGGTCGCGTGCACCCCGGCCGTTCGAGACGGGGCACGATAGAGCGCGGGAAGCACACGGAGCATCGCCTCGTGGGGCTTCGGCACGACGATGCGTGCGCGCACCCTCCCGGGCTGATCCGCCAGCTCGGGGCTCACCAGCGCGGCGCCGGCACCCGTCGTCGAGAACAGCGGCGCATAGCGCGCCGCCGCAAGGAAGGTGAGGTCGGCGTCTCCCGCCCGATCGAGTGGAGCTACCGCCGAAACCTGAACGGTGCCGTCGCCTCGCAGCTCCCCACCTACGAGCTGGGCGATGGCGTCGGCGGTGAGGAGCCGTGGCCCCTCACCGCCGGGTGTCGTGCGCGAATTCGGAGACTTGCTCAACGCGGCTTCGGACGCTGCACTCCGCTGGGCTGCTGAGCGGCGGGGGCCGCGGGTCGTTGGGTTGCGCCAGCGCCCGTCGGACGCGACGCGGACGTGGGAGGGCCGGCCGCACGAAGCCGTGCGAGGACCTTCTCGGTCAGATCGAGGTTCTTGTCGGCGGCGACGACCACACCCGCCTGATTCTCGGCGTCGAAGATCATCGAATAGCCTTCCTCGGCGCGAAGCTCGTCGATCACCTTGTTGATCTGCTCCATGATCGGCCGTACGAGCTCAGCTTCACGCGCGCGGACCTGCTGCTGGAGCTCCTGGGTACGCCGCTGATACTCCTCTTCCTTCGCACGAATGTCTTTCTGGCGAGTCTCCTTCGCCTGTGGCGAGAGCGAAACTTCCTGCTTGTTGTAGTCGGCGATGAGCGTGTTGAGTGAATCGCCCATGCGCTGCACCTGGGCGCGGTACGTCGTCATCTCCTTCTCGAACTGCGTCTCGGCCGCGGCGCGGCCCGGAGCGTTCGCGAGGATCGTCTGCGATTTGATGTATCCGATCTTCACCGGCGCCTGAGCCGCTGCGGCGGCGACACTGAAGACCAAAAATCCGAGCGCGAGCGCGCCCGCGCGAGCCATGCCTGCCATGATCACTCCGTCAGTAGAGATTGCCGAGCCGGAAATGCAGCTCCCATTTGGGATCCGGACGGCCAAAACGATCCGTCCGATCGAAGCCGTAGGCCCAGTCCAGACCGAGGGGCCCGAGCGGCGTTATCAGTGATACCCCGATGCCCGCGCCACGGAACAAGCGCGTCGGGTCGAACTCCCGCGGGTGATCCCAAATGTTGCCCGCGTCGAAGAACATGTTCAGGTACACCTGCGAGTTGAGCCGGAGCCCCAGCTCGGCCGTCGTCGTGAAGAACGCGTCACCGAAGGACGCGCGTGTCTGCCCGTCCTCATTCGGATCGAAGCCATTGGGCGTGATGGAGAACTCCTTGTAGCCGCGCAATGGCTCGCCGAACATCACGCCGCCGAGTCCGAATTTCTGGGAGACGATAAAGGCACCCACATCGCCGAAGACCGTCCCGGCGCGCGCCGACAGGCCGAGCGTGAACTGAAGCGGCTGGCTCCCCGGTCGCTCACCCCCGATCGTCCACAAGGGCGCATACGCCTTGAGCTCGGTCGTATACCGTTGGAACGCCGTGTTCCCGCCTAACGGGCCGCCATTGAAGCTCGCCGAGAAGTTTTGGAGCGACCCAGCCGTCGGAAAGGGCAAGCCGATGCGCGTGTCACGCTGAGCCGAGAGGCCGAGCGTGGAGCGGAATCCCTCGCCGGACGTGAGAAAGGACGTATCCTGCTCGAAGATTCCGCCCCGCTGCTCGACGCGCTCGCCGCCGTACGAGACGAAGATTCGGGTGAACGGCGAGCGAGGCACCGGGAACCCGAACTGCAGCGATCCGCCGGAGAGCACCGAGCGGCCATAGTCCTCGACGATGTAGCGAAGGCGACGATGGTAGACGCTCACGGTCCCCGAGATGCGCGACCGCTGGATGGCCGGATCGGTGAAGCTGAGCGAGAACTCTTTCTGGTTCGCGCCGAACTGCCACTGCAGCGACGCGCGCTTGCACTGGCCGAACAGATTCGGCTGATCGAGCCCCAGAAAACCGCCGACTCCCGTACCCTCGCCGACCGAGGCGCCGAAGTTGATGCTGCCGGTCCGCTTCTCCTTCACCGCGAAAACGATGTCGACGTCCCCTTCCTCACCGGCGGGTCGCGTGTCGGGCGGCGGCAGCGGCGTCTCGAAGAACCCGAGATTCGCGATGTTCTGGTAGCTGCGAACGAGGCGATCCTGGTTGAAGACGTCGCCGGGAAGGATGAGCAGGGCGTCGCGGATGCACGCCTCAGTCGTGTAGTCGTTTCCGACGATATCGACGCGGTTCACAATGGCGGGCGAGCGCTCTTCGATCTCCCACCGGAGATTCACGACCGGCACCGAGTCGCCGCCTGTTCCGACTCGATCGATCACCGGCCGGACCTGAGCGTAGATATAGCCCTCGTTGCTATACGCCGTGCGCAGCTTTCCGGTCGCGTCCTCCCACTGCGCCTGATCGAAGACGTTCGTCTCCTCGCGCGCGCCGGGCGTGAGAAGGTCGCGGACCCGCTGGGTGAGCGTCGGCGCGAGGTCGCCAAACGGATAGAACCGCCGGATCTCCTCGGTGGAGAACCGGCTGTTGCCGACAGACTCGAACGAACCGACGCGGTACTGCTTCCCCTCGCTGACGGTGATGTCGAGAAGCGCCTTCCCGCGCTCGCGGTCGACGACGAGTGAATCCTTGATGATCTGGAAATCGATGAAGCCGCGCTTCGCGTACAGCCCGGCGATGCGCTCTCCGAGATCGCTGGCGTACTCGTCCTCGTTGAATTCGCCCCGCCGGAACCACCAGAAACCTTCCGGCTTGGTCTCCATCTCCCCGACGATCTCCTCGTCGGAGATCACGGAGTTGCCGTTGACGCGAATGCCAGAGATCGCGAGCCGCCGGCCTTCGTCGATGCGGATGGTCAGGTTCACCTTCCCGTCCACGGTCTGCGTGTCGGGAGTGACCTGGGCCAGATAGTAGCCCGCTTTCTCGTACACCGAGTCGATGCGCTGAATCGCGCGCGCGAGCTGATTCGGGTCGAGCGGGCGGTTCACGAGCAGATCGACCTTCTCACGGACGGTCCGCTCCGGCACCTTCGAGACGCCGGTGATTCCCAGTGAGCCCAGCAAGGGCCGCTCGGCGACCTCAATGACGAGCGTCGATCGGCCGTTCGCCGCAACGTCGCACAGGAGCCTGACGTCGGTGAACTGCCCGGTCGCGAACAGGCTCCGGATGGCCCGCTGCACGCCTCGGAAGTTGAGTGGCTGGCCCGGCGTCAGCTGGGCGTCGGCGCGAATAGTGGTTTCGCCGACACGCTGGTTGCCGCGAACGGCAATGCTATCAGGAGTCGAGCACCGCCCGGTCGCAGCCTCTTCCTGGGCAAGGAGAGGTGTTCCCGCCAGTGCGACGAGGACAGGCAGAAGGGAAAGACGTGCCATAGACCGGTAATATAGACACGAGACGGCCGGCCTGCCCACTGGGGCAGACCGGCCGTGATACCCCGCGATGTGCCGCGGGTTCGCGGAGTTAGGTGGTCGTCTTGGCGAGCACCCGGAAGTCCAGCTTCGTCCCGTCGGCGGCCATGTCGACCTCCACCTCGTCGCCACGGCTGAACTCGCCCGTCAGGATCTTCTCCGACAGCGGGTCCTCCACGAAGCGCTGAATCGCGCGCTTCAGGGGCCGGGCGCCGAAATTCTCATCGTAGCCTTGCTTGGCGAGGAACTCGCTTGCCGGCCCGGTGAGCTTGAGCGTGAGCTCCTCCTCCGTCAGTCGCTTCTGCACGTCCCGGAGCAGGATCGCGACGATCTGCCCGATGTGCGCCTGCGACAGCGGATGGAAGACGATGACATCGTCGAGGCGGTTCAGGAACTCGGGATTGAATACCCGCCCGATCTCCTCCTTCACTTTCTCGGCGATCCGGTCGAACGTGCCCTTCTCGTCAGGCGCGGAGAACCCGAGCCCCTTCGTCTTCGTGATGTCCCGCGCGCCGACGTTCGACGTCATGATCACGACCGTGTTCTTGAAGTCGATCACGCGACCGTAGTTGTCGGTCAGGTGTCCCTCATCGAGCACCTGAAGCAGGATGTTGAAGACATCCGGGTGCGCCTTCTCGATCTCGTCGAGCAGCACCACGCTGTACGGCTTGCGACGCACGGCCTTGGTGAGCGTTCCCGAGTCCTCGTAGCCCACGTAGCCTGGAGGCGCGCCGATGAGCCGCGACACGGAGAACTTCTCCATGTACTCGCTCATGTCGACGCGAATCAGCGCCTGCGGATCGGCGAACAGGAACTTCGCCAGCGCTCGCGCCACCTCCGTCTTTCCAACGCCCGTCGGTCCACTGAAGATGAACGAGCCGATCGGCCGATGCGGGTCCTTGAGCCCCGCGCGGCTACGGCGAATCGACCGCGCCAGCGCCTTGATCGCATCTTCCTGCGCGACCACGGACGCGTGCATCTCCTCCTCCATGCGGAGGAGCCGGGCCGACTCCGCTTCCTGAAGACGCGTCACCGGAATGCCCGTCCAGCGGCTGACGATGAAGGAGATCTCCTCCTCGCCGAGCACGGGGCGATGCGACTGGCGATGCTTCTCCCAGTCGTCCTGCTTTTTCCGGATCTGTCCCTGTAGATCGCGCTCTCCGTCACGCAGAGAGGCGGCGCGCTCGAAATTCTGATCGCGAACGGCCGCTTCCTTTTCCGACTGCAGCTTGTCGAGCTGGCCCTTGAGATCGGCGACCTCCGGCGGTGGCGCCTGCGCCGCGAGACGCGCGCGGGCACCCGCTTCGTCGATGACGTCGATCGCCTTGTCGGGCAGGAACCGGTCGGTGATATAGCGCTCCGACAGCTTGGCCGCCGAATGCAGCGTCGTGTCGGGTATCGTCACCCGATGGTGATCCTCGTACTTCTTGCGCAGACCTTTCAGGATCTCGACGGTTTCCTCCACTGTGGGTGGATCGACGATGACCGTCTGGAAGCGACGCTCGAGGGCGCCGTCCTTCTCGATGTACTTGCGGTACTCGTTGAGCGTCGACGCGCCAACGCACTGCAGCTCACCGCGCGCAAGCGCGGGCTTGAGCATGTTGCTCGCGTCGATCGCGCCTTCGGCCGCTCCCGCGCCGACGAGCGTGTGCAGCTCGTCGATGAACAGGATGATGTTCTTGTTCTGCGCGATCTCGTTCATGACGGCCTTGAGCCGCTCCTCGAACTGGCCGCGATACTTGGTGCCGGCGATGACCGCCGCCATGTCGAGCGAGAGCACGCGATGATCGCGAAGTGACTCGGGGCACTCGCCATTGGCGATGAGCTGCGCCAGTCCTTCGACGATCGCCGTCTTGCCGACGCCAGGCTCGCCGATGAGCACCGGGTTGTTCTTCTTGCGGCGCGTGAGCACTTCCATCACGCGCTGAATCTCCTTCGCGCGGCCGATGGTCGGATCGAGCTGCCCTTCCGCGGCGAGCTGCGTGAGGTCACGGCAGAAGTGATCGAGAGCCGGCGTTTTGGACTTCTTCTCGGCCTTCTGGGTCTGTGGTGCGGGCTGGCTGCCCTGTTGTGCTGCCGCTGCACCTTGTGGCATCTCAGTGCCGAGTAGACGCAACGTTTCCGTGCGCGCCGCGTCGAGATTGACGCCGATGTCGGTCAGGACCTGCGCCGCGATGCCCTTCTCCTCGCGCAGCAGGCCAAGCAGGAGATGCTCGGTGCCGACGTAGCTGTGGTTGAGCTCCCGCGCCTCGCTCATGGCGAGCTCGAGGACCTTCTTGGCGCGTGAGGTATATGGCAGGTCGGGGCCAGTCGTTTGCGTGGCTTTGCCCTTCTTGACCTGCTCTTCGATTTTCTGCTGGATCTCGTCGAGATCCACCTGCAGGTTCTGCAGGACGGCCGCAGCCACGCCCTCACCCTCGCGAATGAGGCCGAGCAGAATGTGCTCCGTCCCCACATACTCGTGGTGGAGACGCGCGGCTTCCTCGCGGGCCATCGCGAGGACCTTTCGCACACGCTCGGTGAAGTTGTAGCCGTTCATGTCTCCCTCAGCTTTGGCGGACCCTCGGCCGCCGCGTCACATCCCCACCTCGTCCGCCAACACCTGCCGCACATAACGGGCACGCGCCAGGTTGGCCTCGCTCTCGGAGAGCGGCCGCCCCTCGGCATACGCCAGGTGCGCGGACTGCGAAAAAATCAGGAGCTTGTTGAGAGTGTATACACCAAGGCCGGAGATCAGTTTCAATCCCACAGCCAGACGCACGCCGCTGAGGTAGTTCATCGCCTCGTCGAACGTGAGGCTTCGGGCATAACGCAGGGTCCCGTACGCGCGCCAGAGTTTGTCTTCAATAACGTATCCGGCGTCGCGAAGCAATACCCGTCGCGCCTTCTCCTCGTTCTCGATCACCTTCTTCACGACGTGATCGAGATGATCGAGCAGATCCGCTTCCGACCGGCCCAACGTGGTCTGATTCGAGATCTGAAAGAAGTTCCCGACGACCTCACTCCCTTCCCCGTACAGCCCGCGGTAGGTCAATCCCATCTGCTGCAGGCTGGCCAGGACCTTCCCAATCTCCCGCGTGAGGACGAGCCCCGGCAAATGGATTAACACCGACGCTCGCATTCCAGTGCCCGTATTGGTCGGACACGAGGTCAGGAATCCGAATTCCCTATGGAACGCAAGGGGAATTCTCATGCCAAGCTCGGCATCCACGCCTTCGACTGCTGCGTACGCCTCGGACAGGCTGAACCCGGAGCGCAACGATTGCAATCTGAGATGGTCCTCCTCATTTACCATGACGCCCAACTTGTCCCCGAGAAACACCGCAGCCCCGGACCGGACCGGATGCTGGGGGTCCAGACCCGCCAATTCCTTGCTGACGAGGTGCCGTTCGTGAAGCAGAAGGCGGTCCGCCGGCGGGAGCTCATCCACCCGGACCAGCACCGCCTGGTGCAACCCCGATGACGCGTGGATGGCGTCCTTTACATGCGACAGGATGCGCAGCCGCTCTCCGTCCCGCGCGCGCGCGCCGAACGCGAACCCTTCCACGTTCCTCGCTAGGCGAATTCGGGTCGAGAGCACGATGTCGGCATGCTGCCCCGACGCGTCGAGCCAACTGACACCGCTGTCCGGAAGAAGGGAGAGATCGATCATACTTCCCCCATCACCTTGATCCGGTCGCGCAGCTCCGCCGCAAGCTCGAACTGCTCGGCTTCGATCGCGCGTCGCAGCCGCTCGCGCAGCTCGTGCAGCTCCGTCTGCTCCTCCGTCATCGCAATCTCGGGCGACTCATAACGACGCCCGAGATGTTTCGAGCTGCCATGGACGCGACGAAGCAGATCGCGCAAGCTCGGCTCGAACGCCGTGTAGCAGCGCGCGCAGCCGAGTCGCCCCGTCGCGCGAAAGTCACGGAGCGTCGCATGGCAGAAGTTGCAATGGGCGGTGTCAGCCGACGACGGCGATGTCTGCTTCTGGAGATCGAGCAGGAACTCACCCAGGGGGTTCTTCGATAGGCTGACGGTCGTCTCGATGTTGCGATCCGCGGCGCAGCGCTCGCACATCTGCACGAGCGTTTTGCCGTGTTCGCCCACCTGCGTCACCTTGACGACCGCGTCCCGCTCTCCACAGACATCGCACAACATCACGCCACCACCTCTTTGACGTCGGTATCCCGCAACCGGCCATCCTCGAGCAGCAGCGCCCGGTCGGCGCGGCTGGCGAGAGCCCGGTTGTGAGTGACGACCACCATGGCGATCTCCAGGTCACTCGCGAGCTGCGAGAACAGCTCGTGAAGGCGCTCACTGTTGGCGTGATCGAGGTTGCCCGAGGGCTCGTCCGCCAGGAGCACCGCCGGGTCGATCGCCAGCGCGCGGGCGACGGCGGTGCGTTGCTGCTCGCCCCCGGAAAGCTCCCCGGGACGGTGACTCATGCGCCCGCTCAGCCCGACCCGCGCCAGCAGCTCCTCGGCGCGCGACCGAGCCTGGCGCACGTCGATGCCGGCGATCCGCAGCGGCATCATGACATTCTCGAGCGCCGAGAACTCCCGCAGCAGGTGATGGAACTGAAAGACGAATCCGATTTTGCGGTTGCGGATTGCGGCAAGCTGGTCATCAGGGCGTCCGTGTAGCGGCTCGCCGGCGAGCAGCACCGATCCACGCGTCGGTCGATCGAGAGCGCCGAGGACGTGCAGGAGCGTGCTTTTGCCGGCGCCGCTTGCGCCGACAATCGCGACCATCTCTCCTCGCCGCACCGCGAGATCGACGCCGTCGAGCACGTGAATCAGCCCGCCGTCGCCACCGCGGTACGATTTCGCCAGATCGTGCGCCTCGATGACCATCATTCGTGTCGGATTGCGTCGACCGGGTACAGTCTCGCCGCCTGCATTGCCGGATGCACCGTCGCCACTGCCGCAATCGCGAGACTGGCCAGGACGATCCAGGCAACGTCGAGCGGCTCGAGCGCAACCGGCAGGTGATCGATGAAATATACCGCGGGATCAAGGCGAATCAGCTTGTACTTGCCGAGCGCGAGCGCCCCGGCGATCCCCAGCATGAGGCCCAGCCCCGTCCCGACGAGTCCGATGACCACGCCCTGCGTGAAGAAAATGTTCCGGATCGAGCGCGCGGTCATGCCCATCGCCTTGAGAATGCCGATCTCGCGCGTCTTGTCGGCCACGACCATCGTCAGCGTGCTCACGATGTTGAACGCCGCCACGACGACGATCAGGAGCAGAATGATCCCCATTCCGAGCTTCTCGAGCTTCAGCGCCTGAAAGAGCGATGCGTTCTGCTCCTGCCAGTCCAGAATGCGATGATGCGACAGCGCGGTCGCCAGGCGCTCGGCGATCTCGGGCGCTTCCCAACGCGTTGGCGTTCGCGCTTCGATGCCGGTGACCGCGGTGCCGAGACCGGCGAATTCCTGGGCGACGGGGAGCGCCATGTAGATATACTGGTTGTCGTACTCGTACATTCCCGTCTCGAAGATCCCGGTCACTTCGAACTGCTGCATATGCGGAATCAGCGCGCCAGTCGCCGCGTTGATCTTGGTTCCGCCGAAGCCGATGAGGTTGAGCTTGTCGCCGGGGTAGACGCCGAAGCGGTCCGCCACCCGGCGCCCCAGCACGACGCCGCGCTGCTTCCCATCTGCGCTCGCGAAGCGGAAGTCGCCGTGGAGCGCCGTCTGCCGGATCGTCGTCACCTTCTGCGCCGTCCGCGACTCCGGCTCGATGCCGACCACCATGACCCCCTCGTTATAGCGGTGTCCCGCGTTTGCCACCGCCTGCGTGTGAACGAAGGGCGCCGCGGCGACGACTCCCGGCTGCTTGCGGACCGTTTCCAGCGTCTGCTGCCAGTCGACCATCGTCATGTCATCGCCGAAGGGCAGGACGCGGACGTCGGGGCTGCCGACGAGAATCTTCTCGCGCAGATCGTTCTGCAGCCCATTCATGACGCCGATGATGACGATCAGCGCGCTCACGCCGACGATGACGCCGCCGATCGCGATGACGCTGATGAGCGAGAACAGCTTCGAATCACGCCGGCTTCGGAGATATCGCCAGGCGATGGAGAGCTCGAGGCGCGTCATTCAGGCCTCATCGTCGGGAAAAGAATCACGTCGCGAATGTTGGCGGTGCTCGTCAGGTGCATCAACAGCCGGTCGAGCCCGATCCCTACCCCTCCCATTGGTGGCATGCCGTATTCCATTGCGCGAAGGTAGTCCTCGTCGACTTCCGAGGCCTCCTCGTCCCCCGCCGCCCGCAAGCGTGCCTGCGCCTCGAATCGTCGCCGCTGGTCGATGGGGTCGTTCAGCTCGCTGAACGCATTGGCGAGCTCTTTCCCACGTGCGAACAGCTCGAACCGCTCCGTCAGCGCGGGGTCTCCCCGCTTCGGCTTGGCCAGCGGCGAAAGCTCACGCGGGTAATCCACGACGAACGTCGGCTCCTCGAGGTGCGATTCCACCACGGCCTGAAAGATCTCGTCGAGCACCTTGGGACGGCTCAGGGACTCGACATGTTGCACCCCAACCTTCGAGGCAATGTTCCGGAGCGTGTCGTCCGGCTGCGCTAGGGGTGCGACGCCGATCGCCGCCTCGAGCGACGGGACCCATTCGATACGGCGAAAGGGCGGGCGAAAGCGCACGGTTCCTTCTCCGACCCCGGGAACCGAGCGCACGGCGTCAGCCGCATGCGCCACGAGCTCCTCGACCAGAGTCATCATGTCCTGATAATCCGCGTACGCCTGATAGAACTCGAGCATCGTGAACTCGGGATTGTGCGTCCGGTCGATCCCCTCGTTTCGGAAGTCGTGTCCGATCTCGTACACGCGCTCGAAGCCCCCGACGATCAGGCGTTTGAGGTAGAGCTCGTCGGCGATGCGCAGGAACAGCCGCATGTCGAGCGCGTTATGGTGGGTGATGAATGGCCTCGCGGCGGCTCCTCCATAGAGCGGTTGGAGAACCGGCGTCTCCACTTCCAGAAATCCCTTGGCGTCGAGAAAGGCCCGAATGGCGGTCGTCATGCGAGCGCGTGCCACGAAGAGCGCTCGGACCTCCGGGTGCACGGCGAGGTCCGCGTAACGCTGACGGTATCGCTGCTCGGGATCGCTGAAGCCCGAGTGTCGCACGACGGCGCCGTCCACGACCTCTTCCTTGCCGAACGGCAACGGCCGAAGTGACTTCGCCAGCAGCTCGAACGACTCGACGCGTACGGTGACTTCTCCGGTGCGCGTGCGAAACAGCGGGCCAGCGACGCCGATAATGTCACCGAGATCGAGATGCTCGACCACCGCATACCGATCGTCGAGAGTGTCCTTGCGAAAATAGAGCTGAATTCGTCCCGATTGATCCGCGAGATGCGCGAACGTCGTTTTGCCGTGAGCGCGCCAGGCGACGACCCGGCCGGCGACTCTGACGACCGGACCTTCCTCGGCATCCCCCGCCGCGGCGAGCGCTCCACTCGCGTCATGCGTCCGCGCGTACCCATATGCGAATGGCGCGACGCCGAGCGCGGCCAGCGCGTCGAGCTTCTCGCGTCTGGCGCGCATGACGAAGTTGAGATCCTCGGTCACGCCGCCGCCTCGCCGCCCTGTCCGAACCGCTTCAGGTATGCCTCGATGAACGCGTCGATGTCACCGTCCATCACGCGGTGCACGTCGCCAATCTTGAGCTCCGTGCGGTGATCGTTCACCATGGTGTACGGCTGAAAGACGTAGCTGCGGATCTGGCTGCCGAACGTGATGTCCTTCTTCTCCGCATCCAGCTCGGCTTTGGCTGCCTGTCGCCGTTCCACCTCCGCTTGATACAGCTTGTTCTTGAGCATCTTCATCGCCGTCGCGCGGTTCTTGAACTGCGATCGCTCCTGTTGCGATGCAACCACGATTCCCGACGGGATGTGCGTCAACCGAACCGCCGAGCTGGTCTTGTTGACGTGCTGCCCGCCGGCGCCCGATGCCCGGAAGACATCCATGCGGATGTCTTCCTCTCGCACGTCGATGTTGATCTCCTCGTTGACGACCGGATACACGAACACGGACGCGAAGCTCGTGTGCCGCCGTGACTGCGCATCGAACGGTGAAATCCGCACGAGGCGGTGGACGCCCGCTTCCGGACGCAGAAAGCCGTACGCGTACTGGCCCTTGATCTCGAGGACGGCGCCCTTGATCCCCGCTTCCTCACCCTCGCTGAGATCGAGAACATCGACACTGAATCCTTTGCGCTCCGCCCAGCGCGTGTACATCCGCATGAGCATCTGTGCCCAATCCTGGGCCTCCGTGCCTCCGGCCCCCGCGGCGATCTCGATCTGCGCATCCCGATGGTCGGCTTCACCGCGAAGGAGCGAACGCAGCTCGAACTCCGCGATTTCGGTCTCGAGCTGCTCCGCTTCGCGCTCGACCTCGCTTTCCATGTCGTCGTCGGGCTCGGCGGCGAGCATCTCCTCGAGCTCGATCGCCGTCTTGACGCGCGCGGCGAGTCGCTCGTAAGGCTCCACCCACGCCTTGAGCGCCTTGGACTCCTCGATCACCTGGCGCGCCTGCTCCTGATCGTTCCAGAAGCCCGGATCGGCCATGCGTGCCTCGAGGGCGCTCAGCGTCGCGCGCTTGCGCTCGAGGTCAAAGATACCCCCTCAGCTCGGCGAGACGCGCCTCGTGCTGGCGCAGCCTGCGAGCTCTATCCGACTCAGCCATCGGCGCTCCACGTCCGGGTACGCGACGAGCCGTCGCGCCACTGCGGCGAACGACGGCTCGGTCGAACGGGAATATAGGGGGACCAGCGAGTTGCTACCAGCGCCTAGAACAGCTTCTTGCCGCCAGCGAGC
Source organism: Gemmatimonadaceae bacterium (assembly GCA_035253695.1). GTDB lineage: Bacteria > Gemmatimonadota > Gemmatimonadetes > Gemmatimonadales > Gemmatimonadaceae > JAICNG01. Next base: position 147,918 of record DATFBS010000051.1, read on the forward strand.
ACCTCATTCAGCGCGTCCTGAAAGTGCGTCGTCGTCTCGGCGAAGTCTTTTCCCATCTGATCGACGTATTCCTCGTAGCTCTTCTTGATCTCTTCGCGAAAGAGCTGCTTGAGCGTCCCGTTGCGCAAGCCTTCCTCACGCTTCTGCGGAAAGTACGCGACGATGTCCGACACGAGCGCGCGCGCGAGCCGCTTCGCCTTCACGTTCGGATCATTCGAGAGAAACGGATTGATGGATCTGGAAGGCGCTGACGGCGCTGAAGGCGCTGAAGACGCTGGGGGCGCTGAAGGCGCCGCCTGCGCTGGCATCGGAACGCGAGGGGTCGGGGCGCTCGGTGCGACAGGTGTCGCTGCCGGTTGCGGACGCGGTGGACTGGTCGGCTGCGCTGGAGCGCGCCCGCCGGCAGGGACGTTCGGTGCCGACGGCCGCGGGGCCGGTGCCGGGATGACGGGTGCCGAGGGTCGCGGCGCTGCCGGCGCCGGTACATGCGGTGTGACTGGCCGGGAGCCAGTGAGCGGCGTGTTGCGCGCGAACGGCGCAACGCCCGGCGTTGGGGCAGCGGGAGTCGGAGGTCGCGGCGCCGGCGGCGGTTGCTGCCGGGGAGCAGGTCGTGCGGCCGGCGTTGCCGCCGCGCGTCCGTCGCTGAAATCGTTCTCGATCGCCCCGCCCTTGCCGATCGTGATCACGCCCCCGCAGACGCTACAACGTGCTCGCACGCCGGCGGTCGGAATCTTCGACGGATCGACCCGAAAGACCGAGCGGCATTCCGGACAGGAGACGTTCACTTCCCCTCTCCGATCTCCAACGGTGCCGGTTGCGGCGACACATCCTCGACCGCGGGGTCGTGACGGCGATCGACGACGAAGACGGAGCCAGGGAGCGTCTTTGCGTAGCTCTTCATTTCGGTGGCCAGCTCACTGACCTGTCCCGGGTGCGTGAAGTGACGACGTTCATTGGTGACGATCCCGATCGAAACCGTCATGAGAGGCACTCGGTGCAACTGCCCACGGCGGTCCTTCCCAAAATAGTATCCCGCACGCCGATCCTGCTCGGAGTATTGGAACGGGACCAAACAATCGAAAATCGAGACGATCTCCTGGCACGTCTCGGCGATCGCCGTCGCGGGAACGATAAAGATGAAGTCGTCCCCGCCGATATGGCCAACGAACCCGTTTTCGCCGCACACTCCTTTGACCACATCGTGCAGGATCTTCGCCAGGATGCGAATGACACGGTCGCCATCAAAATAGCTATACCGGTCATTGTACTCCTTGAAGTGGTCGAGGTCCGCGTAACACACCGCAAACGTCTCAGGCGTCGTCAGGCGGCGCCCGATCTCCGCTTCGATTCCCGGCGGTCCGGGGAGACGCGTCGAAGGGTGGACGTAGAGGTCGCGATCGGCGCGGCGTATCAGTGCGTCGAGGCGCGCGGCGATCTCGTCGGGCGTTGTCTGAGCAGTGAGGACTTCGTCGGCCCCCACGGCAAATGCGCGCTGGAGTACCGTCACGTCATCGCGAACGAGAATGACTGATGGGATGACGCCCGTAAAAGAGTCGGCCTTGAGACGGCGGCACGCGTCGGCTGCGCGATCGAGCGACGAAAGGGCGTCGAAGATCACCATGCGCGGACGGCCGCGGAGCGTGATCCCCATGAGCTCATCCGGCTGATCCACCACGAGCAGCGGATACGAACGCGCTTCCAGCCACGTGCGTATTGCGGGTGGAAGCGCGCGCTCATCGCTCGCGTACAGGATTGCCGGGGATTGGGCCACGCTAGGTGGTCCTCATGTCTTCTCGGGCCAACGTACCGCTCGCCTTTCACCAGGTCAAAGCGAACACACCTGCGTGATTCTTTGAGAGACGACCTAAGCGCGTGACGCGTAACCCCTAGTGGCGTGGGAGGATCGACGACATTGGCAATTCGCCCTCGAGACGCAGATATCCCGGCATCCCCTCGCGCGTACGCAGACGCAGGGTGACGAACGCATCGACCGAGCTCAGCGCGTGATTGGCGATGATGACACCGAGATACTCCACGGAACGCTTGTACGCCACGTTGCTCCGCACGATGGTGCGACGAAATACATCGTACTCGACTTGCGCCGCACGCCACGACCAGCGGTACTCTGGGGGTATCGCATTCACCTCGTAGAACTCCAGCGCCGCGAGGTATGGCTGTGAATTTACGGGAGGCGCGTTGTTGGCGTCCTCCCAGAACAGGCGACGCGCATCCAGCCATCGGCGGCCATTGTAGGTGGTCGTGTCCGTTTCCGGGTCGATGTCCCCGCCGGGCAGCCGATCGAACTCCCCGCTCTCGGCGTTTTTCAGCATGTGCTCGTAATACTCGAAGTCCCCCACCGGATACGGTCCCGGGAAGCGGGCGCGCGCCACATCACGGGCCAGCGACTGGTACTCCTGACGACGGCGACTGCCATCGCGCCGCACATCGATGTACTGAAGCCATGCCCAGACTTCGAGTGCCAGATAGGGCAGCCACCGCTTCTGCCCGAGCAGCGCTTGCCCACTGCCCGGCGCCGCGGCTGACGCCAACGGAGCCCACCACCGCGGACGCGGGACGCGCGGCAATGCCCCCGCCTCGAAGACGGGGGGTAATGCTCCTGGTGGGATGACGAGGGGGGTGGAGCGCGCGAAGTCGCTCTCGACTTCTTGTGCGGGCGCCGTGGGCGCCGAAAGGATGAGGAGCACGCCCAGCGTGAGGGCGCGCATCTCAGAAAAGATAGCGAAGCGAAACGTACGTGGGTCGCTTTCCCGCATCCGTCGAGAAACCCTCGAAGATCGTGGCGATGTCGAGACGCAGATTACTCGTCGCGAGGCCCAGACCCATCGATGGACCGGCCGACTCGGCGCTCCGCGCCGACTCGAAGACGTACCCACCCCGCAGGTGCGCGCGCCGCCGCCAACTCAGCTCGGCACCGATGCGTGGCGCGGGGGATTCCATGTTCAATCGGTCCACCACATCGCCGGTGAGCTGGAGCTCCGTCTCCGGTGCGTACCGCTCCATCCCGGGAACTCGGTAAAGCACTCCGATCTGGATGCGAGTGGGCAACGGATCAGCCTGCGGGCTGTCTGTCACCTGGAGGGGTGCGCCCACGTTGCGGACGGCGACCCCGACAGACACGGGCGCGAGAGAGCGGAGATCGTACTGCGCGCCGAAATCCAGGGCGCTTGTCGTTCCCGACAGGGAGGGACACCCCGCCGTACAGTCGAGACGCAGCTGAACGATCTTGAAGGTGATGCCGGCGCTCATTCGCCCACCAATGGGCGTGGCGTACGACGCCGCATATGCCACATTGCGTGTCAGCAGCGATCCGATCTCGGTGCCTAGCGAGTCCGTGACCGCGAAGTCCCCATAGTCGAGCGCGTACAGCGAGACGGCGAAGACGCCCAACAACGACGACGGAATCAGGATCGAGACGACATCGCCTGTGCCGATGATCGTTTCGTAATGGTGCACTGCGACCTCGCGGCGATCGGATCGCGCGACGCCGGCGGGATTCCACCACAGTGTCTCCGTTCCTCCCTCCGGGTCGGCGACGAGCGCCTGTCCCATCCCGACCGCACGCGCCCCGACGGGGAGCAAGAGGAACGGCGCACCTTCCGTGGTGAGCCCGGACGGCTGCGCGCTGGCCGCCGTGGCCGCCAGCGAGATCAGCGCGATCGCGGCCCGCGCCCTAGAGAGGCGTCGCCTCATCGATGAGCATCACGGGGATGTCATCGCGCACCGCATAACGAAGCCGGCACGCGTGGCAGAGCAGACTCTGCTCCGCTTCGCGGTACTCCAAGTCTCCCTTGCATTTGGGGCAGACGATGATCCGGAGCACGTGCGGGGACAGGCTCATCGACCTCCCTCCTGCGGAAGCGTGTAGCCGAGACGTCGCAGGGACTGGACGTTGCGACGCCAGTTGGGAAGCACCTTCACCCACAGGTCGAGAAACACCGGCTTGCCGACGAGGCGCTCGATCTTGAGGCGCGATGCGCGCCCGAGCTCTCGAATGCGAGCTCCCTTCTGGCCGACGAGAATGCCCTTCTGGCTCTCGCGCTCGACGTAGATGACTGCCCGAATGTACACTGGCGAGCGGTCCTCGCGAAACTCCTCGATTCCGCAGGCAACACTGTAGGGGACTTCGTCCTCGAGCTGCTCGAGCGCAGTTTCGCGAACGAGCTCACTGGCGAAGAAGCGGATCGATTGTGTGCCGATCTCGTCGTCCGGATAGAGAAATGGACTTTCCGGAAGGTGGGGTGTTACCTCGCTCACGAGCTGATCGACGCCTTCGCCGGTGATCGCGGACAGCTGGATCGCTTCGGGCATCTCGCGCCTCAGCGCCTCGCGGGCCTGCGAGCTCAGCGTGTCGATCTTGTTGAGCACGGTCAGGATCGGTGCGCGCGGATCGCGCGGCAGTTCCGCGGCCGCATGGAGGGGCGGCGGCGCACCGTCGCGGGCATCGGCGAGATACGCGATCACATCGGCATCTTCGAGCGCCTTGAGCGATGTCGCCCGCATCGAGCGATGGAGCTCGTAGCGCGGCTCGAGCAGTCCTGGGGTGTCGAGAACGATCATTTGCACGTCGTCCTTCGTCAGAATCCCAACGATGCGGTCGCGGGTGGACTGCGGCTTGTCGCTCGTGATGCTGAGCTTCTCTCCGATGAGCCGGTTGAGCAGCGTCGACTTCCCGGCGTTTGGCTTGCCGACCACGGTCAGTATTCCGGCACGAGTCATGGCTACAAGTTAGCGTGCCGGCGCCGTACGTCTTCTTTGAGACCCTCACAGGGAGACATCAGGTTACAAACAGAGGCGATTTCCGAATGGGTCGCGCCCGGCCTCGGGGACGAAAAGAAAAGACCCCCGAGCGACGGGTGTCGCTCGGGGGTCTTCAGGGAGTGCCGGCGGCGGCCTACTCTCCCGCGATCTCTCGATCGGAGTACCATCGGCGCTGCAGGGCTTAACGACCGTGTTCGGGATGGGAACGGGTGTGGCC
>DATFBS010000052.1:0-16242 GCA_035253695.1 Gemmatimonadaceae bacterium
TCATCGATTCTCGGTGAGGAGGGGGGTGCGAGATGGGACGAGTCGCGCCGCCGAGCGGTCACCGTCCTCGAGAATGGCGGTTGCACTTCGATAGGCCATGCGCGATATGATGGCTGAGCAGATCCTGGCCCTTTCCGTTGATTCGTGTCATCCGTGTTCAATTGCCACCGCGCCTCGATGTCGATCCGCTCGAGATTGAGACTCCGATGATGCCGAGAGTTCCCAGTACATGAAGGCGACACGGCAAGCGTTCCGCGGCTGCCTGCTCGGCGGCGCGATCGGCGACGCACTCGGCGCTCCCGTCGAGTTCCTGAGTCGCGCGCAGATTCGCGAGCGCTTTGGCGAGAGGGGAATCGATCGGTTCGCTCTCGCGTACGGCCGCGTCGGCGCGATCACCGACGACACCCAGATGACGATGTTCACCGCCGAGGGATTGTTGCAGGCGGTGAGCCTATGCCGGAGCGGCAGCGAGGAGCGACCGGAGGCAGTGGTACATCGCGCGTATCTGCGGTGGCTCAGAACGCAGCATTTCACCGGCGAGGAGGACGCGTCAGGCAGCGAGTCGAGTGGCTGGCTGATCCACCTCCCCGCGCTCCACGCCCGCCGTGCGCCCGGCATGACCTGCCTGAACGCGTTGATGACCGGACGTATGGGCACGCCCATGCATCCGTTCAACGGCAGCAAAGGGTGCGGCGGGGTAATGCGCATCGCTCCGTGCGCGCTGGTGAAGGACTGGGATCCTTACGAGCTGGGTTGCAAAGTGGCCGCGATCACGCACGGTCATCACAGTGGGTATCTGGCTGCCGGCGCGCTGGCAGTAATCGTTCGCGCGATCCTCGAGGGGAACAGCGTCGCCAAGGGAGTATCGGCCGCTCTCGTGAGGCTCGTTCCGGAGCCCGGTGGCGCGGAATGCATCGACGCACTCAGAGGTGCGACCGGCCTCTGGAAGCATCATGGGCCCGATGGCGATGTCGAGGAGCTCGGGCAGGGATGGGTAGCGGACGAAGCGCTGGCGATCGGCGTGTACGCCGCAATGGTGGGCGAGAGCGATTTACGAAAGGGTCTGACGCTGGCAGTGAATCACTCCGGCGACAGCGACAGCACCGGCGCCATCGCCGGCAACATCCTCGGCGCCATCCATGGTGATGAAGCACTCTCGCGCCTCTCGTTCGGCGATGTCGAGCTGCGCGCTGAAATCGAAAGGCTTGCCGATGATCTCTTCGACGCGTGGACGGACGAGGCGGCATGGGCAGACCGCTATTCGCCCATCCGATACGCGCGCGTGAAGCAGTAACACAAAGCGGTTCAACCAGCTTCTCACGTCGGCGGCTGAAGGAGGGCATCGAGGCGCGCCAGGAATTGGGCCTGCGCCGGATTGATCTTCGTCTTCGCCTCGGCGATCGAGAAGAATTCGGCGCGGTCGATCTCCGGGAACGTTTGCCATCGTCCCGATCGTGGCGGCCATTCCTTCTTGAAGGTATTGCTCGTTATGGCGGCGGGATCGAGATCGCCTTCGAACGCCCAGGCGACAACGGTCTTGCCACCTTTCTGAAGGACTTCGCCGAGCGGGACGAAGTCGCCCTCGGGTTTGGTTCCGGTCTCCTCCTCGAACTCGCGGCGAGCGGCGGCGAGCTGGTCTTCGTCCTCGTCGACCAGTCCTTTGGGGATGGTCCACGCGCCGAGGTCCTTGTTGGTGAAGAAGGGGCCCCCCGGGTGGGCAAGGAGGACCTCGAGCTGGCCCGCGCGAAGGCGGTACATCAGGAGGCCGGCGCTGATCTTCGCCATTGACTAAAGAATGAGGAACGAGGAACGAGGAAGTGGCGAGTTGAGCTCCGATTCGCGCTTCCTCGTTCCTCGTTCCTCGTTCCTCATTCGCCTTAGAAGACTTCGCCCCGGTCTTCCTGCTGGCGCGTGCGGATCGCCGCATCGAGCTGGTCGGCGTCGAAGGCGGCGGCTTCGTTAGGGTTCTCGGCCCGGACCTGCTCGTTCGCGTGGACGTCGGGCCCGTCGGGTCCGGATACGCTTTCTTCCCCGGCCTGGGCTGCCTTGGCGCCGCGGGGCCGGCGGCGGTCAGGGACACCTTTTCTTCGTTCTTCGGCCATGGGCACTCTCCCGTTGGCGTCTGACGAAGAGTCAGCAATTGCCAGGCCCGCCGCCGGAACGTCTCCTCTCCCTATCGAAGCATCCGGATCGGGTTGAAGATCACAATCCTTCCCTGACCATGCTTTGGCGTCTGTACCTAACGCGGACGTTGGAAATTCAACGCGACCACGAGCGTGAAACTGGGGTCGTTGCCCGCGAGCCCCGCCGTGAAGTCGACCCCCGGCTGAATGCTCAGTGCGTTCATGACCAATCCAATGCCGAAGGTGAATACTCCGTAGACGTCGGAATGGTCGGTCGCCGAGAACATTCCTCCTTCAAAGTCGGCCTTCGTGTGCGCGATGGCGGCGCCGGCGGTGGGCACGACGCGGAAGCCCGAACTCCCGCCGCCGGCGACGCCGAGCTGCAGGCCAAAGAATTCCGCGCGCGTCGAGAGGTCGGTTCCGAAGCCACCGATGTTGTCCGGCCCGAATCCGAATGCGACACCGAGCCCAGGACACATTTGGACGCGAGCGCCGGTGCCGACTGGAATCTGAAGACCAATCGATACCCCTATGGTGGTCGTGTTCCCCTCGAACGCCTCGTGGGAGATCGTGCCGCCTGACAGTCCGACAAATGCTCTTGCCAGCGAACCGAAGGTGAGGGTGCCGGTATACGCCTGCGCGTCATTCGCGATCTCCGCCGTACCGGCGATCTGCTTCGTACCTGCGGAGAACGAAGCAAGACCCAAGCACGTTTGTGCGTGCGCGATCCGGGGCACCACGACCATGGCGAGGGCGGCAACCAGCGTACGTGAGCCGACCATGGCGACCTCACGAGCGATGAGACCGAGATCATGTAATCGGCTCGGCACGCGCGCAATGGCGCTGCGCTACCGTCTGGAGGAAGCTTCTGCGACGGTGGCCGCGTCGTGACTGCAACTGCATAGGGAAAGCGTGGGACGTAGATGCGGCGGATTGAAAAGCAAAACCGCACGGATACCACAACTGCAAAGACTTGGGAACTGCAACACGCTGCGTACGCAGGATCCCCACTAGCCGACAGGGGCCTTCACGAAGCGCTGTTCCAAAAGCCTTGCCGTTGCCGTTGCCGTATCCGTGCAGTTTTGCCGTTCATATCCGCCGCATCCGCGTCCCACGCTTTCCCAATGCACGCGGTGAACACGTCAGCGCATATACGGCGCAACATTGCTGGCGATCGTCTGAAACTCGGCGGGAGTGAGCGGCAGTTTCAGAAACTCCGCCCACGATTCGCGCGGGGGCAGGTTGCCACCAGTGGCCGCGTCCGATCCGAAAACCACGCGCTGAATGCCGAGCTGACGGATGCGCGTCGCAATGAGATTCGCCTCGTCAGGCGTCGCGTTGCGCCCGACCGTAGTGACGTCGAACCAGAGCCGGTTACTGCGTGAATCCCGACGCGCGATCGCATCGACGAACACCGAGAGCGCCGAGTCGGTGACGGCGTCGTACCCTCCCGATCCGGCGAGATGCGCGATCTGCACCGGAATGTCGGGCGCGGCCGGCAAAATCGAGTCGAAGAAGATGCGTGCTTCCTCTCGGCCGTACGGAAGCCCGAGGGAGTTCGAGGCGCGAATATGGATCACGATCGGGATGCGTCGCTCATTCGCCGCACCAAATACCCGCCGCAGTCGCTCGAGATGCTGCGGGTTGTGGTAATTCAACGCCGCGTTGCCGATGTGCAGCTTGAGCCCGCCGCGCAGTTGCGGAATGGTCCCGCAGCGAGCGAGCTCATCGAGCGCGTACTCCTTGAGAGGATTGAAGCTGCAGAACGCGCGCAGCCTGTCGGGATATCGCGCCACCTGTGCGGCCACCCAGTCGTTTTCCGCTTTCACCTTCTCGTACTCGTTCTCGACGTTTCTGCGCGGGTTGCCCCAGCTGTACCCGAGCGCGAGCACGAGGGCGCGTCGGATGCCAGCCGAGTCGAGCATGGCGATGAGTTTGTCGGCGTCGATTGGGTCGACGTTGACGAGGGTGGCCAGCGGGGCGCTGAAGAAGTGTTGATGGTGATCGACGATCGGCGCACGTAGTTGCTCGGGCTGAGGCGAAGCTTGCCGGGCAGACTGCGCGCAGCCGACCACGAGGGACGCGAGGATGAGAGAGCGTACGACTCGATGCATGAGAAAGCCTGTGTGAGATTGGGGGGCGGTGCAGGCGTCAGCGCCCGGCGATGACCGACGTACCGTTTTTCAACAACTCCGACCCCCAAGCGGGGCCGTCGGTGCCACTGGACACCGGCGAAACTAACCTCCAACTTGGATACCTGAACAGACACAGATTCACCATTTGTCGACCTATACAGATGACCACCACTGCGCCGCCGTCCCTCACCGGCGGCCGCCGCTCCTCGTCGGATGAGCCCTACGCCTATCGCCGAATCGCCGATGAGGTCTCCGCCCGCATCGCCGACGGGACACTGAGACCGGGCGACCGTTTGCCTTCCGTGCGCCGCACCAGCGCGCAGTGGGGCGTGAGCATCCCCACGGTCCTTCAGGCGTATCGCCTGCTCGAGGCGCAGCGGGTCGTCGCCGCTCGGCCGAAGTCCGGCTTCTTCGTGCTCGCGCGAGGCACGCCGCATCGCCCGGCCGAGCCGCGCGCCGCCCGCGGGGCGTCGGTGGCTGCGCCTGTCACGACGGGTGGTCTCATCGTCGATTTTCTGGAAGCGGTCGCCGATCCCCGGGCGGTGCCACTCGGCACCGCACTCCCGGATCCCACTCTTCTCCCGACGGCGCGACTCGCACGCGTGCTCGGCTCGGTCGTTAGGCGCGATCAGGTTCGCAGCGCCCTCATCAGCACGCCCTCCGGCGCCGAGGAGCTCCGGGGAGAGATTGCCCGCCGCGCGCTCGCGACGCGGGCGCCCGTCTCCCGCGACGACATCATCGTTACCAACGGCTGCGCCGAAGCGATCGCGCTCGGTCTGCGGGCACTGACCAAACCGGGGGATGCCGTCATCGTCGAATCGCCCGCCTACTTCGGTACGCTGCAGGCGATCGATGCGCTGGGGCTTCGGGCGCTCGAGGTGGCGACGGATCCGCGTGAGGGGATTCGGCTCGACGCGCTCGAGCACGCGCTGCGCTCGGGCGCCTTGGCGCTCGTCCTCACCCCGAACGTGCACAACCCGCTCGGGTGCGTCATGCCTGACGAGCGAAAGCGCGAGCTGGCGAAGCTCCTCGACCGGTTCGGGATTCCCGCGATCGAGGACGACACCTACGCCGAGCTTGCGTTCTCGGTCGATCGGCCGGCGTCGTTGCGGGCCTTCGTGCGGACCACGCCGGTCCTTTCGTGCGGGAGCTTCTCGAAGACCCTGGCTCCCGCCTATCGAGTCGGATGGATGATTCCCGGTCGATACCGGGAAGAGATCATGCGTCTCAAAGCGGCGACCACGGTCGCCACGGCGCTCCCGCCCCAGCTGGCCATCGCGGAGTTCTTGAGAGGCGGTGGGTATGACCACCACTTGCGACAGTTGACGTCGACATTGCACGCCAACGTGCAACGGGTGGCATCGGAAGTCGCGATTCGCTTTCCCGCGGGGACGCGAATCTCCTCTCCGGCGGGCGGATTTCTTCTCTGGGTCGAGCTACCCGAATCGGTCGACGCGCTCGAGCTCTACCGCCGCTGCATGGTGCGCGAGGTGAGTCTCGCGCCGGGCCCCGTGTTCTCCGCGACGGGAGGCAATCGGAACTTCATTCGACTGAACGGTGGGCTACTGTGGTCGGCGGAGATCGAGCGGGCGATGGATGTCATCGGCGGCGAGGCCGGGCGAATGTCGAGCTGATCCCCTGTTATCCATCGATCTCCAAAGCGACGCGGACCGTTCGCCCCCCCAGCGGATAGAACATCGGCACGTTTCGCATCAGGCCCTGGTCGAAGAGGAGGAAGCCGGCGGTGGCTCCGTGCTCGTCGGCGAGGTTTTCCACCCGGATCGACGCTTTGAACGCCCCGCTGATGACACGGAGCCCGGCGTCGTACAGATGAATGCCGGAAAGAGTGGCCGTATTCTCGTCGTCGAGATGACTCCGGGATGTGGAGCTGTGCGCGAACGTCAGCATGACGTTGCGCTGCACGGGGATCGCGAGCGCCGTCTGGGTCGAGAAGCGCGGAAGGTTCTTGAGCTGATTTCCCTGGTATGGGCCGCTTCTGAATCGCGCGCGGCCCATCGTTAGAGCGCTCCGCACCTCGATGTCACGCCACAGGTGACCGAGAGTGAGCATCTCGATCGCTTCGTGCCGGCTCCGCTTGATGTTGCCATAGCGGAAGGTCGCGAGGTCGAAGTCGATCTCGTCCTCGAGATCGCGGACGTATGCCGACAGCGAGATCTCGAGCGAGGATCGCACCATCGGAATGCGCTGAAAGGTGCCGGCCTCGATCTCGCGTGAACGCTGGGGCTGAAGGGACGGATTGGAAATGGTGAAGAAGACGTCCTCGCCGACCCAGGTGCGACGGTTGTCGTACAGCTGATCGAGCGTCGGGGTCTTGAAGCTCGTCGATCCAACGAGGTAGAGATTGCCGCCATCGTCGTCGCCGATTCGGTAGGCGTAGTTGATCCCGACGCGCCCTGACAGCGCGTCGAATTTCGCATCCCTGTCATGATCGTCGAGCGTTGCACTGGGGCGGACGTGATCGTAGCGCACGCCTATGGAAGCGCGGAGCCGACGGGCGAGCTCGTGCTGGCCCTCGGTGTAGACGGCGAGCGCCAGGCGGTTGCCCGACGAGCTGCTCAGCTCCTCACCGGTCGACGGGCTTCGGTATGAGCTTTCGTACCTGGCGTGGCCGACCTCCACTCCGGTGACGACCTTCGACGTCGTCCTCAGACGGTCACTCTGCGCTCGGATCCAGAATCCCTGGTCCGTCTCGTGATGGAACTGGGTGTCGCCAAACGATGGTGAAAGCAGCAGCGTTCGCGTGCGACCCTGTCGCGCACCCTGCACCCGTGCGGCGAAGCGGAGCATGTGCGAGCCGCTCCGCGCGTGCTCGAAGATTCCGGTGAGCTCGGCGGCATCGCGCGTCCGTTCGTCCGAATCGAACAGCTCGTTCGCGCGAGATGGATCCGTGCTGAAGGCGAGGTCGTCGAGCGGGCCCGGGTCTTCGTCCTCCAGGCGATCGTAATCGAGCGCGAGCCGTACGCGCCGCGCGGGGAGCGTTTTCTCCACCGAGCTGGAGAGGGCAGTGCGCCGCGAAAAGCTGTGCGCGCGGCTGCCGCGTCCCTCGGCGGACGACGCGATTCCTGCCACACCCCACGCCTCACCCAACTTACGCGCGACTTGAACGGTCGCGTCCCGCCCGCCCCGCTCGGTGAGGCCGATCTCCGCGCTGGAGTTATTGCTGGTTGGTGCGCGCGTGATGACGTTGATCACGCCGCCGATCGCCGCGTCACCGTACAGGACGGAGCCGGAGCCGCGAAACACCTCGATGCGCTCGATCGTGGCGACGGGAATGGTCAACCACTCCACGAGGGTGGTGCGTGTGCTGTTGACGGGAATTCCGTCGATCAGGAGGAGGACGTACTCGTTCTCACCGCCACCGAAGAATCCGCGCGCGCTGACGACGGGGAGCGCACCGCTCCCATCCAGGCTCGTGAAGCGAAGTCCCGGGATGAAACGCAGTGCCTCGGGGAGCGTGCGCGCCTGCGTGCGGTCCAGATCGGCGCGGGTGATGACGCTGACCGCGGCCGTGGATGCCCGCAGGTCGAGCGGGATACGGTGCGCGATGACGACGGTCGCGTCGAGCTGATGGGTCGAGGCTATGGAGTCGGACTGCGCCTGGACGACGGCAACGAAAAGCATTGCCGAGACAAGCGCTAGCGACGATCTGTTTATCATGAGTGAAGGGTGATGTCGGTCCGTCCAATTGCCGTCAAGGGGCGCGTCGAATTGTCTGCGGCCTCCGCATGCCCATCACGCGTTCGCGAGCCGGGCGGCATCTATAAGGAAAGGACCCCTGTTGGAGGGACATATGGTTCCGTCGATCGCCGCACGGCTTGCCACTCTGGCGGTGTTGATCGTGATCCCCGAGCCAACGCGGCAACGCGCAAACCCCGAGGATACGCTCGAGCATGTTGCGACGCTCCGCGCCGCCCGCGCGGCGCACACTGCCACTACCCTTCGATCCGGAAAGGTGCTGATCGCGGGGGGAATGGCCGGCGGTGGGAGTCTCGATGCGGTAGAGCTATTCGATCCGGCGAGGAACACGCTCGAGCCGCTCGGCTCTCTATCTGATGGAAGAGCGGGTCACACCGCGACGCTCGTGCCTGACGGCCGCGTGGTCATCGCCGGCGGCTATGACGGCCAGTATTTGCGGACGGTCGAGATCTTCGACCCATCGACGAACCGCTTCCAGTCGGCGGGCGCTCTGAGAGAGGAGCGCAGCGAGCATACGGCGACCCTTTTGGCCGATGGCCGTATACTCATCGCAGGTGGGGTCGGCCGAGGATGGACGTTCCTGCGCAGCGCAGAGCTGTACGATCCGGTGACGGGTCGATCGACATCGGTGCAGCCGATGTCAGTGCCGCGGGAGGGCCACACGGCGACGCTGTTGAGCGATGGTCGCGTGCTCGTGATCGGCGGCCACACCAACAGGCGTCCGAACGTCGTGCTCCACGCGACCGCGGAAATCTTCGACCCGCGAGCCGGCCGATGGGAGGCTGCTGGATCGATGGGGAAGCCGCGTCACAAGCACGATGCGATCAGACTGACGGACGGACGTGTGCTGGTCATCGGCGGGGCCGACGTGACCGACCGCGTACATTTCGAGACGACGGAGATCTACGCGCCTGGCACTGGAGCCTTTACGGCGGGTCCCTCGATGCGCCATCGGCGTTACAAGATCGCGCGTACGTCGATATTGCTTCCGAACGGCAACGTACTGGTGACGTCGGGGGCGCGGTCGGCCGAGCTGTTCGATGTGGGGGCGATGAGATTTCGCGAGGTCCCCGGCTCGATGCCCGACGGTTATCGCTTTGCGGCCGCCGCGCTCTTGCCCGACGGTGACGTCATCATCTCGGGCGGCTACTCGGATGGCAATGCAACGACCAATGGCGTGTGGCGATTCCGGCAGGGCCCGCCTGCCGTTCGCTGAGCGCCACCCGGCGAATGTCCCCGCAGTCCGTGGAACGTAGTCGTTCGGGTTTTGTCATTGTTGTCCCGCGCAGCGCGTAAAGGACTCAGAGGAACGTCAAAGGCGAAAGCATTTGGAAAAGCTTTTGTCAGTTGGCGTTTCTCTGCGTCACCTCCATGCTCTGCGCAAAAAAATAGCCGTTAGGTAGCGGCTGGTCACCCGATGCCGGCGTGTGATCACTGCCGCCCGCCGCCTCGTCACAACTTCGTTGTCTTTTCCCATCCCCGTTACGAACGTCGCGATTCGGCCAAAGCCGGTGACACAATCGCAACGGAGGAAGGGACATGATCCAACTGCATCGTCAGTTCATGAAGGTGACGTGCGCGCTCGCGCTATTTCCCGGCGCGGTGCTCGCGCAGGACCAGCTCGGCGCCATCGCGGGCCGAGTGATCGACCGGGATACCCAGCAGCCGATTCCGAACGCGCAGGTCGTCATCGTGGGCACGCAGATCGGCTCGCTCACCGATGATCGAGGAGAGTATCGTCTCACCCGTGTCACGCCGGGCTCCAGACAGGTGCGCGCGCTGCGCCTGGGCTACCAGAGCGCCACGCAGACCGTAACGGTCGCGGCCGGCGGAACGGCGACGGCCGACTTCACGCTGGGCACCGCCGTCGTCAATCTCGACCAAGTGGTGATTACCGCCACCGGAGAGACACAGCGCAAGCGTGAGAGCGGCGCCATCACGAGCACGATCGCGATCGAAGAGCTCGAGCTGGCACCGATCACCAACTTCTCCCAGGTGCTGGCCGGGCGCGCGCCCGGTGTGACCGTCCAGCTCACCAGCGGAACCCTCGGCGCGGGTGCCAAGGTGAGAATTCGCGGGACGAACAGCATCTCCCTGGCCAATGATCCGTTGCTCATCATCGACGGCGTTCGCGTCAACAACACCGTCGCGTCCGGCATCGCGGTGGGAGGCATGCTTCCGTCGCGCCTCGATGACCTCAATCCCGATGAGATCGAGAACATCGAGGTGATCAAGGGCCCGGCGGCCGCGGCGCTCTATGGAACGGCGGCCGCGAACGGCGTCATCCAGGTCACCACCAAGCGCGGACGCCCCGGGAAGGCGCGCTTCACGCTGTTCGCCGAGGCCGGCACGCTCGAAGAGGTGAGTGATTTTCCGTACAACTATCGTCAGATCGGGGATCTCGTGACGCCGCGTCCCGACGGCACGACTCGCACGACGAACTGCAACATCGCCAACCGCACGAGTGGCCTGTGCACGATTCGCCAGGACTCACTGGCGCGCTACTCGCCGCTCCTTTCCGACGCGTCTCCCTTCATTACGGGATGGCGGCAGGATTACGGTCTCAACGTGACGGGCGGCGGCGAAGCCGTCACGTATTTCGTGAGCGGCGACTTCGAGCGCCAGCAAGGCGTCTTCGATGCGAACTCGACGCGTAAGTACGGATTGCGCGCCAACGTCTTTGGCCGCGTCCGTGACGATCTGGAGCTGACCGCCAACGCCGGCTATGTCTCGAACCGCGTGCGGCTCCCGCAGAACGACAACAACGCACTCGGTCTGCTCGGCGGTGGGCTGTTGGGAAGCGCGTTCGATAATCCCACGACGCGCGGCTATTTCGCGATAACCGCCGACCAGTCGCAGCAGTTCAGAACACGACAGGATGTCGAGCGTTTCACCGGCTCGATGAGCTCCAATTGGCGACCGCTCACCTGGCTGTCCGCAGCGGGAAGCGCGGGTCTCGACGTCGTGAATCGCTTCGACCACGATCTGCTGCCGGCGGGCAAGATCGCCTCGTTCGGGCTGGAAGGCGGATTCCGCCAGTCCGAGCGGTACCAGGACTTCACCTACACGGGGAATCTCAGCTTCACCGGCGCATTCGATATCCGGCCGACGATTCGATCGTCGACCACCGTCGGCGGGCAGTACGTGCGCGAGGTGCTCCGGTCGACGGAAGCGTTCGGCCAGAACCTTCTCCCCGGTGTCGGCTCACTCGAGGGAGTGACGTCGCTGTTCGCGGTCGATGAGGACAATACCGAGAACGTGACGATCGGGACGTACATCCAGCAGCAGGTGTCCTGGCGCGACCGACTGTTCGTCACGCTTGCGCTTCGGGGTGACGACAACAGCGCGTTCGGCCAGGATTTCGGATACGTGAACTATCCGGCGGCGAGTCTGTCGTGGGTCATCGGTGAGGAGTCGTTCTTCCCGCAGACCGAGATCCTCAGTGCCCTTCGAGTTCGCGCGGCGTACGGCGAATCCGGACAACGTCCCGCCTTTCGCGATGCGGCAAAGTTCTTCTCTCCCGTGTCGGTGTCCGTCGGTGATGTGGACACACCGGGAGTCACCATCGGCAGCGAAGTCACCGGCTTCGGCGCTGGTAACGCGCTCCTCAAGCCGGAAAAATCGAAGGAGTACGAGTTCGGCTTCGATGCCGGATTGCTGGGTGATCGGCTCGCCCTCGAGCTGACCCGGTATCACAAGACGACGTACGATGCGCTCATCGCGCGCGATCTCCCGGGCTCACTCGGAGCGACGCCGTTCCGGCTCGAGAACATCGGGCGCGTGCGAAACGAAGGCTTCGAGCTCTTGCTCAAGGCCAGGGTGTTCGAGATCCCTGAGGCGCGCTTCGATCTCACGCTCAATGGCACCACCGCCAACAGCAAGATCCTCGAGCTCGGAGAGGGCATCGAGCCGATCCCGGTCAACTCCGACTTCCAGATTCACAAGGAAGGATTGTCCCCGGGCGAATACTACCAGGCCCCCTACACGTTCAGCGACGCGAACCGCGACGGTCTGATCTCGGCTTCCGAGGTCGTGGTCGCGGATGAGCCGGTCGGCCTCGGTACGCCATTTCCGAAGCGGCTGCTGTCGGTGACGCCGGACCTGACGCTGTTCAAGTACGTGCGTGTCTCCGGACTGCTGGAGTACCGCGGTGGACACAAGCTGCTCAATCTGACCGAGCGCTTCCGCTGCAACTTCACGCAGACGTGCCGCGGTCTCCAGGACGCGACCGCGCCACTGGAGGAGCAGGCACGGGCGATGGCGACGCTGCTCGGCACCGAGGCGGGATTCGTCGAGGACGCGGACTTCGTCAAGCTTCGTGAGCTGTCCGTCACGCTCAACGCGCCATCACAATGGGCGGGGCGTATGGGCGTCGCCTCCGTCAGCCTCACACTCGCCGGCCGGAACCTCAAGACGTGGACGGACTACACGGGCTACGATCCGGAGGCCAACGAGAACGCCGCGAACACGAATTTCAGCACCGACGAATTCAACACCCTACCGCAGGTGCGCTATTTCACTGCGCGCGTGAATATCGGGTGGTGATCCCATGAAAAACTCTTCGAGGGTACCGATGATGATGAGGAGGCTCGTGCTGGCCGTCGGGATCGTCGCGACGACGGCTGGATGCAGTCTGGACGATGTGTTGAGCGTGGAGGATCCGGATGTCGCGACGCCAGGCTCCTTGACGGGCGAGGACGCACTGCCGGTGCTGCTCGCCGGCGCGCTCGGGGATTTCCAGCTCGCGTTCAGCGGTGACAACGCTGGCGTGACCGAGGGACTCGTCAATCTTGGAGGACTGCTGGCCGACGAGTTCGCGATCGCCGAGAGCTTTCCGACGCGCGTTCCGATAGATCGTCGCGACATCGATAACGTCAACGTCACGCTGAACACGGTGTACAGCTACGCTCACCGTGCGCGTGCTGCCGCCGAGCTCTCGGCAAGGCGCCATCAGGAGTTTGCTCCGAACACGCCAGGCCACGCTGTCTCACTGGCGGTGGCGGGATACAGTTACATCCTGCTGGGCGAGAACTTTTGCTCGGGCGTACCGGTGAGCACGCTCACCGATGCCGGCGGCACGGAGTTCGGTCCGCCGCTCACGACCGAGCAGCTGATGACGGAAGCGATCGAGCGGTTCGATGCGGCGATCGCGGCGTCCGACGCCGATTCAGACGAGCAATACCTGGCGTTGGTCGGCAAGGCGCGGGCGTTGCTCAACCTGGACCGCGCAGCCGACGCGGCGGCTGCCGTCGCGGATGTTCCGGACGACTTCGTTTTCGAGATCGAGAGCTCGGACAACACCGCCCGTCAGGAGAACGGCGTGTTCGCGTACGTCAATCTTCAGGAGCGCTGGACGGTGACGAACAACGAGGGCGGGAACGGTCTGCCCTTCAGATCGTCGGCTGATCCCCGCATCGACTTCGAGCTCGATCCGGACAACGGCGTCGGCTTCGATGGCGTGACCCCGATGTTCCATCAGCTCAAGTATCCGGACCGCGATGTCGACGTCGTGCTCGCCAGTGGGACGGAAGCACGGTTGATCGAAGCGGAAGCGCTGCTCGAGGCGGGGAATGTGAGTGGGTGGCTGGGCAAGCTCAATGCGCTTCGTACGGCGGCGGGTCTGGGTCAGCTCACCGATCCCGGCACGCCGGCGGCGCGTGTCGATCTGTTGTTCCGCGAGCGAGCCTTCTGGCTCTGGCTCACGGCACACCGCCTCGGCGATCTGCGCCGGCTTGTTAGGCAGTACAACCGGACGGCGTCGTCGGTGTTTCCCTCGGGTGCATACTCGCAGGGAGGAACGTACGGTGATGACGTGAGCTTGCCGATTCCGTTCGAGGAGCTCAACAATCCGCTCGCGGAGGAGTGCGACGCGTCGGTGCCGTAGGCTGAAGGCGCTAAGGGCGCTGAGGGCGCTGGGGGCGCTGGGGGCCGAGCAGTTCTGCGCCTCCAGCGCCTTCAGCGCCCTTAGCGCCCTTAGCGCCCTCTAGTCACGCCACCTCCCGAATCTCAATGCTCGCGCCCGGCATGAATAGCCCCGGGCTTTCCCGCGCGACCTCGAGTGCCTCCTCGAAACTGTCGGCGGACACGAGCATGTATCCGCCTACGATCTCCTTTGCTTCGGCGAACGGGCCATCCGTAACCCCCGATGCTCTGAGCACCTTTCCATCGGGTTTGAGGCCGCCTCCCATGTCGAGGATGCTCGTCTTGAATTTTTCCTTCCAGATGTCGAAGACAGCATGCATCTCCTCCATTTGCGCCTGGGATGGCTGGGGCCGCGGGCCCGCTGGGCGCCGCTGGATGCACAGGTATCTCCGCTTTGGCATATGGCCTCGCATGCGTGGGTTGGGGACACAGAGCCGTTATCCGGACGTCGAACGAGGCAAGGGATGCTCGACAAGAAAACAAATGCCGCGATGACAGCCGCTGCGTGACTTATCGAAAGGGCATGTGATGTGCTGCGGTCGACGGCCTCTTTCATCGAGGAGCGCGAAATGGCGACGCAGACCGTCGAGCAGGAGCTGGTGCGGCTGGAGAAGGACTACTGGCAGGCCCTGAGGGACAAGGACGTGGAGGCGGCGCTGGAGCTCACGGATGATGGGTGCATTCTTACCGGCGCGCAGGGTGTCGCCAGCATCGACCGTGAAGCATTCCGGGGCATGATGATGGATCCGTCGTGGTCGCTCGAAGAGTATGACATCAGCGACATACAGGCGCGGATGCTCAGCGACGATGTCGCGATCGTTGCTTACAAGGTGAGAGAAGAGCTCACGGTGGAGGGGAAGCCGGTCACGCTGGAGGCCGCGGATTCCTCGACGTGGGTGCGGCGCAACGGACGCTGGGTGTGCGCGCTGCACACCGAAGCGATTACGGGAGATCCGTTCGGTCGCGATCGGCAACCGGCGGCGCGCGCCGACTGAGCTCCAGAGGAACGAGGAACGAGGAACGAGGAAGTGGCCGTTTGGGCTCCGACGCACGAGAGCCGCGCAGCCGCTTCCTCGCTCCTAATTCCTCGTTCCTCTTTCCTCGTTCACAATTGCTATTTATGAACGACGATGCTTCCGGAATCGCGTTCAGGTGGGCTGCGTCCTCTGCGGTAAAAAAAGCTAGGGGCGCCAATCGCCGTCGGCCGATCCGTCCGGGCTGGCGAGGACGACGCCGTAGCCGTCGGGATCGCGTAGCCAGATTTCCCAATGGTTAGGCCCCCCATTTCCGTCGGGAGGATTGCGATGGCGCGGCAGGACGACCTCCGCACCAAGCGCCTCCGCGCGGCGAACGGCTTCATCGAAGTCTTCGATCTCGAACCAGAGCAGGACGCCGTTGCCATAGGGTCGATCGGAAGGATTGCCGATCGCCCCATGGTGATGGCTGACGTCGAACCGGTGCAGCTGGAGAACGAGCCGACCCGCCGAGACCAGTCGCTCGTATTCGGCACCGCCGTGCGCGCTTTGACAGCCCAGTAGCTGCTGGTACCAGCGGCTACTCGCTTCGACGTCGGAGACCGCGATCAGAGGCTGGGGACGCATCGTTTCTCCAGGTTACCGATCCGCCAATGTAGGCACCTTCGCGTGCAAAAATAGGCAGCACCGCCGACGCGCGCGCTCGTGTCCTCTTCGCACGTTGCTCCTTCGATCTTACCTCAGGAGCATCGATATGAGCACGCGCGCACGATTCGCCATCCTCGTCACCGTTTCGCTGCTGGCTGCTTGCGCCCCCGACGCACCGCTCGCGCCCCCATCGGCGGAGCTCGCGAGCCTTCGAACCACCAACGATGTCGGGGAGGAGGCACGCGCCCTCGCTGCCCTCCGTCGCGCCACCGCGCGCTACCACAATCTGCGCGCTGCCACGGACGACGGCTTCGTCTTCCTCCACGGCTGTGAGAGCCGGCCTGACGAAGGGCCGGTTGGAATGGTCTACGTGCATCCCGGTCGTCTCGACGGCGTCGTCGATCCCAACCTCCCCGAGGCGCTGATCTACGAGCCGAGCAAAAACGGCGGCGCCCGGTTGGTCGGCGTCGAGCTCGCGGTGCCGTATGTGGCGTGGACGAACACCCAGCCACCCGAGTTCCTGGGCGCCACGTTCCAGCCCGAGGATGAGTTCGGCGTGTGGGGTCTTCACATCTGGCTCTGGCGGGAGAACCCGGAGGGGTTGTTCGCGGAATCGAATCCTCGCGTGTCATGCGCCGCGGAGTAGCTCGTGGAGTCAGTTCAATCTTCCTCCCGTTGGCGCCTCCTGCGACGACATCCCCCCGTTGAGCACGCACTCCGAAA
>DATFBS010000053.1:0-2500 GCA_035253695.1 Gemmatimonadaceae bacterium
CACCTGGCGCCGCCGGAGCAGCGGCGACGGCGGGCCCGTGAGGGCCAGGTTTTCGCGATGTTCTGATCTTCGACCCAGCGCTCTCCGATTCGGGCCTCGGCGGCTTCGAAGCAGGTCATGATTCCGAGGCCCGAGTCGCCATAAGAAGACCGAGCTCGACGCTGAACACGGGGACATCGCCTTCTCTCATGAGCACGTGGACACTCTCCACGTGGCCGCGGCCTCCTCTACTCGAGAGTCGCTTGCTGCCGATGGTCATATCTCTGGAGTTGACCCGGTTTCGTGGACACCCCATCGTTGGGGCGGAAAGGACGGTCCACGATGCCGAAGAGCCATCGGCCGTACTCGGCGGAGTTCCGGCAGCGCATTGTCGAACTGGTCCGTAAAGGACGCACCCCCGAAGAACTGGCGCGCCAGTTCGAGCCCTCGGCGCAGGCAATCCGGAACTGGGTGAAGCAAGCGTCGGTGGACACCGGCGAGCGCACTGACGGACTGACGACGGCAGAGCGCGAGGAACTGCGTCGGCTCCGTCGTGAGGTGCGCCAGCTCCGGGAAGAACGCGCGATCCTGTCAAAAGCCGCGGCCTGGTTTGCACGGGAGACCAATACGATCCCGTCCAAGGATTCGAGTTCGTGACGGCACACCAGGCCGTCCATCCGATCGCCACCATGTGCCGCGTCCTGGGTGTCTCCCTCAGCGGGTACTACGCGTGGCGCGAGCGACCGCTGTCGGTACGTGCACGAGCAGACGTCAAGCTGAGCGCGGAGATCCAGGCGATCCACCGCGAGTCGCGTGGAACGTACGGCGTACCGCGTATCCATGCCGAGCTCGCCGATCGCGGAATCCACATTGGGCGGAAACGAGTTGCTCGCCTGATGAGCGGCGCGGGGCTGCAGGGCGTGAGCCGTCGCAAGCCAATCCGCACGACGGTGCGGGATGAGACGGCGCGGCCCGCACCGGATCTGGTCGATCGGCAGTTCACCGCCGCCGGGCCGGACCGACTCTGGGTCGCGGATATCACGTACGTCCCGACCGGGACGGGCTTCCTCTATCTGGCGGTCGTCGTCGATGCGTGGAGTCGACGAGTCGTCGGCTGGGCGATGGAAACGTATCGCCGGACCGAACTCGTCATCGCCGCTTTGGACATGGCTGTGGCACAGCGCCGGCCGACGGACGTGATTCATCACTCCGACCAGGGCTGCCAATACACGTCGGTTGCCTTCGGTAAACGATGTGCGGATGCCGGCGTCAGGCCGTCCATGGGCAGCGTCGTGACGCCTATGACAACGCGCTCTGCGAGAGCTTCTTCGCGACGCTCGAGTGTGAGCTCCTCGATCGCCATCGCTTCCGGACGCCGGTCGAAGTACGACTCGCGATCTTCGATTTCATCGAAGGCTGGTACAACCCGCGCCGTCGCCATTCCGCGCTCGAGTATCGCTCTCCGATGATTTACGAGTGCCTCCACGCGAACGGCGATCGCCCAGCGCCCTCAGGATCGACGATCGACACCCGGCGTGCTATCTCGGTATCCCCCTCGGTGCTTGTGCAGTGACGATCGAAAGCGGTGAACCCTCCACCGAACCGGGTCAACTCCAACGGCACCGTCCGGGCCGCGCTGGGCTAGGCGCCTCGAGGACCGCACCAGCGGGCCCGTGTTCGCACGTCGAGGCGGCCAGCCATACCGTCGATCCGGAAGAGTTTCCGGCTCGCCTGTGAGGTGGCGGGACTGAAGGACGTGACGCCGCATACGTTGAGGCCCACGTTCGGCAGCAGACTCGCGATGGCGGGCGTCGATCCGAGGACGATTCAGGAATTGGGCGGCTGGCGGTCTCTTCCGATGGTTGAACGCCATACGCACCTGTCGCCGACGCACAAGCGGCGGCCGTGGAGCGAATCGCTTCCCCGAAATTCCCCAACCCTATTCCGACAGGGCCTCGGCCTGTTGCGGTGCATGCCGCGCAAGTGCGCTAAAGTGTTGACCGGAGCCGTTAGCTCAGACGGAAGAGCACCTGACTTTTAATCAGGGGGTCCTGGGTTCGAGTCCCAGACGGCTCACCAATAGTGGCGCAGAGTTACACCGCGCCCCGTTTGGCCCCGCGAGCGCTGAGGGCTCGTTCTGCTATCGTTCTGCTATCCAGATCGCGGGCAGCCGTGTGGACGCCCAGGACGTTGTCGAGCACGGCGACGGCGTCGCGGACGTGGGACGGGGCGAGGTGCATGTAGCGGTTCGTCATCGCGAGGGACGTGTGGCCAAGGGCTTCCATGATCTCCTTCGGGGTCCGGCCGGCCTGCGCGAGCCACGAGCCGAAGGTATGCCGCAGCGTGTGGAAGGTGACGTCCGCGAGTTTCGCTCGCGAGAGCGCGTTCTCCCAGGCGGAGCGGTACGTGTCCCAGTTCTGCGACCGGAAGACGAAGTCGCCATGTGCGACGGCGTGACGGCGGGCGAGGACCGCGTCGGAGTGCGCGTTCAGCGGCACCTTGTGCGGTTTGTCGTCCTTAC
>DATFBS010000054.1:0-58545 GCA_035253695.1 Gemmatimonadaceae bacterium
GCAGGCGCTCGCCAAGAAGGAAGGCGCGAACATCACGATCGAGCCGTGGGACTATCGCTACTACGCCGAGAAGGTTCGTAAGGCGCGCTACGATCTCGATCAGAACGAGACGAAGCCGTATCTCCAGCTCGACAAGCTGCGCGAAGGGATGTTCTGGGTTGCCGGCGAGCTCTTCGGCTTCGCGTTCACGCCGGTGTCGAACGTCCCCGTCTATCACCCCGACGTGCGCGTGTGGGAAGTCACCGACAAGACCACCGGCCAGCACATCGGCCTCTGGTACTTCGATCCCTACGCTCGCCAGGGCAAGCGCTCGGGCGCGTGGATGAATGCCTATCGACGGCAAGAGCGCTTCGAGAAGCCGGTGACGACGATCGTCTCCAACAACTCCAACTTCGTGAAGGGCGCGCCGGGCGAGCCGGTGCTCATTTCCTGGGACGACGCGAACACGCTGTTCCACGAGTTCGGCCACGCGATCCACGGACTGGCCGCGAACGTGAGCTATCCCTCGCTCTCGGGCACGGCGGTTCCGCGCGATTACGTCGAGTTCCCGTCGCAGCTCCTCGAGCACTGGCTCTCGACGCCCGAGGTCTTACAGAAATTCGCGCTCCACTATCAGACCGGGAAGCCGATCCCGCAGTCGCTCGTCGATCGCATCAAGCGCGCGGACACGTTCAACCAGGGATTCGAGACCACGGAGTACCTCGCGGCCGCCCTGTTCGACATGGAGCTGCATCTCGCTGGTGGCGAGCACGTCGATCCCTTCGGCTTCGAGAAGGTGATGTCAGCCGAGCTCGGCATGCCCCGCGAGATCGTTCTGCGTCATCGCTTGCCGCATTTCGGCCACGTATTCGCCGGTGACGGCTATTCGGCGGGCTACTACTCGTACCTCTGGAGCGACGTCATTACCGCCGACGCGTACGGCGCGTTTACCGAGGCGGGCGGGCCGTATGACAAGGCGGTCGCGGCGCGGCTCAAGCACCTTCTCTCGCTCGGCAACACGATCGAGCCCGCAGATGCCTACCGGGCGTTCCGCGGCCGCGATCCGCGCGTGGAAGCGCTCATGGCAAAGAGGGGATTCACGACCGCCCCGTAAAGGGTCCAGGGCGAGCGAACCGACGCTCGCCTCGGCGCCTTTCTTGCGGCGCGAAGGATCTGTCCCGACGAACGGTGCCATGATGCGCAGCGAGCCCGGCCGCGAGCCCGTCGGACGCCTCGACGGAACGTCGATGCATCCCGCCGACAGTGTGTTGCGCGCCGGTCTGGAGCGCACCGTTCCGCGCGCGGCTGAACGAGAGCCGACGACCGCATCCACGTTGCAGAGCTCGCTCGATGCGCTCGTCAGGCTGCTCGAGCGGGTGTCGCCCGGCATGCGCGGCTCCGTGCTCCTGCTCGACACCGATGGCATCACGCTTCGGCACGGCGCCGCGCCACACCTGCCGGTGGCGTACAGCCAGGCAATCGATGGGGCTCACATCGGCCCCGCCGCCGGGTCCTGTGGCACCGCTGCCTATCGACGCGAACGGGTCATCGTACGCGACGCCGCCACCGATCCGCTGTGGGCAGACTACCGCGGGCTCGCGCATGAGTACGGCGTCGTCGCCTGCTGGTCCACACCGATCCTCGACGAAGACGGCACCGTCCTCGGCACCTTCGCGATGTACTACGATGAGCCGCGGGAGCCGACGTCCTCCGACATCGCGTTGACCGAGACCGCGACACTCCTCGCGGGTAATCTCATCAAGCGCTCACGCGCCGAGGACGCTCTGCGCTGGCGGACGGAGGTGGCCGAGCGACTGGCCGAGGCGCTGGGAGCGAGCGAGGAGCGCTTCCGCTCGATGGCAGAGGCCATTCCGGTACAGGTTTGGACCGCTCGCGCCGATGGCCTCCTCGACTTCGTCACGAAGAAGACCGCCGAAAGCTTTGGGCGAGAGGCCAGCGAGATGCTCGGCACTGGATGGTCGCAAGTCGTGCATCCCGACGACGTGGAGCGCGCGGGTCAGCGGTGGCAACATTCGATCGAGACGGGCGAGCCGTACGAAGTGGAATTTCGTGTCTTCTCCGCTGCGTCCGGTGATTTTCGATGGCATCTCGTTCGTGCCAACCCCGCGCGTGATGCGAACGGACGAATCACACAATGGTTCGGATCCACCACCGACATCGAGGACCAGAAGCGCCTTCAGGCCGCGCTCGACGCGGCGCTCGACGAAACGAAGCGCGCGAACAAGGCGAAGGCCGACTTTCTGGCGATGATGAGCCACGAGCTGCGCACGCCGCTCAACGCCATCGGCGGCTATGCCCAGCTCATGCTCGATGGGATTCCGACGCCTGCCTCGGAGGCGCAGCTGAATTACCTGCGCCGGATCGCGAAGAGCCAGCAGCATCTGCTGGGCCTCATCGAGGCGGTTCTGCTGCACGCGAAAGTCGAAGCGGGCAAGGTGACGTACCAGATCGGCGACTTCTGGGCGCGCGAGGTGCTCGATGTCATCGACTCGCTCACCGCGCCTCAGCGCGCGGCGAAGCGTCTTGCCTACCAGTGTGATGGGTGCGATCCCAAGCTCGTCTTCCATGCCGACAAGCAGAAGGTCGTGCAGATCATGCTGAACATCCTGTCGAACGCCACGAAGTTCACACCCGCGGAAGGGCAGATCACCGTCGAAACGTCGGTGCTCGGCCCCGAGACTGGCGCGTTTTCCGTGCGCGATACCGGCGTCGGGATGTCGGCCAAAGAGCTGGAGCTCGTCTTCGAGCCCTAC
The DNA here is from genome assembly GCA_035253695.1 of Gemmatimonadaceae bacterium. Classification (GTDB taxonomy): domain Bacteria; phylum Gemmatimonadota; class Gemmatimonadetes; order Gemmatimonadales; family Gemmatimonadaceae; genus JAICNG01. Next base: position 2,754 of record DATFBS010000054.1, read on the forward strand.
GTTCAGTTTGACAACCCGCTTGCTCGTGAGCACAAGGGCACAGGGCTCGGCATGCCGATCAGCCGCGAGCTCGCGCGCGGGATGGGAGGCGACCTGACCGCATCGAGCGAGCCGGGCGCCGGATCCGTGTTCACCCTCTCGCTGCCGCTTGCAGTGCGGTAATTCATAGAAGCGAGACTGGCGCCGCTGTGCCGTGCCCATCATCGGCCCAGCCGACAAGCACGATTATCGCAGGGAGCGACCCGACCTTATCGAGGAGACACGAAAATGCCCGAAGGCGAAAAGCACATGCGCTGCCGTGACGTCGGCATGGACTGCGACTTCGAGGCGCACGGTCGCACCGAAGAGGAGATCATGCAGAAGGCCGCGGCCCACGCCGCGCGCGACCACGGCATTTACGAGATCACGCCCGACCTCGAGCGGCGAGTCCGCGGCGCCATCCGCGCCGACTGAAGCAGCGAAGAGCGAACGCGCGGGGGTATGGCAGCTCTGCCATACCCCCGCTTCGCACGAACCATCGACGGAGAACGACCGTGACGATCGGACAATCATTCCTGAAGGAAATCGAGGCAGAGGCCAGCACGAGCCGGCGCCTGATCGAGCGCGTGCCGAGTGACAAGGGAAAATGGAAACCGCACCCGAAGTCATCGGCGCTCGGTCATCTCACCCAGCTCGTCTGCCGAATGCCGAAGATCATGTCGGACATCGTGAAGGGTATCGATCTCGATCTCGCGGCCGGGCCGGGCTACACGTTCGAGTCTACGGACGTGCTCCTGCGGGATTTCGACGCCAACGTCGCCGAGCTAAGTCGGACATTGTCCGACGCAACGGATACCGACTTTGACGGAACTTGGAGCGTCCGCGCCGGAGCTGACGTCTACGATACCGCCGGCCGCCAGGACGCGCTCCGCAACACGATCAACCACTTCGTCCATCACCGCGGCCAGCTCACCGTCTACCTTCGACTGCTCGACGTTCCCATTCCGCAGCTCTACGGGCCGACGGCCGACGAGCGCTGACCTTATTTCTGTGCCTGCGCCTTGGCCCAGCTGTCGCGCAGCGTCACCGTCCGGTTGAACACCAGCGCACCGGGCTTCGACTCGAGCGGATCGGAGATGAAATACGCCGTCCGCTCGAACTGATACCGGGACCCTAACGGATCATTCCCCACGCTCGGCTCGATCTTCGCCCCGCGAACGATCGTCAGCGACTCAGGATTCACCAGCTCCAGCACATCCCCTTCGCCCGCATCCGGCTCCGGCACCGTAAAGAGCTTGTCGTAAAGCCTCAAAGTCACGTCGAGCGCATGCGCCGCCGAGACCCAGTGAATCGTCCCCTGCACCTTGCGCCCGTCTGGTGAGTCGCCGCCGCGCGTCGCGGGATCGTAGGTGCAGCGCAGCTCCGTGACCTCACCAGCGGAATTCTTCACGACATCCTGGCACGTGATGAAATAGCCGTAACGCAGCCGCACCTCCCGGCCCGGCGCCGGACGAAAGAACTTCTTCGGCGGGTCCTCCATGAAATCGTCGCGCTCGATGTACAGCTCGCGCGAGAAGGGCACCTTCCGCGATCCCGTCTTGGGCACATCGTGCGGGTAGTAGGACGCGTCCAGCTGCTCGACCTGCCCTTCGGGATAGTTCGTGATCACGACCTTGAGCGGACGCACGACGCACATCACCCGCGGCACGCGCATGTTGAGATCGTTCCGGATTGCATGCTCGAGCGTCGCCAGCTCGGTGCGCTGCGGCTTCCGTGAGACTCCAGCCGTGGTGACGAAGTCGCGCAGCCCTTCGGGCGTCACGCCTCGCCTGCGGAGCCCCGATACCGTCGGCATGCGCGGGTCGTCCCACCCCTCGACGACGCCCGCGTTCACCAACCGCAGCAGCTTCCGCTTGCTCATCACCGTGTACTCGAGGTCCAGGCGCGAGAACTCGGTCTGCTCCGGTGGCCGCTCGATGCCGCACTCGCGCATCAGCCACCGGTAGATGTCGTTGTTGTCCTTGAACTCCAGCGTGCACAACGAGTGCGTGATGTTCTCGATCGCGTCCGACAACGGATGCGCGAAATCGTAGAGAGGATACAAACACCACGCGTCGCCCTGCCGGTAGTGATGCGCGTGACGGATACGCAGCAGCACCGGATCGCGCATCACCATGTTCGGGTGCGTCATGTCGATCTTGGCGCGCAGGACATGTGCGCCGTCCGGGAACTCGCCATCGCGCATGCGACGCAGCAGGTCGAGGTTCTCGTCCACTGAACGGTCGCGATACGGGCTGTGGGTCCCTGGCACCATGACGGTGCCGCGCGTCTCGCGAATCTGCTCGCTCGTCTGCGAGTCCACGTACGCAGATCCCTTCTTCACGAGCAGCTCGGCGAACTCGTAGAGCTTGCCGAAGTAGTCGCTCGCGTACAGCTCCTCGTCCCACTGAAACCCGAGCCAGCGGATATCGTTCTTGATCGCCTCGACGTACTTGATGTCTTCCGTCTCGGGGTTGGTATCGTCGAACCGCAGGTTGCAGCGGCCGCCGTACTCCTCCTTGATGCCGAAGTTGAGGCAGATCGACTTCACGTGGCCGAGGTGGGGATAGCCGTTCGGCTCCGGCGGAAAGCGGGTGGCGATCTGCCGGCCGAACCGCTCCGCCGCGACGTCCTCGGCGACCATTTCGCGAATGAAATCGCGCGGGCGAGCGGGCGCGGTGTCGGATGGCGTCGGATCAGAGACTGACTGTGACATAGGCGTAAAGTACCACCCAACGCTCGCACGTGTACCCGTCCCGGTGGGCTGAAACCGCACGCTGGGCGCCTTCGTATGGGAAAACAATAGGACGCCCACCTTCCCGTCGGGGGTTACATGACGAACCGGACGCTCCCGTGAAGGCGATCGTACAGGATGGATACGGCTCACCCTCCGACGTGCTTGCGCTGCGCGACCTCCCGACTCCGACGATCGACGACAAGGGAGTCCTCGTCGAGGTTCACGCGGCGTCGGTCAACGCACTCGACTGGCACGTCACGAAAGGGCCGTATCTGCTGCGGATCATGATGGGGCTGCGCACGCCGACGGACCGCGTGCGCGGCGTGGACCTCGCTGGCCGCGTGGTGGCCGTCGGCAAGCACGTGACGCGATTTCAGGTCGGCGACGAGGTCTTCGGAGGGACGGACGGCAGCTTCGCCGAGCTCGCGGCAACCACGGAAGACCGTCTCGCGCGCAAGCCCGCCGCGCTGACCTACGGTGAGGCCGCTGCCCTCCACGTCGCCGGTCTGACTGCGCTTCAGGGTCTGCGCGACAAGGCGCGGCTGCAGGCGGGACAGCGGGTCCTCATCAACGGCGCGGGAGGCGGCGTTGGAACGTACGCCGTGCAGATCGCCAAGTGGATTGGGGCCCACGTCTGTGCCGCCACTCGCACCGAAAGCGTGGACCTCGCCCGCTCGCTCGGCGCCGACGATGTCATCGACTACCGAACGGGCGACTTCACCCGCGGCAACGTGCGTTACGACGTGATCTTCGATATCGGCGGCAACCGGCCGTTCAGGCACCTACGACGCGTCATTGCTCCGAAGGGGACGATCATTTCAGTGGGCGCGCCGCAGGGGCGCTGGTTCGCGCCCGCCTCCCGTTTGTTGACCGCCGCGGCGCTGTCCCCGCTCGTCAGCGGACGGATCACCCCGTTCGTCTCCAAGAACGACCACACGGGCCTCGCACTGCTGGCAGAGCTCGCCCAGTCCGGGCACATCCGCACGGTGGTCGATCGGCAATTCGCACTGGGCGAAACCGCCGAGGCGATCAGCCATGTAGGAGCAGGCCGCGCGCGAGGCAAGGTCGTCATTACGGTTCGCTCGGCCTAGCGAGGGCTGAAGTTCACCTGCATTCGCAGCATCTCACACACCGGCGTCCCCCGCTCCCGCGCCGGCGAGAATCGGACGCGCGGCAGGACCGACGCCACGCTCGCCTTCGCGTTCGCCGACGTCCCCGGTGGCATCAGAATGGATGCCTTGTCGACACGACCCGCCGAGTCCACCACGAACTGCATCCACGTCGTCATCGGTGGGACGCGGCCGATGATCCCGAGTATCGGCGTCGACTCCGATCCGCCGAGCGTGACTCCCTGAACGAGCGCCGTCGAGCGCGGTCCGATCTCGTTCGTTACCGCCGCCGGCTGGGCGTGCTCGAAGTCCGCAGTCTCCCTGCCAAACTGCGGCCGCGAGACGAGGAGCTGCTCGGTGAAGCGAACCAGATACTCGCTCTGCTTCGTTTCGTCAGCGGCGCCGACCTCGTTAGGCCCGTACACAGGCATCCACCCGTGCATTTCTACGCGGACTCGGTACGTCCCCGGATGGGGCGCCTGCAGGTAAAACGCGCCGGTCGCGTCGGTGCGGGTGCTGTTGACCACGTTCTCCGCACTGTCCTCGAGCGCCACCCGCACGCACGCTAGCGGCGTCTTGCTGTCGGCATCCACCGCTCGGCCGGCGAAAGTCGGCGCGTTCGGCTCGAACCGGTAGGCGACGATGATCGGCACCTCGACTTCACGAAGTTCACTCTTGAGAGCCTGCTGCGCTTCGTTGGCGAGACGGAATCGCAGAACCATGCGCCCGGGCCGACGCGCGATGATTCGGTCGGGGGGTACGAAGTCCGCGATGCCCACCCCTGGGACCATCCATTCCATCCACCGCGTGCCTCCCGCGACGCGGCCCTGATCGTCGATCAGGACCAGCTGAAGACGCTCCAGGCTCGTCTGCTCGCCGGGCGCGAGCACGAGCGACTCGGGATGGGCACGCATCGATACGATTCGCCCAGCGAGGACCGTGAAATCATCGCGACCGAGCTCGTTGTACCGTGGACCTCCCTCCGACTTACGAATGGAATCGGCGCGCCGCGTGGCCGCGAGCCTCTGCGCGGCACCGGCGTCACCGCTGGCGGCAAGCGCGGTAAGAGCGGCCGCGCTCGACGAATCGGCCTGCCAGCTGTAGTTGAAGTTGTAACTGAAGGCCCGCTGTGGATTGTCCGGCTCCACTCGAATCGCCACCAGCCGCTCACCCGGTCCAATACGGAGGTTCGCGCGCTTCGGACCGCACGGCTGCCGAATGTTCTCGCAGTTCGAGAGCGTCACGCTGAACACTCTCACCGGCACCGTCGATCGATTCTCGACATAGATCAGGTGCGTCGGCGGGTTCTCCTGCCGCACCTCGGTGTCGCTGGTGATCGTCTCGTTCGAGGGCGCCACATAAGCCCGTTGGGTGGTGGTCGCGGCACTGCAGGCGGCGAGACCCAGCGCGAACGCGAGAGGCCGAACGGAAGGCATTGAGCAGCTCCGATGCGTATGACCGTGCCGCCTCGCCTATCGATTGCGGCAGGCGACAATAAGATGCGCGCCCCGGAACGGTCAACCCCACGACTGTCGCGCCGACGCCACGCTTGACGCATCGCGATCCGGGTGTAACGCTACCACCTAACGCACCGCTCGATGTTGCCCGCCAGCTCGGCGCCTCACGGCCGGCGTCCGACCTTCCCGCCCCAGGCTCCCCGGATCACCATGCTGATGCAGGTATGGGATGTCTTCCCCGTCGAGGGCAACGTTGCTGGGATCGTCGCCGGCGTCGTCGGGGCACTTCTCGTCCACACGATCGCCTCGCAGCTCAAATTCAATAACGGCACGCGCCTGCTCATCGCGATCGCGGGATTTGGCGGCGCGTATGGATTGACGCGGTCCACCCTCGGCATGCGCGCGGAGCGAGAGTTCAGAACGCACCGCATCGAGAGGGAGATGATGTCGCAAAGCCCCATCCGCATTCTCGTCGAGCATGAGCCCGGATTTCGCGCCAAGGCGAAGGCCTTCGTGATGTCGCTTCCCGACAGCGCCGATTCCGACGAAGTCACCATGCGCGCCGCGACGTGGGGCCGCGATCAGGTCACTCCCTACCTGTTCAAATACCTGGCGGTTGCATCCGACACGACCGCTGCGGCCGTCGCCGATCTCTATCGTGACGCACTGACCGAGCTTCAGCAGCAGCCGCAGGCCTGCATGACGTTCATCCACGGTGCCGAGCACGCGTCCTCCCCGTTCCCGCGACCGAGCAAGCGCCTCGAGGACAGGTTGGGTGTGTTGCTCGGACGTGTCTTCGAGGAAGGAATTCGATCGCCGCAGCCGCGCGTCGACCGCGCCACGGGGGAAGCGCTGGGCGAGCGCCTCGCGACGAGCCTGGCGAGAATCCACGGCCAGCGCACGTACGACATGATTTCGCTGGTGGTCGAGCCCAAGCTCGCCCGCGCGAGGCCTCGTGAGGCATGTCGCGCCGCGACCTCGGTCTTCTCGGTGGTGGCCGCCATGCCTCCCACGAAGGGCGGTCCCCTCATGCGATACATGATGGACTCGCAGCGGGCTCAGTAGCCCCATGATCCGCGGCGCGTCTCTCCACCGATCGCTGTCGTCGACGACAGTCGCGATCGCGATTGCCCTGCCCGCCGCGGCGCAGCAAGTGTCGGATACGAGCTTCAATCCGCGTATCACCCAGCCGGCGTATGCGGAGGGCCGCGGCCCTGTCGTTCTGATCGACGAAGCGCACGAGAACTTTCACACCGCTGAGGGCCGCTATCTCGCGTTCGCCCGGCTCCTCCGGCGGGACGGCTACGTCGTGCGCTCCAACAAGGCGCGCCTGACGAAAGCTGCCCTCGACGGCGCACGCATTCTCGTCATCGCGAACGCGCTGCACGAGCGCAACCGCGACGATTGGGATCTCCCGACGCCGTCCGCCTTCACTCCTGAAGAGATCACGGCCATCCGTGAATGGGTCGCCGCCGGTGGATCACTGCTTCTCATCGCCGATCACATGCCCTTCCCCGGCGCCGTCGATCACCTCGCTGCCGCGTTCGGCATCTTCTTCGTCAACGGCTTCGCACAGGACTCCACAAAGGAGGACGGCTCACTCGTGTTTCGACGCACGACGGGATCGCTCGGCGCACACGCGATTGTCAACGGCCGATCGCCGGCCGAGCGCGTCGATTCCGTGACGTCGTTCACCGGCAGCGCGTTTCGAACGACGGCATCGGTCGACACGCTGCTCAGACTTCCTCCGAGCACGATCGTGCTGATGCCGCAGGTCGCGTGGCAATTCTCGCGATTGACGCCGCGCATCGCGGGTGCGGGGCTGCTCCAGGGCGCGGCGATCATTCACGGCCGAGGACGCGTCGCCGTGTTCGGGGAAGCCGCGATGTTCTCGGCACAAGTCGCGGGACCGCAGCGCCGGCCGATGGGGATGAACGATCCCGCTGCGCCTCAGAACGCGCAGTTTCTGCTCAACGCGATTCACTGGCTGTCCGGCGCGCTATAGCGGTTGCCCGACCGGCCGGACACGCGTCCCTGGGAAGGCCACCTAGCCATCCCAATTCTTACCGGAAAGCGCCCGTGTCCGCCCTTCCAACCAACGACCTTCCCGCCCCGCCGCCCGGTCCGGCGATGTGGTGCTCGGAGTGCCGAGCGCCGATGCGCACCCAGTACTTCGCGCTCAACGAGCGACCCATCTGCGCCAAGTGCCGGCCGCAGTTCGCGAAATTGATCGAGCGCGGCGTCGGCGCCGCCGCCATGCGCCGCGCCGTGACGCAAGGGCTCCTGACGACGCTGCTCGGCGCCGCCGCGCTCGCGGCCGGTGTGATCATCTTCCCCTTCCTGCGCCTGCCGATCGTCGTCGGCATCGGCTGGCTCATGGGGAAGCGAATCATGGCCACGGTCGATGGCTACGGCGGTCGACGCTACCAATATCTAGCCGTCGGGCTCACCTACCTCGCCATCCTGCTCGGCTCCCTCGTTCCGGCGATCAAGCGCGCCAACGATGACGCGAAGCGCAGAGCGGCGATCGAAGCCGCGCAGATCCGCACCCTCGCCACGCAGACACAGCAGATCAACGAGGAGCTCGAGACCCTCGGCATCGAGCCAATCCGTTCGGAGCCGGAGCCCGAGCAAGGGATCGGCAAGAGCGTGTTCGCCTTCCTGATTCTCCCGATGCTCGCGATGTTCGAGTTCGGGCTCTACGTCGCCGGCGTCGGCCTGCTCGCGTTAGGCTTCGCCCTCTACAAGGCGTGGGACCTGACCGACGGCCAGGGACTCGATCTGGTGTTGAAAGGCCCCTTCCGGGTGGGGTCGGGGCCAATCACGGCGACATTCTAGAAAGCCCGCGGGGGCACGGTATGGCAGACCTGCCCATACCGCTCTCTCCTGCCCCCCGCGAGGTCGTGCCGAGCCCAGCGCAGGAGGCAGTTTCGTAGCTACCGTGGATTGCCGACAACCAGTGTGCGGTGAGAGACGATAAGAAGCGGGTGAAATCATCGTCCTCCGCAGTAAAGCTTTTGTAGGGAGCACACGCACAAGCTCGGTTGCCCTAACCAGTGACGTGGCGGCATCTTTTTCCTGTGAGATCGCTACGTCGAGTCGCCTTGCTCAGCTTGTTGCTCGCGATGCCGCTCCCTGCCCAGCCGGGCAGCGCGCTCGGCGCCGCGCGCTTGTACGAGCGCCTCGCCGCCAGCCGGACCTTCTGGCCGGGATTCGATCCGCTCGCCATTCCGCTCGCCATCTATGATGGAAAGAACACGTGGCTCTTCCGACACCCGTCGCGGCCGCCCGATTTCGAGGGTTCACCGATCTCATCGATCCGCTCCGACATTCGCGAAGGACGCCACCCGGCGGTCACCGCGAACTCGAGCGCTGAGATCGGCGGTGTCATAACGGCCACGCTCCTCGTCGATGGCCAGCGTGGCCGGGTCACATCGGCCGAGCTCGCCGCGATCGCTCTCCACGAGGCGTTCCACGTCTTCCAGCGGAAGCATCATCCAACGTGGCAGGCGAACGAGGGGGATCTGCTGCTCTATCCAGTAGAAGACGCAAAGCTCCTCGGTCTTCGGCGCCTCGAGACCGAAGCCCTCCGTCGCGCACTTGCGACCACCAACAAGGCGCGCGCCGCCTGCCTCGGTCGCCTCACCGTCGACTACCGCACGCAGCGCTTCGCCGCGATGGACTCGGCCTTCGTCGCCTACGAGCGCGGTACCGAGCTCAACGAAGGCCTCGCCGCCTACATCCAGCTGCTCGCGTTAGGTCGCACCACCGTCGACATCCCACGCAACGGATTCGCTGCGCGCGATGTCCGCCTGCGCAGCTACACGATCGGGCCCGCGATCGCCTTTCTGCTCGACCGGATTCGCCCGCGGTGGCAATACTCCCTCGAGGCACACGATCGGCAGAAGCTCGACGAGGTGCTGGCCGGAGCGCTGGTGGGCGCCGTCGACTCGCCTAACGGCGGATGCGCGATTCCCGCGGCGGAGGTGGCCGCGATCACGCGCCAGGCCCATCGCGACGCCGCGGACGTCGTCACCGGCCGCGTTGCACGCCGGAAGGCCTTCGATACGCGGACGGGATCGCGCGTCATCATCGCCGCCGCCGAGGGAAAGCCGCTGTGGCCCCAGGGATTCGACCCGCTCAACATCGAGCGGGTGAGCGACGGACTGCTCCACACACGGTTCCTGAGCCTCGGCAACGATGAGTGCAAGGCGACGGCGATCGATGAGGACGGCGTCGACATGGAAGTGCTCACCGAAAGCGTTGGCCCCCATCCGCTGTTCAATGGAGTAAAACGCGCGGTGATCGCGGGCCTGTTGAACCCCGTCGTCACGTCGAATGGCGATCGCGTGACGATCGTGACGAGCGGCCTCCAGCTCCATTGCCCGAGAGGACAAATTACCGTCACGCCTTGACGCGCCCGACGGAAGGCGCAAGGATCAACCCTTCCCTGTGCAGTGGAGAATCCGCGCCATGGCCTCGATCCTCGACGACCTCACCAGCCAGCTTCAGGGCAACACGCTCTCGCAGATGAGCCGCCAGCTCGGCGCCGACGAAACGGCCACGGCCCAGGCGATCTCAATGGCGCTCCCCATGCTCATCGGCGGCCTCGCCAATGAGGCGCAAAGCCCCGACGGCGCGCAGTCGCTGAACAGGGCGCTCGAGGAGGACCACGACGGCAGCCTCCTCGACAACGTCTCGGCGGTGTTCGGACCGGCGACGACCGGCGCCGCCGACGTCGCCGTCCCGCGCGCGCTCAACGGAGCAGGCATCCTCGAGCACGTCCTCGGCCGCAAGCGCGAGCCGGTGCAGCAAGGGATCGGGCGCGCCACGGGCCTCAACAGCCAGCAGATCGGTCGCCTCCTCATGATGCTCGCGCCGCTCGTCATGGCCTACCTGGGCCGGCGGAAGCGGGAGAGCGCCTTGGGTCCCAACGAGATCGGCAACGAGCTCCAGGCGGAGCGCCAGGAAGTGAAGCGCCGCGCGCCCGGGCTCGGTGGGATCCTCGGGCAGATCTTTGGGGGCGCCGGGACCGAGGATCGCCCCGGCATCGCCGATGATCTCGCGCGCATGGCGCCTAACGTGCTCGGGAGGATGTTCGGCGGCGGGCGCTAGAGGAGCAAACGCGACTGAGACGTGACACTCGGAGCGGGGGCTGGCATGCTCCTTGACCGCTCGGCCATAGTTGAGCCCCGAAACGAAGCCTTAATCGGCGCACCGAACCGGCTTGCTTACGCATCCGGCACATTGTCGCATTGCATCTAGAGGATCCTGGTATGGCATCGCCCGCCCTTCTGCCCTCACAACGAGACTCGTCACCGCGCAGGGCGACGCCTCTACTCGCCGCAGTCGACCATCGCGTCCAGTTCTACGACAGTGAGGACTTTCTCGCGCTGACGGTGGCCAATTTCCTCGAAGAAGGGCTTCGGGGGGGACAGCCGATGGTCGTGATCGCCACCGAGCCGCACCGCATCTCATTCGCGAGCCAACTCAAGTCGAAGGGCCACGACGTCGACCGGGTCTCGGGATCGGGGCAGCTCATGCTCCTCGACGCGCGTGATACGCTCGACGGCTTCATGGTCGGCACCGCGCCCGATCCTGATCGGTTCAAGATGGTCGTCGGAACCGCCCTGCAATCCGCGCAACAGGTCGGTGGCGGGAACGCCGTCCTGAGACTGTACGGCGAGATGGTCGATCTGCTCTGGCGCGATGGAAACACCGAGGGCGCGCTGCAGCTCGAGCAGCTTTGGAACGATCTCGCGCATACGTACGAGTTCTCGCTGCTTTGCGCGTACGCGATGGGCAACTTCTACCGGTCGACCGACGCCGAGCACTTTCAGGCGGTCTGCCGGCATCATTCGCACGTTACACCGACGGAGCGGTACCTCTCACCCGACGCCGATGTTCGCCTGCTCGAGATCTCGATTCTCGAGCAGCGTGCTCGCGCTCTGGAAGCCGAGGTGGAGCATCGCAAGGAGCTCGAGCGGCGTCTCCGCGAGGCGCTGGACGGACGGAAAGTGACGGAGGATGCGCTGCGCGTTCGCGAGCGCGAGCTGAGCGTGCTGCTCGGGGAGCATCAGGAGCTGCTCGAGTCGGAGCGCCTGGCGCGCGTCGAAGCGGAGACGGCCACCCGCGCCAAGAGCCAGTTTCTCGCCGTCATGTCGCACGAGCTGCGGACCCCGCTCAACGCGATTGCCGGTCACGTCCAGCTGCTCGACATGGGCATTCACGGTCCGATCACCGACACTCAGCGTGAGGCCTTGGGCCGCATCGCTCGCAGCCAGCGCCATCTCCTGCGCCTGATCAACGAGGTATTGAACCTCTCCCGTGTCGAAACGGGACGCGTCGAGTACGCGATCGAAGACCTCGACGCGCACGAGATCGTCGCCGAGCTGCTGTCGATGGTCGATCCGCAGATGGAGGCCAAAGGGCTCGCGTGCGAGGTGAAGCGGCCGCCGGAGCTGATGCTCGTGCGCGCCGATCGCGAGAAGCTGACGCAGGTGCTGCTCAACCTGCTCTCGAACGCGATCAAGTTCACTCCCGCTGGCGGACGTGTGAGCGTCGACTTCGGCGTCGATCCCGCATCCCCGCAGCTGGCGCTCATCGCGGTCAGCGACACGGGCATCGGAATCCCGCGGGACAAGCATGAGGCCATCTTCGAGCCGTTCGTGCAAGTGCAGACGGGCCCGACGCGAGCAGTAGAAGGCGCCGGGCTCGGTCTTGCCATCAGTCGTGAGCTCGCGCGCGGAATGGGCGGCGACGTGACTGTTCGCGAGCGCGAGGGTGGCGGCTCGATATTCACGTTGAGGCTCCAGCGGAGCAGCCCCGTCATCTGACGCCGCCCTTGCGCACCCGACCATGCGGCCGCGGTGCGCGTGCTCTGACGCTGGGCTGTCTCCTTCTCGCGACTTCGGCCGCCGCGCAGGACACCACCACCTCAGCGGCGCGCCCTCCGCGCATCGGCGTCGTTCTGAGCGGGGGGAGCGCGAAAGGCTTCGCGCACATCGGCGTCCTGTCCGCGCTCGAGCGCGCCGGCGTCCCCATTTCCGTCGTCAGCGGCACCAGCATGGGTGCCGTGCTCGGCGGCTTCTACTCCATCGGGTATACGCCGACGCAGCTGCGCGAGATCGCCGCGAGCCAGGATTGGGCGGCCCTGTTAGGCGACCGAAGCGATCGGCAGATGCTCGTTCCCGATCGGCGCGTGGTCGGATCGCGGACGGTCGTGTCGTTCCCCGTGCGGGGCGGCCGCGTCACGCTGCCGAGTGGCGTGGTGCGGGGCGACGCGATCATGCGGTTGCTGGAGCGCGTGACCTGGCGCGCGCAGCCGGTACGCGACTTCGCGCAGCTCCCCCTTCCCTTCGCTGCAGTGGCGACAGACGTCGAGACCGGCGAAGCGGTGGTGCTGACGAGTGGCGTGCTCGCCCAGGCGATGCGCGCCAGCATGGCGATCACCGGCGTCATTCAGCCCATTCGCCTCAACGGCCGCCTGCTCATGGACGGCGGCGTCGCCCGCAATCTTCCCGCGCAGGATGCGCGGACGCTGGGCGCCGACATCCTCATCTGCAGCGACGTCTCAGGCCCGCTGCTCAAGGGTGACGATCTGCGCAGCATCGTGGACATCGTCGTCCAGACGGTTGCGTTTCAGATGGCGGAGCATAACGAGGAGCAGCGGCGGTTGTGCGATGTCCTGATTCAGCCGGACGTCAAAGGGCTGTCGACGTTCAGCTTCGAGGAAGTCGACCAGTGGATCCAGCGTGGCGAGGCGGCCGCGGCGCTCCACGCCGACACGCTGCGTCGGCTCGCGGCGGTCGCGGACACCTCATCGAGCGCGCGGAGCATCGCGCCGCTGTTGCGGGATTCCGTCGTGATCACCGACGTCATGGTGAGCGGCGTGACCGCGCAGCAGGCGCGCGATGTCGTGACTCGCGCCGTCGCGCTCCGCGTTCCGGGTCGCCTCTCCGCGACGGCGCTCGAGCGCGCGCTGTCGCGTGTGAGCGCGACGCACCTTTTCTCGCGAGCGACCTACCGCATCGACACGACACCGACCGACACGGTGGCCGTGATCGAGGTGGAGGCGCAGCCGCAGGACCAGATCGGGCTGGGGTTTCGCTTCGACGATCACCGCAAGGCGGCGCTGCTATTCACCGGCACCATCTACAACTGGCTGCAATACGGCTCGACACTCGACGGCGACGTACGACTCGGCGAGCCGACCCAGTTCGGAATCAGCTATCTCGCCGGCCGTGGGGTGGTGTCGAATTTCAGCCTCGGCGCCGAGGCGCGGTATACGCGCACCTTGCTCGACATCTTCGAGGAGGGCGAGCGCATCGCCGACGTGAACACGCGCGTAGCGACGCTGGGTGGCGGCGCAGCAAGAACGCTGGGCCGCACGACCGTGATGGGCATTCGCGCCGGTCTCGAGTACGTCGACGCGGACTTCCGCGTCGTCGATTCCGACACGGCGCAGAAGCGAACGTACTACACGGCCGCGGCGCAAGTGTGGCGCGACACCTTCGATCGCAGCTTTTTTCCCACGCGCGGCATTTCGCTGCGCCTGCGCAGCGAGGTTGGCAACAACAAGCTCCGCGGCCGCACGAGCTTCACGCAGCATACCGGCGACGTCGAGCAGCTGCTCCGTCTACCGTGGGCCACAGTGCTTCGGCTACGCGCGATCGCGGGCGTCGCCCACGGCACCGACCTCCCCGTGCACCGGGTGTTTTTCCTGGGCGGGACTCTGCCGTCCCCCGCGTTTCCCGAGACGCAACCGATCTTCTGGGGACTCAAGCCGAACGAGCGGTCTGGGCGCGCGGTTCAGGTTCTGCGCGTCTCTCTGCAGAAGGAGATCGTCAACGAGGTCTACGGCACTTTGGGCGTCAACGTCGGCAACGCGCTCGACCGGTGGAGGATCCGCTCGTCGGATTACATCGCTGGCTGGGGCGCCTCGTTAGGGATGGCGACCCCGATCGGCCCGGTCGAGCTCACCGCCAGCGGCCGGCGGCTCGACGGCTGGCCGCGTCTCAGTGTGAGCCTCGGCCCGTTGTTTTGAGAGTGATTTTCCAGGTTGTCCAGGCTGTCCAGGTTGTCCAGGGTATCCAGGCTGTCCAGGTGGTCCAGGTGGTCCAGGGTGTCCAGGCAGTTCACCTGGATTCCCTGGACTCCCTGGATTCCCTGGACCACCTGGCTACCGTGACCGAACCAAACCCGCGTCCTGGAGCGCGCGGGCGAATTGCACCTCATCCGCCCATGGGCCGTTGTAGCGCTCGCCGTTGATGAAGAACGTCGGCGTGCCGTTCACGCCACTGCGCACTCCACTCCGAAAGTCCTCGCGCACCCGTTTGGCGTAGGTCTTGTTGGCGAGATCGTCGGCAACACGATCGGGATTGATACCGACGGACTCGGCGTATCGGATCAGATCCAGGTCCTCGAGCGCGTGTTGATGCTCGAAAATCGCGTCGTGCATCTCCCAGTACTTCCCTTGCGCTCCCGCTGACTCCGCCGCCTCCGCGGCGTGCTGCGCGTGTGGATGGATCTCCTTCAACGGAAAGTTGCGGAAGACGAACCGCAGCTGACTGCCGAGCTTCGCCTGGATGCCCTTGAGGATGGGATACGCCATGCCGCAGTAGGGACACTCGTAGTCTCCGTACTCGACCAGTGTAACGGGAGCGTCGTCGGGCCCAGCGGTGTGGTCACGCTCGCTGACCGGCGGATGGAGGCTGCTCATGCCCGCGCTTCCGGCGCTGTCTCTCGCGATGAATCGACGCGCGACTCGGTGCCGCGACCTTGCAGGGAGTCGAGTGCCTTGAAGATGCCATCCGCGCCCGGATTCTGGCCGATCGGGGACAGGTAGCTCCAGCGAATGACGCCCTCTCCATCGAGCACGAACAGCGCGCGCTCGCTGACCCCCTCGTCCTCTCGATAGGCGCCGTACGCGCGCGAGACCGCTCCCTTCGGCTCGAAATCGCTGAGGAGCGGGAATCGTAGCTTGCGATCCTTGGCGAACGCCGCGTGGCACCATACACCATCCACCGAAATCCCGAGGACTTGCGCCCCGTATTCGTCGAACTCCTCGTGCATCTCGTTGTAGAGCGCCATCTGGTCGCCGCAGACGGGACTCCAGTCGGCGGGATAGAACGCGAGTACGACGGGCTTTCCGCGCAGCTCGCTCAGGCGGAGCGTTTTGTCGGGCCCCGAGCCAAGGGCGAAATCGGGTGCGGTGGTGCCGGAAGTAAGAATCCTTGCTTCACTCATTGTATTTAACTCCTCTCGGGTGTCGCCTTCCTCGCGAAAGGAACGAGGAACGAGGACCGAGGAAGTGGACGTTTCTCTTCAGTGTGCCAGACGTCCACGCCGCCGCCTAGTTCCTCGTTCCTCGTTCCTCGTTCCTCGTCCCTCGTTCCTCGTTCCTCCTCTGCCCGCATGGATCGTTCCCCCTCACCCGCCCCGTATCAAGTCGGCCGCACGCTCCGCGATCATGATCGTCGGTGAGTTGGTGTGGCCGCGGATGATCGTTGGCATCACCGAAGCATCGACGACACGCAGACCCTCGAGCCCCCGGACGCGAAGCTCGGGGTCCACCACCGCCATGTCGTCGACTCCCATTCGACAGGTGCCAACCGGGTGGTAGAGGGACTCGGCGCGCTGACGAATGAACGCCTCGAGGTCCGCGTCGGTTCGCGGCTCACGGTCGGGAATCATCGGATCGCCGGCATGCGCCGCCAAAGCCGGGGACCTTACGACCCGCAACGCCAACTTCATCCCCTCGACCAGCAGACGCATGTCCTCGCCGACTGAGTCGGACAGGTATTGAGGGTCGATGATCGGCGCGTCGAAGGGGTTGGCGGTCCTGAGGGCCACCGACCCCGCACTCCGGGGCTGGAGCAGAACGACGCCGATGCTCAAGCCGTGCTCCGTTGGTCGCGTCAGTCCGTGGTCGACGAAGGGCACCGGCGCGAAGAGGAGCTCCAGGTTGGGCGCGCGTGCGTCGCGTGGAACGCGAAAGAATCCGCACGCCTCGGCGATGTTCGACGTCAGCATCCCGCGCCGGCGTATCAGAAAGCGAAGCAGGTTGGGAATCGACTCTGCCGCCGTCAGCGTGGTCGCGGACCGTGCCTTGACGATCACGCCGCACACCAGATGGTCCTGCAGGTGCTGCCCGACGCCGGGAAGATCATGGATGACGTGGATGCCCATCGTGCGGAGATGATGCGCCGGCCCGATGCCCGAGAGCATGAGCACTTGTGGAGAGTTGATGGCGCCACCGGCGAGAATGACCTCGCGGGCAGCCCCAGCCGTCGTGACCCTACCCCCTCGCACGTATTCGACGCCGGTAGCTCGACGGCCATCGAAGCGGACGCGCATCGCGTGCGCGCCGGTGACGACGCTCAGGTTGCCGCGCCGCCTCGCCGGTCGGAGGTACGCGGATGCAGCGCTGGCCCGCGTACCTCGCCTCTGCGTCACCTGCGTGTAATCCACACCGTCCTGCCGCTCGCCATTGACGTCGGTCGCGCGCTCGAGGCCGGCCTCGACGGCTGCTTCAATGAATGCGCCCGTGGCGGGATTCGGATCGCGCAGATCGCTGACGGTCAGCGGACCACCAGTTCCTCGAAAGGGGGACGGCCCGCGCTCGTTATGCTCCGAGCGGCGGAAGTATGGGAGCACATCGCGGTAGCTCCATCCCCGGTTGCCGAGCGCGGCCCATTCATCGTAGTCGGCCCGGTTGCCGCGAACGTGCATCTGCGCGTTCATCGACGACGTTCCGCCGAGCATCTTCCCGCGAGGCCAGTAGAGCGATCGGCCGTCGAGGTGACGCTGGGGGATGGTGGTGTAGTTCCAGTCGCAGCTGGTCTTGAACAGCTTCGAGAAGGCGGCGGGAATCCGAACGGCGAGGCTGGAGTCGCGCCCGCCCGCTTCGATGACGAGGACGCGGATGCGTGGGTCCTCCGTGAGACGCGCCGCAAGCACGCAGCCCGCCGATCCGGCGCCGACGATCACGTAGTCATATGCATCGGTCATCTCAAGTCGGTTCGATCGCGAGCCACGCAAGGACATCAATGACTCCCCGCACGGCGCTCGCCCTCGGCACGCTCACCGTCGGCACACTCGACATCCTGGATGCGCTCATCTTCTTCGGCCTCCGCGGCGCGCGTCCGATCCGGATCTTCCAGAGCATCGCCGCCGGCCTCCTGGGCCGGGAGGCGGCTGTTCGGGGCGGCCTCGCGACCGCGCTCCTCGGCGGCGTGCTGCACTACTTCATTGCATTCGTGATCGTCCTCGTGTATTTCCTCGCGAGCCGCCGCGCACCGGTGCTGATCCGCCACGCCGTCGCGCTCGGCATGCTGTACGGCATCGCCGTGTACTTCGTGATGAACTACATCGTGATCCCGCTGTCCGCCGCAAACCAGGGCTCATTCTCCATGCCCGTGTTCGTCAACGGAATGCTCATTCATGCGCTCGGTGTTGGGCTGCCTGCGGCGCTCTTTGCCCGCGCTTCGACCTCGGACGCGCAGCGAGCCTCCTGAAGGGCACCATGTGGTCGAGGTGATCCAGGTTGTCCAGGTAATCAAGGAGAGGCACCGTCGTTGCCTCGATCACCTGGACAACCTGGATCACCTCGACAACCGACTTATTCGCCAGGCCTAGCCCGCAGTAACATGACCACACAGAAAGACCTCCCAACCCGCGCGTTCAAATCCCAGAAGGAGTGGGAAGCGTGGCTCGAGCGCAACCACGAGACGCCCGGAATCTGGCTCAAGTTCGCGAAGAAGACCTCGGGGATTCCTACCGTGTCGTATCAGGAAGCGGTGGACGTCGCACTCTGCTACGGATGGATCGACGGACAAAACAAGTCGCTGGACGAAACGTATTACGTGCAGCGCTTCACTCCGCGGACGTCTACCAGCAATTGGTCGAAGATCAATCGGGAGAAAGCGGAGGGGTTTATCGCCGAAGGCCGAATGCGGGCGTCTGGCCTTCGCGCGATCGAGGTCGCGAAGGCGAACGGGCGATGGGACAAGGCGTACGAGGGCCAGGGGGAGATGGCGGTGCCGGACGATTTCGCCAAGGCTCTGAAGAAGAACGCCAAGGCCCGCAAGTTCTTCGACACTCTGAGCAGCAAGAACCGATTCGCGGTGCTGTACCGCATCCACGACGCCAAGAAACCCGAGACGCGCGCTCGCCGTATCGAGAGCTTCATCGCCATGCTCGAAGAGGGCAAGAAGATTTACTGAGTGTAAGATGAAGCGTGCCGTCCTCGTTGCCGCTCTCGCCGTCGGTTGCGTGCCCGCCGAGCCGCGTCCCCTCCCGCCCAACACGTTCGCGTTCGCGGTGTTCGGGGATGGGCCCTATCGATCGGTCGAAACCGGCAGCTTTCGCCGGCTCATCGAGGACGTGAACCGCACCGACGTCGAGTGGTTTCTGCACGTGGGCGACATCCTGTCCGGCAGCTGCTCGAATGAAAAGTTGGCGGAGATGCTCGTCCAGCTGAATGCCATTCGTCACCCGGTCATCTATACTCCCGGCGACAACGAATGGACCGACTGCCACCGGCGATCGTTCGAGCCGCTGGAGCGGTTGCGCCACATCCGAGACACGTATTTCAAGAATCCCACCCGAAGCATCGCGGGCCCGGCGATGGTGGTCGAGCCCCAGAGCGCGAATCCCGCGTGGAAGGAGTTCGTCGAGAACGTCCGCTGGCGTCGCGGCGGCTTCCTGTTTGTGACGACTCACATCGTGGGCTCATTCAACGGGATGCGGCGCTTTGAGGGACGCACCGCCGCCGATGACAGCGCCGTCGTGAGGCGCACCGCTGCCGCTCTCGACTGGATCGATTCCGCGTTCGCGATCGCGACGGCCGACTCACTGCGGGGCGTAGTCATCGCTCTCCATGGCGATCCGCGATTTCATCGCCGCGAGGACAACACGTTTGGATCGTTTCTGAAGCGGATTGCCGAGCACACGGCGGCGTTTCGCGGAGAGGTGCTGTTGATTCACGGCGACACGCACGACTACATCCTCGATCACCCGCTGAAGCGCGTCGGCAGCGACGAGGTGCTGGCGAACTTCACGCGCCTCGAGACGTTCGGCTCACCGGACATCGGGTGGGTGAGAGTCGTCGTCGATACCGTAGCGGGAAGGTTCGTGGAGTTCGAGCCCCGGAGGATCAGGTAAGGGTCCTCAGGGTCCTCAGGGTCCTCAGGGTCCTCGAGGTGCGACGTGCTCAGGGTTCGCACCCTGATGACCCTGAGGACCCTGAGGACCCTGAGGACCCTCCTATTCCTCGATCGCCTTCCTCACGCTCGCCCGAATTGCCCGCAACTCCTTCTCCTGCTCCCGGTTCGACTGGAGAATGTCGCCGAACAGCTCGCCGGCGGGGCCGTCGTCGATCGTGACCGGCTGCGCGGAGAATCGCTTGCCGCCGAGGTGGCGCTCGGGGTCGAGGCGAACGGGGTGGCGCAGGACGACGGCCTGATCCTCGTACTGCACGCGAACGGCGACGAAGCGCTTGCCAGGCTGCTCCATGAAGCTGAATCGAACGCCGTTGCTCGCCTTGGGCCACGGTAACATCGTGTGGCGGTCGCCGTCCTCGCCTTCGTATTCACTGCCGTGCGAGCGGAGTGTTCCGTAGTTCCGCTCGTACCCGCCCTCGTACCGAATGACGTGCTGCATAGAGCCTCCTGGTGAAACGCTAGTGGCAACCGAGCTCGTCGGTAACCGATTCGGCGCCTTCGTAATACGCGCGGATGGCGATGCGAACTACGGCGTCGCGCAGCTCGGTCCGCGCGCGCTCTCGTAAGGCGCTGGCGGGGATTGCGTTGACCGCGTTCTTGAGGTTGACGATCACGACTTCCACCGCCTCATGCCTCTGGCGAGCCGCCTCGGCGAGGCGCGCCGCGCACGAAAGCAGGTCGCGCTCGTCGTAGGACTGGATGGAACGCTGGATTTCCTGAAGGCACTCGGACAAGTGCGACCTCCTTCGGAGGTGGCGCTCTATGTCCAGAGGAAGGTCGTCAGGCGACCTCGAGGCAGGGAGCGGGGCGGTGTTCGACTTCGGCGGCCGGCTCGTCGACGCCGCTGAAGCGTGAAGAAATATGGCGGCTTGACGGGTGAGAGTCAAACGAATGAGGAACGAGGAACGGCAACGAGGAAGTCGCTAGTCCTTCCTCCACTGCCTTGTTCCTCGTTTCTCGTTCTATTGCCACCCAACCTGCGCTACACGCATCTTGGAGTTCGCCCCAACCTCGTCGAATATGCGTCCTCTCCTGACCGCAGCACTGCTCGTCGCCGGGCTGGCGCCGCTCGCCGCGCAGAACACGAACGCGTCAGGCGCGTTCGACTTTTCCATCAAGAACATCATGCGCGGGCCCGAGCTCGTCGGCCGCCCGCCGCAGAATGTGAGCTGGAGTCCCGACGGGCGATGGATCTATTTCCGCTGGCTCGAGCCCGGGACGTCGTGGCGTGAGGATCTCAAGCCGTTTCGCGTGCGCGCGGCGGCGGGTGCGAAGCCGGAGCGGCTGACCTCCGCGCAGATGGATTCCATCGCCCCTGTCGTCACCACCGGCGATCTCTCGCGCGATCGGTTGCAGCGCGCGGTGGAGCACGACGGTGATCTGTATGTCATCGACATGCGCCGCTCCACGGCACGGCGCCTCACCGATACGCGCGACCGCGAAACGTCGCCGAAGTTCGATGCCACTGGGCAGCGCGTGTTCTTTCTGCGCAATGACAATGCGTTCTCGATCGATCTCACCGACGGCATCGTTCGTCAGCTCACCGACATTCGCACCGGCACGCCGCCGCGTGATTCCACGCCGAAGGGAATGCGCGGCGCGCTCGAGCGTGAGCAGAGCGCGCTCTTCGATGTCATCCGCGATCAGCTGCGGCGCGACAGCCTCGAGAAGGCGGAGCGGGAGCGCCGCGATTCGCTGCGCACGAAGCCCTTCTGGCTGAAGCGCGGCGAACGCGTTACGACGATCAGCATCTCGCCCAACGGGCGCGCCCTCCTGCTCGTAACGGCGATTCGCGGCGCCGACAGCGCGCGGCAAACCATCGTTCCTCAATTCGTTACACGCACCGGCTACACCGACGAGCTCCGCGTCCGAACGAAGGTTGGCGACACGCAGGACTCGGGACGCGTGGCATTCGTCTCGCTGCCCTCCGGTGACGTGAAGTGGCTGCGCATCGTTTCTGACGATACGACCCGCGTCGCGGCTCAAGTCAGCGTTCGCGGCTGGAACGATGCGGGCACCGCCGCGCTCGTGTCGGCTGTCACGAACGATTGGAAGACACGATACCTCCACACCGTGAGTGTCGGAGACGGCACGCTCAAGGCCGTCGATGTCCTCCGGGACAGCGCCTGGATTGGCGGCCCATGCGGTAACTGCGCGGGTTGGGTCGATGATCGACGCATCTGGTTCGTCTCCGAGGCCGATGGCTACGCCCATCTCTACACGCTCGGCGCCGACGGGCAGGGACGACGCCAGCTCACGAGCGGCAAGTGGGAGGTCGTGGACGCCGAGGTATCACCGGACAAGCGGTGGTTCTGGCTGCATACGAGTGAGGTGTCACCGTTCGAGCAGCACTTCTATCGCATGCCCGTCGCGGGGGGCGCTCGCGAGCGCATTACGCGCGAAGTCGGGCAGCACGACGTCGTCGTCTCGCCTGACGGCCGCCTCATCGCCGACGTGCACTCGAGCGCGAACCGCCCGCCCGAGCTGTACGTGGGCCCGCTCACGTCGAATTCCACCATCTCCCAGCTTACGACATCACCAACAGCGGACTGGCTGTCGTTCCGCTGGATCAAGCCGGAGATCGTGATGCTGCCCGCCTCGGATGGCGTGCCCGTGCCCGCGCGCATCTATCGCCCGGCGGACGTCGGGGCCACGCCTAACGGCGCGGCGGCGATCTTCGTCCACGGCGCGGGCTATCTCCACAACGTGCACAACTGGTGGTCGACGTATTATCGCGAGTACATGTTCAACCACTTTCTCGCCTCGCGCGGTTACGTCGTCCTCGACATCGACTACCGCGGCTCGGCGGGCTATGGACGCGATTGGCGCACGGCCATCTACCGGCACATGGGTGGCCGGGATCTTCAGGACCACGTCGATGGCGCCCGCTACCTGCAAAAGGAGTTTGGCATCGACCCCGAGCGTGTCGGCATCTACGGGGGAAGCTACGGCGGCTTCATCACGCTCATGGCGCTCTTCACCGAGCCGGAATGGTTCGGCGCCGGCGCGGCGCTTCGTGCCGTCACCGACTGGCAGCACTACAACCACCCGTATACCTCGCGGATTCTGAACCTTCCCTACTCCGACACGACCTCGTATCGGCGGTCTTCGCCGATCTATTTCGCCGAAGGCCTGCGCGATCCGCTGCTGATCGCTCACGGCATGGTGGACGTGAACGTGCACTTCCAGGACGTCGTGCGCCTGGCGCAACGATTGATCGAGCTACAGAAGACGGAGTGGGAGATGGCGGTCTATCCGGTGGAGGATCACGGTTTCGTCCGCCCGGACTCCTGGACCGATGAGTACCGCCGCATCTTCGAGCTGTTCGAGCGGTATCTCCCGGCGCGAGTCGCGGCGCAGGCCGATCTGGTCGATCGAGCTCCTTAGTCGTTTTCACCGTGGGCCGTTACAAAAATGGCATGTGGCTGCGACGGCAGCAGCATCGGAAAAAAAGAGCGTGGGATGCGGATGCGGCGGATTGGGAGAGCAAAACGGCACGGATACGGCAACGGCGACTGCAAACCTTTTGCAACAGCTCTTAATGAAAGCGGCCGATACCTCGGTGAGATTTTCTTCTCATGAGGTTGTGCAGTTACCAAAGCTTTTGTAGTTGCCGTATCCGTGCAGTTTTGCCGTTCAAATCCGCCGTATCCGCGTCCCACGCTTTTCCCGATGCAGTTGCAGTTGCTGGGGCCACCCGCAGCACCATTTCATTGGAGGGATCGTGATGCGCATCCTCTACCTGGCACTTCTTGCGACCTCGACGGCGTTCGCGCAGCAGCCTAACGCCCCGAACTGGGCGCAGGTCGAGGCGGAGACGATGCAACACTTCCAGGCGCTGCTGCGCATGGACACCTCGGATCCCCCGGGTACCGAGCGTGAGGCCGCCGAGTACCTCAAGCAAGTCCTCGAGAAGGAAGGGATCGCGGTCGAGATGTTCGCCCTCGAGCCGCATCGCCCGAATCTCGTCGCTCGACTCAAAGGCAACGGCAGCAAACGGCCACTGCTCATCATGGGGCATACCGACGTCGTGAACGTCGATCCCGCGAAGTGGACGCATCCCCCGTTCAGCGCCACGCGCACGGGCGGGTACGTGTACGGACGCGGCGCGGTGGACGACAAGGACAACGTCGCCGCGGGGCTGATGATGATGCTGATGCTCAAGCGCATGAACGTCCCGCTGGACCGCGACGTCATCTTCCTCGCCGAGGCCGGCGAGGAGGGTTCCACGCGCGTCGGGATCCAGCTGATGGCGCGCGAGCACTACCCGCAGATCGACGCCGAGTACTGTCTGGCCGAGGGCGGATCGGTCACGAGAGTGGGTGGCAAGGTGAAGTACGCCTCCGTGCAGACGCTCGAGAAGATTCCGCGCGCGATCGAGCTCACGGCGCGCGGCCCTTCCGGTCACGGATCGGTGCCGCTGCAGGGAAACGCCGTCGTTCACCTCGCCACCGCCGTGGCCAAGCTCGGTGCATGGAGAGCGCCGATCCGGCTCAACGAGATTACACGGGCATATTTCCGGCGCCTCGCGGCGATCTCGGCGCCTGACGACGCGGCGCGGTATCTCGCCATTGTTGGACCGGATCGCGCGAAGGTGGCGGCGGCTGACCAGCATTTCCGCGCGCACGAGCCACGCCACGCCGCAATGATTCGCACGTCGGTCTCTCCGAATATCGTCCAGGGCGGATATCGGGTGAACGTCATTCCCTCGGAGGCGAAGGCGACGCTCGACGTTCGCATGCTGCCCGGCGAGGACACCGCCGCCTTCCTCACGACCATCCGCACCGTCATCGGCGACACCGCCGTCAAGGTTGCGTACGCCGCCCGCGATGTCCGTCCGACGACCCCGATCGCACCACTCACGTCAGAGGCATTCCGCGCGATCGAACGAGCGCTGACGACTCACTATCAGGCACCCACGCTCCCGACGATGAGCACGGGGGCCACCGACATGGCCTACCTGCGCGCGAAGGGCATGCAGTGCTACGGGATTGGGCCGGCAACCGACAGCGAGGATGGCCCCAAAGGCTTTGGCGCGCACAGCGACCAGGAGCGCATTCTCGAGTCGGAGCTGCACCGGTTCGTGCGTTTTCAGTGGGACGTGGTCAATGAGATCGCGGCCGCGAGGCGAGTGCCGTGAACGAAAGGTGGCCCAGGGTGTCCAGGACGTCCATGTGATCGAGGTGAAGTTGCCTGGATCACCTGGATCACCTGGACACCCTCGATCACCTCAGAGACGGTCGTGGCGAACCTACTCCGTCGTTCTCGGGATGGCCCTCGCGTCCGCGGTCGGGTGCCGTCGCGAGCGAGCGCCGGTGGAGGAGCTCTACACCACGCGAATGCTGGGGCTCAGCTACCTCCAGCGGAATCAGCTCTCCGAAGCCGAGACCGAGTTCAAAAAGCTCACCGATCTCGCCCCCGACGACCCCCTCGGCTACGCCGATCTCGGGCTCACCTATCTCCAGGCCTCGCGATACGAGGACGCCGAAGCGCAGCTCCGTCGCGCGCGGGAGCTCGACCCCGGGAGTGTCGAGGTGCGACTGGCCCTCGCGCGGCTGTATTCACTCACGCGGCGGCCCACGGAGGCGCGCACGACGCTCGAGGAGCTCCGCCGCGACACGACCGCCAGCGCGCGAGTGCTGTACGCCCTGGCCGAGCTCGATGCGCGGCAGGCAGACAGCGCCGCTGCGCGCCGGTACGAGCAGCGCCTCAGAGAGGTTCTCGCGATCACGCCCGGTAATCTCGCCGTTCGGCTCAAGCTGCTGGAGGCGCTTGCCCGGCGCGCCGAGACCGACAGCGCCGTTAGGCATCTGGAGGAGGTGCGACGGCTGCCTCCTGCACCTCCACCACAGGCGCAAGCGGCGCTCGAGCGATCGATTCGGTTGCTGCGATCGGGCGACACCGCAGAGGCACGGGCGACCCTCGACCGCTTCCTTCGACTGATGGAGGGCACGGCACCCTATCAGGCGTCGCTCGACGAAGTCCGGTGGATCGAGGGTCCGATTCCGGGGCGGGTGATACTGACGTTCGCCCCCAAGTCCTTCGTCGCGGTGCATGGAGTTCGCGAACGGGCGACGGTTGGGGTCGCGACCTTCGTCGACGCCACCGACGAAGCGGGCTTCGTGCGACGAGACACTGGCGCCAGCGCTCGTGCGGCGGGCGCCCTGGCGGCCGGCGACGTGGATGGCGACGGCATGGACGAGCTCTTCGTGGCATCGCGTCTCTATCGCGTGCAGGGTGGATTCGTTCGCGACGTGACCGAGCGATCCAACATCCGGTTGGCGCGCGATGCCGCGTACGCCACCTTCGGGGATTACGACAACGATGGCTGGATGGATCTGTTCGTCATCGGCGGTGAGGGCGGCGGCGGGCAGCTCTTCCGCAACCGTGGCGATGGATCGTTTGTCGATGTGACGACTCAGGCGCGCGTCGGCGACGTGGGACAGGCGCACAAAGGCCTCTTCGTCGATCTCGATCACGATGGAGATCTCGATCTCTTTCTCGTGGGGGATGCGACTCGCACCGTGTACCGCAACAATCTCGATGGCACGTTCACGGCAACGTCGCCCTTCCGTATCGAGCACACCGCCCAGGATGCCGCCTTCGCCGACTTCGACGGCGATGGTCGCATCGACCTGTTCGTCACCGGCTCGAACGACAATGCCCTGATGCACAACAACGGCGTGCAGGGCTTCAGTGACGTGGCACTGACAAGCGGCTTCGGGAGTCGTGGCGGTTACGGCGCGACGGCCGCAGGGGATTACAACAACGATGGATCTGTCGATCTGTTCATGGCGTCGGCGAGTAATCGCGAGCCGGAGCTGTGGCTCAACAAGGGCGACGGCACGTTCACGCAGGACGGGCGTTCGCGCGACGCAATGCGGACGGCGTGGTCCACCGTAGGACACGCCGCGACGTTCGTGGATCACGACAACGACGGGTGGCTCGACCTCGTCCTCGCCGGCGTCGCGAAAAACGACGCGGCGTCGCCCGCCGTGCATCTCTTTCGCAACGACGGCACCGGTCGGTTGGTTCAGCGGTCGACGATCCTTCCCGCGCCTGTGCGCGCAGCAGGCGCGCACGCGGTGGCCGTGTCCGACGTCGATGATGATGGCGACGAAGATCTCGTCCTGATGGATGGAATCGGAGCACCGCGCCTGCTCCGCAACGATCAGGGCAACAGCAACCTCGCGGTGAACGTCGAGCTCAAGGGGCTTCGGAGCGGGAGCGGCAAGAACAACACGTTCGGCATCGGCGCCAGGCTCGAGCTGCGGGCAGGCGAGATCTTTCAGACGCGCGTCGCGACCGGTCGCGTGACGCACTTCGGGCTGGGACCTCATCTCAAGGCGGATGTGCTTCGCGTCGAATGGCCTAACGGGGTCCCGCAGACCGTACATCTTCCGGGAACCGACCAGGACGTCGTCGAGCAAGAGTTGCTCAAGGGATCGTGCGCCTTCGTCTACACCTGGGATGGCCAGCGCTTCCGCTTCGTCACCGACGCGATGTGGCGCAGCGCACTCGGGATGCCGCTCGGCCTCATGGGGAGTACCAGCGCGTTCGCCCCCGCGGGCGCGTCGCAGGAATACGTTCGCATTTCCGGCGATGCACTTCGCCCGCGCGACGGGCGCTACATCCTTCAGCTCACCGAGGAGCTGTGGGAGACCGCGTACGCCGATGAGGTCAAGCTGGTCGCCGTCGACCGCCCGGACTCCGTGGAGGTGTTCGTGGACGAGCGGTTCGTTCCCCCCGGACCAGTCTCTCTCCGCCTCTTTCAGATCTCACGACGCATTTCGCCACGCTCGGCGGTCGACGAGCGTGGAAACGACGTGCTGCCGGCGCTGCGCGACGCGGACGATGTGTTCGTCTCGGACCTGACGCCGATGCAGTATCAGGGCGTGGTGGAGCCGCACCACGTCGTCCTCGACCTGGGACCCGACGCCGGCGCACCCGGCACGTTTTTGTTTCTGCGCGGCTGGATCTATCCGACGGACGCCAGCATCAACGTCGCGCTCTCCCAGCAATCGGCGATTGCCGTCGCGCCTCCCTCGCTCGAGGTGCGTGATGCGAATGGCACCTGGCGCAGCGTGGCCGACATCGGATTCCCCTCAGGCAAGGACAAGACGATCGTCGTCGACCTGAGCGGGAAATTCCCGACCGCCGACCGCCACGTGCGCATTCGCACCAACATGCAGATCTATTGGGACCAGGTATTCGTCGCGCGCGACCTGACGAACGGGCCGGCGAAGGTGACCACACTCGTGCCGAGGGCCGCCGATCTGCATGCGCGCGGTTTCTCGCGCATGTATCGGAAAGGCGGCCGCTACGGACCGTACTGGTTCGACTACGAGAAGGTCTCGAGGGACTCACCCTGGCGACCGATCGAAGGAGCCTTCACGCGCTTCGGCGATGTGCTGCCACTCCTCCGCAGGGGTGATGACATGTATGCGGTGATGGCGCCGGGTGACGAGATGACGATTCAGTTCGACGCGAGCTCAGCGGCTTCGCTGCCGCGGGGATGGACGCGCGACTTTCTGCTATACACCGACGGCTGGATCAAGGACTCCGATCTGAATACGGCGTTCGGTACGACGGTGCATCCCCTGCCCTTCCATCGAGCGCGCGCGTACCCGTACGCGCCGGGCGACTCGTATCCGAATGACCGCGAGCACCAGCGGTATTTGAGGGAGTACAATACGAGAGTCGTGAGGCGCTGAAGACTTCGGAGGCGCTGGAGGCGCTGGAAGCGCTGAAGGCGCTGAGGGGGTGCAGTTCAGCGCCTCCAGCGCCTCCAGCGCCTCCAGCGCCTCCAGCGCCCCCAGCGCCTTTAGCGCCTTCAGCGCCTTCAGCGCCTTCAGCGCCTTCAGCGCCTCCAGCGCCTCCAGCGCCTCCAGCGCCTTCAGCGCCTGTACACTCTCACATAATCGACCACCATCTGCTGCGGGAGCACGGTCGATGCATCGGGGTGGCCCGGCCACGCCCCGCCGACGGCCACGTTGAGCAGCATGAAGAACGGATGGTTGAAGACCCACGTTGCGCCCGGCGGAATCCCGGCCGGAATGAGCCGGCGATATTCCGTGCCGTCGACCAACCAGCGAATCTGGGCCGGCGTCCACTCGACCGCGAAGACGTGGAAGTCATCGGCGAACGCCGCTGTTGTGAGCGTGTGGGCTCCACCGATGCCATTCGCACCCGAGTAGCCGGGGCCGTGCACGGTGCCGTGCACGATGTTCGGCTCCCGACCGATGTTCTCCATCACGTCGATCTCGCCGCACTGCGGCCAGCCCACCTGATCGATGTCCGCGCCAAGCATCCAGAATGCGGGCCAGATGCCCTGACCACGCGGGATGCGAATGCGCGCCTCGAAGCGTCCATAGGTGGTCTCGAAGCGGCCCTTCGTTTTGAGGCGCGCCGAGGTGTAGCCACAGGCGCCGTACCAACATCGCAGCGAGGAATCGGTTGAGGCGCGGGCGGTAATGACGAGATGTCCGCTGCCATCGAGCGAGGCGTTCGAGCGGAGCGTGTAGTATTGCCGCTCCTCGTTCCCCCACCCATGCCCGCCGGTGTCCGCGACCCATTTCGTGCTGTCGACGCTCGCGCCCGGTGCTCCGGTAAACTCGTCGCTCCAGGCGAGGGTCCACCCCGTGAGTCCCGAGCCTCCGGGCGCGGTCGTGCAGGCGACAACGGCGATGGCCATCAGTCCTGCGGCAAGCACTCGTGTCATGGGGACATGAGTGATCTCAGGCTCGTGGCTGCGTCAAGGGCGTCTTTACCCCGGAGATTGCGGATTGCGGACTGCGGATTGCGAACAACAGCCTCACGCACGAGGGTTCTCATTCGCAGTCCGCAATCCGCAGTCCGCAGTCTTTGGGTTAACAATCGCGCTCCGAAAGCCCGAAGGTTATACTCTGACTCATGCCGCCCCGACCGAGAGCACCCGTTAGGCGCGCCATCATGGCGGTGCCCTTCCTGGCCGCGCTCCTGCTCGCAATGCGCCTGAACCACGGGTCAAGCCGAGCGCTCACCGACGCCGCCCGGCCCGGATTCGTGCTACGGGATGAGACCGCCAATGCCGGCATTCGCTTCGTGCATCGGCGGCCGAATTTCGATCAAAAAATCGCGGGAATCGAGCCGCACGTCGCCGGCCTCGGAGCCTCCGTATCGGTCACCGACTTCGATGGCGACGGCCACGTCGATCTGTATTTCACCAACAGCCGCTTCGGTGAGCCTAACACGCTCTACCGTAACCGCGGCGATGGCCGCTTCGAGGATATCGCCGCGGCTGTGGGCCTCGCGGACCTCAATCGTCCCGGAGAGGGCGTATCGATGGGCGCCGTCTGGGGAGACATCGACAACGATGGTCGCGAGGATGTGCTCGTCTATCGCTATGGGTATCTGGCGCTCTACAGGAACATCGGGGGTACGCGCTTCGAGGACATCACGACCCAGGCCGGCCTGCGCCGCTGGGTGAACAGCAATGGCGCCATCTGGCTCGACTACGACCGCGACGGGCTCCTCGATCTGTACGTGACAGCCTATTTCCGAGACGTCGACCTGTGGCACCTCACGACGACGCGAATCATGCACAACAGCTTCGAGTTCGCGACCAACGGCGGCAAGAACCTTCTCTTTCGCAATGCGGGCGCGGGGCGCTTCGAGGACGTCACCGAGCAGGCAGGAGTCGGGAGCACGCGCTGGACGCTGGCGGCGGCATCAGCCGACTTCGACGCCGACGGTTGGCCCGACATCTACCTCGCCAACGACTATGGTCCGGAAGAGCTGTACCTGAATGAGAACGGACGGCGGTTCGTTCTCACCACCGCCGGTCTCGAGAGCGAGTCCAAAAGCGGGATGTCGGTCACGCTTGGCGATGCGTTCAATCGCGGCCGGCTCGACGCGTTCGTCACCAACATCTCCGAGCGTGGCTACCTCTTTCAGAACAACAACCTGCGCCTCAACCAAATGCGCGAGGGGGGACGCTTCCGCAACATTGCCGAGGGGGACATCGCCGATGCCGGGTGGGCGTGGGGGGCGCAGTTCGGTGACTTCAACAACGATGGAACCAACGAGCTCTTCGTCGCGAACGGCTTCATTTCGGCGGATCGCGAGCAGAACTACTGGTACTCCATGTCGAAGATCGCCGGCGCCAACGCGCGGTTCTTCGAGGATGCGGCCACCTGGCCTCCGTTCGGCAATGCGAGTCTCTCCGGCTACGAGCCGTCTCGCGTGTATCTCAATCGTGGTGTCGCCGGCTGGGTCGACGTGGCGAAGCGCGTCGGCGTGACGGATCTCTACGACGGGCGTGCAGTCGCGCTTGCCGATCTCGGGAATCGCGGGGCGGTCGATGTCATCGTCGCCAACCAGAATCAGCCGGCCCTGCTCTATCGCGGCTATCCGGACAGTACCAATCACTGGGTGACCTTCCGACTCGTCGGGACGCGAAGCAACCGCAGCGCGATCGGCGCCGAGGTGCTGCTCGAGTCCGGTGATCTGTCGCAGCGGCGAGTGGTGGATGGCGGATCGGGTTTCGCGAGCCAGAACGATCGACGGCTGCATTTCGGGCTGGGTGCTCGAGAGTGGGTCGATCGCGTCATCATCGACTGGCCGTCCGGGCAGCGACAGATCCTCACTCGTCCGCCGATCGATCGCATCGTGACCGTCACCGAGCCAGAGCGCTGACGCCATGAGCGACGCGACGCACGCGACCGCCGCGCCTCCGAACGCCGTCGTTCACTCCTGGGAGCGCGCGCGTCATCTCGACCCGCGCTACCTCATCGCGTTTCTCATCACGCTGGTGCTGGTGGCGGCGCAGCTCCGCTACAACATGCTCGGCAGCTACGACCGGCTGTTGCTCGCGTTGGGCGTGTGCGTGGCCACCGAGGCGCTGCTCTCGTGGTTCGATCGCGGCCGCATCGCCAACCTCCTCAGCGCGTACATCAGCGGCATCAGCCTGACGCTGCTCGTCAAGCCGCAGGGGGGCGCGCTCTGGCCTTTCATCATCGGCGGATTCATCGCGATCGCCTCGAAGTACGTACTTCGCTATCGCGAGAACCACCTCTGGAATCCCACGAACTTCGCGGTCACCGCGCTCCTGCTCCTCGCGCCCGATCGCGTGTCGGTGCTCAGCCACCAGTTCGGCAACGATGTGATCACCAACATGGTGATCTGGGTGTTCGGTCTCATCATCGCGGCGCGGGTCGGTGTCCTGCACATCACGCTGACGTACGTGGCGAGCTTCGTCCTGCTCAACGGCCTCCGCGCGAGCGTGCTCGGTCTGCCCGTGCTGCCGGAAGTCGCTCCGCTCACCGGCCCGATGTACCAGCTGTTCATCTTCTTCATGATCACCGATCCGCGCACCATCGTGCGCGGCCGGCGTCGACAGATCACCGTGGCTGTCCTGATCGCGGTGATGGAAATGCTCATTCGCTTCGCGTCCGACCAGGGGTGGCCTCTGCCAGTCGCTTTCAACGCGGCGCCGGCCTTCCTCGCACTGGCGACCGTGGGTCCGGTCGCGAAGTGGATGGACCTGCGGCGTTCGCCGCCGCGAAGTCTCTGAGCGCGAGGAAGACCTGGTAGGGCCGCCATCCAAGTTCAAAGGGGGACGCGGATTTGGCGGATTTCAGCAGATCACGCGGATCGGTCCTGGCGCCGAGAGCTCTCCTTCCGCAGGACAAAGCAACGGCTTTTTGGCTTTGTAGAGAAGACCCAATGCACCAGGAGCAATCCGCCGAATCTGCTGCATCCGCCGCATCCGCGTCCCTCCTTTGAACTTGGATGACAGCCCTATGCAGGCTCGACCTCGACGGAGATTCTCCGTATCGTTTGGACCATGACTGAACGCCAATTGCAGGACCAGCGAAAGCTGGCGGCGATGATCCTCCTTGCCGCCGCGCTCCTCGGTTGTCCGGGACCGCGACAGCCTGGCCCGGCCACCCCGACGCGCGCGACGCACACCGTCGTGCCCGCGCCAGTATCGATCAGGGCGAGCCAGAGCGAGCCATTCAGGCTCGACTCGACCTCGGCCATCGTCACCACGAATGTCGCCGAGGTTGCGCGAACGGGAGAGATGTTGGCGGCGTTGCTGCGCCCGGCAACGGGATTTCCGATTCCCGTCGTCGGCGACACGACACGCGTCGGCGCGATCGCGCTTCGCCTCAACACCAATGCGACCGGCGAGGCGTATGAGATCACCGTCACACGGGACTCGATTCGAATCAGTGGCACGGCACCTGGCATCTTTCGCGGGGTGCAAACGCTGCGACAGCTCATGCCGGCCTCTGTCGAGTCGGACATGCAGGTCAGTGGCCAGTGGACCGTCCCTGCGGTAACCGTCTCGGATCAGCCACGCTTCGCATGGCGGGGCTCGATGCTCGATGTCTCGAGACATTTCTTCACCGTCGATGAGGTGAAGCAGTTCATCGACCTCCTCGCGCTCTACAAGCTGAACGTCCTGCACCTGCATCTCGCCGACGATCAGGGATGGCGGATCGAGATCAAATCCAGGCCGCGCCTTGCCTCTCTGGGCGGAGTGACGCAGGTGGGTGGCGGACCGGGAGGATTCTACACGCAGGCCGAATACTCCGACATCGTTCGCTACGCCCAGGACCGCTACATCTCGATCGTGCCCGAGATCGACATGCCCGGGCACACCAACGCCGCGCTCGTCGCGCATCCGGAGCTGAGCTGCAGCCGGATTCCGCCCGCGCTGTACACGCGCACGGAGGTGGGGTGGAGCGCATTCTGCCCCAACAAGGAGGAGACGTACGCGCTGATCGACGATGTCATCCGCGAGCTCGCCGCGCTCACGCCGGGCCGGTACATCCACATCGGCGGTGACGAGGTCGAGGTGCTGTCGCACGCGGATTACATCAAGTTCGTCGAGCGCGTGCAGGAGATCGTGGCGCGGCACGGGAAGGAGATGGTGGGCTGGGAAGAGATCGGAAAGGCTCGCCTGCGACCCACCACGCTGGCCCAGCTCTGGAAAAGCGACTCGGCCGTCCTGGCGCTGCGCTCGGGCGCGAAGCTGATCATGTCGCCCTCTCGCAAGGCGTATCTCGACATGAAGTACACCCAGCACACCGAGCTGGGGCTCACGTGGGCCGCGATCATCGAAGTCAGCGACGTCTATAACTGGGATCCGGCGACCTACCAGCCGGGCGTGACGGAGAGCAACATCGTCGGCGTCGAGGGGCCGATCTGGAGCGAGACGCTGCGCAACATTACTGCCGTACAATACCTGGCGATGCCGCGACTCCCCGCGCTCGCCGAGGTCGGCTGGACTCCGCAGTCAGCGCGTTCATGGGAGGACTTCCGTGTCCGCATCGCGGCGCACGCGCCCCGATGGAACTACCTCGGCGTGAATTATTATCGGTCGCCGCAGGTGCCGTGGTGAAGAGTCGGAGGCGCTAAGAACCAAAGGCGCTGAAGGCGCTGAAGGCGCGGCCAGATGCAATTTCCACTCGGCCGAACGGAGCGTTGCGAATTCGGCGGAGGGGTCACACTTTGCTGGCCGTGACCGCCGATCCGCACGCGAGATTCCGCGACAAGGTCCTCGAGAGCGTCCTTCAGGGACGCGGCGAAACCGACCCGGCCATCCGCCAGGCGGCAGCTGATGGCCGTGGTGTTCCGGCGGACCTCGAGGCGTTGGTCGACAAGATTCACCAACACGCGTACCGGGTGACGGACGAGGACCTGGCGCGCCTCCGTTCGACGTACGCCGACGATGAGCTGTTCGAGATCATCGTCAGCGCCGCGCTTGGGGCCTCGCGGAAGCGGTTGCTGGCTGGTCTCGCGGCGCTGGAGGACGCGTGAGACTGCAGAAGGTG
Organism: Gemmatimonadaceae bacterium; assembly: GCA_035253695.1. Classification (GTDB taxonomy): domain Bacteria; phylum Gemmatimonadota; class Gemmatimonadetes; order Gemmatimonadales; family Gemmatimonadaceae; genus JAICNG01. The sequence goes on from DATFBS010000054.1 coordinate 37,122, forward strand.
CACGCCGGCCATCGTCTTCGCGACAAGGCGATGCTGCGTCTCATGCGGGTCGTGATCGGACACGCGCCGGGTGTCGTGCGGACGTTGCTCTATCGGAAGGAATTCTTCGGGCGCCCGTTCTCGCGGCTCACGCACCAGGTGATGCGCGGCGATTCACCCTGGAGCGTCGGTGAGCGCGAGATGTTCGCCGCGTTCGTCTCGCGTCTCAACCAGTGCGTCTTCTGAACCAACGCCCACTCCGCGGTCGCGGAGGCGGCGCTCGGTGATGGTACGACGCGACTCGTCCTGGAAGACTATCGGACCGCGCCGATCGACGAGAAGCTCCGCGCCATGCTGGCGCTTCTGGAAACGTTCACGCTCAATCCCGAGGGAATCAGCGCAGCTGCAGTTCGAGAGGTTCTTGCGGCAGGCGTCACACGCGAGGCGATCCGCGACGCTTTCTACGTCGCGTTCCTCTTCAATACCTACGATCGGCTGGCCGATACGCTCGGGTGGGAGTTACCCGACTCGAGCTACTATCCGAAGGCCGGACGTTTCTTGTTGAAGAAGGGGTATTTGTAGTTTGGGGGCGCTGGAGGCGCTGGACGCCAATTCGTGAAGCACATACCCCTTCTTGCCTTAGCCCTTCTCTCGGTCACGGCCTGCGACCGCGCACGGCGTGAGAGCCCGCTCTTCGAGCTGCTCAGCCCGAGCCAGACCGGCATCACCTTCGAGAACACGATCACCACGAACGATTCGGTCAACGTTCAGACCGATGTCTACGTTTACAACGGCGCTGGCGTCGCAGTGGGAGACATCGACAACGACGGGCTGTCCGACATCTTCTTCTCCGGCAACATGGTGTCCAGCCGCCTCTATCTGAACAAGGGAGGCATGCGCTTCGCGGACATCACGGAGAGCGCGCGCGTTGCCACGACGCGATGGGCCACCGGCGCATCGATGGTGGACATCAACAACGACGGCTTTCTCGACATCTACGTCTCCGTCTCCGGCCCGGAATGGTCGACGGCGGCGGAGCGGGCGAATCTCCTCTTCATCAACAACGGCGATCGCACGTTCACCGAAGCCGCAGCCCGGTACCGGCTCGGCGATACCGGATTCACCACGCACTCCATTTTCCTGGATTACGACCGGGACGGATGCCTCGATGTCTTCGTGCTCAACAATTCGCCGGAAGATTTCTTCCGCGGCGTCACGACCCATCCGACCGGCATGCGCGAGCAGACGCCCGACAGCTACAACCAGCTCTACCGCAATGACTGCCGCGCATCGAGTGCACCCACGTTCACCAACGTGTCGGACGCGGCTGGCATCCTTCGCGAGGCCGGCTACGGCCTCGGCGCCGTCGTCTCGGACTTGAACTCCGATGGATGGCCGGACATCTACGTCTCCAACGATGGCACACCGAACGACGTGCTGTATGTCAACGACGGCGACGGCACGTTCACCAACAAGGCCGCTCGGTGGCTCAAGCACGCGAGTGTCGCCGGAATGGGCGTCGATATAGCCGATTTCAACAACGACGGGCATCCCGACATTCTCCAGGTCGACATGTCGCCACGCGCTCTCGAGCGGCGCAAGCGGATGAGCGGCTACGCGACCTACGGCGGCCTCCTGGAGCTGCGACGGCGAGGCTTTCGCGATGATTACAGCATCAACTCCCTGCAGCTCAGCAATGGCGTATCCACGGATGGGAACGTCGTGTTCAGCGAGATCGGTCGCCTTGCCGGCGTGGCGCATACCGACTGGAGCTGGAGCGCGCTGTTCGCCGATTTCGACAACGATGGGCTGAAGGACATTTTCATCAGCAACGGGTATCCGAAGGCGGTCAACGACCTCGACTACCAGACCGCCATCTCCACGTTAGGCCGCCGGCCAGACCCGGCCTCGCGCCGATCGGCGCGGCAGCTCCTCGAACGACTCCCTGGATACGAAGAGCCCAACTACATCTTTCGAAACGCCGGTGATCTCACCTTCACCGACAAGACGCGGGCATGGCGGCTGGATCAGCCGAGCTTCTCGTACGGCGCTGCATACGCGGACCTCGACAACGACGGACGGCTCGACCTGGTCGTGAGCAACATCAATGCGCCCGCGTTCATCTATCACAACGTCGCGGCCGTCGATGATGCGGCCCATTCTCTCACGATCCGGCTTGAGGGGGACACGCCTCAGAAAGCCATCGGTGCAACGCTCCTCCTGTCGAGCGCTGGGCAGAAGCAGCACGTGTACGCTACCCCTTATCGCGGCTTCATGTCGACGATGGACGCACGCGTGCACTTTGGCCTCGGCAGCGCACGGCGAGCCGACACCCTCGAGGTCCGATGGGCGGACGGACGCTCTCAGGTGATCACCGGCCTGGAGGCCGACCGTGTGGTGACCGTTAGGCAGCGTGATGCGAGGGGCACCGAAGACGGAGAAGGCGCGAATCACACCAGTGACACCGATCGCCCGTTTCAGACCATGGTGGGCCCACGGTATCTGCATCAGGTAGGTACCGCCGTCGACTACAGCGTGCAGCCCCTGCTCCCCTACATGGTTTCGCGCCAAGGGCCGGCTCTCGCAGTGGCCGACGTCGATGGGGATTCCCTCGACGACGTTTTCGTCGGGGGCGGAGGCGGCGTCGCTGGCAAGCTGTTCATCCAGCGAAGCGACGGCAGCTTCATCGAGCCGACTCTCGCGCAGCCCTGGGCGACGGACCGTGAGCACGAGGACTGGGGCGCTCTCTTCTTCGACGCCAACGGGGACGCTCGCATCGACTTGTACGTGGCGAGCGGGGGGTATCACGTTGCGCCGGACTCCCCGTCGCTTCAGGATCGCCTTTACATCAATCTGGGTGGCGGCCGCTTCGCGCGAGACACCTCCGCGCTTCCGATCATGCTGACGAGCACCTCGGCCATTCGCCCAGGGGATTTCAACGGCGATGGACGGGCGGATCTCTTCGTCGGCGGACGCCTGACGCCGAGGCAGTATCCGTATCCAGTGCGTAGCTATCTGCTGCGGAATGATGGCGGGAGATTCACCGACGTCACGGAGCAGATGGCGCCGGAGTTCGTGTCGCCGGGGGGGATGATCACCGACGCCGTCTGGATCGATTTCGATGGCGACGGCCGCTCGGATCTGGTGACCGCCGGTGAATGGATGCCGATCCAGTTCTTCCGGAACGAGGGAGCAAGGCTGCGCAACGTGACGCAGTCCACTCGACTCCCATCGCTGCGCGGGTGGTGGTACAGCCTCGCCGCGGGCGACTTCGATGGCGACGGTCGTCCGGACCTCGTCGCCGGAAATCTTGGGCTGAACCATGGATACACGACGTCGAGTGACAGTCCTTTCGGCGTGTACGCGCACAATTTCACCGGGAACCAGACGACGGACATCGTTCTCGCGCAAAAATCCAGTGGGACGGACTATCCCATGGCGGGCCTCGCTCCGCTGGGGCGTGAGATTTACACGACGGCGGTGCTGTTCCCGACCTATGGCTCCTTCGCGCGGGCGTCGATGGCTCAGCTCTTCAACGCGGCGCAGCTCGAGCAGGCCCTTCATTACGAGGCGGATACCTTCGCCAGCATCTTGCTGCATAACGATGGAAAGGGCGCGTTCCGTGCCTCGGCGCTCCCGAATCTCGCCCAGATTTCGCCGATCCGGTCAATCGTCCCTCACGATGTCGACGGAGACGGCCATCTCGATCTGATCGTGGCGGGGAACCTGTACGACGTCGAGCCCAACACCCCGAGAGCGGACGCGGGGAATGGACTGTGGCTGAGGGGAGACGGCCGTGGCCGCTTCACGCCGGTGGCGGCGAGCGAAAGCGGACTGCTGGCTCCTCGCAACGTCGCGGGCCTGGCGCTGCTGCGCGCGCGGGCGGGCAAGGTGCTGCTGGTCGCGAATACGGGCGATTCGCTGCAGGCGTTCAGAATCGGAGGCGCTGGAAGCGCTGGGGGCGCTGGAGGCGCTACGGGCGCTGAGGGAAACCCCCAGCGCCCGTAGCGGCCTCACCTGCTCCTTCAGCGCCCCCAGCGCCCCCAGCGCCTTCAGCGCCCCCAGCGCTTCCAGCGCCTTCAGCGCCTCATCTTCTCACCACCCCGGATTCTGCGTTAGGCGGTCCTGCCCTCCCACCCGGCTCAACGAGATCTGGATCTGCGGGATGGGATACAAGGCGTGCTTCGCGGCGAACGGCTCCGCACTCGCCTTGTAGAGTCGTCTCGTCCTCTCGGCTCCGCCGCCGACGCCGTTGATGTACGCATTGAGCGTTACGTCGGCGATCTGCCAGCGCCGCAAGTCGAAGAGTCGCTGACCTTCCATCGCGAGCTCGAGCCGGCGTTCAGCGCGAACGGCATTTCGCGCAGCAGCCTGACTCGCGAACACCGGGTACTGACCGACTCGATACACCGCCCACGTGATCGAAGTACTGTTGATCGGCACCGCGATGGTGGCGCGGTCCGTCCCCGGGCCCTGAGCAGTGACTCCGGCGCGGGCTCTGATCTGATTCACGATCGCTGTCGCGCCCGCCAGGTCATTGGTCTCCACCAGCGCCTCGGCGAGCAGCAATAGCATGTCCGCGTAACGGAAGAGGTGAATGTTGATGGAATTCTGCTGTGTCGGAGCCCAGCCACCCGACAGCTGCTCGGCATTGGCGGCCTTTTCGTGGGCGTTTTTCTTCGGGCTGTACGGCCCGCCATTCGCCACGTCCCGCACCCAGCCGCCGGTCGAGCTGTGAGGTCCCCAATCCTTGTATGGAACTCCGTCGCGCCCCACCGTCCAGTCCAGCCGCGGATCGACCAACGGCAGGGTCGCGGCCGTCATGTTGGCATTCGACGCATTCCAGTTGTTCGGATCGGACAAGGCCAGGGGAAGGCCCAGGGCGTCGACCCGGAAGAAGTTCACCAGGTTCTGGCTGGGCTGATTGAAGCCGCAGCAGCCGAAGTGGCTTCCGGAATACGGGAAGTTCAGCCGCTCGCCCCAGTTGCCATTGTCGCCGTTAGGCTCGCCGTCGTTCACGGAGGCCTGATAGGCAAAGATGGTCTCGGGGCCGTTCGAGTATTCCTGGAATCCGCTCCAGACCTGGTCGAAGCTCGGCTGTAGCGCGTACGGCCCGTTGGCTCTGACGTCCTGCAACGTCGTCACCGCCGCGGCGAATTGCCCGGCGTAGACCTGAACCCGTCCCTTGTACGCTTTGGCCGTCCACCGGGTCGCACGACCCTTTTGCCCGTTGCGCGGCGTCAGTGGCAGCTTCGCGATGGCGGAATCCAGGTCGGCCAGCAGCGCGGTAACGACTTCGGCGCTCGTCAGGTTCGCTTTGCGAATATCCGTATCATCCTCGCGGTAGTACGGAATACGCCCCCACATCCGCCATGCCTCGAAGTGGTAATGCGCCCTGAGGAACAGCGCCTCACCGGCGATCTGGGTCGCGAGCTCGGCCGGAATTTCGGTCGATTGCGCCATGACCTGCTTGAGCAGTCGCAGGGTGGCATTGCTTCTGACGACGCCTTCATAGACGTGCGACCACTTCGTATTGAGGTAGCTCTCCGCGTTGGGCGTTCCCCAATGGTACCCCTCGATGTCGTTGATCGGCGGCTGGTCGCTCCCATCCGATCCCTTGTACGAATCGTCGGCCGCCACTGACGCCCACACCCAGTTACTGGCCGCGCATCCCCAGTCGGAATTGGTGGCGGTGGTGCAGTCCAATGTCCGGTAGGCTCCGATGAGCGTCCCTTCGACGCCCACGCGCGTGGCAATCGTCTTTTCGTCCAACGTTCCCTGCGGGGCCGATGCGGTCTCGAGGAAATCGGAGCAGCCATACAGCGCACCTCCTCCGAGAACCACGAACGCCGTCCCGAAGAGCAGCTGGTGCCGCGATAGCGGTTTCATCGTCTCTGCTTCCTTGAAATAGGCGTTGATTTAGAAGGAGGTGACGACGCCAATGCTGAACACTCTGTTGCTCGGATAGGAGCCACGATCGACGCCGCGGTACTGGTCACGGACATCGCCAGCCGCCCCGTTGATGTTCGCCGCGGGCAGCGATGGATCGAGTCCCTCGTAATCGGTGATCGTGAACAGGTTCTCCGCCGCCACGTAGACTCTCGAGCCCGCTTTCATCCACCGGCCGAGAGAGTTGGGCACCGTGTATCCCAGCTGCAGATTGCGCAGCCTGATGTACGAGCCGTCCTCGACGTAATAGCTGCTGAGCGCCCAGCTGAACGTGTCGTTCTTGTCGAGGCGGGGATACTTGGAGTTCGGGTTTTCCGGCGTCCACGAGTTCGCGAGCAGGTCCTTCCGGACGTTGGTGTTGAACTCGCGGAACACGTAAAACTCCTTCTGATTCTCGAAGATGTCGTTCCCGAACGTTCCGAAGAACGTCGTGCTGATGTCGAAATTGCGCCACCGCGCACCGAGATCGAGACCAGCGGTGAAGTCCGGATGCGGATCGCCAATGATCGTTTGGTCGGCGAGCGTGACCGTGCCATCGCCGTTCACATCGCGGAACTTGATGCGGCCTGGTGCAGCGCCCGCCTGATCGGCATGGGCCGCCACGTCAGCGGCATCGCGGAAGAACCCATCGGCGATGTAGCCGAAGAAGCTTCCGATGGGGTGGCCCACCTTGTTGATGACCTGGTTGCCGAAGCGCGTCGAGATGGGACCGCGGAACGATTCCGTCGCGCCATCGATGGAGACGATCTTGTTCTTGTAGTGGCCCACGTTGAGTGTGGCGTTCCAGAACGAGCCCTCGTGGCCGATGGAGAGATCGAATCCGGTGTTCCTCATCTTCCCGACGTTGATGATCGGCGGATCGGCGTCACCTGCCGTCGCCGGCTGTCGCGGATCGAAGAGGAGGTTGTTGGTCTGCCGCCGGTACACGTCGAGGACCACGTTCAGCAGGCCGTTGAACAGCTGCATGTCGGCGCCGACGTTCGTGGACCGGTTCTCCTCCCACTTCAGGTTGGGATTCCCCTGCGATACCTGGCGGTATCCTCCGACGATGGTGGTATTCGCCCCGTTGACGTCGTAATAGGCATCGCCACGACTGCCGCCATAGCGAGCGACGATGCGTCCCGGCGGTATGAACTGGTTTCCGGTGACGCCCCACCCATACCGCAGCATGACGTCGGTGAAAATCCCGTTGTTCCGCAGGAAGGGCTCGTTGGTGATTCTCCACCCCAGGCCGAACGCCGGGAACGTTCCCCACCGGTTTCCGGGACCCAGCCTCGATGACCCGTCGCGTCGAAGGGTAAAGCTCGCGACGTAGCGATCGTTGAAGTTGTAATCGACCTTGCCAAAGAACGAGAGCAACGCGCTCCGCCCGCCGGTGCTGAGGACGTTCTTGCCCGCGCCGAGCGCGTCCTGGATGTATCGGGAATCCACGTCCGTGTTGATGAGGCTTCCGATCGACCCCTCGATGTAGCGGTTGTTGCTGGCGTTGGCTTCCTGCCCCAGCAGGACGTTCAGAGTGTGCTGTGAGAAGAGCACCGTGCTGTATCTCAGCGTGTTGCTCCACGTCCAATCCGTGAACCGATTCGTGTTCTCGGCTTGCGAGGCGCTGAACGTCGCCTCGGCGACCTCGGGGAAGCTCGGCGTGAACGTCAGCACCGAGACCTGGCTCAGGTTGAATCCGAGGCTGGTTCTCAGCGTGAATTGGTCGTTGACGTCGAACCCGGCGAAGACGTTTCCGAACATCTGGTCGGTCTTGTTCTCGTCGTCCTTCGCCGCCCACGCGGCTTTGAGCGGATTGCTCTGGTTGCCCAGGCCCGTGGCTTTCCCGCCGGCGAAGTTCCCGTTGATGTCGTACACCGGAATCACCGGCTGCATCAGGATGTTCTTGCCGAGGATTCCGTCTTCGACGTAGTCGTCGGGATCGCCGGGCATGCCGCCGTGATGGCGATTGACGGCGATGGCGAGATTCTCGCCGAAGTTGAACCGGCCGCGGTTGAACTGCGTGTTGACGCGGACGCTGCCGCGCTTGAAGTCGTTCCACCTCGCCGTACCGCCCTGATGGAAGTAGTTGAACGACACTCGGTACGCGTTGACGTCGCTGCCGCCGGACACGTCGATGTTGTAATCCTCGACCGGCGCGGTGCCGAAGACGGCGTCCCACCAGTTGGTGCCGGCGCTGCCGGGCATGATCAACGTATTGGGGAACGAATACGCGTTCGAATTCACCGCCGTGGGACGACCCCACTGATCGAACGCCGTGACCACGGTGCTGCAGGCGGCGGGCTGTGGTGAGGTGTTGCAGGCGTTCGGCCAGATGAACGCCGGGATCGTCGGGGCGTTGGGATCCCCGTACACGTTGGTCGGAACCGGCTCACCCGCGTTGATATAGCTCTGCTTGAGCACCGCGTGATACGCCAGTGCGTCCGTCAGGAGGAAATCGTCGTATCCGCGCACGGGGCTGGCGATGCCTGCTCTCACCCGCATCGTCACCTGCGGCGGGCCTCCGGCCCCCCGCTTGTTGGTCTCGATGACGATCACGCCATTGTTGGCGCGCGCGCCGTAGATCGATGCGGCCGAGGCGTCCTTCAACACCTGGATGGAGGTGATGTCGTTAGGGTTCAGGAAGTTCATGTAGGAGTCCTGAACCGGAACGCCGTCGACGATGTACAGCGGGTCGTTGTTCTGGAACGAGCTGATGCCGCGGACTCTGACGGTGCTTCGGGACCCGGGAGACCCGCTCGCGACCACGGTCACACCCGGTGCGGTCGCATCCAGGCGCTGGAGGACGCTGGCGCTCGTTTGGCGCTCCGTCGCGTCGAGGTCGACACTGGCCACCGCGCCGGTAATGTCCGCTCGCCGCTGTTCGGTGTACGAGGTGACCACCACCTCTTCGAGATACGGCACCTGCTCCATGACGACATCGATCGTCGTGCGTCCGGCGATCGGCTCCTGAACGGCGCGGCGTCCCAGAAGGGAGAAGCTCAGTGTTCCATCCGAGGGCGCGCGCACGGCGTATCTCCCGGTGGCATCCGTCAGCGCCCGGGTGTCCGTCCCCTGCACGCGAACGAGGACTTCGCGGAGTGGAGCACCCGTTGGCGCGGTCACGGTGCCCGAGATCGCGATCTCCTGCGCCGGTGCCGCGACAGGAGCGGCGAGTGCGAGCACCACGCCGATGGTCGCCGCGCGAACCCGGTCAGGAGACCAGTTCGGAAACGCACGCCTACCCGACAGCATCTTGTTCATTGTGAACCTCCGAGAGCGCCAGATGCGTTCTATCCCGCGGGGCGTTGCATGACCTGCAAACCGTGCATGTCGATCAGTTGCCGATAGGTAATGAGACGGATGTTGCGCGCCTTGAGGGTCTCGGTGAATCGTCGCGACGTCAGGGCATCGAGCTCGCCCTGGCGATGCTTGCTCATGTCGGGAAGGGGAAACGACGTGTTCATGTCGATCAGCGCCCCCAGCTCCGCATCGTCGATCCCCACGTGCGTGACGACGAGATTGAGTCCCGGCTCCAGGCGCTGAATCATCGCGACCAGACTGTCGATCTTGGCGGACGGCGCGGCCGCGTACTGCGGATCGTGACTGGTTTCCCCGAAGTAGCCGGACATCCCCAACGAAAACTCGCGCGCGAGCCGCTCGGCGATCGCGCGAAACTCGGGGTGGCGCATCACCGTGCCCATGTGGTAATCGACGTAGTCGATCCTGAGCCCGGACCGGAGCGCGCGCTCGATCTGCGCGCGCAGCTCGCGCTCGACCTCCGTCAGGTCGGGACGGTTGCGGTAGAGCGTGTCAGCGGCCGGAAAGAAGAAGCCCTCGGCGTCCACCAGGCTGGGGACGGCGACGCGCCCCAGCACCGGGCCCCACCGGTAGTTCTTCCACTCCGAGTTGAGCGTCAGGTGAATGCCGACCGAGACCGACGGATGAGCCTTCAGGATCTCGACGGTCTCTTGATACCAGGGGGTGGGAAACATCACCGAGATCGAGACGGGGAGACCGCTCTCGATGAGTCGCCGGAGCCCCATGTTCACGCTGTGACTCATTCCGGCGTCGTCACTGCGGATGATCAGGTACGTCGGCTGGGCATTGGCCGCACGCGGGGCCGCATCCGGCTGGCCGGCCACGCGCGGCGGCGAGCAGGATGAGACGAGCGGACCCAGCAAGAGCAGAGCGAAGCAACCGAGCAGCCGCGTACGACCCCCCTATCCAGAGGACGTCAGGCGTGCCGACTTCACACCGCGTTAGGCCGAGCCAGGGACCATCGAGGGCTCGGAAAATCTAGATCCTATTACGGCCTCGTATCAGGATTGTCAAGACAAGGGCGGTGAGCGAGGGACGTGGTCAGCCCGGGGTCTTGTTCTTGAGAGGGCGCTTGGTGCGGATCAGGATGACGCCGTTCGTGCCGCGCACGCCATAGAGCGCTGTCTCCGAGGGATCCTTGAGCACGTTGATCGATTCGATGTCGTGCGGACTGATCCCCCGCAGGACTCCGCCCGGTCCTGGCGTGATCGGCACGTCGTCGAGCACGTAGAGCGGCTCGTTGTTGCCATAGAACGAGCTGACACCTCGAATACGGACGACGAGCCCCCCCTCGCCCTGCGTGACGGTGACGCCAGCCACCCGGCCCTTCAGAATTTCCTCGATCGGCTGGCCGGGCGCGCGCTCGATGTCCTCGGCCGTGACGTCGTCGCGGCGCGGGGGCGGCGATTCGGTCGCGGTGCGCTGCGTGGATTTGCAACCAGTGATGACGGCGAGACTCAGTCCGAAGGCCGCCAGGACGCGCGAGCAGGACGAGGTCATACGAACCTCGAAGCGGTAAGTACTTTGATTGTGCACCGTACACCGGTGCGCTGCAAGTGTCGGGATCCTCGCGGTTAGGCCGCGGCTTCGTGCCGCGCGCCAACGAGCGGCATGACCTCCGCCGCAAAGCGCTCCATCTCCTCCAGCTGCGGACTGCACTGAAGCAGAAGGAGATCGACACCGGATGCTGCGAAGGCTCGCACACGCTCGGCGACCTGCTCGGGCGTTCCGACGAGCCCGGCTCGCAGCCCGCGGTTCGACACCGAGTAGTCCTCGAGGCTCAGCCGCTGCTCGAGCTTCGTGTTCGCCACCCAATCGTTGTAGTTGCCGTATCCCGGTGACCCTGGGGCGACGTTCGTGATTCGCTCCAGCTCGCGCCGCGCTTCGCGCTCCGTCGGGCGGACGATCGCGTACGCCGCCATCCCGAAGCCCAGGCGAGGAAGGCCAACGCCCTCTCGCCGGCGCGTCAGCTCGGCGATGCGTGGCACGATCCGCTCTGGTGGATCGCCATGCATCACGTAGGCGTCGCACGTGCGCGCGATGAGCGCCTTCGCCGCGTCCGATTCGCCCCCCGCGTAGATCGGTGGGCGCGGGCGACTCACCGGCTTCGGCTCGGCGATCGTCTCATCGACCTGAAAGTATTTTCCGGTGAAGCTGAAGGTCGGCTCGCGCCACACCCCGTCGACGATCGCGAGCCACTCCGCCGTTCGCGCATATCGGTCATCGTGCTCGTCGAACTGCACGCCGTAGCGCCGGGCCTCGTCGCGCCACCACGACGATACGACGTTGAGCGAGACACGTCCTCCCGAGATGCGATCGATGCTCGCCGCCTGCTTGGCGAGGATCGCTGGATTGTGAAAGGTGGGACGCACCGCGACCATGAGCTCGAGTCGCTCGGTCACCGCCGCGAGGGCGGCCGCTGTCGACCACGCATCGAGCGATGGAGCGTGTATGCCCTTGATGTCGTTGAGAAACAGCTCGGCGATGAGCGTCAGGTCATAGCCGATCTGCTCGCTGCGCTGCGCGAGCCGGCGGACGTACTCCCACGTGGGCTCCATCCCCTCGTCGGGAACGTTGCGCAGCCACCCGCCGAAGACGGGAAGCCAGTACCCGTAGCGCATCACGCCACCTTCGCGCGGGTGATGCCGGCGCGCTGCTCCAGGTAGTCCACCAGGGGAACCCACGGATCGAAGCCGACCACGTTGGAGGCATCGGCCACGAAGTTCGAGAGGGCGTTGATGTCGTAGAAGTAATGGCGGCCGTCACGATCATCGACGAGATATTCGATCCCGCCCACGTCGAGCCGCGCCGCGCGGGCGATGTGCTCCACCTGAGCGATGATCTCCGCCGGAGGACGCGCCGCCTCCACCCGCAGCCCCGTCCGGGGCGCATCGACCGCGCACGCGCCGCGGACCAGCTCCACCCCTTCGACGGTCTGACAGGCGTCCGCCGGACACAGGTCGAACGAGCCCGACGCCGGATACACGTTGATCGCGTACAGGTATTTCCCGCCTAACGTCTCCACGCGGGTGATGTGGCCGTCACGCAGCGGCGCGCATTCCTGCAGCAGCGCCGTTCCGTCGACGCCGAGCTCCACGCGTCCTCGCGCGACCGCTTCGGTGAGCGCGGCTGCCGTTTCGTACCGCACGATCCCCGCGCCACTCCCGCCGACGTTCGCCTTGACGAGCACCGGCGTACGCAGGGCCGAGACGACGGCGGGCGCTTGCGCGGGATTGTTGATCACGCGAGCGCGCGGATATGGCAGCCCGAGCTCCTCGAGGAGATCCAGCTGCAACGCCTTCGACAGCTCGAGTCCGTACACGTCGGCACCGTTGACGACGGGAACGCCCAACAGATCGAGGTGCCGAAGCCAATGCAGTGTGTAGAAGAGGCTTTGCGCGTGTCCCCTCAGATACGCCGACGGACTGGCGCGGTTGAATACGAGCGAGTACGGGACCGAGCGCTCGGCGGGATCGAAGGAATGCGAGGCGGCATCGACGCGGCGATACGGCAGCCCTCGGCGGTCCAGCTCGGCGAACAGCGGAGCGAACCAGTGCGGGTGCTCGTGAAAGACGGCGATCGGATGCGAAACGGGCGCGGCCATGGGTACATCTCCTCTACGAGTGGCCGCCGGCGGCCGACGATGGGGTCGACCGAAAAACGAAAGCGCCCGAGCGGAAGTTCCGCCCGGGCTGTTCGCTTTTTAGCACCTTGTTTTACGTGGCGGCAATAGGCGGCAAATGACCACGAGTTCAATTGTCTGTTCACACTATAGCGTGGTCGCGGCCCTCGGGTCAAGCCGCCAAGTCAACGGCCAAGATGACAGAATTCAGAATACAGAATACAAGATGGAGACCCCCGGATTCAGGGTTCGCTCGCCGCAAGCACCTTCTGAATTCTGTATTCTGTATTCGGAATTCTGTCATCTTTGCCGTTCATCACGCTGCGAATACGTGAGGAACCTGCGGAGGCCACCATGCGCCTGACCGATGATGAGATGCGCGACGTCTTCGCGCGCGCCGAGGAGATTCAGGCAGCGGCGGTCCGTGGGGAGGGGGCGAGCCGGGAGCTCGAGGCAGTGATTCAGGCCGGCGAAGAGGTCGGCCTCACGAGATCCGCCATTGAGCTGGCGCTTCGCGAGCGCCTCGACCTCCTCGCCAAGCCCCCGGCCGCGGGAGATCTCGTCTTCGCCAAATCCGCCGATGGAAAGTTCTACATCGCGCGCGTCCTGGCGGCGTCGTCCGATGCGATTCGCGTCCAGTTTCTGCGCGGGGGCGAGCATACCCTGGCGCTCAGCGACCTGCGTCCCTGCTCGTTCGTGCCCGGCTCGCGCGTCGTGTGTCCGTGGCCGTGGTGGGGCCCGTGGACGTGCACCGTGCTGAGCTACGATGCCGACAAGCAGCGCATCAAGGTCACGGATGGGTGGGGCGAGACGCGTGTCTTCCCCATCGCGGACGTGTGGCTCGATAGCGCCCGCAGGCCGGAAGAAACCAGCGCGCGCACCAAGCTCTACATCACGCTCCTCGGGTCCGGCGTGGGGATCGGCACCCTGATCGGGTCGCTTCTCACGGCGCTGCTTGGACGGTAGGGCCGACCTGTGCGACGACTACGTCATGGTGCGTGACGAACTCTTCGCGCTCGAGAAGAAAGTCGTCGTCTCCGTCGTAGTAATGGGCCCGCCGATAGTCCTCGCCGGCGAATCGCTTGATCGCCTCTTCGGATTCCCAAAGCGATGTGAGGAGAAAGTGCGTTACGCCGCCCTCGCTCCGGCGCAGCAGCAGCATGCCACGATTCCCGGGCGTCCCCGCGATATCGGCGAGGCCCGTGCGATGCAGAAACGTTTCGTAGGCGTCCGCTTTGGCGGCGGGAACTCGGCCGTGCCAGGTGCGTGCGATCATACGTAGCTCCGAGCGAGACGTTCCCAGAATCCGGGAGCGGGCGTGGACGGCCTGCTATCGCCAGCGAGAACGTGTTGCAGGAGCGCGGCGAGGCGGGCGGCACTCGAGCGATCGGGATCCAGCGCCGGATCGTAGATCGTCAGCTCGAGGCCGAGCGCGGCCGGGTGCCTCGTCAGCGGCGTCAGCAAGTCGCCGAGCTCCTCGAGACTCAGGCCGCCAGGCTCGGGCGAATCCACCGCTGGGAGCACCGTCGGGTCGAGAACATCGGCGTCGACGTGGATCCAGAACCCGTCGACGTTAGGCGCTAGCCGGTCGATCGCCGCGCGCGCGGCGGAGGTTGCGCCTTCTGTCCGAAGGCTCGCGTGCGTCAAATCCAGCACCGGAGAGGCGCGCAAGGCGTCCTCGCCATACCAGGGCTCGTCCCAGTCGTCACGCCGGCCGATGAGGACGACGTCCTCCCCACGCACGAGCGGTCCCTCCTCGTCCAGACGCGCGAGCGGCGTGTCACCTCGACCTACCGCGAGCGCGAGACACATGCTGGCGGCGGAGCCCGTGCGCGAGGTCGTGGGTGTGGCGAAGTCCGCGTGCGCATCCACGTACACGAGTCCTACGCGCGAGCGACCGGCCTGCCTGGCTCCCAGCAAGGCGCCGAGCACGATACTGCAATCGCCTCCGAGCAGCAGCGTGAAGGCCTCGTTCGCCCATGCCTCCGCCATACGTGCGGCGATTTGCCGGGAGTAGATCGCCACGCCGTCTTCGTTGCGCGGCCGGCCATTCGGTCGCACGAAGTCGCGATACGATGGCGGAACAACATCGCCGAGGTCGTGCGCGGCGATGCGGTCGGCGAGCCCCTGCTCGCGGAGTGCTCCTGGCGCGAGGTCGAGCCGACGCGCAGCGCCGTCGTCGTAGGGACGAATGCCGATACTCGACGGGGCACCAATGAGGGCAATGGGACGACGCATGAGACCTCCGACGGAGTGATGTCTTACCAGCGAATCACTTATTGATGGTGATACGTAGTGTCTTACCTGTCAAGAGGCTTATGCTGGTCATATTCCCCGGAGACTGCTACATTGCCCTCATGGCACACCAGTTCGAGCTCGTCGGGGGAGACGCCGCCCTCGATTTCCTGAACACGGTGAACGACTGGAGCGCGGCCGAGCCGCGCGACTACATCGCGACCTTCCCCGACGCGTTGCGGTTCGCGGAGGCCGCGGGCGTGGTTTCGAGCGGTGAGGCGAGGCGCCTCGCGGCACTGCCCGCACGCACGGAGGTGCGCCGCCTGCGTGACCTGCGCGTCCGGCTCGAGCGCGTGCTCCGGTCGATACAGGAGCAGCGGTCGCCGAGCACCGATGACCTCGAAGCGCTCGGAAGCGAAGCGGCGGAGGCCGCGCGGGTGGCGCGACTGCGCTCCGAGAAGGGACTGCTGAAGCGCGTCATCGACGCCGAGGACGCCGGCGTCGCAACCGTCCGCTATCGGTTGGTGGAAGGAATGGTCGCGCTGCTGACCTCGGATCGACTGGCGCGCGTGAACCGCTGCCCGAGCTGCGGATGGTTCTTCCTCGACACCACCAAGAACCGCTCGCGGCGGTGGTGCAGCATGGCGATGTGCGGGAGCGTCGTGAAAGCGCGCAACTACTACTGGCGGACGAAGCGGCGCTCGAAGCGCGCGGGATGAGTCCAGCGTGATGTCGAACGGTTCGGGCTGGCTCTTCTCGCGAGGGAGGGATAGGTTCGCCTCTCCAACATCCTCCGAGGGTCCCCATGCGTATCGTAGCGTTGAGCTGCTGTGTTGCCGCTCTCGTGGCGTGCGGCAGCAACGACGGTGATGACGTTGCTACGGACACCGCGGCGGGCGCGACCGACACGGCGCCTGTCGCGAGCCCCATGTCCCTGGGCGACCTCGCGGGCACCTGGAACGTGACGGCGAAACCGGAGAGCGGAGCCGATACATCGACGACCCGCTACACGCTGACGGCGACGTCGGACACGACTGGATGGACCATCACCTTTCCGAATCGCCCGCAAGCGGTGCCGGTCCGTGTCGTCGCCGTGCAAGGGGACAGCGTTGTGACCGAGGCCGGACCATTCCAGAGTGTTCGCCGGCGGAACATGCAGGTGACCACGCGCAACGTACTGCGCAGAGAGGGCGATCGTCTCGTCGGCTCCACGCGCGCGCGCTATCAGACCACCGGCTCCGATACGGTACTCGTTCTCCGGACCGAAGCGACACGCGCGCCGTAAGGCGCGAGACGCGCGTCACCAAGGCTTCACCTTCACGCGGAGATGGCGATGGTTCCCCTGACATCGTTGCTCGTTCCGGTGCTCGTGTCTGCCGTGATCGTCTTTCTGGCGAGCTCGATCATGAACGCCGTGCTCACGTACCACTTCAACGACGTGACGAGGGTGCCGGACGAGGACGGGGTGATGGCCGCCCTGCGCCGGTTCAACATTCCGCCCGGCGACTACATGGTCCCGCGCGCGGCTTCGATGCAGGCGATGAAGGATCCGGCATTCAAGGAAAAAATGAGCCAGGGGCCCGTCGCCATGATGACGGTCATGCCCCCGGGGCCATTCCACATGGGAAAGAGCCTCGTGCAGTGGTTCATCTACTGCGCGATCATCGCGTTCTTTGCCGCGTACGTCGCGAGCCGCACCCTTCCGCCCGGCGCGCCCTATCTCTCCGTCTTCCGCATCATCGGGACAGTGGCCTTCATCGGATTCGCCGGCGGCTTATGGCAAGACTCCATTTGGTGGAATCGCAAGTGGAGCACCACGGTCAAACACACGATCGACTGCCTCATCTACGCGCTGTTGACGGCTGGGACGTTTGGCTGGCTATGGCCGAGCTGACGAACGAGGAACGAGGAAGCCAAATTAGGTCGAGCTGAAACGACTTCCTCGTTCCTCATTCGTCGTTCGCCGTTTCCCGTGGCTACTGGCAAACGTTTTGCCTCGCGTGGCTCCCCGCCTCGAGTGGAGCTCACGCCATGCGCACGGCCTTCGCGCTCTGCCTAACCGTCGCCCTCATCGCCTGCGACGAGCCGCTACGTCCGTCACCCAGCACCGACCGAACGCCGAGTCTCGCCACGGTCGCGACCGAGCCCGACGCGCTCGCGATCTCGGCGAATATTCAACGGCTTCACCTGCCCTATGGCACGATGATCGACCCGGTGTTCGCCTCGGCCGATCCCGCCTCACCGGACTTTGTCCGGCTCGTGAGCTACACACGCGCGGGAGATGCCGCGATCTGGACTGGACACTACCTGGCTGCTGAAGCTTTCCGGTATGGGGTAACCAGGTCTCGTGAGGCGCTCCGCAACGTGCGAACCACCATTGCGGGAATCACCGGCCTGGTGGACGTGACGGGGACGGACCTGCTCGCCCGATTCTACATGCCCACGACCTCCCCGTACGTCGCCGATATCACAGCCGGTGAGCAAAAGCACACGCGCCGCGAGGGGACCATCGACGGACAGCCGTACTTCTGGTGGGGAAATACATCGCGCGATCAGTACTCGGGCGTCTTCTTTGGTCTTGGCGTCGCCTACGACCTCGTCGATGACGCACAGGCTCAACGGCACGTCAAACGTGTGATCACGCGGATGCTGGACTTCCTGCTGCGCAACGGCTGGAACGTCGTCATGCCCGACGGCCAAATCAGTACCACGTTCATCGGACGCGCCGATCAGCAGCTGAGCTTCCTTCAGGTCGGCCGCCGAGTGAATCCGGAGCGCTTCGCCGCCATCTATGACGCGCATCGCGCGGCACTGGCCGCCGAAGTCCCGCTCCCGATCACGGGCGAATGCTTCGACCCGCACAACAGCTACTTCAAGTTCAACCTCGACCACATCAACCTCTACAATCTCATCCGGCTCGAGGAGCCGCTTTCACCCGCCCTCCCCCTTTACATGCAGGCATTCACGACGCTGCGTGGATGTACCGGTGAGCACCAGAACGCGCACTTCAACATGATCGACCGTGGCATTCGCGGTCCGGACGCCGCTCGCGACGCCGAGACCGATGCCCTGCTCGACCTCTGGCTCGAGCGGCCGCGGCGAGACTACTTTGTTGACGTGCGCAGTGAGTACCCGGAGTGCGAAGACAATCGCTCCTGCACGCCGGTGCGCGTCGACCAGCGCGTCAACACCGATTTCCTCTGGCAACGGAGTCCGTTCCAGACCTATGGTGGCGGGCAGGGTCTCATCGAGACCGCGGCAATCGATTACATCCTGCCGTACTGGATGTCGCGGTGGTACGCTCGCTAGCGCCAGCCTAACGGCTCGCCTCGCGGCGCTGCTGCTGGTCGTGGGCGGGTGCGGCCCGCGACCTGGCGACCGCAGCAGCGTCGATACGTCGGCTGACGCGGATTCCCCGGTCATCATCGAGGGCGACTTCTCCATCGCCCGCACGCCCTGCCCCGCTGGCGCGACCTATACGCTCGGCGACACGCTCGCATGGGCGACGATGATCGAGGAGGGAAAGCGCGTGGTGCTGAGCGCGAACGGTGCCGTCATCGACACGGTCGAGACGCTGTTCGGCGTACACCGGCTCGGTCAGGATTCCCTCGTCTTTTTGCCCGTGCGCGCCTACGACGCCGATTCAGCCGAGGTGGCGTCGCTGCCGGCCCCCGCGGCGTGGCCTACCGATCATGTGCTGTGCACGCCCTCGGGGCGTCGGACGCTCGGCGAGGTCGTCCCGCACTTCAACGCGGGCTT
Organism: Gemmatimonadaceae bacterium; assembly: GCA_035253695.1. Taxonomy (GTDB): domain Bacteria; phylum Gemmatimonadota; class Gemmatimonadetes; order Gemmatimonadales; family Gemmatimonadaceae; genus JAICNG01. The sequence goes on from DATFBS010000054.1 coordinate 55,966, forward strand.
TTCCTCCCCGGCGGTCATCGATTCGGCCGTGTACTACTGGGGGATGAAGCCAGAGGGAAACCAGGGCAGCTATCGGCTCTACGCCATGCGGTACGCCCCGCGGCAGACGCGTCTGGATTCGATATTCCTGCGCGAGGAGGCGCCTGCAACCGACTACCGCTACTTCTACGGCCCGCCGTTCAAGGCCGATGGGGCAATCGTCTTCGATGGCGGCGATGCGCGAGCGCTCATCGATCCGACGACCTGGCGCGTGATACGTATCGAGGCACGGCCCCCATCGCCGCGGACACCGTAGCCGATGGCCATTCGCGTCGTTCGCCTCGGAACGCCCCGGGCACCGGGGGAAGGCACGCGTCTCGGAACCGTTAGGCGCCCGCCGCGAGGCGTCCGCAAGGAGGACTTCGCCTCGAAGGACTACTTCGACGTATGGCTTCCCGAGCTGGCTCCGAGCACCGAGGTCGTGTCCTGGGCACTGTCGGAGCCGTGGACGGACGCGCGGTGGAAGCGGTACGCTCAACGGTATCACAAGGAAATGCGCGAGCCAGCGGCGCGGCATCTCATCGAGCTCCTCGCCGCGCTCTCGCAGCAGGCGAGCTTCGCGGTGGGATGCTATTGTGAGGACGCGACGCGATGTCACCGCAGCCTGTTGCGCGAGCTGCTCGCCGATGCCGGAGCCTCGATCGGGGAGGTGGCGTGACGCTACCTGCTGCTGTAGAACAGCGACCGACGCGTGCCGAGCACCTCGCGCGCAATCCGTGGGTCTTCGATCCGGTGCTCGGCATGGTGCTCGGTCTGCCCATTCTCGGCGTCGGCAGCCGCATCGCCATGCGTATCATCGCCCACGCCACGAACGTGGCGCCGAGCTTTTCGCTCGGCGGCACCATGACCGTCGTGTTCCTCGGGATAGTGAGCGGTGCCGCGGGAGGCTTGATATACGCGGTGCTCGCCCGCCTTCTGCGCGACCGTCCCGCGCTGCGAGGCGTGATCTTCGGAATCGTCCTCACACTGCTCACGCTGCGCGGTGCGAGCCCGTTCACGCCCCTGACGCTGAGTCTCTTTCTCCCGCTGACGCTGCTATACGGAGCGCTGCTGCATTTCGTGCATCGACTCCGGCTTACTTGACGACGAGCGGCATGGTCGTGAGCAGCACGCCATTCCCGGTGCGCACCTCGAGCCGCATCGGCCCTGTTTCGGAGGGCGTGAGCACAAAATCATGGGTTTCGCCGATGGTGATCGGCTGACGAGCCGGCCGCATCACCTGCCGCTCGTCAGGCAGGTCGGCGCCATCTTTCGCCAACGCTCGCCAGCGAACGAGCGATGAATCACGCCACACCTCGACCCGAATGCCGGGGCGGGCCACGGTGATGTTGATCAGCCGAATGCGATGAGCTACGCCCGCTCGCATCTCCACGGGCGCCGGCGCGAGCTCTCCATTGATCAACACGGCCCGGCGTTCCACCTCGGGCACCCGCGGCGAGGTGATGAGCACAGGGATGTCGGTGGACGCATCGTAGGGACGGTCGGGGTCGACGACGAGCAATGCGCCTGACAGCCCGGCCGGCTGCTGTCTCGGCTCGTCGACATGCGTGTGATAGATGAACGTTCCCGACCGTGGCGGCGTGAATCGCGCATCGAAGGAATCTCTCGGCGCGATCGCCGGCGAGAGGCGACGATTCTCGCCGCTGTACCCCGCGACGCCATCGAAGTAGCTGTCGAGCTCGATGCCGTGCCAATGGACGGCGGTCGCCTCGGGGCTTCGATTGACGACCATGATGGACACCGGCTCCCCGCGACGAAGGACGATGGGCGGCCCGCTGCGCCTGCTGGTGTCCACGGCCGGCTCGGCGCCCCGCTCGTGGAGTGAGAACGCGTAATACGGCAGCTCGGTCGTCCCTCCGCCCGGGCGTACGAGCAGACGCAGTCGACGGCGTCCATCATCGCTGGCGGGTCGCAGAGTGGCAGCGCCGCGCGGCTCGACCGTCACGCCGACGACGAGCCCGTTCATCCCTTCGAGGGCGTGGTTCTCCACGTGTGCATCATGCGCGCCCTTCGTTGGCGCCGGCTTCGGCATACCTAACGGGGCACGAAGCGCGAAGTGGGACGTGAAATGGCAGTGGAAGAGCCAATTCCCCGGTCGCTCCGGAACCCACGAGAAGGTCGTGGTCGAGCCGACTCGCACCCGCTCCGTCACCACCCAGTCGCGTTGGGACTCCGCGTACGTCGTGTCTCCGATCCCATCGCCACGGCTGTCGACGTGGAAGTAGAACCCATGGAGATGCATGGGATGCACTTCGGCCGACGTGTTGATCAGCCGCATCCGAACGGTGTCGCCAACCTTGTGCGTGAGCCTGGTCGTGTGCGGCCACGAGCGACCGTTGATGACGAGCAGGAGCCGCTCACGAGGGCCCACATCTTCTCCGCCCGCGCGATCCGACCACTCCCCGAAGACCATGACATGGTCGGGCGCCACCGGTCCGGTCGCCGGATCGACGATAATCGCCCCCGACAGCTGCGCATCGTCTCGCGTGCGGGTCGCTACCCGGCGGTTCATCGTCGTCGCCCAATAGTAGTAGGCGCCCG
>DATFBS010000055.1:0-64148 GCA_035253695.1 Gemmatimonadaceae bacterium
TCTCGGGTGGTTGCCCGCCGATGAAGTGTGCAGGCCCATTGACCGGTGCACGCTCATCAGCAGCCGCTCCCTTCCGCCGACGATTCCTCACTTCGACATCGCCGGGTTTGGTCTCGACACGTCGCGCTTCTCCTTCCTGGCGCGAGTGTCGGCCGTGGGGGAGCGATACGTCGTCATCACGCCGGAGCGTGAGTACGCGGCCGCGACCGGCGAGGAGCTGCTCGTGCCGGCGCGCTCGTCGGGCAAGGATCGGGCGTGGTATCGCTTCCGGGTGTTCAAGATGGAGAGCGGGGAGCTCGCGTCACTCCTGCTCACGCTCGCCGGGCTCGCGCTCATGATGGTCGGGGCGGGCGTGCTCATCGCGCGCTCCAGTCGGGTGAGCCAACTGCTCGAGCAGAACACCATCGCGGTGAATGCGGCGTGGGCGATCGCCAGCCTGGCGGTCGTGCTGCTGGGCGTTCGGCTGGCACTTGGATATCGCGTGAGCTACGCCGCGCCCTATCACGCGCGCGGCGCCGACACGGCGGTCGGACTGTGGGTGGTGCTGATCGTCACGACGACGGCATTGCTCCGGTGGGATGTCTGGGGGGCGCGGGTGCTTGGCTGGTTCTATCGGCTCGAGCGCAGTATGAGAATTCGGACGCGCGCGACCGCGCTGGCCGTCATCCCCAGCCGTCGATGGGCAAACGTTCTCCCCCGCTCGTCAGGCAGCTGGAAGGGCTGGCTGCCGCTGCTCGGCGGGATCGTGCTCGTGATGTACCAGCGGCCAGGAACGTTCGCCGGTACTGCCGGCGTGGTCTCACTGACACTGCTGGCGTGGGTGCTCGTCGAGTACCTGACGGCGCAGCGACAGACGCAACGCACCGTCGATACGGCGGGCGCGGTGCTGTCGTCGGAGGACCTCGAGCATGATCGGGCGCGGTGGGCGGCGCTGGCGCTGATCACGTTCGGCATTCCGCTCAGCGTGCTCATGCGCGACGTGGCGCTGGTCATGACGATCGTGATTACCGCGATGCTGCTGATCGCGGTCGTCGTTACGCAGGTGATAACCCGATTCGATTCCCGCTCTCAGATGGCATCGCCCACTGACGCGGAGGGAACGCCCTCACGCTGGGGCGCTGTCACGATGGTTCTGTTGCTCCTGACGGCGCTCAACCTCGCGATGCTCTGGGTGGAGGGACCGACCCTCCTGTTCGTCGGCGTGTTCTTCCTGTTTCTCCTGGCCGTTCGCCTCGGCCACCATCTCGGGGCCTCACTCACGCGGCTGCACGTCGCGCGAGCGCTCACGGTGGCGGGCGTTCTCCTCGCCGCGATGTTCCTCGTCGTCACCATCGACTTCGGGCTGGTGCTCGTGGTCGGTCTCCCGCTCCTCGTGACGTTGCTCCTGTCCGTCGGGATCGACCGTGTCCCGACGCGTTTGGCCGCGGTTGCCGGAACGCTGGCGGTTGTCGGCGCAATCCTCGCCTGGCCAGCGCTGTCGCCCGATGCGGAGAGTCTCTCGACGGAGCAAACGCCTCACGAGACCGATGCCGCGTTCGCCTCACTCGGCGGCCCACTGCGCCACGTGCCGGGATTCACCGATCCGGTGCGACGCTCCGTCGTTCGTGGGCTTGCCGCGTTCCATCCCGATCTGCTGGAACGCGTGCTCGCTCGCGCGGGCCCGAGTCCCGCGCGCGAAGAGATCGTTCCCGCGCTCGAGCAGGTCTGGGGAGGTCGCGCCTATTCCGCGAGCGGCCTCGCCGGAAACGGGTTAGCCGGTCCAACCGTGATTGGCCGCGGCGTCCCCGCCGCCGTGTCAGACGCCGAAAACGCCTTCTCGGTCTACCTCATCGCCGAGCATGGTTTCCTGGGCGGCCTCGCGGTGCTCGCGGCGTACATCGTCATGGCCATCGTTCCCTTGGGGGTCCTGTGGTCGATTCACCGCGCTCCGCCTGACGCGAACCGGCCCGACGACACGGCGGTCGCCGTGCTCGTGGGCGGCATTCTGCTGATCACGGTGCCAGCCGTGTACGTCGCCGCCTCGAATCTGGCGATGGTGCCGCTCACCGGGCAGAACATGCCCTTCCTCGGCCTCAACGCGTGGAGCGACGTCACGTTCGTGGGCGGCATCGTCACCGCGATTCTCGCCGTGCTGCTCGACACATCGCTCATCACGGCCAATCGGGAGCGGGTCCCATGACGCGCCGTCTTCGCATCATGTCCCTGCTCATTCCCGCGCTGGTGCTGGGTGGCGTGCTCGCCGCCTTCGGATTCGTGGTCGTGCGACTCTACCATTCGGCGTACGATCAGCGCGCGCGGGGGCCGATGCTCTATCGCGCGCTGGAGGAAGAGCTCGCCGCGGGCCTCGAGCCAAGCGACAGCTCGCTGCGCCGCGCTATCGTTGTCGGGGAAGACTCGGTGGTGCTGCGGCGACGCGGCGAATTCCTGACGGTGCGGTTCGACACGCTCGCGATCGTCGACACTGGCCACTCGCCGTCGCTGCGCGAGGGCGGGTTCGTCTCGGATCACGTCCGCCGCTACAACACGATTCAGCGCAGACGCGTGGGGGATGTGCAAGACCGGTTCGTTCGCCGGGGGGCGAGTCTCGGCCCTCTCGTGGACTTGCGCGAGAAAGAAAATCCCTCGGTGTTCCGAACACGCATCCGCTTCGTCGACGACTCGTCAGGCGACGGTTACCGGAGCACGCTCAGCTCCCGCGCCGCCACGACCGGGATGCGTGTCGCGTCACCCTTCGAGTCGCGGCGGGAAGTGATGATCACGGCGCGTCGAGCTACCGAACGGTTCGCGTTCGTGGGGCTGGACACGACCGTCACGCTCACGGGGAAAGGAACGACACCCGGCGGTCGACGCGGGTGCGCCTTCCTCGTCCGCGAAGACTCGGCCGGCATCCAGTGTCGCAAGCCGGGATCGGCGCGGCCCGAGATTCTGATGGCCCTCGACAAGCAGGGACATCCGGGCTCGTTGAGGATGTTTCGCCGGGACAGCGTGTTCTACGACGGCAAGCTCGTCCCCCACGGACCGCAACTGCCGATTCGCCGGGGAGGATTGATTCGCCTGCCTTCGCGCATTCTCGGTCAGCCAGGTGAGCCGATGGCGCTCGAGCAGACCGTATCGGGGATTCTCGCCGGCACGCAGTGGGTGAACGGCCGCGTCGTGTGGCGGCAGAACGCCGATTGGGACACACCGATCGCGCGGCAGCTCGTTTCGGCGAGCGGGTTCGGGCTCATGTCCGCGCTGTCGACGCCTCGCGTCGTTCCGTTGAGCCTGGATGAGCAACTCTCGCGGGAGCTTCAGGCGGAGCTGGAATCGTTCATCAAGGCGCAGCCGCAGGCGCGCGACCTGTCGTTCGCGGTCGGTCTCATCGCGAATCTCGCGAACGGTGAGATTCTCGCCGCACCCGAAGTGAATCACCGCTACGCGGATGCGCCGAGCAGCGTGTTGCGCAGCGTGAACGTCGGATCGGCGATCAAGCCGCTGCTCGCCGCCGCAACGCTGGTCTCGTTTCCGGAGCTTGCCTCGCTGCAAATCCGCAACCCGGGCGGGAGGGTGAACGAGCTGTGGGGCTATCCGCTGTCGAGCGATTTCGAGACGGGCGCGAAGTGCGCCGTGGGGTGGATAGATCTGAGGCGCTTTCTCGAGTGCTCGAGCAACGTGTACGCGGCGAGCCTCGTGAGCGCCGGACTTCAGCCACGAAGCCATGGACGGGTTGCTCTCGAGTACCGGTCGGGTGCCGTCTATCGACTGAGTGCGCGGGAGGAATCGGATCGTCAGCCGCGCCTTCCGCTCGAGCCGGATCTCACGATTCATCCGGAATCGTTGTTCGCGAGCGTTCTTTCGCACGGGCTCGACGAGCTCTTCGGGATCACGACCTCGCTCGAGGAAGCGAGCGTCGATCCTGGTGACTCGACCGTGTGGGAAGGATTGATCGACGCAGCGGGGAATCCAGTCCGTGTGCCGAGTGGCCTATGGCCCGACCGCTCGCGAGTTGGGCTGGCGTATCAGGGACGGCGGTCGACCCTCCGTCGATTGGCGGCGATTGCGATTGGCGCGGGCGAGGCACGGCTGACTCCGATCGATCTCACTCAGGCGTTTGGCCGGCTGGTGAGCGACCGAGCCTTGGTGCTGCGGTTCGTGCCAACCGATACGGGGGTTGCTCCGGCGGCGAATCACGGCCTGCGCTCTCAGCGTTGGTACTCGACCTTCATGGCCGGACTTCGCGGCGTGGGTGAAACGGGAACCGCCGCCGGCACCGGGGCGATCGTGAGGCGCGTGCTGGGCCCCAATATCGCCTTCTATGGAAAGACAGGAACGCTCAACGCTCCTGCCTCCGCATTGCGAAGGTCCCGAGACACCGTTGTGAGGGTCGACCCGGTCGTCGCTACGACGCTGGTGTTCGCGGTGGGCAATGCGTCGAGGAATGGAGGAGCGGCGCTGAGCTGTGGATTCGTCGGGACCATCTACTTCCGGCTCAACCGCGAAGTCGATCGGGTAGAGCCGCTCGCGACCGCGTTCGCGAACCAGCGGCTGTGGCCCGTCCTTCGCCGACACTGGAACCGGCTCGGGGCCTGTCCGGCGGCGGCGCGGCAGACGCGAACCTCTGGCGTGCGCTTCACCGCCGCGCGACGGTAGCCTGACAGTCGGTGCACACCGAGGCTGGTGTGTCTAGATTCAGCGCGTGCTCCGAGCCATTCACGCGCTTTCGCTCGCCATACTGCTCGCTTCCGATGCTGGCTGCGCCACGCGGCCTCGCGCGACGGCCGAGGTGCAGCCTGGCGATACCGTTCGCGTGCTCGTCTACAACATCCACGCAGGCAAGGACGCGAAGGGTGTCGACAACCTTCCGGGCGTCATCGCGCTGATTCGCGAGACGGAAGCCGACCTCGTTCTGCTCCAGGAAGTGGATCAGGGCACGCGCCGATCGGGTGTCGTCGATCAGCCGGCGGTGCTTGCCGTCGGAAGCGGTTTTCACGTGGCATTCGGCAGCGCGCTCGACTATGACGGCGGAAAATACGGCGTTGCCACGCTGTCACGCTGGCCGATCGCGTTCGACACGCTGTATCGACTCCCGGTCGATCCTCCGCAGACGCGCGCAGGTGGCTCGCGCGAACCGCGTGGTCTCCTCCGTGCCGACGTGATGTCGCCGTACGGCGCCATCGCGGTGTTCAACACCCACATCGACGCGTCACGCGAGGATACCTGGCGGCAGCAGGAAGCGCGGGTGATCGTGTCGAGGGTGACGGCCGTGCGCCAGTCGCGTCCCCTCGTCCTGCTTGGTGGCGACATGAACTCGACGCCGGAGAGCGCCGTCCAGGCGATTCTCCGGGAGCCGGGGTTCCGTGATGCGTTTACCGAGTGCGGGCAGGGTGATGGTCTGACTTACCCGGCGGATTCAGCGGTCAAGCGAATCGACTATTTGTATCTGACCGGAGTGATGCAGTGCGCGCGCGCCGAGGTACCGGTGACTCGAGTGTCGGATCATCGGCCGCTCGTGGTCGACGTCGTGCTGCCTCGTCCGTGAAGTAAGGGCACGGATGACAGAGTTCAGAATTCAGAATGCAGAATTCTGAAATGCAGAATCCAGAGTTTGCATTGAGGCAGCCACGTTCATGGGGGAACGCGGATTAGGCGGATGCGGCGGATTTGCGCGGTGGTTCCTGGGGATCACAACTCTCCTCACGCAGAAAAAAAAACAAATGCTGTTTGTTCCTGCGAGGAGGGATCGGACGTTCGGAGCATTCCGCGCTCATCCGCCGCATCCGCGTAATCAGCGTTCCCCCATGAACGTGGAGCTCTGAATGCAAGCGTGGAGCTCTGAATGCAAGCGTGGAGGCCTGAGCGCACCTCCGACCAATCACGTCACGAAACGGCCGCCAGATTTCGCGGCCCCCGCCCGCCGGCGAGAATTGCCGCGACCTCGCGAAGAAATCCGGCGCGATCCTCGAGAAGCATTACGAGTCGATGTACGATGTGTACGGGAATCTCCTGCTCGCCACCGTAGTAGCGCCACAACGTCCGGAGGTCGACCCCGAGTGCCTGCGCGAGCTCCTCCGGCGGACAGTGGAGTGCCTGAAGAGCGGCGAAAATCGGGTCATCGGCAAAATATCTCGAAGCGGACATGATAACCTCGGCCGTATCGGTGCGAAGCGCCATTCGACGACGCCCCGCGACCGATGACAGGCAGGCCTCCAGGAGTCAAAAGGAGAGTGAAAGGGCGGTTACGATCGTGAGGTCGTTGCGGGTCTCTCGTTCGGGCATCTCGCCAATGAGACCCTTGAAGCTCGACAGGTAGTCACGCGCCTCGACACGCACGCCGAGCGAGGCCATGCGAAGCTGACCGCCGATGGCGCCATATCCCGCGAAATTCGTCTCGGACTTCGAGTTCCAATCGCGGTAATCGTAGGTGCGCCCACCTGCCCCGACACCGAGGAACGGCGACAGCGTCATCCCTGCCTGGCCGACGTCGAACGACTTCGTCAGCTCGGCGCCGATGTCATACGTGAACAAATCGATGTCACTGTAGCGCGGAATTCGTTTGTCGCTGCTCGGCGTCACACCGAGCGTCGCGACGAGCGAGAGGTGCTCGGTGATGGTATATCCGGCCTGCATCCCCGCCGTGATCGCGTCTCCGAGCAGGTCGCGGTGATCACCAGTCGGAAGATACGCGCCGAGAAACGGGCGCACCTCGAACTGGCGCTCACTCACTTGGGCCTCCGCCAGGCCCGAGGTGGCCACGCCAAGGAGAGTGGCCGATAACAGCGTCATGAAGCTCTTGATTCTCATCATATATGGGATCTCCGCCGTGGGGCGTGTTGTTGTCACGGGACCTAACGGCTCGCCCGACGTGGCGAGTCACGACAGGTCAAGGCAACGTGGGGACCATCGAGCGAGGCAGCTCGTCAGCGCCTGCAAATGCCTGTCACAGAACAGGTTGCTCGTTGCGCGCGTGTAATCCTCTCCGAGGCCGGCTCACGATGGCGCCGCGTGATTTCGCGAGATTGCGAGATGTCGCAGAGGCAGGGTCAAGGGCCAAGGGCCAAGGGCCAAGAGATGGAAAGGCGCGGCAGCGAGCTGCCGCGCTCATCTAATGAAGGGCCGCACGCGCGAAAGCGCGGCGGCCCTTTCCATCCCCTGGCCCCCTGGCCCTTGGCCCGTGGCCCACGCTTCTACACGCGGAGAGTTCCTCTCCCACCGCGAAATGCCGCAGCATCGCGAACTCTCGCGTCGATCGACGTAAAACCGGTCCGCGACACCAGCGGACGCGATGCGAGCCAACTCCAATTGCACAACGCACTTCGCTGGGCTCGTCAGGCGCCGTCGGCGGTTGGCCCTCGTGATGCTTTTGCATGAGGCCGCGGTGACCAACGGGTCACGCGACACCATCACGGAGGACACATGAACACGACAGCGCAGGAAACAAGGGCGCACCTCCAGGTGGTGCGCAATGAGACTCGAGCGATCCCGTTTCAACCGCCGCGGTACGCCTACGGCTTTGCCGATCTGTCGGAGGCTTCACGCATCGCCGCACTCGGAGGCTACTGCTCCATCGACATGGTGCGAGCCAGTCTGACTCAGGGCGACGATGAGTGGATCATCGCGCGCCGCGGCGGCGCGGTCGTCGCGGCGATCCGGGTCCGCGCCGAGCAACCGTGGCGGACGTACAAGGTCGACGCACCCGTCGTCGCCGAACAACACCAGCGCTGCGGACTCGAGCGGTATCTCACGCACCTCGCCGAGCTCTGGATTCAATCGATCACTCTTCCGGCCGCGGCCTGACCGCAGCGGTCTACAACTACACGAGCGCTCACATGACATCACGCACAGAGGTTCGCATGCTGCCCCGACTCTTTAGTGGACTGAAGGAAACCGACGCGCGCGCATTGGCGCTCGCGGCCCTCTTCTTCTCGGTGGCCGTCGCCGCCGGCTGTTCGTCGCACGCGGAGGCGTCGGATGAGCAGCCGGCGGCGGCGACCGCCGTCCGCGTTCGCGAGGCGCTCGCCGTCGAGCGTCCCGCCATTGTCAACGCCAGCGGCACCGTCGACGCCAACACGACGGCCGACGTCGCCTTCCAGGTAAGCGGCCGAATCGTCCACGTCGGCGTCGAGGAAGGACAGATCGTTCGTGCTGGCCAGCTGCTGGCAACGGTGGATGCAACCGACTATCGGCTGTCGATGCAGCAAGCGTCGGCCAGTGCCGCGCAGGCGAAGGGCGAGTACGAACGGATGCGCCAGCTCTTTGAGCGTGGTAGCCTCGCGCCCAACGACTTTCAGAAGTTCGAGGCGGCCGCTCAGGTCGCGACGGCCAATGCCTTGCTCGCCGCCGAGCGCCTCGGCCACACGCGGCTCGTGGCCCCCATCTCCGGCGTCATCGCGCGCCGCGGGATCGACCTCGGCGAAATGGCGGCGCCGGGCAGCCCGGTGTTCAGCATTGTCGCGGTCGACCCGGTCACCATTCGCGTCGGCATTCCGGAGTCGCAAATCGGCCTGATTCGCCGGAATGCGACTGCCACGATCGCGGTCGGAGCACTAACGGGTCAGCTGTTCGACGCACGCGTCACGACGATCGGCGTGTCCGCCGATCCGGCGTCACGCACGTATCCGGTGAAGATCGACATCCCGAATCCGGATCGTACGCTGCTGCCGGGGATGATCGCAGAGGCTCACATCAGCGGGAACCGCATCACCCGCGCGCTCACCATTCCCGGCGAGGCCGTCGTGCGGGATGCCGAAGGCGCGACACTCGTGTTCGTCTATTTCCCGGCCGAGCAGCGGGTATACAGCCGCCGCGTTACGGTCGGAGCTCCTATCGATCGAGAGATCGAGATCACCGACGGCATCGCACCAGGTGAGCTCGTCGTCATCGCTGGTCAGGAGCGTATCCGCGACGGTGCGACCGTCGCCGCGACCACCGAGGGAATCCAGGCGGACTCCGCCAAGTCGGTCGCGCAGGCCACCACACCCGCGGGGACCTCCAGATGAAAATCGTGAAGAGCTCACTCAAATATCCGGCGGTCACGATCACGCTCATCGCGATGATCGTCATTGCCGGGGCGCTGTCTCTGATGAAGATGCCGCGGCGCGAGGATCCGAAGATCACGATCCGCGCCGGCCTGGTGATGGCGACGTACCCCGGCGCCACGGCCGAACAGGTCGAAGCGCAGGTGACGCGCAAGATCGAGGAGCGCCTGTTCCGGTTCGCCGAAGTCAAGAAGCGCAAGACGTTCTCCACGAGCCGTGATGGCATCGTCATCGTGCAGCTCGAGCTCGAGGACTGGGTCACCGACCCCGATCTCTTCTGGTCGAAGCTGCGGCACGAGCTCAATGACCTCAAGAATCGCGAGCTGCCTCAGGAAGTGCAGGGCGTGGCGGTCGACGGTGATTTCGGTGACACGGTCGCACTGCTCATTGCGATCTCGGGCGACCGCTACGGCTACCGGGAGCTGAAGGACTACGCGAACCGTATCGAGGATGCGCTTCGCACGGTTCCGTCGACGTCGAAGATCAAGCGGTACGGTGAGCAGCGCGAGCAGATCGAGGTGGCGACCTCGCTCTCCCGTCTGTCGCAGTACTCGGTCACGCCGGCGCAGATCACCCAGGCGCTCCGCCAGCAGAACCTGGTGGAGTACGCCGGGAGCTTCGAGACGGAGCGCGGTGACGTACCGCTGCAGACGAGCGGATTGTTCCAGACAGAAGACCAGGTGCGTCGCCTCATGGTCGACGTCTCCAAGGCCAGCGGCCAGCCGGTGTACCTCGGCGACTTCACCGACGTGAGCCGCCGGTATCAGGATCCGTCGTCGTTCGTGCGCGTGGACGGCAAGGCGGCGGTCATGCTGTCGGTCGAGATGCAGGAAGGGAACAACATCGTGGAGTTCGGCGAAGCGGTCGATGAGAAGCTCGCCGAGGTGAAGCGAACCTTTCCGCCCGACCTGAAGGTGACGCTGGTCTCGAACCAGCCGCGCGTGGTGGAAGAGCGCATCTCGCACTTCAACCGCGAGTTCGCGATCGCGATCGTGGCCGTGATTCTGGTGACGATGCTGCTCCTGCCGTGGCGTGTCGCGACGATCGCCGCGGTCGCGATTCCCGTCACCATTGCCTGCACCTTTGCGGCATTGGATTGGGTCGGCGTCGAGCTGCACCAGGTGTCGATCGCGGCGCTGATCGTCGTGCTCGGCATGGTGGTCGACGATGCGATCGTGATCGCCGACAACTTCGTCGAGCTGCTCGATCATGGCGTCTCGCGCGCCGAGGCGGCGTGGCGGAGCTCGAGCGACCTTGCCGCGCCGGTGCTGGCGGCGACGCTCACGATCATCGCGTCGTTCCTGCCGTTGGCGTGGTTGAGCGGAACGACGGGTGAGTTCATTCGGGCGCTGCCGATCACCGTGGCCGTCTCACTGTTCTGCTCCTACATCGTCGCGATGGTGCTGACGCCGCTGCTGGCCTACGCGTTCATCAAGACGGGCCTGCGCGCGCATCCGCCGCAGGGCTACACCCCGCAGGTGCAGCAGGCTCCGCGCACCTGGCTCGGCCGTGTGCGTGCGTTCAAGCCGCTCGATGCGATGGAGCAGGCGTACGACTGGGCCGCTCGGATCGCGATGCCGCGCAAAGGCCTGACGATGGCGTTCGGCGTCGCGGCCTTTATCGGGGGTCTCGTGATGCTCAGCTTCGTCGGCGACAAGTTCTTCCCGTCGGCTGAGCGCGATCAGTTCGTGATCGATGTATGGATGAAGGAAGGATCGCGGATCGGCGCCACTGAGGCGGCCGTGCGGAAGGTAGAGGGCGAGCTGGCAAAAACGCCCGACATCACCAACGTCGCATCGATCATCGGATCGGGTGCGCCGCGGTTCTACTACGCGATCTCCCCGGAGATGGCGACGCCGGCGTACGGGCAGATCGTGGTGAATACCACGTCGCCGGAAGTAACGCCGGAGCTCGTACACAAGCTGAGCCGGGCGCTCCCGGGGATCGCTCCGGAAGCGCACATCATGGTCAAGGAGCTTCAGCAAGGCGCGACGTACGGCGCCCCGATCGAGATCCGGATCACCGGAACCGATCTGACGACGCTCAAGAAGGCGGCGGCGCAGATTCAGCAGGTGTATTACAAGACGCCCGGCACGCGCGACATCACGACCGACTGGCGCGACGACACCTATCGCCTCGCCGTGAAGGTCGACCAGGAAGCCGCGAGCCGCGTCGGCCTCACGAGTGCCGGGATCTCACGGCTGCTCGCCGGCGGATTCGAAGGCGCGCCCGTCTCGACATTCTGGGAAGGTAGCCGCGCCGTGGACATCACCCTTCGCCTCGGCGAGGGGGAACGGCAACGCTTCGACGACATCTCCGCCGCGTACATCACGTCCGAGATGACGGGAGCTCGGGTTCCACTCAGTCAGGTGGCGACGCTGACGCCGGTGTGGGAGCCCAGCCGCATCGTCCGCCGCAACGGGTTGCGCACGCTCACGGTTCGCACGTGGGCGCAGGAGGGCTTCCTCGCCTCCGAGGTGCTGGCCGCGGTACGGGCCACCACGGACACGCTCACGATGCCGGCAGGTACGTCGATCGAATACGGTGGAGAGTATGAGAACCAGACCGACACCGAGGGTGAGATGTACGTCGCCCTCATGATCAGCCTGGTCATGATCTTCCTGATCCTGCTGCTCCAGTTCCGCAACATACGCATGCCGCTCGTCGTGATGGTCTCGATTCCGCTCTCGATCTTCGGAGCCGCGGCCGGCCTGCTCATGACGGGAAATCCTTTCAGCTTCACCGCGTTCCTCGGCGTGATCGGTCTCATGGGGCTGGTTGTCCGAAACGCGATCATTCTGGTGGACTACATGAACGAGCAGATTGCCAAAGGGATGGAGCTGGAGCAGGCGGCGATCGAAGCCGGCCGGCGACGGTTGCGCCCGATCTTTCTCACGACGATGGCGGCCGCGGCGGGTGTGCTGCCGATGATCATGTCCGGCTCGAGCATGTGGTCCCCGCTCGCGAGCGTGCTCGCAATGGGACTGATTGCCTCGATGGTCTTCACCTTGATCGTCGTGCCGGTGCTGTACGTGCTCGTGGAGCGTCGGCACCACCGGAAGCGGTCGAAAGCCGCCCCGGTACCGCCGCCGATGTGGGAAGTCGAAGAAGAAGATGAGAACGTGCCGGTATTCACGAGCGCGCATCGTATCGCGGGAGCGGTCCCCGTACTCGCGATCGCAATGGGGATGCTCTTTTCAGCGTCGAGCGCGTCCGCGCAGCAGTCGCCCGGGCGGCTCACGCTCGACAATGCCGTCGCTCTCGCGCTCGAGTACAACAGTGGCGTGCGGGTGGCGCGCAGCCGCGCCAACGAGTCGATGTATCGAACGCAGCAGGCATCACGCTCGATGCTGCCGACGATCAGCGCCGCATTCCAGACGACGCAAAGCACGGGGAATCAGCGCATCACGTTCGAGCGCGGGTCGCTCGGTGTATACGATGGCCAGCCGATTCCGAATGAGGATGTCAACCTCGAGCAGGGAGGGACGAGCTCGAGGTATGGAACGCTCACCATCGCGCAGCCGATCACATCGCTGCTGAAGATTCGAGCCTCTCGCGACGTTGCGTTGGCCGATCAGCGCACGGCAGCCGCGGAGGCACGGAAGGCCGAGCTCGATGTCAAGCTGGCCGTGGAGCGCGTGTATTACGGGCTGCTCGTTGCGCGGCACCGGCAGCGGGCAGCGGCGTTGCGGGTCGACGTCACTGAAGACGCGTTGCGTCACCGCGTGCGTAGTGTCGCCAACGGCACGCAGCTCCCGGTCGCGGAGCTCGAGGGTCGCACGGCGGCGCTCGATGCCCGCCAGAGCTTGCAGGCCGCCGAGGATGAGATCGCCGATTACACGGCAACGCTCTCCGAGCTGCTCGGCGTCACGCTCGACCCACGGATGCAGCTGGAGCTGCCGGCGCGCGTGGATCTCGCGGACTCACTCGAGCTCGACACTCTCGTGAGCCGGGCCATGACCGAGAACCCTGACATGGAGGCTGCGGGTCAGCTGTTGCGTAAGGCAGAGGGCGGGCTGCGGTCGAAGCGTGCCGCATATATCCCGGATATAGCCGTCTACGGCACGGAAGTGTACCAAACGGCGGTTGCGCTGCTCCCCAAGAGCAACTTCACGTTCGGGATCAAGGCCGAGTGGACGGTGTTCGATTTCGGGAAGCGGGAGGCGAGCGTGGCGGAGCTGCGGGCAACGAAGCGCACCGCCGAGGAGAATCTGGAGCGCGTCCGTCGCGAGATCGCGACCGAGATCGAGCAGGCGCAGCGGAAGGTCGAGCGTGCTCGCCGCAGTGCGGTACTTGCCGGAGAAGTCCTGGCGCTCCGTCGTGAGACGGCGCGAATCAAGCTCGACCAGGTCTCGAGTGGCCTCGTCCTCTCCACCGCGGGGGTGGAGGCCGAGGCGGCTGTCGCAAGCGCGGAGGCTGATGCCCTGGCCGCGGAAGCGGGATACCGGGTGGCGGTGGCGGAGCTGAGGAGGGCCGTCGGTATGCCGTAATGCCGCCGTAAGTCAGAGGTACGAAGAAGGGGGTGGGGGCGTCGAGACGCCACCACCCCCTTCTTTGCTCTTGCGGAAACGGGGACGGACACGAAAGTTGGGCCACCCCCCACCCGGTGCGGCGATCGTGACCATCGATCGCGAGATAGTACAGCCAACTCAGCTCGATACGATGCGCGCGATCACGCGGCACATGGCCACGGCCGATGATCTCGACACCGTGCTGCGCTCGATCGTGACGGCCCTCGTCGAACGCGGCGACGGGCTCTTTTCACGACTCTTTCTCTACCTGTACGACCATGAGTGCAGTCTGTGCCAGGCGCGCATCGACGCTGGTGTGCAGCCGGCATCCGACCAGCGAGCCCTGCACCTCATGGCGACCGCCGGGCCGAGCCGTGACCCGGCCGGACCGCGGCACCGCATGGGTCTCGATGGTCCGCGTCTCGCTTCGGAGGTCATGCGAACCGGCAAACCGCTGCATCTCCCCGACGTGCGCTTGCACGAGCGGGCGATGCAGGATCCGGTGATCAGCGAGCTCGTGCGTGAGCGAGGTGCCGTGGGTATGGCCGCATACCCGCTGGACTTCCGCGGCGAGCGGCTGGGCGTCGTCGGCTATGTCAGCAAGAACACCATCAGCACCGAAGCCTTCGAGATGCTCGGCATCTTCGCCGATCAGGCAGCGATGGCGATCAAGAATGCGTTCCTCTTCCGCGAGCTCGAGCGGTATCAGGAGCGGTTGCAGATGGAGAACGCCTATCTCGCCGAGGAGATTCGTGCGGAGCGGGGCTTCGAGGACATCGTCGGCGTCAGTCCCGCGCTCAAGTCGGTGATTCGACAGGTGAAGCAGGTGGCTCCGGTCGATACGACCGTTCTGCTCACCGGGGAGACCGGCACTGGAAAGGAGCTCATCGCGCGGGCCATCCACGGCTTGAGTCCGCGAAGCGCGCGGCCGCTGATCAAGATGAATTGCGGCGCGATCCCCCAGGGTCTGGTCGAATCGGAGCTCTTTGGACATGAGAGAGGCGCGTTCACCGGTGCGCTACAACGTCGTATCGGACGCTTCGAGCTGGCCGACAAGGGCACCCTCTTCATGGACGAGGTCGGTGAGCTGCCACCCGACACGCAGATCAAGCTGCTCCGCGTCCTCCAGGAGCAGGAGCTCGAGCGCGTGGGCGGAACGCGGGCCATCAAAGTCGATGTACGACTGGTCACGGCGACGAACCGAGATCTCGCTGCCGAGGTAAGCGCCGGAAGGTTCCGCTCCGATCTGTTCTTCCGGCTCAACGTCTTTCCGATTCACATCCCCCCGCTGCGCGAGCGCCCGGCCGACATCCCGGTCCTCGTCAGGCATTTTCTTTCGTACTTTCAGCGGAAGCTGGGAAAGCCGATTCACGGCGTGACCCCGGCCAGCGTGGAAGCGCTACAGCAGTACTCGTGGCCGGGCAACATTCGCGAGCTCCAGAATGTGGTGGAGCGTGCGTGCGTCCTCGCGGGCTCTCCGACGGTCGACATTGCCGATGCGCTGCGGATGTCGGGCGACGGCGGACCCGAGGACGAGCCGATCGTGACCCTGGAGGAAGGAGAGCGAATGCTCGTCAGGCGGGCGCTGCACGCCACCAATGGAAAGGTGCACGGCTCCGATGGAGCGGCGAAGCTCCTCGGGCTCAACGGAAACACACTGCGTTCTCGAATGCAGAAGCTCGGGATCACCAAGCATGTCTCTTGAGCGAAACGAGACTGTCGACCACCTGCTCGCGGGCTTTACGCCACGCGCGCCGACGCCGGCCCGCGCCATAACGCCGCTCGACACCTTACGTACCATTACCCGCCAGATGGCCACGGTGGAGGATCTTCAGGTCGTCCTCCGGTCCATTACGACGACGCTCGTCGATCAGGCGGCGGCTGTGATCGCCCGCGTGTTCCTGCTCATGACCGATCACGACTGCCCTCATTGCCGTGAGCGGATCGCGCGCGGTGAGCAGCAGGCGAGCGATGAGATCGCGCTCCACATGGTGGCGCTCGCAGGCAGTAACCTCGACTCACCGCCGCCGGAATTCCATCGTCAGCCGCTCGATTCCCAGCTTCCCGCGGCTGTGCTGCTGCGGTCGCGGACCCCCATGCTCATCCAGGACTGGCGGAACACCCCGATGGCCCAGGACCCGCTCATCTCGAAGCTGTGGGCAGCGCTAGGAATTGTCGGCCTCGCTGGGTACCCGCTCGAGTTTCGGGGTGAACCGCTTGGGGTCATGGGGTACCTCGCGGGACGACGCGTCGAGGCGCACGAGTTCGAGGTCCTCGGGATCTTCGCCGAGCAGGCGGCGATGGCGATCAAGAATGCATACCTGTTCAGAGAACGGGAGCGGTACAAGAACCGGCTTCAAGTCGAGAACGCGTACCTCCAGAACGAGATCCGAACCGATCGGGGCTTCGACGACATCGTCGGACAGAGCCCGGCGCTCCAGGGCGTGCTGCGAAAGGTCAGACAGGTTGCCTCAGCCGAAACCACCGTGCTGCTCACCGGTGAGACGGGCACAGGCAAGGAGCTGATCGCACGCGCCATTCACGAGAGCAGCCCGCGCAAGGATCGCGCGATGATCAAGGTGAACTGTGGCGCGATCCCGCAGGGCGTTGTCGAGAGCGAGCTGTTCGGCCATGAAAAAGGCGCGTTCACCGGCGCGATTCAGAAGCGTATTGGGCGCTTCGAGCTGGCCGACAAGGGCACGCTCTTCATGGACGAGGTTGGTGAGTTGCCGCTCGACACGCAGGTGAAGCTCCTTCGCGTCCTTCAAGAGCGCGAGTTCGAGCGGGTGGGTAACACGAGCGCGATCAAGGTCGACGTTCGTCTCATCGCCGCGACGAATCGCGATCTGGATCGCGAGGTGAAGGAGGGGCGCTTCCGCCCGGACCTGTTCTATCGCCTCAACGTCTTCCCGATTCGCATTCCACCTCTGCGGGAGCGCGCCGGCGACATCCCGATGCTGGTCGATCACTTCCTCGCGCAGTTCCAGCGCAAGATGTGTAAGCCGCTGAAGAGCGTGACGAAGTCCAGCCTCGAGCAGATGCAGCGCTATTCATGGCCCGGGAACATCCGCGAGCTGCAGAACGTGCTCGAGCGTGCCTGCGTGCTGGCGCGCGGGCCCGAAGTCGAGCTCGCGTCTCCGCTGCGTTCGCCGCCTGCCGCCTCGACCACGTCTGCGCCCGATGCCGGCATCCCCACCCTCGCCGACTACGAGCGCGCTCAGATTCGCCGCGCCCTCGCCGCGGTCAACGGCCGCGTGCATGGGCCGAGCGGAGCGGCCGCGCTGCTCGGCGTGAACCCGAGCACACTGCGTTCGCGCATGCAGAAGCTGGGGATCGGCAAGTCATAAAGACTGCGGACTGCGGACTGCGAACTGCTCGCAGCTGGCAGTTCTGGTTGGCTCTCACCGCGTCCCATCATCACGCTGCGAAATGTCGCAATGATCGCCTCGCCCATCGAGGCGCTCGGCTGCGCGCGTAAGCACGCAACGCGTTGATAGCGCGCGCGTTGCGCGCGCGTATCGCATTCACCGAGAACGGTCCTGGCATTGCCTTCCTGCATGACGCTGGAAGCAATGACTTCGTTCCCGGAGAGTACCGATGGGCTCCTTCCGCAACACTTCTGTGATTCGCCGAGCGACGGCGCTGCTGGCGCTCGCGATGCGGGTTTATCTCGCGTTCGTCTGGATCCGCTTTGGCCTCGGCAAGATCGAGACGGGATGGCTGACGTCGAATCCGCTCAGACCGCTCGTCGACCTCGTGGCCAAAGGGTACACGAACGCGCTGCTCCCCATCTACGAGCCGCTCGCCCGCTGGGCGCTGACGCTCGGCATCGATAGCGCGCTATCGATCGCATTCCCGATCATCGAGCTGACGATCGCCCTGGCCCTGATCACCGGCGTGGCGCTTCGGCCCATGCTGCTCGTGGCGACGTTCATCAATCTCAATCTCGTGCTGTCGGGGCTAGCGCCCTGGACGTTCGACAGTCGCGTCATCGCCTTACAGCTATTGCTGCTCGCGATGGGCGCTGTGGCCAGTCGCTATGGGTTGCGCTCCATGGTGGCGACGTTGCGTCGCATGCCCACGCCCGATATCTCGGAACCACGAAAGCACGTCGTGATCGTCGGAGCAGGGTTCGCCGGCATGCAGGCGGCGCGCAAGCTTCGCAACGCGCCCGTCGACGTAACGATAGTCGACCGCTCGAACCATCACCTGTTTCAGCCGCTGCTGTATCAGGTCGCGACCTCGATCCTGTCGCCGAGTGATATCGCGGTGCCGATACGCTCCGCCCTGCGGAAGCAGCGCAACGCGACCACGCTCCTTGGCCGCGTGACCGACGTTCGACTCGATGCGCGGACCGTCGTGCTCGAGGGTCGCAAGGAGCTGACCTATGATTTCCTGCTCCTCGCGGCCGGCGCCCGTCACTCGTACTTCGGACACGAGGGATGGGAGGCGTGCGCGCCCGGACTCAAGAGCCTCGACGACGCGCTGGAGATCCGTCGCCGCGTTCTGCTCGCCTTCGAGCGCGCGGAGATGACGGACGATCCGGAGACGCGGGCGATGGAGCAGACCATCGTCGTGGTCGGCGGCGGCCCAACGGGGGTGGAGCTCGCGGGCGCGATTCCCGAGATGGTGCAAAACACGCTCGCGGCCGACTTCCGCCGCGCCGACACGCGTTGCACGAGAATCGTGCTGATCGAGCGTGGACCGCGACTCCTCCCGGCGCTGGATCCCAAGCTCTCCACCCGTGCACAGAAGGACCTCGAGGCGTTAGGCGTGGAGATACGCACCAACGTGGAGGTCACGGAGATCACGGACGACGCCGTGTATCTGGGTAACGAGCGAATTCCGACCAGAACGGTCATGTGGGCGGCCGGGAATGTCGCGAACCCGCTGGGTCGCCTGCTGGATACTCCGGTCGATCGCTCCGGGCGCGTCCGCGTCACGCCGTACCTGTCACTTCCCAACTATCCCGAAGTCTTCATCGCGGGGGACATGGCCGCCATCGCCAGTGGGGGCGTATCCGTGCCGCCTGTCGCGACCGCCGCGAACCAAATGGGCCGGACCGTGGCGAGGAACATTCTCGCCGCCATCGCCCGGCGCCCGCAGAGTCAGTTCGTGTACCGCGACAAGGGAAGCCTGGCCATCATCAACCGCCGCGCGGCCGTGGCGCAGATCGGGCGTCTCCGCATTCGCGGGTCTCTCGCCTCGGCATTGTGGGCCCTGGTGCATCTCGCGCACCTGGTGAGCCATCGCAGCCGCGTGCGGGTGTTCGCTGAATGGGTCTACGCCCACATCACCCATGATCGCGGCTACCGTCTCATCACCGGCACGAGCGGCCTCTCGCCTCGCGACACCGTTCGGCCACTTCAGAGGATCAACCACGATGGCGAGCGCGCCGCCACGCGTCGTGGTGCATGAAGAATCGGCGGCGCCCAAACATCACCTAACACATTGAGGACATAGATCATGAAATCACTCTCGCTGCTCTCGCTCGCTGTTGGTGCCACATTGATGGGATGCGTCTCGACGCAGGTGACGACCGACTGGGACCGCAACACGTCGTTCGCCAGCTACCACACGTATGCGTGGATGGAGACGCCGCGCATGCAGGCGATGCAGCAGGCGACGCTGTTCGATCGCCGTCTCCGCGCCGCCGTCGAGCAGCAGCTCGCGGTCAAGGGAATGCAGAAGGCCGACGCCAACGGTGAGGCCGATCTCCTGATCGTCTATCACGCTGGTGTGGAGGACAAGCTCGATGTCCACACCTCCGGCTACTTCGGCCGCCGCGTGGACGTTCGTGAGTACCAGCAGGGAATGCTCGTCATCGATGTCGTGGATGCCAGGACGAAGACGCTGGTCTGGCGTGCGACGGCGAAGGACGAGGTGGGGGATGCGGATCCGTCGAGCGACCAGATCGCGAAGGCGGTGCAGAAGATGTTCGCGAGTTTTCCGCAGGCGTGAGGTCTGGGTTCATCGCGTCACGAGCCCTGAAAAAGCGGGAGCACAGAGACACACGGAGACCTTCACAGAGACACGCCGAGAACTGCTAACTGCAAAGGCCTTTTCAAAAGCTCCCGCAGTTGAAGTTCTCGGTGTGTCTCTGTGGCTGTCTCCGTGTGTCTCTGTGCTCCCGCTTTTTCAGTCGTGACGCGATGAATCGGAATCGCGCACGGGCCCGATCGCCTCGACGAGACTTTCGATCGTCGCCCGCTCTGCCTGATCACGATCGTTGCCGGTGACGCCAGCGTAGATCTCGGGCTCGGCGAACCAGAGTGCGTGCGCGGCGACCGTCGCCAGGACGGTGCGGGCCGAGGCGCGCGCGTCGTGAGGGCGGAGCTCGCCACGCGCGATCCCGCCCTGAATGATCCGCTCGAGTGCGCGCAGCGAACGCTCGAGGGTCTCCGTCACCTGGAAGACGGCCAGCTCGGGAAAGCGCGGGAGCTCTCCGATGGACAACCGCAGGACCTGCGTGAGCGCCGGACGTCTCATCATCGCCCAGTAGCTCGTCGCGAACTCGCGAATCTGCTCGACGGCGCTGACGGGCCCACCATTCGTGTGGGCGAGCTTTTCGTGAAGCGGCTGCATGCACCCGACCAGCGTCGAGCGCACGACCTCGCGAAAAATCTCATCTTTCGATGCGAAGTGACGCAGCAGCGTCGGCTTGGAGATGCCGGCGCGCCGAGCCACCGACTCGAGGCGGGAGCCGGAGTAGCCGTACTCCGAGAACTCGGCGAGCGCGGCCTCGACGATACGCTCGGCGCGATCGTCGGCTACCGAGGCGCCCGCGGAGGGCGCGAAGTCAGAATCGTTCACAGGAATCTCTTTTACGTGCGACGGCAACCGTCGCGTGAGCGGCGTGATCGTGACGCCATGGCCGCCGGGGATACCGACGACGCCATTGCTGAAGGCAATGCCGTTGCCACGATCGAGGGGAGATCGCCCGAGAACGTAAAGCGCTCCCTCGCAGCGGTTTACGGCTAAGCGCCGCGGATGCCTCATCCGCCAGCGCTCACGAGGCGATTACGGCATCTCGCGAGATTGGGAGATATCGCACCGAGTATCGCGCCATCTCGTGAGGTTGTGACATCTCGCGATGACGCGGCGCGGCCGCGACGGCGCGCGGGAGAGCCGTCACATCTCCCAACCCGAAGTACGTCAACCGGTTGACTCGCTGGAGAGTCATCCGTCGACGTCTGGTCCCGGCGTTGCCTTCTCATCGCTCGCCGGCGCGGTCCCGTTCTCCGCGTCGTGCCTTCACCAGCGATAACACAGGCAATCAGCCGAGAGATCATATGTCCAAGAAGCCACGCATTCTCGCCGCCGCGGTCGTGCTCTC
This sequence comes from Gemmatimonadaceae bacterium, assembly GCA_035253695.1. Classification (GTDB taxonomy): domain Bacteria; phylum Gemmatimonadota; class Gemmatimonadetes; order Gemmatimonadales; family Gemmatimonadaceae; genus JAICNG01. The sequence goes on from DATFBS010000055.1 coordinate 20,862, forward strand.
AACGATCGGCGGATTCTTTCTCTATCGGACAATGTCCGCCGCCCAGCCCGAGACGATCATCGCGTCGGGCACCGTCGAGGCGACGCAAGCCGACCTGGGCTTCCAGATCGCTGGTCGGCTGGCGCAGATCTCGGTGCGGGAAGGCGACGACGTCAGCCTTGGAGTAGAGCTCGCCAGCCTCGATCGCGCCGAGCTCCTCGCGCAGCGTGACGCCGCGATGGCGCAGGTCGCGGGGGCGGAGGCGGTGTTGCGCGAGCTGACGAATGGCGCGCGACGCGAGGAGCTCGCGCAAGCCCGCGCGTCCCTGGCCGTCGCCGTCGAGCGCCGTGAAGCGGCCCGGCGCGATCTCGCGCGCCTGACGCCGCTCGCGGAGCAGTCACTCGTCAGCCGGCAGGAATTCGACCGTCAGCGCACCGAGCTCAGCGTCGCTGAAGGAGAAGCCTCGAAGGCCGTCGAAGAGCTCCACCTTCTCGAGACGGGCCCTCGCACGGAGCGCATCGCGGCTCAGCGTGCGGCCCTCGCACAGGCGCAGGCAACCGTCGCTCGAATCGATGCAATGCTCGAGCAGGCGACCCTGCGCGCGCCGTTCAACGGCACGATCGTCGTGAGGCACCGCGAGCCGGGCGAGGCGCTGCCCTCCGGCCTCCCTGTGCTGACGCTCAGGAACTTCGACGATCGGTGGGTCCGCATCTACGTGCCTGGTGATGAGGTCGGCCGCCTCGCGGTGGGACAGACCGCGATGATCACCGCCGACTCCTACGAGAATCGCAGCTACACCGGCACGGTGTCGTACATCGCCGACGTCGCCGAGTTCACGCCGCGCAACGTGCAGACCACGAAGGATCGGGTGAAGCTCGTCTACGAAGTTCGTGTACGCATTACCGGCGACGCGAACATGGACCTCAAGCCGGGCCTCCCCGCCGATGTTCAGTTCCACGCGGCGAGTGCTTCGGGCGAGTAGCGAGGATCTGCTCGTGTATCGCGCCCAACAGGGGAAAGCGGTCGCGGTCTCCGTCGACGGCCTGACGAGAACCTTCGGCGGCCTCAAGGCGCTCGACGCGCTCTCGTTCGACGTCGCCGCGGGAGAGCTCTTCGGGATCGTCGGGCCTGACGGCTCCGGAAAGACCACCATGCTTCGCATACTCGCCGGCGTGCTGCGTCCCAGCGAGGGCGACGCGACGGTGCAGGGGACGAGCGTGGCGCGCGACCCCGAGGGCGTGAAGCACCGCATCGCCTACATGTCGCAGCGCTTCGGGTTGTACGGTGATCTCTCCGTTGCCGAGAATATCGAGTTCTACGCCGATCTCTATGGCGTGCCGCGTGCGGCGCGGCAATCCCGGCTGGAGCGCCTCTACGGCTTCTCGAAGCTCGGTCCGTTCAAGGACCGGCTCGCCGCGAATCTCTCCGGCGGAATGAAGCAGAAGCTGTCGTTGTGCTGCGCGCTCATTCACGAGCCCGAGGTGATGCTCCTCGACGAGCCGACGTTCGGCGTCGATCCGATCTCGCGCCGTGAGCTGTGGATCATCATCCACGAGATGGTCGCGAACGGAATGACCGTCATCGTCTCGACGGCTTACCTCGACGAGGCCGAGCGCTGTGATCGGGTCGCGATGATGCATCAGGGACGCATTACCGCTCTCGATGCCCCTGCGGCTCTTCAGGACCGGCTCCGCGGACGCGCGCTCGCCATCGATTGTGACACCCCGGCGCGGGCCGCTCATGTGGTGAAGGGACAGCCGGGCGTTCGCAGCGCGGCGCTCTTCGGTCAGTCCCTCCATCTCACGCTGGAACGCACCGGACTCGAGAACGAGCTGCACACGACGCTTCGCGACGCGGGCATCATTGTCCACGAGATGGCGGCGCTCGATCCGTCCCTCGAGGACGTCTTCATCGATCTCTCGAGTACCGGCCATGTCAACTGAGCGCACTCCAACTACGGTCGAGGTCGATCACCTCACGCGCCGCTACGGCGCGTTTACCGCGGTCGATGCGGTGAGCTTCACCGTCGGCCAGGGCGAAGTCTTCGGCTTCCTGGGCCCTAACGGCGCGGGCAAGACGACCACGATCAAGATGCTCACCGGCCTCGTGCGTCCAACCTCGGGACGCGGAAGCGTCGTGGGGCTGGATGTGGGCACCGATGGTGAGCGCATCAAGCACGTCATCGGTTACATGTCGCAGCTCTTCTCGCTCTACCACGACCTTACGGTCGACGAGAACATCGAGTTCGCGGGCGGCCTTCGCGAGGTCACCGGTGCACGACTGGCGACTCGGCGCGATTGGGTGCTCTCGATGGCGGGGCTGACGGATCAGCGGTCGCGCATCACCGGCGACCTTCCACTCGGATGGAAGCAGCGACTCGCGCTCGGCTGCGCCGTACTGCACGAGCCACCGGTGCTCTTTCTCGACGAGCCAACCTCCGGCGTCGATCCGCTCGCCCGCCGTGCCTTCTGGGAAGTGATCCAGGAGCTCGCCCGCGGCGGAACGACGGTGTTCGTCAGCACGCACTACATGGAAGAGGCGGAGTACTGTGATCGCCTCGCGTTAATGAATCGCGGTAAGCTGGTCGCGTTGGGAACGCCACGTGAGTTGCGCGATGGGATGTCGGAGCCGGTGCTTCGCGTCGACGCCAGCGATCCCGCACGGGCAGTAGCAGCACTCGCCGGCACTGAGGGTGTCTACGACGCCAGCCTGTTCGGACGAATGCTGCGAGTCGTCGTGGCGGAAGCGTCGCACGCGACCGCGCTCATTCGCGCCCGTCTCGAAGCGTCGGGGCTCACCTGCCGCTCCGTGGACGTCGTGTCCCCGTCTCTCGAAGATGTCTTCGTCTCGCGCGTTCGGCACGCGGGTGGAGCGGTCATCGGATGAACAATCGTGCCTTCAGCGTGGCGCGGCTGCGCGCCATGTCGAGAAAGGAGCTGATCCAGCTCAAGCGGGACAAGCGAAGCCTCGCCCTCGCGTTCCTGCTTCCCTTCATGCTCCTGCTGCTCTTCAGCTACGCGCTCACGACCGACGTCGAGAACATCCAGATCGCCGTGCTCGACCGCGATCAGTCGGCCGAGAGCCGCGCGTTCGTCGAAGCATTCGCCAGATCGGGCTACTTCACCGTCCGCAGCACGCCCTCCAATGAGAGGGAGCTGACCGAGGTCATCGATCGAGGATCCGTGCGCGTGGGCCTGGTCATTCCGGAGCGCTTCGCGGCCGACCTCGCAGCGCAGCGCGGCTCGCCGGTGGAGCTGCTCCTCGATGGTAGCGATGCAAAGACCGCCACTGTCGCCCGCGGCTACGCCGACGGCATTGCCCGCAGCTACTCGGCGCGCGTACGGGTCGGACCAAGGGACATACAGCCAGCCCTTCGCGCCGAGTCCCGTGTCTGGTACAACGAGACGCTCGACAGCAAGGTGATGATCGTGCCGGGTCTCATCGCGGTGATCATGTCGATCATCGCCGCGATGCTGACATCGCTGACGGTCGCGCGCGAATGGGAACGAGGCACGATGGAGCAGCTGGCCGCGACGCCGGTGAGCCGCGTCGAGGTGATTCTTGGCAAGCTGCTTCCCTATCTCGTGATCGGTGTCATCGACGTCGCCGTCGCCATGACGGTCGGGATCTTCATCTTCGGCGTTCCGTTCCGCGGCAGCCTGCTCCTGTTCGCCGGCGCGACCGCGATCTTCCTGTTCGGAGTACTCGGCCTCGGCATCATGATTTCGTCGGTGCTCAAGTCGCAGCTGCTCGCGACGCAGGCGGCGATCTTCGCGACGTACATGCCCGCGCTGCTCTTTTCGGGATTCATGTTCACGATCAGCAACATGCCGTTCGTGCTCCAGCTCATTTCGCGAGTCATTCCGGCGAGCTACTTCGTCACACTGTCCCGCGGCGTGTTTCTCAAGGGCAGCGATGCGGTCGTGCTGTGGCCCGCCATCCTTGGCCTGACGCTCTACGCCCTGTTCACCGTCACCATGAGCATCAAGAAATTCCGAAAGGAGCTCGCCTGATGTTTGCGCGCGTCTCTCCGGCCCCGCCCACTGGGCGCTTCTCCTGGATTCGGCTGCGGCAGATGATCAAGAAGGAGGTGAAGCAGACCGTCCGCGATCCCAAGGCGCGTCCGCTGCTGTTCGCGGCTCCGATCGCGCAGATGCTGCTGCTCGGATACGCAGCGACGACGGACGTCAAGGACATCAAGACACTCGTGGTCGATCATGATCGCACGGCCGAATCACGTGCGCTCGTGAGCGCATATCAGGCGAGCGGATACTTCACGATCGTTGGCTACTCCGATCGCGCCCAGGAGGTGACGGTAGCACTCGATCGCGGAACCGCCACCGTCGCGCTCAACATCCCGGCGGGATTCGCCCGCGACTTGCGGAGCGGAGACGGTGCCGTCGTTCAAACTCTGATCGATGGCGCGGACGCAAGCCTCGCGCGCGTCGCGCAGTCATACGCGGGTCAGGTGGCAGCGGAGTTCGGAGCGCGCTCGACTGGTGCGATGCACCTGAGCGGCGTGGATCTGCGCTCTCGCGCCTGGTTCAACCCGAGCCTCGAGAGCCGGTTCTTCAACGTGCCCGCGATCATGGGGATTCTCATGATGATGGTCTGCCTCATCCTCACCGCGCTCGGCGTCGTCCGTGAGCGGGAGATCGGGACGCTCGATCAGCTACTCGTCAGCCCGGTGACTCCCGCGGAGCTGATGCTCGGCAAGACGATCCCCATTCTCGGCATCGGGTGCATTCATCTCACCGTGTATCTGGGGCTGAGCATTTTTCACTTCGGGGTGCCCCTCCACGGATCGGTGTTCATGATAATCCTGGCGGCACTTCTGTACCTGGCGGCCGCGCTGTCGCTCGGCCTGCTCCTGTCGACCGTTTCGCGCACCCAGCAAGAAGCGTTCATGCTGCTGATCCTCGTGCTCTTTCCAGCGGTGCTGCTCTCCGGATTTCTCTCGCCGGTGGAGAGCATGCCGGCGCTGTTCCAGTGGATCGCCGCCGTCAATCCGGTGCGGTACTTCATGGACATCCTGCGCGGCGTCTTTCTCAAGGGAATCGGTCTCGATGTGCTCTGGCCGCAGTACCTGACTCTGGCCGCGATGGCGAGTGCGACACTCTGGCTGGCGACGAGACAGTTCCGTCGCGTTATCGTGTAACCCTGCCGTCTTTCGTTCACTTCGCCAGCTGGCTGCTCGTGGCCGCTGGTGAATCGGGGATCGATGGACTCCCGGTTTCGAGGATGAAATCGACGGCGGCCGCCGCGTGAAGGGCGGTCGTGTCGAAGATCGGAAGCGGTGAATCCGCAGCTCGAATGAGGAGCGAGATCTCGGTACATCCGAGGATGACGGCCTGCGCGCCTTCCTGACCCAGACGCTCGATTATGGCGACGTACGACGCTCGCGAGTCCGCATCGATGCGGCCGAGGCAAAGCTCCTCGTAGATCACGCGATGCACGACGTCGCGATCATCCGCCTCGGGCACGACGAGCTGAACGCCGAAGCGCTCAGCCGAGCGGTCGCGCCAAAAGGGAAGCTCCATCGTGTAGCGCGTGCCCAGCAGACCGGCGCGTCGAATTCTCGCTGCGCGTAACGCGTTCCCGGTCGCATCGACGATGTGAAGGAGAGGGATGTCGACGGCGGACTCGATTGCCGCGGCGACATGGTGCATGGTGTTCGTCGCGAGCACGAGACCCTTGGCACCGGCGTCCTCGAGTCGGCGCGCCGCGTCCGCGAGGATCCTTCCCGCCGCGGTCCAGTCGCCAGAGGCCTGAAGCGCCGCGATCTCGGCGAAGTCGACCGAATCAATCAATAGCGGCGCCGAGTGCAGCCCACCCAGGCGGTCGGCGACGCCCTGGTTGAGCAGCCGGTAGTACACGGCGGTTGACTCCCAGCTCATCCCACCGATCACGCCAAGACGTCGCATCGGATCTCCCCAGGGTTCGCGACTTCAACATGCGGCGGTTCGCGTCATCTCGCGACATCGCGAAATGTGACGACGGATTGGCCGCGCATGCTTCGCGCATTTTGGGCCGCCGTCAGCCTCAACGCGTTGTATGACACGCGATTAGCGCGTTGCCAAGCGGCCAGCCCGACGTGGTCCTCGCATTGCCTTCCCATCAGCGCGACGGGTCGCGCACATCGCGCGGGCCCTCGACCTGACGAGACCAACGAGCTTCACATGCACACCTATCGACTAATTCTCGCTGTCGCGGCCGTACTGCTCACCGCGACGGATCTGCATGGACAGGATGCAGGGCTCCAGCCCATTACGCTGGGTGGTGCGGCGCGCTTGGCCGCCGAGCGGAGCGCGGCGACCGCTGGTGCACGCGCGCGGACTGCGCAGGCGGACGCTCGTGTTTCGCAGCAGCGCTCAGCGTTCCTGCCCTCGCTTTCGACGACGGCCAATGCGGGCGCTCGCACCTACAATACCTCGTCGCTGGGACTCGATTTTCCCGCGACCCCCAATGGCGAATCCCCCTTCGATCCACGAGGGGAGGTGCGCGGTCCGGTGCGGAACCTCGATTTTCGGACGCAGATCACGCAGCGCCTCGTCGACATTCCCGCTGTGTTACGCTGGCGCGCTTCAGCGTCAGAGGCAGACGCGGCCCGGTTCGACGCGCTTGCATCAGCCGAGGCGGCGGCCACGCGTGGGGCGATGGCCTACCTGCGCGTGCTCGATGCGGAGGCGCGCATCAGCGCCCGCGCGGCTGACTCGGCGCTTGCCCTCGAGCTGCTCGACATCGCGCGGCAACAGGTGGCCGCGGGTGTCGGCATTGCGCTCGACGTTACGCGCGCCGAGTCCCAGCTGGCCGATGCACGGGCACGGTTGATCGGCACGCGTAGCGAGCGCGATCGCGCGATGCTCCAGCTGCGTCGCGAGCTCGAGATGGCGCACAACGCACCGTTGCAGCTTCTCGACTCGCTGCAGCCGCCAGCGGACAGCGACGCACCCATTACCGATGACGAGGCGATTCGTGACGCGCTCAACCGCCGCACTGACTATCGGGCGGCGCAGGCGGAAAGCCAGAGCGCGCAGCTGCAGGCGCGCGCGGCGCGGTCGGAGCGGCTTCCCGCGATTTCGCTCTTTGCCGATCACGGAACGACGGGCGAAAACACCGACCGACTGCTGGGCACCTACTCGTACGGCATTCAGCTGACCATTCCCGTGTTCGACGGTCTGCGCCTGCAATCCAGGGCGGCCGAACAACGGGCGCGCCAGGTGGAGGCGCAGATTCGCGTTCATGACGCGCAACGTCAGATCGAGACGGAGGTGCGCGATGCACGTATCGCGCTCGGCGCTGCGCGGGAAGAGATCGCCGCCGCGAATGCACGACTGCGGTTGGCGGAGCAGGAAGTCGCGCAGGCGCGTGAGCGCTTCCGAAACGGTGTGAGCGGGAACGCTGACGTGATTACGGCTTCGATCGCGCTGAACGGCGCGCGCGACCTCGTGATCAATACACTCACGGCATACCACGTCGCCCGGGTTTCGTTAGCGCGGGCACAGGGCACAACGACATCGCTGCCTTGATCATTTCACCCTGTTTTCCTGGGAGAGCACCATGACACTGTCACGTATTCTGCGCCCGACGATTCACCTCCCCACGCGGGATGCCTGGGAGCTGCGGCGCGCACTGGAGGTTTGGGTCGCTACCGGCACCGTGCCGGCCGCGCACATCGTCGCCGAGCCCGAGCCCTCGGATGAGGACCAGACACTGAAGCCCGAAGTCGCGGCATGAGGCCGCTGGCGCAATCGCGCCGTCATCGCAGTACCAACACATCAACGGGAGCAGCAACTCCCTGGAGGATATATATGAAGTCCGTGCATCGCGGTTTTGCAGTTGTCGGGATAGCCGTCGCGGCGCTGGTGGGCGTGGGATGGTTCGGGTCGGTGGAAGCGCAGGGTCGGCTGGAGAGTCGCTCGGTAATTGGGGCCTTCCTTCCGACGGGCGATCATGGCAACGAGCTCGATGGCGCCTTGATGATGGGCTCGAGCCTGGCCTTCCGAGCGAGCGAAAGCGTATCGCTCGTTGGGAGATTCACGTGGTCAGGGAGCAACGCGAAGCAGCTGGCTGGTGACCCGGAGGTGAAAGTCTACAGCTACGACCTGGGTGCGGAGTACCGAATCGCCGACCTCGCCGCGGGTCGGAGCTGGCGCATGCGCCCCTTCGTTGGGGGAGGTGTGGGCGGCCGCACCTACAACGCCGACGTGTCGGGCATGACGAACGAGACCGATTTCGTTGGGTATGGGACGTTAGGCATCCAGGCCGACTACAAGAAGATCGGCTTTCGGATCGAGGCGCGTGACTATCTCTCGCGGTACGACGGCCTGAGCGGCACCGGCGATCGCGCGACTCGTAACGATGTCGGTGTCAGCGCCGGCATGGCGTTCCGCTTCTAGGACACTGCCATGCGAGCGAGGAGAATCGAGGACCGAGGACCGAGGAAGACGCGCATCCCACCGTCTCGCGTTTCGCGGACGACTCGCGTGCTGATGAAGACGTTGAAGGCACGACGGGCGCGCAGATCTCTATTCCACGTCGCATCCGACCGGATCGCGTTCGACGCCCTGTGCGCGAGCCTCGGGAGGAGCGCGGCGATGAGGAGGTTCGAGATTCGAGGTTAATTCACACTGCAAAGATGACAGAATTCAGAATACAGAATTCAGAAAAAAGCCTCGGGGAGCGAGTTGTCGGCTCCCCGAGGCATGCGGCATTCAGGCATCCAGGTTCAAAGGAGCGACGCGAATTTCACGGATTCAGCGGATTACGCCGATCGCTCCATGTGTCGCAGTCTCTCTCTCCAGGAGCCAACAGCAGTTGCTTTTCCGCCGCGGGAAGCACCTGACCGGTGCCGAGCTCGCCCTCCTCGACGTTTACGCGAAGGATCGCCCCGGCGAGCTGACTGTTGATCCCGACGCTGCGAATCGGCTCGACCGTTCCCGCGAGCGTCCATCCAAGGAGAGACCGATGTCTCACTGCTTGACCACGCGATACACTCGGCCGCCGCCGGTCAGGATGTATATCTCGCCCGCTGCATCGAGACCGAACGACTTGATATTGCCGACGCTGCCGATCGACCAGGTGGTGTGCTCGACCGGCTGCCCGCCGGAAAGACGGAAGCTCCGCAGCACACCGACGCAGAAGTCGGCGTAGAGGTAGTGGCCAACCAGCTCGGGAATCGCCGCACCACGATAGACAAAGCCGCCGGTGATCGAGCAGTTACCAGCCGCGTGACTGTACTCGAAGACGGGCAGCGTCAGGCCTGCGGTTGGACAGTTGGTGGATGGATTGAAGCAGTGATTCCCCTCCATGATCCGCCAGCCGTAGTTCACTCCAGCGGTCGTGGCCGCGACGGCGTTCACCTCTTCCCACAGATTTTGGCCGACATCGGCGATGTACAGCATTGCCGTGGGGGGATCGAATGCAAAGCGCCAGGGATTGCGGAGCCCGAGCGCCCAGATCTCGTCGGCGCCTGTCGCGCCGACGAACGGATTCCCCGCTGGTATCGAATACGGCAGGCTCGTCACATCGAGCCGCAGCATCTTCCCCAACAGGGAGTTGATGTTCTGCGCATTGTTTGCGGGGTCCCCGCCACCGCCGCCGTCTCCAGTCGCGAGGTACAGCATCCCGTCGGGGCCGAACATCACGAGCCCACCGTTGTGGTTTCCCTGAACCGGATGCGGAATCGTGATGACGGTCATCCGCGAGGCTGGATCCGCGACGTCGCCCGTCGCGGTATATCGGGCGACGGTGATGTCGCCATTCAGGTCGTTGTGATAGACGTAGAATCTGCCGTTGGTCGCGAACTGCGGATCGAAGGCCACGCTGAGCAGTCCTTGCTCGCCCCCATACGCGACCAGGTTGCTGATGTTCAGGAAGGGCGTTGTCAGCGGCACGCCGTTCTTGATCACGTAGATCCGACCTGCCTGATCGACGACGAAGATCCGCGGATCGCCTGGAGGCGAGGCGAGATGCACGACGTCGCCGAGGTCGGCGCCGACCCACTGCTGCTGCGCGCCCAGCACGAGGGGTGACGGCGCGTAGGTCACCGCGCCCGAGGCGGTCGCTCCCGTCGTAACCGTGACGGTCTGCGTGGCCGGAGTGGGGGTGTGTGTGGTCAGACTCGACGCAACCGGCGATGCGGTGATCGTGTACGTCCCCGGTGGAACCGTCAGGGTCTGCGTCGTGGTGATCTGCTGGTTGTAGCCCGAGGGACCCGTCACCTGCACCGCGCCGTTCACTCCGGCGCTCAGACCGTCGATGGTTACCGTTAGGCTCCCCGTGCCGACCGAGTACACTACGTTCGCCGCCACCTGCGTCGTCGACGCGGGGAGCTGCACCGTCTGTGTCGTTGGCGCAGGCCGGTAGGTCACGCCGCCTGAGACCACATCGGCCGCCGTGATGGTGTACGCACCCGGCGTGAGCAGCTCGATCGCGGTCGACGACGTCAGCGTGTTGGTGTAGCCACCGGGGCCGGTTACCGTCACGCTGGCACTGGCTCCGCTGGGCAGCCCACTGATGTTGACGGCCAGACGCGCCGTCACCAGCGCGTACGTGACCGTCGCCGACGCCGGTGTCGCGCTTCGAACGACGTTGACCGACTGGGTCGGCGGCGTTGGCGACCAGCGCCCATCGGCACGCTCGATGTTCGCAGCGACCACCGTATACGTGCCGGGGTCAAGATCATCGAGCCGTGTCGTCGTCGTCACGGTCTCCGAGAAGCCATCTGGGCCGGTGACGGTCACCGCCGCGCTTTCACCCGCCGGGACGCCAGCGATGGTGACCTCGAGTGCCCCGAGCACCGGGGACACGACGTCGTCATCGCAGGCGAGGAGACCGAAGGCGCTGAAGGCGCTAAGGGCGCTGTAGGCGCTGAAGGTTCGCAGCGCCCTCAGCGCCCCCAGCGCCTTCAGCGCCTTATTCACCTACCTCCCCCCAGAAAAATCCCATTGAACAACAGCTTGAACGTTCCGTGCGGCTGCGCGCGGAAGGTGATCTCGGGGCCGAAGAGGTACAGCGTGCCGCGGCCGACCCGCGCTTCGGCCATCGCCGTCGCGTCCTTCAAGTATTGCTGGCCCCACGCCCAACCGCTGCGGAGCGGCGCGTCCGTATCGAACCACGCGATGCGACGAATGCCCTGGGCAGCGGCATTGCTGCCTAACCGGAACGCCGGGCTGTCGTCGAAGAGCACATCCACGCGCGAAGGCATTCCATGCGCGATCGGGAGTGTGCTGTCCACGCGCGCCTGAAGCACGGATCCCGGCACGTAGTACTTCTCGCGCGGAAGCGGCTGCTCCCGCCCCTCACGCTGCTCGACGAGCGCGCTCGTGATCGGGAGGCCGAGGTGCTTGGCGAGGTTGGTCGAGCCGCCGATCGTGATGACCGTGCCGCCTTCCTCCAGGAACCGTCGTATCTGCGGCACCGTCTTCGCCACCGTTACGCGGCCCATGCGGGCGCGCCACTCGGCGGGAACCGTCGCGGTGTCGAGCGAGCCACCGCCAAAGCCGCCCTGCTGCCCGCCATCGCGCTCGGGAATCGCCCCGTCGACGAAGATGATGACGTCGTACTTCGCGCGAAGCGCTCCGGTGTCGAGCTGCGGCGTGAAGACGACCTCGTGCGGGAACTCGTAGCGCTCGAGCAGCCAGCGCACCCAGCCCGATGGCATCGAGCCGCCGTATGTGTCCCAGAGGGCAATGCGTGGCTGCCTCAGCCGCCTGGCGTCGCCCGGCGCACGCATGCGCACGCCCTCGAAGCTCAGGCCCGTCTGCGTGGCGAGTTGCTGGAGCAACGGACGCGTGTTGGATCGTGCCGCCACGAGGAAACGCCCATCGGGAAGCCACGACACCTCGTGACCCGACTTCAAGAGGCGGTTCACCGCGAGCGCCGCGTCGTTCACGCGATGATCGATGACGTATGCCGTCGCGTTAGGCGCTCCGGTGATGCGCCCGGCGACTGGCGTCGCCATGCCGTCGATCGGTGTGAAGGGACCGTCGAAGCCATCGAGAATGCGGTCGAACTTGATCCCCATCTGATACGCGAGCGTCCATCCCGCGTTGTCGTACGGCGGGATCGGCGGGCCTCCGGGATACTGGAAATCGTTGGGGTGATCCTGCGGCTCGAACATGTCCAGCACGTGCGGACGGAACGCCTGCGCCGTCTTCACCACGTAGGAGCCCGCCGGATAGCTCTTGCCGCCCACATTGAACGGCGCCGTCGCCCGGTGGACCGTCACGCCGACCTTGAGCAGCGCGTTGACGAACTTCGTCGCGGTGGGAAAGTCGGGCTGGTCCGCGGGAATAATGTACCCGCGTGGATCGCGCTCCTCGGGCGCGCGGAGCGTGCGCCAGTACTGCATGGGGAGACCGCGTGCGCCGATGCCACCACCTCGCTGGGCGTCGGGGCGAGTCGCCTGATCCCCCTGAGCGCCATCGGCGCGCGTCGCCGCCACACGTACACGCTCGATGTCGGATGGCGTGACGGTCCAATAGTCGGTGCTGCCGCGCTCGATGGAATTCCTTCCCATCTTGTAGATGTTGTAGAGGAACTGCTCACGATGCCGCGATGCGACGTCGAGCACGGCCTTGTTCGCGGTCACCGAGTAGTCCACCGACTGACGGAACTTCCACGGACCCGGAGGTACGGGCGCGACGAGATCGCTGCTGGCGAGCTGGCGCTGCGGCAGGAAGGGAATCTCGATCGGCGTCGGGTTCCCGATCGTCTCGGTGAGAAGCCCGATCATGTTGTGGAAGTACACCGTCGTCCGGAGCCCACCGTTCCACCAGGTCGAATAGTTGGCGCCGCGCCGCGTCGTCGCTCCCGGCTTCTCCTCGAGCACGAATCGGTTGTGCATCGACGCACCGACGAGATCGATGCCAGTGACGACGAGCGGATCGTAGAAGTAGTTGAATGGATCGCGGAACGGCGGGGCGAACAACACCGTCCCCGACGGTCCCGTCTGATGGTGGTTGTACATGATCTGCGGGAACCACTCCCGGAACAGCACGCGCGCCATGTTCTCCGACTCGGGCTGCGTGACCATGTAGAAGTCACGGTTGTTGTCGTGCCCGATGTATTTCTGATAGAGCCGCGGAACTCCCGATGTCGATCGCTTGGTCTGGTCGGGGACGCGCATGTACCAGTCTGAGACCAGCTCCATGCCGTCGGGGTTGGCATGCACCCCGAGGACGATGAGGTCATCGAGGAATCGCATCGTCTCGGCGTCGGTCCCGCTCACCAGCTGCCACACCGTTTCCAGCAACTGTTGCGCGCCGAGTACCTCGGTGGCATGCAGGCCGCCATCGATCCAGACGACCGCCTTCCCCTCCGCCGCAAGCCGGCGCGCCTCCTCGTCGGTCAACCCTTCCGCGAGAGCGAGACGCCGCGCGATCTCCTTGTACCTATCGAGACGCTGATGATTCGCCGGCGAGGTCACGATCGCCATGAGCTGGGGACGTCCCTCGGCGGTCATGCCGATCGTGTCGAGCGCCATGCGGTCGGATTCTCGAGCCAGCTTCTCCCAGTAGGCGGCGAACTGGGTGTAATCGGGAAGGACGTAGTCGGCCCCGATCTCGTGGCCGAAGTGTGCACTGGGGCTGGTGAGCCTCTCGGGCGTCGCCTGCGCGTCGAGCGTGGCCGTCAGCACGAGGGCGACCGTGGCTGCACGCAGCGAGCGATTCAGCATCGCGGGCATGGCGAGATTCTCCATGAAGACCAATGAGGAACGAGGAACGAGGAATGAGGAAATCGACTGTAGCATTACGCGACCCGTGGGCTTTCCGCTGGCTTTTGCGGACCCTTTGACTTCGGCGTAACTTTCCGAAATACGGAACGAGGACCGAGGAGTTAGGAATTTTGATCGGAGGAGGAGCGTCTCAATCGAATTCCCCACTCCTGAGTCCTCATTCCTGATATTTCAGGGTGCATAGATGAAACAAGACACTATCGAGCTGGAAGGCGTCGTATCCGACGTCCTTCCGAATGCCACCTTTCGAGTCGATCTGCAGAACGGCCATAGGCTGCTGGCGACCACCGCGGGAAAGATCCGCAAATTCAAGGTTCGCATTCTCGCCGGCGACCGCGTCACGGTGGAAGTGTCGCCGTACGATCTGACGCGTGGAAGGATTACCTACCGCCACAAGGACTAGCCGGGTGCGGGGCGTTCGCCTTGCGTGAATTCGGCATTCTGAATTCTGACCTCTGACGTCTTTGCCGTTCGCACCTCTCGCCGGCATGGAATCGCGAACGCGAAGACCGACCCGTCCGTGCCCGACTCGATCCACGCGCGTCCCCCGATCCCTTCCACCGTTTCGCGCACGATACTGAGGCCCAGCCCACTCCCCTCGATGCCAGTGATGGTCGGGTCATCCACCCTGAAGAACCGCTGAAACAGCTTTTCCTTCGCCGCCTCCGGTACGCCGAGACCGTTGTCGCGCACCTCTACGACGAGGGTCTCGCCGGTGATATCGTCAGGACGCTCGACGCGTCCACGGATCTCGACGGTCCGGTTCAACTTCTCGGGGTCGGCGTACTTGATGGCGTTCGAGACATAGTTCGTCAGACTCAGCTCGATCGCCGCGGCGTCGACTTCGACATCCGGCAGGTCGTCCAGGATCTTCACGCTGACGCTGCTGGCGCGCGCCATCTCGCGTAGCTGTCGCACGACTTCCGCGACCGCCTGCGGCAAGCGCACGTGACGATGCTGGCGAACCCGGTTCTCGAGCCGAGAGAGGACGAGAAGGTTTCCGAGGGTCGCATCGATGCCCTCCACGTTCTCGCCGATCATCTGCAGGAAGCGGTCGCGCTTCGGGGAGTCGAGCCAGGACTCTCCGAGGAGCGAATGCGCGCCCTTGATGGCTCCCACTCGAGTCTTCAGCTCGTGCGAGACCATCCGATTGAACCCACGAAGCCGCTCCTCTCGCTCACGAACCTGCTCGTTCGTTCTGCGGAGGAAGTGCATCGTCGTCACCTGCTGAATGAGCGTCACCGCATGGAAGAGGCGATGGGCGCAGTTCAGCAGCTCGCTGCGCGTGCAGGGCTGATCGATCCCGTCGACGATGCGCGAAAGAAAGCTGAATAGCACGCCGCCGAGTATTTCGTATTCCTTGAAGATTTCGTACGCATCGAATCCCTGCTGATGCCGCAGCTCGCCGAGCTCGGTGGCCTTGCCGATCACCGGGATGTCGCCCGCGATTCCCTCGGCGGGGTTCTCGAGATAGGCAGCAATGCCGTCGATGAGTAGCGGGACGTGGTCCAGCAGGTCGGCCGTTGGAAATACACTTACCGCGTCGATCGACACCCGCGCCGCGATGCGGTCCAGCCAGCGCCTGGTCAGCTCTTCGCGCTCGGCGCGCAGTCGGCCGGCGAGGACGCTGGCGAGGGGGCAATCGGCCGAAGACGGCATATGACCGATGCGGTGCAGAGAATGGACCATATTCCTCGGGATCGACCCCCGGCCCATGCCGCGGCACCGGGCTTGCGCGAGCCAAGCCGTGGAATTCACAGAGACGCGGGGAGCGACCATGAATGACGCGATGGAGCGGGACCGGGGAAACGAGCGCAGGGACGAGCGCGAGCGCGTCGGAATCGACATCGCGGCCCGACTTACCGATCGTGGCGTTGCACTGACCGGGGGGGAGTCGAGCGAGGAGCTCGTCACCCTGCTCGAGTCGCTGGAGCGCTTCGAACGGGCGGTACAGGCAAAGGGCGGAGATCTCATGGTCGACGAGGGCCCGAGCGACAGGAAGCTCGAGCCTGATGACGCGGCGTTCGTCCTGCCGCGGCGAGCCGACGACGAGTCGGTCACTCGGTACATCGCCCGAGTTGAGCAGGCGACGACGGCCATCGAGCAAAGACCGTCGGTGCCTGGGTGAGCTAACGCGGCTCCCGGCGCAGCCTGGATAGCTCCTGTCGGACCCTCTCCGCCTGTTCCCGGACAGTGGGCTCGGGATCGGCGCGCAGCGCGAGATAGTGGGTGTAGGCCCGTCGTGCGCCGTCTTGATCTCCCAGGAGGGCGGCGAGTCTTCCTTCCTCGCGCAGGAAGGTTGCGAGATAGCGCGTGCCGCCAGTCCAATAGATGGGCCGCCGCCGCAGGGCGGCGAGGGCGCCGTGGAAATCTCCCGCCGCCTCATGCAAACGTGCGAGGACCAGGTTCCCAAAGGTCACGCCGAACGTGACGGGCCAGGTCGCGAGCAGTGAATCGAGACGCGTACGCGCGGCGGCGGCCTGGGGGTGCCGAATCGACGCTTGGTGCCACGCCTCCAGCATCGTGGCGCAGAGCGTGGGGTCACCTTCGAGATGACTGATCGAATCGCTCGCGCTGGACGCGGCGCGTAACTGTCGGATGGTCGCTGGCCCCGTCGTGGTGGCGCCACGCGACAGCCGCCAGAGCTCCAGCGTACAGAGATCGGCGTTGCGCCGTGCCCGCAATGCGGCACCTCCACGAGGGGGCTCGCTCACCCGTCCCATCAGCTCGGACGCTGCGAGGCGCGCGGCGGCGGCATCGCCTTCGGCGAAGACCGCATCGAGCACCGCGAAATGCCACGAGCTGTAGACGTCATTGATGACACCGGCCGGCAACGGCTCCAGCGTACGCAGCTGTCGCGTGAGTGCATTCGCCTCGATGGGTCGGCCACCGTTCACTGCGAGTCGCTGCGCCGCCGAGAGCGCGATCAGCAGCGCCGGGGTCGTCGTGGCGCGGATGTAGAGGTGCCCGACCGCACGACGAGCGTCCTCGAGGCCGACGCCTTCGATCTGCGCCATGCCAATGATCCGCTCGAGCGACGCGATCGTCATCCCGCCGAAGCGTGATCGCAATTCTGTCAGCGCCGCCGTATCGCCCAGCGCGCTCCATGCGCGCCATCGAACGTAATCTGCCGCGGCTGATGTCCCCGCGTGCACTTCGAAGCGCGCGAGGTTTTCGCGCGTCGCGACGGTGTCGCCGGCGCGAACGGCGAGCTCCACGCGATGCGCGTGGGCGTGGGCCTGGCTCGAATCGAGCAGAATCGCGTGGGCGAAGGCGGCGTTCGCTCGCCGCTCCCAGTCGGCGACGCCGAGCGGCGATCCGAGGTGGAAGATCCGGTCGCCGAACTCGTACCAGGCTTCGGGGCTATCAGGGGCGACATGCACTGCGCGCTCCCAGTCGGCCAGTTCCTCCCTGCCCGAGCGCCGCGCCGGGTACGGCTCCCCGACGTACGCCACCAGCATGGTCTGGTCGCGCGCGTTGAGGCGATGCCGCAGCGCCCACGCTTGCTGGAGATTTCTGCGAAGCCGCTCCGATTTTCCGATCAGCGGCCAATCGCCCGCCATCGCCACGCCTAACGCCGCCAACGCGAAGGCGGAGTCGAGCTCCAGCGCGCGATGAAATTCCGAGGCGGCTTCGGCGTTTCTGCCCCGTCGATGCGCTGCTCTGCCTGCCAGGTACGCCTTGAGGGCGGGCAATGATGTGCTCGTCAGGTCCGCCAGCCGGCGATCGGCTTCTCCCGCATCGGTGGCGAGCAAGCCTGCGACGAGCCGGTCCACGAGACCGGGAAGACTGTCGATCGGCCCGCGCACGGTCACGTTGCCACGCAGCCGGGTGTCGGCGACGGCGAGCAGCGAAGCGTCCAGCACGACACGCTCCGGCGTCCCGATGACGCTGCCGACGAGCAGCTGCCCGGCTCCGACGCGCGCCGCGGTCGCAAGCGCATCGTCGTGCGACAGGTCTCTTCGCTCCGAGCCTCCCGCGCGTCGCCACGCGCTCAAGAGCGTTGCTGGGTCGACGGATCGCGGACCGATTTCCCCCGTGAGCTTCGAGCTGAGGAGCTCGGGCACACCTTCGCGCAGGTACGCGAGCGATGACTCGGCGGCCACGATTCTGAACGGGAGCACGGCCACGACGTTCGCCGAGCCCGGCACACTCGTCGGTGCGGCGCTGGAAACCCAATGGCGGCCCCATACCGCCGCGGCGGCGAGTGCGATCGTCAATGCGCCGATCAGCGAGCGCCGCGCCCGCGCCCTCATCGCGTCGAGTGCGCCGGCGCGCTGGAGCGGGCGGGGCATCGCCTCATCGACCACGTCGGAGTACGGTCGGGCACTGAAGGGGACTCGCTCGGGCTCCTTCGGTGGGAGGGGTGGCGCGGAGGATGTGTCTGCTCGCGACGGTGGCGGCGCCGCGTCCGAAGTTGGCCCGGGTCCCGACAGATGAGCGCGCAGCGCCTTCGCGCGCGCAACGAGGCGTGCATCGGGCGGCTCGCCGAGCTCTCGCGTTAGGCGTGCGGTAATACGCTCGCACGCGGCGAGGGCTTCCCCGGCAGCGTCGCGCCGGCCAGAGCCCGACAGCGCCTGAACCAGCATCAGACCCGCGTCGGCCGACAGTGGGGCGGCTTCAGTCCATCGAGCGGCAACGGTCGCGCATTCGCTCCATCGGCCATCGCGCGCGAGAGCGGCACATTCTTCCATGCACGCTCGCACGAAAAGACGTTTCAGCCGCTCCCGTTCCGCATCGGCCCAATGCTCCAGCTCAGCGCTTTCGCCGACGTACAGCTGCGGAAGAAACTCGCCGCCATACAGCGCGACCGCCGCCGAGTAGCGCTTTCCCTCGACCGCTCGGGCCAGCGCGATCGCGTCGACGGAGAGGGGCGCATCCTCGGACAGCTCGACATCCGCATGGCGGAGCGTAATCGACTGCCGACCGAGGGTTCGTCGGAGGTGGGAGAGCGCGTCGCTCAGTGCGTGCCGCGCGCGATCGTCCGGATGATCGCCCCAGAACATCTCGGCCAGGGAATCACGCGAAAGGGGGCGCTTGGCCAGCGCCAACACCGCGAGCAGGGAGAGCTTGCGACGGCGCGTCGCGAGTGACTCCACAGCGACGCCTGCCGGGTCGAGCAATGTCAACCGACCCAGCGTGATCAGCTCGAAGTTGCTGCCGTACCGCATGTTGACTTGTTGATGCGGAAACGATCATCAGGCGCAGCTTCGCGCCATGTGCCCGAAGATAGAACCGGTCGCGGCGTTTCGCACGTGCGGCCCAGTGCGCGGCCGTCCCCCGCCTTCGAAGGGTTAGCCCACTCTCATGTTCGTTCGCGGACGCCGACGATGTGCGGCGTCCACTGAGCTCTGTCCGCTCGACTCGAAGGAGGAATCTGCATGACCCGCACTCAGCATACGCGCCTTTCTACCGGCCGTCGCGTCGCGCTCACCCTGGTGTTTTTTGGTGCCTCGGCAGCTCTTCTGGCCTGCAGCGACACGACGCCCACGTCACAGCGCACTGACATCGCGCCCAGCGCTGAAGAGGTGACAGCGCAGCACCTCGCACGAGGCTTTGCCCTTGCGCTCGCGATACCGGAGGTGCGTGTGGCGGTGCGAGACGCCATGCGCGCATCGCTCTGGGATGAGCACAAGCTGTCGCTTGGCGACTTCGTCGGCACGCCGGCGGGTATCGCCCTTCTTACGGCGGCCGCGCGGGCGCGTGGCGTGTCACTCGCGACGGTCGAGGCCGAGCTGGCCAGGCTGCCGGCGCTCGACTTCTACATGCCGATTCGTGCGCACCGGCGGGCATGGACGGGCGACGCGAACCTCGTCGTCGTGGCGGCGTGGGAGGGCGTCGGTGATGTCCCAGGGTTTGCGCCGGACGGTCGGACGCTTTCGGTAAGTCGCCGAATGAGCAAGGCGTTCCCCGCGCTTTTCTTCATTCAGCCGGCCGAGTGGAAAGGGCGTCGCGTGCGGCCGCAAGCGAGCGTCCCGGGGCTGGTCGTCGAGGACGCCAATGATGGCGAGGGATCGGAGATGTTCGTGTGGCGCTGGAGCAAGAGCGACTCGGTCGTGATCGACTTTGCCGACGCCGATGCCAGCGCACGGATGGCAGAGCTGACCGCACAGATCGCCAGGCGAGCCGCACGAGGCGACGCAGGCTGGAGTATCATGGAGATCTGCGATCCGACCTATCAGGTATGCGACTGCGATCCGAGCGTCTTCTACTGCGAGCAGCCGCCTCCGCCACCTCCGCCGCCGCCATCGGGTCCGCGCGACACGACGAGAGTTTTCCGATTTGTGCACTATATGGCGGACCATGGTTGGAGCGACGAAGCCGGCGAATTCCGCTTCGACGTCCACCTTCGCCCAGCGCCGCTCGTGCTTGCCGACGCCTACGGATCCTACTACAAGGCGGGCCTGGAACCGCTGATTGCGCACTTCCTGCAAGCACCCGTCATCTTCCGGCGCATGGTGCAGTTCAGTGCGGACTGGATGGACGCGACCATCACGGAAGAGGATCGCGGCGAGCCGTTCGGCTTCAATCCCGACGACTACTGCGGCACGAAGCGGCTCACCTGGCAGAGCAACAACGTAAAGCTGATCCACGAGAACACGAACCCGTCTGGCGCCGACAATCACTGCAATGGAGGAGATTGGGGACAGACATACGCACTCGAAGTGACGTATCAGTGGACCCCGACGAGCTCGTATTGAGTTGCGGGAATTAGTGGTCAGGGGGTCAGGGATCAGGGGGTTTCAGGGAATAGGTTGTAGGAGAGAACGTCGTAGCTCCTTCCACCTACCCCCTGACACCCCCTGATCCCTGACCCCTGACCACTAGCTCCTAGCTCAAGGAGCGTACTGTGCCTTGAGCTGGTTCCGGTACGCCTCGCTCGCGAAAATCGCCACTTCCACCCGGCGATTCTGCTGCCGCCCGGCGTCGGTGTCATTCGATGTCACCGGCTCGGTCTCACCGCGGCCGGCCGTCCGAAGACGGGTTCGCGCAACTCCCTGCGACGCCAGATAGTTGGCAGCCGACGCCGCGCGCCGCTCGGAGAGGCTCCAGTTGTACGAGTCGGTGCCGTCCGAGTCCGTGTGCCCGACGATGAGCAGATCCGTATTCGGATATTCGCCGAGGCTGGACGCGAGGTTGCGAAGATTCGTCGCGGCCTCCTGACGGATCCGGTCGGAGTCGAAGTCGAACATCAACCCGGATTCGAACGTCACCTGAATTCCTTCGCCGACGCGCTCGACCTTGGCGCCGGGAATGTTCTGGGCCAGCTCGCCGGCCTGCTTGTCCATCTGGCGTCCGATAACGCCGCCGACGACGCCGCCCACGACGGCGCCGATGATCGCGCCGCGCGCGGTCGAGCCGGTTTGATTGCCGATGACGCCGCCAATGGCGCCGCCGGCGCCGGCACCAATGATCGCCCCCTTCTCGGTGCGGCTCAGGCTCGCGCATCCGCCCACAAAAATAGTGATGGCGAGCACACCACTCGTGAGGCGTGCGGGCTTCCGAATCATTGAGATCATGGTCTCTGCGTTGGTTGTGGTCGTGTCTTCTGGAACGCGAGGAAGCGCGGCAGACGGCGTGCCACGAACGATTTGTCGCCGTTTTGCGTTTGTGACGCACGTCCAATAGCCTACATCTCATGCGCCTTCTGTTTAGCTATCTCCGCCGGTACTGGGGTCTCGTCGTTCTCGCCCTCGTGCTCGCCGCGATCAATCAGATCTTCTCGCTGCTCGATCCGCTGATCTTCCGGCACATCATCGACGACTACGCCACGCGATTCCGCGAGCACACGACACGTGAATTCTTCCGCGGCGTGGGTCTTCTGCTCGCGGCCGCGGTCGGCGTCGCGTTCGTGTCGCGCGTCGCGAAGAACTTTCAGGACTACTTCGTCAACGTCATCACGCAGCGCGTGGGCGTCGACCTGTACTCCGACGGCATCCGACACTCGCTCGCGCTGCCCTTCCAGGTCTTCGAGGATCAGCGCAGTGGCGAAACACTCGGCAAGCTCCAAAAGGTGCGATCGGACGTCGAGCGATTCATCGCCGCATTCGTGAACATCACCTTCACGACGCTCGTCGGCGTGGTGTTCGTGATGATCTACGCCTTCAATGCGCACTGGTCGATCGCGCCCGCCTACCTCGCGACGATTCCATTGCTTGGCGGCCTGAGCTCGGTGCTCAGCCGCAAGATCAAGGTGCTCCAGAAGCAGATCGTGGCCGAGACGACGGCGCTTGCCGGGGCGACGACGGAATCGCTGCGAAACATCGAGCTGGTGAAGAGCCTGGGTCTCGCGGATCAGGAAGTCGCTCGGCTGACGGCGACGACCGAGAAGATCCTCAAGCTCGAGCTCAGAAAGGTGCGCTACATCCGCAGCCTGAGCTTCGTGCAGGGAACATCGGTCAACTTCGTTCGGACGATGATCCTGCTGCTGATGCTCTATCTCATCTTCACCCAGGAGATCACGGTCGGACAATTCTTCTCCCTTCTCATCTACTCGTTCTTCATCTTCGGTCCGCTTCAGGAGATGGGGAACGTCATCAACATCTATCGGGAGACGGAAGCATCGCTCGCGAACTTCGAGCAGATTCTGCGCACGCCGCCTGATCCGAAGCCATCATCACCGGTGCCTGTGGACGATCTCCGCGTGCTCGAGTTCGACCGCGTCACCTTCACGCATCAGACCGCGTCTACGCCCGCCCTCACCGATGTGAGCTTTCGCGTGCAGCGCGGCGAGACGGTGGCGTTCGTCGGACCCTCGGGAGCGGGCAAGAGCACGCTCGTGAAGCTGCTCGTCGGCCTGTACGCGCCGAGGTCGGGTCGCATTCTCTACAACGGCGTCGAAAGCACGCGGGTGAACCTCGATCGCCTGCGAGAGCGCATTGGGCTCGTCACGCAGGAAACGCAGCTCTTCTCCGGAGCCATTCGTGAGAACCTCCAGTTCGCGCGTCCCGGGGCGAGCGACGCCGAATGCCTGGCCGTGCTGCATCAGGCGGCGGCCGACGGGCTGCTGCGTCGCGCCGACCGCGGGCTCGATACCGTCATCGGTGAAGGTGGGATGAAAATCTCCGGTGGCGAGAAGCAGCGCCTGGCCATCGCGCGGGCGCTGCTCCGCAAACCGCATCTCCTCGTCTTCGACGAGGCGACGTCGTCACTCGACTCGCTGACCGAGGAGGAGATCAGCCGAACGATGCGGTCCGTCGCCACCACGTCGAACGTCATCACCGTCCTGATCGCGCACCGCCTCTCGACGGTGATGCACGCCGATCGCATCTACGTCCTCGAGCGCGGGCGCGTGATCGAGACCGGGCGACACGAAGAGCTGCTCGAGCTCACCGGTCTCTACTACGCGATGTGGCGGCAGCAGGTGGGCGAGCGGAGACCAGCGGTCGAGGGCACTCAGCGCGCGGTCCTCGCTGCGCCCTGATCCTACTCCTTCAGCGGCTGCGCGAAGTTCAGCTCGTACCCGTTGAGGTCGACGATGCAGAACTCGCGCTGCCCGTAAAAGGTGTCGTGAATGTCGCTTCGGAACCGGGCCGCGGGAAAGCCAGGCGTCACCCCACCCATGACGGCCTGTGCGCGCTCGAGCTGGCGACCTTTCAGCGCGTCGTAGAGGTCGTCGATGCGGTTCGTCACGAGCCAGAAGCTCACCTCACGGTCGCCATTCGCCGTCCCCCCCGGCACGAACATGAGATACGCGCCGCCGAACGACACGCCCGCCCACGCCGCGTCGGTGTCGATCTCGTGCGCACCCTCGAGCTCGAACCCGATGCCGCGGTACCATTCCACCGCCTCGCGCACGTTCGGGACGCGCATCATGGCCTGGAATGTCGTTATGCTCCGCGCGAGCGCGGACACGCGCGCGGGGAAGTCTGCACGAGACGCGGGCGCGGGCTCCTCCGCGCCCGCCGCTTTCAGCCGGCGCATCGCCTGCTCATCCCCGCGAAGCATCGCGACGGCAAGCGGCGTGCGTCCTTTGTCATCCTGCGCCTCGAGGTCCGCCCCGAGCTCGATCAACAGGTCGAGGATCGCGTAATGTGATCCCGTTCTGAATCCGCCGCCGAGCAATCCGTCGGGTGGCGCGATGACGTAGTGCAGCGCCGTCTGACGGTTTTCGGTGCGCGACAGGCGTCGCGCCAGCGCGGCGGGGTTCTCCTCGACCAGCGTGTGGAGCGCCTCGAGATCCTGCGCGGCGATTGCCGAAAAGACGTGATGCCGCGCGCCACGCTCGAGAAGCAGTGCAAGCACCTCCTTCGGGATGGTCGGACCGAAGCAGGTCGCCCAGCCGATGACGTCGAGCTGGTGCGCATCGCCGAACCCGTGCACGTCGCCACCGGCGTCGAGGAGTTCGCGCACGATGTCAACTCTTCCGGCGCCCGCCGCGAAATGCAACGGGTACGCATTGTCCGCCTCGTCGCGCGCATTCGGGTCCGCGCCGTGCTCGAGGAGCAACCGCACCGCGTCGAGGTGCGCGACCGCCAAATGAAGACTCGTGCTGCCTTCGGGTGTGCGTGCATGCACGAGCCCTGGCTCACGGGCAACGAGATCGCGAAGCGCCGCGACATCGCCAGCGCGGCAGGCCTCGAAAAATGCGGTGAGCATTGGCGCGCGACGCCGGTCGATCTCCGCTTTCAAGGCGCGCCAGCTCGGGAAGCCGTAGTCGCGAGCGATGGCGAGCTGTGCAGCGGCAAGCTTCGTTCGCGGATCGCGCTGCCGCATCTCGAGCAGGCGCTCCTTCGCGCGCTTCTTGAGGAACTCGATCGACGCGCGGTCCGGCGGTAGGGACTTGGCCATGGATACACCCCTCCTTCCATAACGCCCGGCGTCCGCGGCTCTCGGGCTGGAAGTCAGGGTTTGCTGACTGTCGACGGGTGGGGTGAGCTGAGCTCTTTACGCGGACCGTGGGCCGCCCATTCGGCCATGACGGACAGGATAATGCAAGGCCGGGGTGGGTACCAGATGTGAAACCAGTACGCTGAGTTACGCACTAGTGACTTTTCGAGTCACGACCGCCGCCGACGTCATGTGTCCCGTGACGTTCAGCACTCCCTTGAAAAGATCGGGGATCGAGTCGGCCGCGATCAGCAGACCGATCGCTTCGATGGGGATGCCAAGGCCGGTCAGGAACGGCCCCATGAGGAAAATGCTCGCGCTCGGCAATCCCGGAACGCTGAAGCTCATGAGGATGCTGGTGCCGAGGAGCAGCGCGAACTGCTCCGGAGCGATGGCGACTCCATAGAGGCGCGCGAGAAAGGGGATCGACACGCTCCACATGATCGGCGTCGACAACCGCAGCGTCGTGACCGCCAGTGGAAGCACGAAGTTCGTCACGGGCGCGGGGAATCCGAGCCGCATTCGCGCCGATTCCACCATTGCCGGCAGCGCCGCGAGCGAGGATCGCGCACTGAAAGCAATCGCCTGCGGAGGCACGAGCGCCCGCATGAACCGGGTCAACGGCTGACGGCCGGCGACCGCGGCGACGGCGTACAGCAGGAGCGTGACGAGAATGATGACGCCGCTGATCAGGACGATGTAGAGGGCGAACGCGCGCACGGCCCCGAGGCCCGTCTTCACGACGAGCGTCATTGCCAGCGCGAATACCCCCAATGGCGCAATCGCGATCAGCCACCCGACGATGACGGTCATCGCTTCCGCGAGTGCTTGAAACACCCGCGCGACGGCATCGCGCCGCTCGATGCCGATCCGAGCGAGCGCGAGCCCGAACAGGATCGCGAACGTGACCAGCGGCAGCATCGCTCCATCGACGGCCGCTCGAACGGGATTGGCGGGGACGGTGCTGACGATGAGGTCGGAGAACTTTGGCAGCTGCCGCGCGGTGGCGACCACGGCGCTGTCCGGGCGCATTAGCGCGGTGGTCTCCGGCTCGATGGGAATCCGCGAGACGAGCGGTGTCGCGACCAGCGCACTGACCAGCGCGGTCCCCGCGAGTAGCGCGAGGAAGACGCCGAGTGCGGTGGCGCCGAGTCGACCGGTGGCGCCGGTGTCCACGGTAGTGACAATACCCGTGACGAGCAGCGACAGCACGAGCGGAATGAGCACCATCTGCAGCGCTCGCACCCAAAGCGAGCCAATGGGCTCGATGATCGACGCGACCGTCCGCAGCGGGCCGGTATCGACCGCGGCGATCGCGGCACCGGCGAGAAGGCCGGCGATGAGGGCGAGGAGGACGCGGGAGGTCGGGGTCGTCAGGGTGCTCAGGGTCCTCAGGGTCCTCAGGGTCCTCAGGGTCCTCAGGGTCGTCAGGGTAAAAGTCAGCGCGAGTGAGATGGCGACGCGCGCGCTGTGGCGGAAGCCCTTGCAGTTGAGACGCCCAGCGCCGACGATAACGATGTCCGGAAACCCCTCGTAGGAGCTCTCATGCGCACCGCGTTCGTTCTGCTCGCGACCTCCGTCCTCGCTCTACCGAGTGTCGTTGGTTCGCAGTCCGCAGTCCGCAATTCGCAGTCGTCGGTCCGCAATCCGCAGCCGTCCTTCTCGATCTCCCAGATCAAGAGCTACCCCTTCCCCTCGCAGCTCACGGCGTCGGCGACCGGATCGCGCATCGCGTGGACGCTCAACGAGCAAGGGCGGCGCAACATCTGGGTTGCCGAGGGGCCGACGTTCGCGCCGCGGCGCCTGACGAGCTACATGAACGACGACGGCCAGGATCTCACGAGTGTGTCGCTCTCGCGGGATGGGAAGTACGTCGTCTATCTGCGAGGCGGGGATTTCGGATCGAACTTCGACGATGCGATGCCGGTGAATCCAGCCGGCATGCCGACGATGCCCGAGGTCCAGATCTGGTCCGTGCCCTTCGCCGGCGGCGATCCCGTCGAGCTCGGCGAGGGCGAGAACCCGACCATTTCGCCGCGTGGCGACGTCGTGGCGTTCGAGAAGGATCGCCAGATCTGGGTGGTGCCTATCGACGGGTCTTCGGCCGCACGCCGTCTCTTCACGGCGCGCGGAAGTAATGGCGATCCGCGGTGGTCTCCCGACGGGACGAAGATGGCCTTCGTGTCCAATCGCGGCGATCACGCGTTCGTCGGGGTGTTCGTCAACGATTCCACGCCCATCCGCTGGATCGCCCCGACGACAGCCCGGGATGGAAGCCCTCGCTGGTCACCTAACGGGCGCGAGCTGGTGTTCGTGCGTCGGCCCGGCAGTGGCGGCCCCTCCGACTCGGTGCTCGTGCAGCGT
Source organism: Gemmatimonadaceae bacterium (assembly GCA_035253695.1). Taxonomy (GTDB): domain Bacteria; phylum Gemmatimonadota; class Gemmatimonadetes; order Gemmatimonadales; family Gemmatimonadaceae; genus JAICNG01. The sequence continues at coordinate 47,776 of DATFBS010000055.1, forward strand.
CACACGCCGTGGGCGATCTGGATCGGCGACGGCACGAGCGGTCAAGCCCGGCGGCTTTGGTCGAGCCCCGAAACGTTGCGCGGCTCCGTTCCCACCACGCACGGCGGGACCAACCTGCACTGGGCCGCGAACGATCGCATCGTGTTTCTCTCGTACATGGATGGCCAGCCACACCTGTACTCGATCTCGACACGCGGCGGTTCTCCACTGCTGCTGACGCCGGGCCCGTACATGGCGGAGTACATCTCCCTCAGCGCCGACGGCCGGACGCTCGTGTTCGCGGGGAACACCGGTCCCGAGCCCAATGACATCGATCGCCGGCATGTCGTGAAGGTTCCCGTCGATCGGGCAGCGCCGGTCGTGATGACGCCGGGTGCCGGGCTGGAGTGGACGCCCGTCGTCACCGGCGACGGCGGGAGCGTGGCATTCATCAGCGCGACGGCGCAACGTCCGCCTATTCCGGCGGTCATGCCACTCGCAGGTGGAACGCCGCGGCTCATCGGTGAGGATCGTGTACCCGCGGACTTTCCCACCGCACGACTGGTCGTACCACGCGCCGTGAAATACCGCGCCTCGGACGGCGTCGAGGTTCACGCCCAGCTGTTCGACGCCCAGCCGAGCGCCACCGGACGACGCCCGGCCGTGGTCTACGTGCATGGCGGCCCCCCACGGCAAATGCTCCTCGGCTGGCACTACTCCGACTACTACACCAACGCGTATGCGATGAACCAGTACCTGGCGAGCCGCGGCTACCTCGTGCTGGTGATCAACTACCGGTTAGGCATTGGCTACGGGTACGAGTTCCATCGACCGCGCAACGCCGGAGCGCAGGGCGCTTCCGAGTATCTCGATGTGAAAGCAGCCGGTGAGTACCTGCGGACGCTGCCGAACGTGGATCCACGGCGGATCGGGATCTACGGGGGGTCGTATGGCGGGTTTCTAACGGCCCTCGCGCTCGCGCGCGATTCCGATCTCTTCGCCGCCGGCGTCGACATCCATGGCGTGCACGACTGGACGACGGAGCGGGCGCGCGGGCTCATGAATCGCGAGCGCTTCGAGGAGCCACCCGACCTGCCGCGCGCGCTCGAGACCGCCTGGCGGTCATCACCCGTGTCATCGATCGCCACGTGGAAGTCGCCAGTCCTGCTCATCCATGGCGACGACGATCGCAACGTTCGCTTCTCGCAGACGGTCGATCTCGTGCAGCGCCTCACGCGCGCTGGCGTTCCATTCGAGGAGATCGTGATTCCCGACGACACCCATCACTGGATGCGCCACGAGAACGCGGTAGCCGTGAACGCCGCGACGGCGGAATTCTTCGATCGGAAGCTGCGGGGCAACGCGGTGCGAGCAGAGGGCAGCAGATGAGGACTAAGGACTGAGGAGTGAGGAATTCAATCCAGCTACATACCGTCCAATTGAATTCCTCACTCCTTCTTCCTCGTTCCTCATTCGGTCACTGCTCCTTCACCCGCAGCGCCTCCAGCCTTCGTCTCACTTCCGCAACCCGCGGCTGGAGATCCTCGTCAGCGTCTTTCCAGAGTGTGACGAACCGCGTGTAGTACTCGGTCGCCTTTTCCGCATCGCCCCGGGCCTCATAAAGCGCGCCGAGGCGTCGCAGTGTGAAGGCCAGCCAGGTTCCATCCCCTCCTCGCGCATGTCGCCCCCACTGCGGTGTTTTCACGTAGTGCTCATAGGCGACCAGGGCCGAGTCGGGCATCCCCGCCATCTCGTAGGCCATGCCTAACGGTACGTCCAGACAGATCAGACATTCGTTGGCCGGCCCGTCGGCGTAGGAGTCGGCGAGCCGGAACTCCCGCACCGCATCGGTGCCACGGTTCTCGGCCAAGGCGATGATCCCGAGCATCGCACGACGTGTCGGCTCTCGCATCCGTCGGATGGCGCTGTCCTGCAGCTCCGCGTCGTGTCGGTCCAGCATCGCGCGCGCCTCCTGCGGGCGCCCCGCGAACGCATTGAGCACCACCAGCTGGAAGTACGGCCGTCGATCGATCGCGATCGACGAAAGCGGCGTTTGTGCAAGTGCGGCGTCCACCCGGCGAATTGCCGCGTCGGGCTTTTCCCGCAGCCAGATGTCATCCACCGCCATCTGCAGCGAATCGCCCAACGGGAAGGGCGGCACCCCCCGCGCCTGGAGCAAGGCGCGCTCCTCCTTCCTCAGTCTGGCGCTCTCGCGCAAGCGTCCGCGAGTTGCCTCGAGGTCCGAGAGCGTCGACACGGCCGCGATCCGCTCGACCATGTCGGTCGATGCTCGCCCCTTGTCGATGAGCGCGCGCAGCGAGTCGTGCTTGCCTTGATGGTAGAGTCGCGACACGGCGTTGAAGGCCTGGGCCGGCACGTTGGGAAACAAACGCCGCTGGAGAGCCGCGATGGAATCGGCCGCCGCGAACTTCCCCTGGTTGAAGAGCGTCGGTTGCAGATTGCCGTACGCGATCGCCGTCGCCTCGCCCGAGGCGATCGCTCGGCGGTAGACGCGCTCCGCTTTGTCGAACTCACGCCGCCCGCGGTAGATCAGTCCCAGGTTGTTCAACGCCGCGTTGTTGGTGGGATCGATCTCGAGCAGCTGCTCGTAGGCGGCCGCGGCGCGCTGGCGGTCCAGGCCCGATCCGCTCCCGTAATACGACCCTTCCGTGAGCAGCCGCTCCCGCTCCGTGAGCCGGTCGCGATGGCGGAATGCTCGCTTGAGCGCGCTGTCCCCGGCGCCTAACGGGCCGATGCCGCTGTTGCGGTGGGCGATGCCGAGCTTTCGATACGCCATCGCGAAGGTCGTGTCGAGCTGCACCGCTTCCTGGAGGAGCGAGATGGCCCGGGGATAGTCGTTCTCCATGTCCATGGCGCGCACACCCGCGACGTATTTGCGAAGCGCGTCGAGCGAGGGCGTCGTCACCTGCGCCAGCGGCGGCGCGGCTCGGACGGCCTTGAGCGACTCGCCGATCCGGCCGCGGAGCTCACTCGACAGCTCGTCGAGCGCGGGAATGAGATCCCGCGGGGAATCCGCCGTCTCACGAAACGCCGCGAGCTCATCCCCGCTCTGCGCGGCCGTCAACCGCAGCACGATGAGGAAGCCGTCGCCGACCGCGCTGATGTCGCCGTGCAAGACCGCCGCGATGCCTTCGCGGACGGCGATCTCGCGCCCCAGCTGGAGATCGACGCGACTCGTGGTCGGTCGCTCCATGCGTCGCAATGCGGCCGTGACGGTGCCGGTGGGCACCACCGATACCGCCTTCGATTGCGCCAGCTCGGTGCGCACCGCTTCAGCGGCGATCGAGCCAAGCGAGGAGTCGGCGCCGATGACGCGAAAGTCGGCGACGAGAATGCGATCGTCATCGCTCAGCTTGCCCGCGGCGAGCAACGATCCTGCCGGGCCAATGCCAAGGGCGCGCAATCCCATGAACAGGCCGACGGCGAGCACGAAGGCAGCAAGAGCGTACGCGCCGCCGAGCGCGGCACGGCGCCAGGTAAAGTGGTGACCGGCTTTCACCGCGATCGCCTCGACACCCTTGGGCGCGGCGACACCGCCGCTCGTCGTCAGCTGTGGCGTCATCGTCGCCAAGCGGCGAGACACGCGATGCACGTAGGCGGTGGCAATGATCACCGGAAGGCCAAGCGCCATGACGATCAACGCGCCCGTGAACACCCAGTCCGGCAACCCGATTCCGGTGACGGCTGCTCGCGCGAGGATTGCGACAATCGCGAACGCGATCACGTACGCGAGGAGCGCCCGCTTCCACGCGCCGGGCCCTCCGAGGAGCATCGCCGGCATCGCCGCGAGCGTGTCGCTCGTCGGCGTCGCGTCGAGAGTGCGGCCAACCTCGGCCGCCGACGCTGGACGGTTCGCGGGATCCTTCTCGAGCAGCCGCATGACGAGATCGCTGAGCGCGGCGGGCGCATCCGGACGCAGCTCGTGAATGGGCCGAGGCGGCTCGGTGATATGCGCGGCGAGCATCCGCTGCGGGGACCGATCGTGAAAGGGCGTGTGACCCGCGAGCAGCTCGTAGGCGAGGCAGCCCAGCGCATACAGGTCGGCGCGATGATCGATGGTCGGATCGCCCGCTGCCTGTTCTGGTGCCATATACGCCGGCGTCCCTAACGACATCCCGATCTGGGTCAGCGTCCCGCCCGGCGCCTCACGAGACGCCGAGAGCGCCTTCGCGATGCCGAAGTCGGTCACCACCGCGGTGCCCCCCGAGAGCAGCACGTTGTCCGGCTTGATGTCGCGGTGCACGACGCCGCGCGCATGCGCGAACTCGAGAGCGCGGGCCACATCGCGGAGGGTGCTCATCACCTCCGACAACGGCGGCGCGCCGGTCGAATCGATTCGCGCACGCAGCGACTGCCCCTCGACGAACGGCATCGTGTACCAGGGAATGCCATTGGTGTCGCCGGCCGACAGTACCGGAACGATGTTCGCCTGCTGCAGGGACGCCGCGACCTGGATTTCTCGCTCGAACCGCTCGGCGTTGATTCCCGCGGCGAGCTCGCCCGCCAGGACCTTCACCACCACGCGTCGCCGCAGCCGGTTTTCCATGGCGATGAAGACGCGCGACATCCCCCCGCCGCCGAGCTCCCGCTCGATGACGTAGGCCGTTCCGAGGGATGCCTGAAGCTGGGTTACGAGGTCGGAGGACACGGGGGAGCCAAATGTAGAAGCGGAACCGAGACGCTGCCAGCAACGCCCTACGGGGGCGCGCGCTACATTGTGTCTCGTGGAAGACTTCGCGTCGCTGCTCGCGCTCATCGGGATCGTCATCGTCGTCTCCTCGCTGCTGTCGGGAGCCGTCGAGCGCACCGGCCTTCCCCAGGTGGCGATCTTCCTTGCGCTCGGCGCCGGCCTCGGCCCGTGGGGACTTGGTCTCGTCGACGTCGGTCTCGATTCGCCGGCGCTGCGCATCATCGCGACACTGGCGCTCGTGCTCGTGCTGTTCAGCGACGCGATCTCCGTCGATATCGCCGCTCTGCGACAGCAGCGCCGCCTTGCCCTGCTCGTGCTGGGTCCGGGAACAATCATCGTCGCGGCGCTCCTCGCCGGTGCCGCGCATGCGCTCCTCGCGCTGAGCTGGGCGCACGCCGCGATTCTCGGTGCCGCACTGGCGTCGACCGATCCGGTGCTGCTTCGCACCGTGCTTCGCCACCGGCGTCTGCCGGAGCCCACGCGCGTGGCGCTGCGGATGGAGAGCGGGATGAACGACGTCGTTCTCCTGCCGATCGTGGTCATCGCGATGCATTTCGCGCCACTGGGCGACGCCGGGGCCGAGGCCAGTCTCTCGCGCAGCATGGTCGGGCTGTTCATTCTCGGACCCCTCATCGGCGCGTTGGTCGGCTGGGTCGGGATCATGGCGCTCGTTCGCATTCGTGACGGCATCGGCGTGCGGCGCGACTACGAGTCGCTGTACGCACTGGGCATCGCGTTCACAGCCTTTGCGCTCGCCGAGCGCGTTGGTGGCAGCGGATTCCTGGCCGCGTTCGCGGCCGGCCTCGTGATCGCGGTGCAGGATCTCGAGCTCTGCGACTGCTTTCTCGAGTATGGCGAAGCGACAGCGGAGATGTTTCTGCTCTTGACGTTCGTCGCGTTCGGGGCGTCGCTGCTGTGGACGGGTCTTGATGTGGTGGATGGTCGCACGCTCGTGTTCGCCGGCTTCGCGCTGATCGTTCGCACGGCGACGCTGTACCCGGTGCTCGCCCGCGCGGGGCTCGAACGCCGGAGCCGTCGGCTCATCGCGTGGCTCGGGCCGCGGGGCCTCAGCTCTCTTCTGCTCGTACTCCTCCCGGTCTTCGCTGGCATGCCGGGGGCTGCCGGTCTGTTCACGATCACCTGTCTCGTGGTGTTGTTGTCGGTGGTCGCGCACGGCAGTGGCATCGCGATATGGCTGCGCCGAGACACGAAGCAGGAACGAGGGAAGAGGACCGAGGAGGCGCAGTCGAGAACCGCCCTCGCGTCACCGTCATCTCCGGTCGTCCCTGATGGCGGTCCGATTACTATCGAGGAGGTTCGCGCGCTCCTCGATCGCGGCGACCCGGTGCAGATCATCGATGCGCGCTCCGACCGGACCTGGGCACAGGACGACCGCATCGCCCGTGGCGCGATCCGCCTTCCACCTAACGACGCCGTCCGAACGGCCCGGGAGATCGGGCTCGATCGGCGCGGGTCGCTGGTGGTCTACTGTGCCTGACCCGATGAGGCGACGAGCGCCCGGGTGGCGCGCGAGCTGAAAGCGGCGGGCTGGCCGGACGTGCGCCCCCTCCTTGGCGGCTGGCGTGCGTGGCTGGACGGAGGGCTTCCCACGTCGGGGAAGTGACGAGGAATGAGGAACGAGGAAGAGAGCCAGCCACTTCCTCGTTTCTCGTTCCTCCTTCCTCTTCGTGACTCAATCCCGATTGACATTGTCGGGATTGCGGAATACCATCCCGCGTCCACGCTAGTTGAAACCGGTTCTCAACTGTTCGAGATGCGCACTCTCCACATCGCGTTGGCCCTGGTCTTGGCCACGGCACCAGCCGCCGCCCAGCGGGCGGCCACGATCCGCCTTCGGTCGCTTGCCGCACCGGGCGACACGACTCGCGTCTACCGCTTCGACATCCCCGCTCAGTCGCTGAGTGACGCGCTCGCCGATTTCGCGCGGCAGACGGGACTTCGTGTCGAGCTCTCCGAAACGAGCGTGGGCTCGATCCAGACCCCCGGAGTCAGCGGGGCGCTGACGGCGCCCGCGGGGCTTCGCGCACTGCTCGCAGGGACCGGGCTCGAGGCGCGGTTCGCAGACGCCGAGAGTGTGGTCGTGTCGCGCGCCTCGGGCGAGGTGGCCAGCCGGGAGCTCGCACCCGTTGTGATCACCGCCGATGCTGCGCGCGGCGCCCGCTACAATCCGCGTCGCACCAGCAGCGCGACACGTACCGACGCTCAGCTCCGCGACGTGCCCCAGTCGGTCACCGTGCTCAGTCGCGATCTCATCGCCGACCAGGCGATGCAGAACATGGCCGACGTCGTCCGCTACGTTCCCGGGATCACGATGGGACAGGGCGAGGGACACCGCGATGCGCCCACTATTCGCGGCAATAGTACGACCGCCGACTTCTTCGCCGATGGCGTACGCGATGACGCGCAGTATCTGCGCGATCTGTACAACGTGGAGCGTGTGGAGGCGCTGAAGGGGCCGAACGCGATGGTGTTCGGCCGGGGCGGCGGCGGAGGCGTCATCAACCGCGTGACGAAAGAGGCCCAGTGGATGCCGACGCGTGCCTTCACCCTCGAAGGCGGCGCCTTCGAACACCGGCGCGCGACCCTCGACGTCGGCGATGGGTTCGGCCGCGCGTTCGCTGCCCGAATCAACGGGATGATCGAGGACTCGCGGCAGTTTCGCGATGCGACCGAGCTCGAGCGACATGGCGTGAATCCGACCGCCACCATGCTCGCCGGCAATACGGTGCTGAGAATCGGTTACGAGTACTTCGCGGACCGACGGACGGTGAATCGTGGCATCCCCTCGTTTGCGGGAGCGCCGTCGAACACGCCCATCGAGACGTTCTTCGGAGATCCGAACGCCAGCCGGTCACGGCTCGTTATGCACGCCGGGAATGCGGCCATCGAGCGCAGCTGGGGCGCGATGACGCTGCGCAACCGGAGCCGGATCGTCCGCTACGACAAGTTCTACCAGAACGTCTTTCCGGGCGCGGTGAATGCCGCGGGCACGGAGGTGAGCCTGTCCGCGTACAACAATGCCACCGACCGGCGCAGCTTCCTCAATCAAACCGATCTCGTGTACACGCTGGGTGCGGGTCGCCTGCGGCAGACGCTGCTCGTGGGGGCGGAGCTGAGCCGGCAGCGATCGGACAACTACCGAAGCACTGGCCACTTCAATGGGACATCGACGTCGATGCTCGTGCCCTTTGCATCACCGACGGTCTCGCCGAGCATCGTGTACGTGCAGGGAGCCGGAGACGCGAACAATCGCGTGGACGCCGACGTCGTCGCGGTTTACGCGCAGGATCAAATCGCGCTCGGACCGCACTGGCAAGCGATCCTCGGAATTCGGTACGACCGGTTCGACCTGAATTTCCACGACAACCGCGGTACGTCGGATCTCGATCGGCGGGACGACATGGTGTCTCCGCGGCTCGGACTCGTGTACAAGCCGGTCGAGCCGGTCTCGTTCTACGGATCGTACAGCGTGTCGCACCTTCCGAGCTCCGGCGACCAGTTCGCGTCCCTCACGCCGACCACGCGTACACTCGAGCCGGAAGGCTTTACGAATCGGGAAGTCGGACTGAAGTGGGATGTCCACCCGGCCCTCGCGCTGACGGCGGCCTGGTATCGCCTCGACCGAACGAACACCGCGGCTCCCGATCCCAACAGCACGACACGGCTCGTGCAGACCGGACGTCAGCGCAGCACCGGCTACGAGATCGGGTTGAGTGGCAACGTGATAGACGCGTGGCAGGTCGCGGCGGGATATGCGTCGCAGAAGGCGACCATCGTCAGTCGAACCTCGGCCGCGAACGCCGGCGCCACCGTTCCGCTCGTGCCGCGTCACACGATCTCCCTGTGGAATCGGTACCAGCTCGTTCCACGGTTAGGCGTGGGTGCTGGTGTCATCCATCAGACGCGCATGTTCGCCGCGATCGACAACACCGTCACCCTCCCCGGCTTCACCCGCGTCGATGCTGCCGCGTTCCTCACGCTCACCGAGTCCATGCGCGCGCAGCTCAACCTCGAGAACGTGCTCGATGAGCGGTACTACCCGACCTCTCACGGGAACAACAACATCGCCCCCGGCGCGCCAAGGTCGGTCCGGTTCTCGTTGACGGTGACGCCTTGAACCAACTGCGAACTGCGAGCTGCGAACTGCGAATGACGCGACTCCGTTTTCGCAGTTCGCAGTTCGAAGTTCGCAGCTGCAGTTCCAGGAACACCGATTGCGTAGACAGTCGGCACCATGACCGCCCCCGCCAGCACCGCTGACCTCGCTGAGGGGTTCACGTCCCTCGGCCTTCGGCCCGCCGTTGTCGCGACGCTCGCGTCACTCGGATACGAAGAGCCGACGCCCATTCAACGTGAAGCCGTTCCGCTGCTTCTCGACGGGCGCGACGTCCTCGGCCAGGCCGCGACCGGGACCGGCAAGACCGCCGCGTTCGCGCTCCCCATGCTCGAGCGCATCTTCACCGGGACACCCGACGCCGGTCGCACTCGCGCCATTCGCGCGCTCATTCTGGTTCCCACGCGCGAGCTCGCGATGCAGGTCTCGGAGGCGGTGCATCGGTACGGAAAGTCGTACGGCGCACGCGTCCTCCCCGTGTACGGCGGACAGGCCATCAGCATGCAGCTCAAGGCGCTTCGGGCGGGGGTCGACGTCATCGTCGCCACACCCGGTCGCATCGTCGATCACCTGCGGCGCGGCTCCATTCGCCTCGACGGTGTTCGGTTCGTCGTGCTCGATGAGGCAGACGAAATGCTCGACATGGGATTCGCCGAGGACCTCGAAGCGGTGCTCGAAGCGCTCCCGGAGCAGCGACAGACAGCGCTCTTCTCGGCGACCATGGCAGGGCGCATCGCGTCGATCGCGGAGCGGCACCTGCGCGAGCCGGTGCGCATTGCCATCGATCGACAGACTGCGGCTCCAGGACAGCTGCCGCGCGTCCGCCAGGTCGCCTACATCGTGCAGCGTCGCCACAAGGTCGTCGCGCTCGGCCGCGTGCTCGACATGGAGAATCCCGCGTCAGCGATCATTTTCTGCCGTACGCGCACGGAGGTGGATGAGCTGACGGAGACGCTGGGCGGTCGTGGGTATCGCGCCGAGGCACTGCATGGCGGCCTCTCGCAGGAGCAGCGCGATCGGGTGATGCGGCGGTTCAGAGAAGGTGCCACCGAGCTGCTCATCGCGACCGATGTCGCCGCTCGAGGGCTCGACATCGAGTCGGTGTCTCACGTCGTGAACTTCGACGTGCCCTCCGCGCCGGACGCATATCTCCATCGCATCGGGCGCACCGGACGTGCGGGGCGCGAAGGCGTCGCCATCACGCTGGCCGAGCCGCGCGAGCACCGCATGCTCCGCAACTTCGAGCGTGTCACGAGGCAGAAGATTCAGGTCGAGACGGTCCCCACGATCGTCGATCTGCGGGCGCGCCGCCTCGAGGTGCTCAGGGGCTCGCTGCGCGAGACGTTGCTGAGCGGCGACCTGGAGCAGCATCGCGTAGTGGTCGAGTCACTCGCCGAGGAGTTCGACGTGCTCGACGTGGCGGCCGCCGCAGTGAGGCTCGCGCACGAGACAACGGCCGGGACCGTCCGTCATGAGGACAGCGAGGAGTTGCCGGTCGCGTCATCACCGGCGGACATACGCTCGCGTGAATCGGCCGACGGTCGTAAGTCGCGTTCCGGGCGTCAGGAAGGCCGAAAGCGTAAGCAGCGGCCGGTGTCTGACGCCGATGTGACGCGCATCTATATCGGGTTGGGTCGAAAGGCGGGGATGCGTCCTGGCGACCTCGTCGGCGCCATCGCCAACGAAGCCGGCATCGACGCGCGCGCGATCGGAGCGGTCGACATCGCCGATCGGTTCTCTCTCGTCGAAGTGCCCGACGAGGCCGTGGACGAGATAATTGGCGCGTTGCGAAATACGACCATTCGTGGCAAGAAAGTCGTGGTCAGAAGGGACCGGGAGACCAGGAGCTAGGAGTCAGGGGTCAGGGATCAGGGGGTGTCAGGGAGTAGGTTGTGGGAGAGCGGTGCCTCTCTCTCCTGAAAACCCATTCCCTGACACCCCCTGATCCCTGACCCCTGACCACTAGCTCCTGGTCTCATGTTGCTCACCCTGCGCAGATTCCATATCTTGGCCAATTACCGCGGGTGCCAGACACGCGTCATCCGTGGGGAACGGGGGCTCGCAGTCTCGCGCGACCCCCATCGTGTTCCGTGGTGGCGACGTCACCCAGAGCGGAGCGCGAGCGCGTCACTCGCATGCCGGCGAGCGGCCGTACCGCGAGGAGGAGGATCCAGCGTGGTCGAAGTGAAGTTGGACGATGTCGACCGCATCGAGTGGGCGCTCAAAACCTTCAAGAAGAAGGTCCAGCGGGCGGGTGTGCTCCAGGATCTGCGGCGCAAGCGGCACTACGTGAAGCCGAGTGAAGCGCGTCAGCAGAAAGCGGCGGCGGCGCGCCGGCGCAAGCGTTCCCGCGGTTGACGCGAACAAGCTCTCGGTGAAACGGCCAGCCTGCGCTGGCCGTTCGCTTTAGGTGGCCCCTGCACCCACCTGTCACGGTACGGCAACACTCCTTGCGCTTGCCCTCCTCCGCCAGCAACGTATGCACGTCCCGCCGCTCTCGCGGTCCTTTCCCGAGGACCGCACCCGGGTGACGATGTTGTCACCTACGTCAGCCGGCCGTGTCCGCCGGTTCCGAGGTGATGCCTTCATGCTCGCGGCACCACCGTCGAGGATGGTCTCCATGTACTCGCGCCTCGCATGAACACCGAGCCGCACGGGGAACGCATCGCTCGTGAGGCGATGCCACCCGCCTCGTTCGCACGCTCCGATGCGCACGTCCCTGTGGCCACGGAGCTGGAAGCGGCGCAACGCGCGCTCGCATCCGAGCACGCTCGCCTGGCCGACGCGCTGTCGCGCGCCGAGTCCGCACTGGCAATGCGTGATGAAGTGCTCGCGATCGTCGCGCACGATTTGCGGTCGCCGCTGAACGCCGTACAAACGAGCGCCGCCTTCCTCATGGACGTCGAGCTTCCCGAGCCGGATCGTCGGCGGCTGCTCGATGTGATTCGCCGCGCCTCGTCGAGCATGAATCGGCTCATCGAGGACCTGCTCGATGTGTCGCGAATGGAAAGCGGCGTCTTCACCATCGAGCCACAGTCGCTCGATCTCGCGGCCCTGGCCCGGGAGGTGTGCGAGCAGTTTCAGCCGGAGGCGACCGAGAATGGGCGGAATCTCCACTTCGCGATCGAAGCCGATAGTCCCGCCGTGTTCGCCGATCGCGATCGCATATCGCAGGTTCTCGAGAATCTCATCAGCAACGCCTTGCGGTTTACGCCCCCTGGCGGCTCCGTCACGGTGCGCGTCGCACGTCACGGAGCGCACGAGATCAAGTGTTCCGTCGCAGATACCGGTGTGGGTATCGCGCCCGAAGACCTTCCGCATCTCTTCGAGCGCTTTTGGCAAGCGCGCCGTTATCGACGCGGTGGCGCCGGGCTCGGACTGGCGATCGCCCGTGGGGTCGTCGAAGCGCATGGCTCCGCGCTCGCCGTTGAAAGCGAGCCAGGGCGGGGAAGCGTGTTTTCATTCGTTCTCGACGCCGAGCCGAGCGACGCCGCCATCTGAAGTCCGGCGATTCACCGGCCCGTCGCAACGCGCGTCCGCGTCACACTGCCCTGGCTTGGCGACTGCGCCAGCGCCAGCGCCACCGGCACGAGCCTGCCCTCGGCCCTAACGACCCTCACGGCGGCAACGCTCGTCGTTGTCGTCCCGTCGTCGAGAGCGTGCGGCTACGGGAGACACTCATGCGGGTCGTCCGGCTCCCAATATGTCCGATCCTGAGGCCGGCACGCGGCCCGAGGCGGTGGGTGACGCAGAAGCGGTCGTCCGACGAGGGAAGATGTAAAAGCGACGGACTGTTTCCCCACAAAGCGCTTCCGGCTTCTTCCGACGTCACTTCCACAGTTCTTGCAAAAGCCCTCTGCGTCCGGACTCGAGACCGAGTCTGGGGGCCAGATCATTCGGAGGGAGAACATGCGGATCCAGTACAAGATTCTCGGGAGTGTGATGGCGGTCACGCTGCTTGGCTTCTCGGCGTGCCGGGATGCTGAGTACGCCGACCGCGACACGGCAGCCGTCGTGACCGATACGACCGCCGTGGGTGGTAACGTCGAGGCGTACAGCGATGCGAACGCCGTTGCGTTCCTCCAGACGGTGAACACGGGTGAGGTCGAGGCGGCCGCGCTCGCGAAGACGAAGGCGACGGACGCCGAGATCAAGGCGTTCGCGCGTCAGATGGAGACGGACCACACGCAGATGAAGAACGAAGTCGCGGATGCCGCGCAGCGTCTGGGCCTGTCGACGACGGCGACCGACGAGGATGTCCTCGAAGATCACCAGGAAGACATGCGCGCGCTGAACGAGGCGTCCGCCGGCAAGGACTTCGATGACAAGTACATCGACGAGCAGGTCGCCGCGCACAAGGATGCGCTCGACAAGATCGACGATGCGATCGAGCGCACGCAGAACGCCGAGTTCAAGGCGCTGTTGCAGAAGGCGCGCGGTGCGGTGGATGGGCACCTGAAGCACGCCGAGCGGCTGGACAAGAAGGTCTGAGATGAAGCGGGCCAGGGGCCAAGGGCCCAGGGCCAAGGGGAAGGAAAGGCAAACGGCGGCGCATTCGCGCCGCCGTTTGCTCATCTGATGAGGCGGCAGCCGCGTAGCGGCGCCGCATTTCCTTCCCTGACCCTGACTCCTGATTCCTGACTCCTACGGCAGCGCTGCGCGCTGCCGCTCCTTCACATACCGATCCAGCCACTCCACCATCTCCCACAACACGTGGCCCACGGACTCGCGCGCGCGGTAGCCGTGCGACTCCGACGGGAGCAGAACGTAGCGCACCACGCCGCCGTTGCCCTTGATCGCCGCGAACATCCGGTCGGACTGAATGGGGAACGTGCCCGAGTTGTTGTCGGCCTCCCCGTGAATCATGAGGACCGGCTCGTTGATCCGGTGCGCGAAGGTGAAGGGCGACATCTTCATGTACGTCTCCTGCGCCTTCCAGAAATCACGTTCCTCCGCCTGGAAGCCGAACGGCGTCAGCGTCCGGTTGTAGGCGCCGCTGCGGGCAATGCCGGTGCGGAAGAGATCCGAATGCGCCAGCAGATTCGCCGTCATGAACGCGCCGTACGAGTGCCCGCCGATGGCGATCCGCTCACGATCGGCCACGCCGCGGCGGACGACCTCGTCGACCGCCGCCTTCGCCCCCGCCACCAGCTGCTCGATGTACGTGTCGTTAGGCTCGGCCGTTCCTTCCCCGACGATGGGCATTGCCGGGTCGTCCAGCACGCCGTACCCCTGGGTGAGCAGGAAGAGATGCGACGCGCCCTGCGGTCGGACGAATCGGTACGGTGACCCGCGCACCTGCGCCGCGGCCTCGGCCGTCTTGAACTCCTGCGGATAGGCCCAGAAGAGGAAGGGCAGCGGACCGCGAGCGCGGTCGTACCCCGCCGGCAGATAGAGCGTCGCCGACAGGTCGACGCCATCGGCCCGCTTGTACTTGATCAGCTCGCGCGTCATGCCCGCGAACTGCGGCGCCGGGTCCTTGAACTCGGTGAGGGCCGTGACGCGGTTGGCGCGGAGGTCGCGCAGGAAATAGTTCGGCGCCTCGGTCACCGACTCGCGCCGCGTGATCACCCGGCGAGCGTCGGGATCGAGGACGGTCACGACGAACTCGTAATGCGGGGCCTGCGACCGCCACAGCCGCGTCGTCTTGCCCGTGGCCAGCTCGATGCGGTCGAGGAAAGGCCGATCACCCTCTGCCGATGCACCATCGCCGGTGAGATAGGCGAATTTTCCGTCGCGGGTCGTGAGGAGAACGGGCGTACCTAACGGCCCCGGGACGGTGACGAAGCTGCCCGGGGCTCCATACCGGTCCTCGGCGGACCGATCGAACAGCAGGCGCGGGCCGGCCGCCGCGCCGGGAGTGATCGCCGACCGGCGTTCGCGGCGGGTCTTCCACCACCCCTCGGACACGAGCGCGAGCCGGTCGTTGGCCCACACGATGTCATCAATCCGATACGTAGCGTCGAACAGCGTCCGCGGCTCGCCGGTGAAAGGCGCCGCGAGCGCGACCAGACGGTCGCGACGCTCCGCGTTGCCCGACGGGTCGCCGTTATCGAGGGCTTCGGTCCACACGAGCGTGGCCGGCGCATCCTGACGCCAGCTCGCGTCGCGCGGGCCCGGGACGGTCGCGTCGCGCGCGATCGACATCTCCTCGATGAGCGGACGATCGGTCACCCGCTTCACGAGGCGACCGTCGAGGTCCCACACCTCGATGCGCTGCGGAAAGCGTCCAACCGGAACGACATAGGAGAATGGCCGGTGCGCGGTCAGGACCAGCAGGTAGCGCCCGTCGGGCGATGGTGCCGCCGCGATATGGATGCCGGCATCGCCGATGAGGCGAGCGGGACCGTCGGTCGAGACGATCGCGATCCGGCTCGTCGCGTAATGCTCGAAGAGGTTTTCATCGGCCGGAGTCGCCAGGAGATCCTGATACGTCCGGTTCGGAGCCGCCCGTCCAGCCGCTTCCTGAACGACCGGGCCCGCTGGTGTCGTCGATCGTGCCGGCTCGGCGCCTCGTTCAGCAGGGACCACCTTGCAGGCGAGGCGTGCGTTGTCGATCCAACGGCAGGGCGAGCCGATCGTCGCGTTGAGCGCGGGTGCATCGACCCGGCGAGCGGTTCCCGATGCGACATCCGCCACCCATAGCGTGACCATGCTGTCCGAGGTGACCGTGAACGCGATCCGCCTCGAGTCCTGCGACCACAGGGGCACGCCGATGCGCGCACCCGGCGGTGTCTCGATGCGCCGCTCGCGCGGCGCGTTGTTGGCGGGCGCGATCGCCCGCAAGCGAAGTCCCGTTCCCGTCACTTCGCGCGATTGGCCGCCGGTGCGGGGGTTGATGCGAAGCCCTGCCAGTCGCAGCTCCGGCTCCGAGAGCTCGGCGATCGAGGGCAGCGACGACCGTTCGGCCAGCAACAGCCAGGCGCGATCGGGACTGACGAAGACCGCCGGTGTCTGCGGGGCGTCGAGGATGTCCGCGATCGGTGACGGGGGTTGGCGATACCCTTGCTGCGCGGCGGCAAACGCCGGGGTCGCGACGAGAAGAAGGACGGCGGTAGTAAGGCGCATTGAGCGAGTCATGAGGCCTCGCGGTTGAGTAATGGGGATGGGCGTCCAATCTACCATGGGTGAGTACGCGTCACGAGTGCGATGCGCTGGGGCCGGTAGGGCTGGCATCCAACTTCAAAGGAGGGACGCGGATTTACGCGGATGCAGCGGATTCCGCGCATAGCTCCTGGTGCCGATCACTTTCTCCTACAGCAGCAAAAAGCACTTTTTTTTCCGCGCGAGGGGAGTTCCCTGCACCAGGGACGATCCGCCTGATCCGCTTCATCCGCAAAATCCGCGTCCCAACTTTGAACTTGGATGCCGCCCCTAGGTTCTGATCCTGATCAGAGCCGCATTCAGGCATCCAGGTTCAAAGGGGGGACGCGGATTACGCGGATCTAGCTGATTCGGCGGATCGCTCCCGTGCCGACAACTCTTCTCCACAGGAGCAAAAGCACTTTTTTTTATTGCGCGAGGAGCGTTCTCGGCACCAGGGAACCA
>DATFBS010000056.1:0-11289 GCA_035253695.1 Gemmatimonadaceae bacterium
GTGTCGACGGCGCCGAGGTGGTAGCCACCGAGCCCGAGGATGGAGACGTCGGCGCCGGTGTGGCCGAGGGGGCGAGTCGGGACTGCGGTTGCAGGGGAGGGCTTGGCGCGCGCGGGCATCTCGTGTGCTCAGGGTTCAGGACAACCCCAAACGCGCGGCAATGCTCGTACCGGGAACGCCAGTGAACACCCGGAGACGTCAGATCTGAGACGTCAGATGTCAGATGTCAGAAAACTTCACCGGCGTGGTCGTGGTTTTCTTCTGACAACTGACGTCTGACGTCTAACGTCTGACGTCTTCCGGGTGGCCTAGTTCCTTTCCCACGCGAACCCGGTCGCCAGCCTCTCCAGCCTTTTCTCGCCCAGGTTGTATCGAAGGACAACGGTGGCTCCCATCCGCTCCGCCCTCCCCCGCATCGCGAGATCGTCGATCCCGTCGCCATCGGCGTCCAACGCGTGCAGCGCCACGTGCGCACGGAAGCGTGGATCAAGAACGGCCAGGGGCTTGGCGAACCCCGAGTCGGAAATCGCCACGGCGCCCTGCCGCACGTACTCGTAATTTCCGGCGACGAGCGTGACGACGAGCAGCATGCGGGAATCGGCAAAGCACCCGATGGCGTGCGAGGTCTCGACGCGAAGGGTGTTCTGCAGTCGCTCCGGGAGCCGCACGGAGGCATCGCGCAGCGCCTGCTCGACAGAGTCGCGCGCGAATCCGGCGTGAAGCCACACGTCCTCGGGGACGCTGTCACGCCGACACTTTCCGGTGAGCGGGCTGGCCATCGAGTCGCTGCGCATCGCGCTCGCCACGAGCGTCTCCTTGGCGCGAGCGAGCGAATCGACACGAGCTGGAGCGCTGAGCGTCGCCACGATGCGTCCGTTCCAAATGTCGAAGCCATTGACGGTCACGCTGTCGCTCCCCCACGGTCCGTACAGGCGGAATCGATCACCGGCGCGCACCGGAGAGATCATATCGATCGCTTCGCGAAACGCATCCTTGTGTGCCGGCGTCGCGAGCTTCCCATCGAAGCGGCCGATGTCGATGAGCATGCGCTTTCCGCGAGCGGATGCGGTATACCAGCTTTGACCACGCGCCGCGAACACCATGTATTTCGCCAGTGTGTCGGCGATGGGAGGAAGGGAGATGAAGCGCGGCTGCGGATGGACGGGAGCGCGCAGCGAGTCGGTCGCCAGCTCGATCACCGCTTCGGTATCGCCGCCCACATCAGTGAATGCGACGAACGATGCGGGAATCGTGTCGTTGGCGAGCAGATCGTCTTCACGTGGCGCGTCCGGAGTGCCGCGGGAGCGCGCGCAGGCGGCGACGACCAGCACCAGAAGACCGATGAAACTGAACCGGGGGAGGCTCATGGAGGCGCGTGGGGGCATCGGTGAAGGACGAGTGACGATCGCCGCACGTTTCCGCCTGGCCCTCATTGACGACACAAGGTAAGCTACTCGCTTTTCACGACATCCGTGCCGGGCACCACATCCATTCGTGAGGTTCCGATCGCATGCGTCGTACTCGCCGCCGGTCAGGGCACTCGGTTCGGCGAGCCCAAGGCGCTCGCCCGGTTGCCCTCGGGGGAGCGCTTTCTCGACGCGGTGGTTCGGGTCGCCACCGAAAGTGACCTGAGTCCGGTGCTGGCGGTAGTGCAGGTCGGTGTCGACGTCCCGCAGCCGGCCCGTGCCGTAGTCAATCCGAACCCGGCGAGCGAGCAGGCTTCGTCGCTTCGTCTGGCGCTCGCACGGCTGGCCAACGACCCTGCCGAGGCCGTCGTGGTGTGGCCGGTCGACCATCCATTCGTCCATCTAGTGAGTGTGCTGGCGCTGGTGGATGCGTTCAAACGAACGCGGGCGCCAATCGTCCTCCCCGTGCATGAAGGGCGTCGCGGGCATCCTGTCCTCTTCGCGCGCACGGTTTGGCTGGAGCTCATGACCACCTCGACCGGCGGAGCGCGCACGGTAGTGCATGCTCACGCCGCGAACATCGTCGAAGTAGCCGTGCCTGACGAGGGCGTCACGCGCGACATCGATACACGATCAGACATGCCGCAGAGCGGCGGGAGAGCTTCGGATGGCGTTTCTTGAACTTGTCGGTCTTCCTGAGGGTACGCCTCCCCGTGCGCTCGACCCAGAAACGAGCGTTGGCAGTGGGGCGCAGGCGTCATGGCGTGTGCCGAGCAAGGACCTCGCGGCACGCCATTTCACCGTGCACGCCAATGGTGACGGAAAGGCGAAAGTCGTTCCGGCATCGCCGCAGCACATCGTCATCGTGAACGGCGAGCCGGTCCCGGTGGCCGGCGCCTCGGTCAAGGGCGGGGATGTGATTTCCGCGGGAACCGCGCATTTCATTTTCCTCAACAAGGAATCGGATAAGCGTCCACCGCTCCCGGAGGCAGGCGGTCCTGCCTTTCTCGTCGATGCGCAAAACCGCCGCGTGTACCCCCTCAACCGCCGGGTGGTGCAGATCGGCCGCGAGATCGGGTGCAACATCGTGCTGAAGGACACGAGCGTCTCGCGCTTCCATGCGGACATTCGCGCCGAGGGCGGCCGACACGCGATCTACTCGATGGGCTCGGGGGGCACGAAAGTCGGTGAGGAAACGATCAAGAACCCGAAGGTGCTTTCCGAGGGCGACGAGATTCGTATCGGCCGAGCGACGTTCACGTTCACCCAGGGCAAGGCGCCGGCGGGGATGAAGGTCGTCGACCTCGAGGAGCATGCCGACGAGTCCTTCGCCCGCCGAGAGACGGTCGTCTACCAGAAGGCGATCACGGGGTCCCACGACGCGTTCAAGATCAGAACCGGCCCAGGGCCGATGACGATCGGGGCGGTAGTGGTGCTCCTCGCGGTGGTCGCCTGGCTGGCGTCGAGGTAGTTTCCCGCCGGCAAGGACGTCAAGAGACAGAAAAATTCACTCGACGCGTGCGGGGAGCCGGCAACCGGCTCCCCGCTGCCGTTTCATCCTTCAACAGCTCGGATATTTCCCCGAAGCTCTTTCTCGAAGCGCGATTGCAGCTTCCGGAATGCTTCCTCGTATGCCGCGATCCTGGCGGCGTCGGTCGCTGAGCTGAGAAACGGCTTTCGTCTTCCCGTAATCATCGTGTCGCGTCCGTCGGGGAGCGATGTGCGAATCCACGGCCGGAACGCTGCGCACTCCACGTCGGGAAGAGCGACCGAGAGGTAGGCGTATTCCTCGGTCTCGAACTGATTCGACAGCGTGAGCGTCTTCAGTGCCTTGCAGTGTGCGAGCGGGCGGAGGCCTCCCGACTCGACTTTGAGATTGGTCAGAACCAGCTCCTCGAGCTTCGGAAGCCGTGCAACCGGCTCGAGCGAAATGGCGTGCTGCGAGCTCCAGATGCCGCCGGAATACTCCAGTGCCGCGAGGTGCGCGAGCGGTTCCAGTGGCGACAAGTCCCGCACCTTCGGAGTGTCGATGAGGGCGAGCGTCTCGAGACGCGAAAGCCCGGAAATGCCAGAGAGGTCGGTGAGCTTCGTGTTCCAGTGGATCTTGAGGTGGCGCAGTCTCGCCATCCCGTGTAACACGACGAGATCTCTAGCGCCCATTTCGTAGAGGTGCAGCACCTCGACATCGACGTGGGATGCGAGGCTGGCCAGATCGCGGTCCTTGAGTCCTACCCCATACCCGGCGTGGCCGGAAACCGACGCCGGTAGCGATTTCACATGGTGCAGCACGCCATCCACGATCAGGACGGGTTTGTCATTCTCTGTCCATTTCGTGTCCGGCCATGGATTGGCGCTGAACGACGGCTGCTCGAGTCTTTGCATGGTGGCCAATGAGATGTCTAAAGGTACCGGGGGCTCCAGCGCCGGGCCCGGGGCCGCGGGTTTGGCGAGGGGCGGAGGCCGCACGCCGGGAGTCTGGTCTATTTGCTGCGACCTCCACACGGTCATGCAGCCCTAACCTGTTGTACCACGCCAACTTCTAGGGCAATTTGCCAGGTTGCTAATCCCGACAGATTTACTTAGGATTCCTTGTAACGAACCGGGCGTTACGAGGAGCATCGCCCGCGACGCACGCCCGAACCGCTGACGTTTCGCGCGGCGTTTCCGGATCAGGGAACGCGTAACCGGGCACGAATCTTCAGGCATGGGTGACCTGAGAGCACGCGGGCCCTCGCCGCGATGCTCGGCGTCGCACCAGCCTTCGGGAGTACCTATGAGCTCGTCGATCGAGTCACTCGTCACCCGTGAGTATCAGCACGGCTTCGTCACCGAGGTGGAGACGGAGACCGTTCCCCGCGGGCTGAGCGAAGACACCATCCGCCTGATCTCGGCGAAGAAGAACGAGCCGCCGTTCATGCTGGAGTGGCGTCTCAAGGCGTATCGCCGTTGGCAGTCGATGACGGAGCCGCACTGGAGCAACGTCACGTATCCCGCCATCGATTACCAGGACATCATCTACTACTCGGCGCCTAAGAGCGTGAAGCCGTTGCAGTCGCTCGACGAGGCGGACCCCGAGCTGCTGCGCACCTACGAGAAGCTCGGCATCCCGCTGACGGAGCAGAAACGCCTGGCCGGGGTCGCTGTCGACGCGATCTTCGACAGCGTCTCCGTCGGAACGACGATGAAGGAGGAGCTGTCGAAGCTCGGAATCATCTTCTGCTCGTTTGGCGAGGCCGTGCAGCAGCACCCCGAGCTCGTGCAGAAGTATCTGGGATCCGTCGTGCCGTACAGCGACAACTTCTTCGCCGCGCTCAACTCAGCGGTCTTCAGCGACGGATCGTTCGTCTACGTGCCGCCCGGCGTTCGCTGCCCCATGGAGCTGTCGACGTATTTCCGCATCAATGCCGCCGACACCGGTCAGTTCGAGCGGACGCTGATCATCGCCGATGAGGGCGCGTACGTCAGCTATCTGGAGGGATGCACCGCGCCGCGCCGGGATACGAACCAGCTGCACGCCGCGGTCGTCGAGCTCGTCGCGCTCGAGAATGCCACGGTCAAATACTCGACCGTGCAGAATTGGTACGCGGGCGACGCCGAGGGCAAAGGCGGCATCTACAACTTCGTCACGAAGCGTGGAAAGTGCGCCGGGCGCCGGTCGAAGATTTCCTGGACGCAGGTCGAGACGGGGTCCGCGATCACCTGGAAATATCCCAGCGTGATTCTGCAGGGCGACGACTCCGTGGGCGAGTTCTACTCGGTGGCGGTCGTGAACAACAAGCAGCAGGCCGACACCGGAACGAAGATGATTCACATCGGCAAGAACACGAAGTCGAACATCGTCTCGAAGGGCATCAGCGCCGGCCAGGGCAACAACTCGTATCGCGGGCGGGTGAAGGTGATGCCGAAGGCGGAGAACGCGCGCAACTATACGCAGTGCGACTCGATGCTGATCGGCAACCGCTGCGGCGCGCACACGTTCCCGTACATCGAGGTGCAGAACAACACGGCGACAGTCGAGCACGAGGCGTCGACGTCGAAGATCGGCGAGGACCAGATCTTCTACTGCAAGCAGCGCGGCCTGTCCGCGGAGCATGCCGTCTCGATGATCGTCAGCGGGTTTTGTCGAGAAGTCTTCAAGGAGCTTCCCATGGAATTCGCCCTTGAAGCTCAGCAGTTGTTGGGCATCACACTCGAAGGGAGTGTGGGGTGATTTAGAGAGGATTGCGGACTGCCGACTGCGGATTGAGCCCGCAGCATCGCGCACCAGCAATCCCAGATCCGCAGTCCGCAATCAACTCATAGCGCCATATCATGCTTGTCATAAAGAACCTGCACGCTTCAGTCGACGGAAACGCAATCCTCCGCGGCATCGATCTCGAGGTGAAGGCTGGCGAGGTCCACGCGGTCATGGGCCCTAACGGGTCCGGGAAGAGCACGCTCGCCCAGGTACTGGCGGGGCATCCAGCCTATGAGGTGACTCAGGGCGAGGTGTATTACCAGGGCCGCGATCTGCTGGCGATGGAGCCGGAAGAGCGCGCGCAGGCGGGGGTGTTCCTCGCCTTCCAGTATCCCGTCGAGATTCCCGGCGTCTCCAACGCGTACTTCCTGCGCTCGGCGTACAACGAGCTGCGCAAGGCACGCGGCGAGGAGGAGGTCGATCCCCTCGATTTCCTCCAGGTCATGGAAGACCGGCTGAAGCTGGTCGACATGGAAGACACGATGCTCAACCGATCGGTCAACGCGGGCTTCTCGGGTGGTGAAAAGAAGCGGAACGAGATTCTCCAGATGGCGGTGCTGCAGCCGACCCTGGCCATCCTCGATGAGACCGATTCCGGACTCGACATCGATGCGCTGCGAGTCGTCGCGCATGGCGTGAACCAGCTCAAGCGACCCGACAACGCCACGATCGTCGTCACGCACTATCAGCGGCTCCTCAACTACATCGTGCCCGATCGGGTGCACGTGCTCGCCGGCGGGCGCATCGTCAAGTCGGGCGGGAAAGAGCTCGCCCTCGAGCTGGAGGCGAAGGGCTACGACTGGGTCACGGGAGCAGCGGCGTGACGCAACCGTACCTGGCCGATTTCGAGACGTTCTCCACCAACGGCGGCGGCGCCGGTCCCGATTGGCTGCCGCCGGTGCGCCGCGCGGCCATCGCGCGGTTCGCGGAGCTGGGCTTTCCGACGCCGCGCAACGAGGACTGGCACTTCACGAGCGTCGCGCCGATCGCGGAATCGGAGTTCCATCCGCTCTCGGCAGCGTCTGGGGACGTGCAGCGAGCCGATCTCGCGCCATTCCTCTTCGGCCAGGCCGAGTGGCCCACGTTCGTCTTCGTGAACGGGCGGTACGCACCGGAGCTTTCGAGCGCCGAGGCCGCGCCGGTTGGCGTCAGAGTCATGAACCTCGCGCGTGCCTGGCGCGAGGCGCCGGATCTGCTCGAACGTCACCTCTCGAAGGTTGCGACGTTCGGCGACCACAGCTTCACGGCGCTGAACACCGCCTTCATGTCGGATGGCGCTCTCGTGCACGTCGCGAAGGATGTCCAGGCCGACGTGCCGATCCACATCCTGCACGTGGTCGATCCGATCGCCGCGCGCGTCGTCATGCACCCGCGGCATGTCCTCGTCGTCGATCGTCAGGCGAGCGCACGCGTGATCGAAAGCTACGTGTCGCTCGGCAACGCGCGATACTTCACGAACGCGGTCACCGAAATCGCGCTTGGCGAGGGCGCCCACCTCGCGCACTACAAGATTCAGCGAGAGAGCCAGCGCGCGTTCCACGTCGGCACGACGGAAGTGCGTCAACCTCGCGACTCGAAGTACGCGTCGTTCTCGTTCGCGACCGGAGCCGCGCTCTCGCGCACCAACATCTACACGACGCTCGAGGGCGAAGGCGCCGAGGTGTGGATGAACGGTCTCTACATGGTCGACGGGGAGCAGCACGTCGACCACCAGACGCGCATCGAGCATGCGGCGCCGAACTGCGCCAGCCACGAGGTCTACAAGGGGATCCTCGGCGGCGCGTCACACGGAGTGTTCAATGGGAAGGTGTTCGTCCGTCCGATCGCCCAGAAGACCGATGGAAAACAGGAGAACAACAATCTTCTCCTGTCCGACAAGGCCCGCGTCGACACGAAGCCCCAGCTCGAGATTTTCGCCGATGATGTGAAATGCACGCACGGCGCGACGGTGGGAAAGCTGGACACGCTCTCGCTCTTTTACATGAAGAGCCGAGGGCTCCCGGCGGACGTGGCGCGCCGGCTCCTCATCTACGCCTTTGCCGCCGACGTGCTCGAGAGGCTGGAGGTGGCGGAGGTTCGCGACGCGCTGGAGGAGCTGACGCTACAGCGTTTTGCCCTGGTGGATGGCGGGCCAGGGGCCACGGGCCACGGGCCAGGGGGCGGGTCAGGGGCCGAGGAGTAGCTGCGACCCTCGACCCGACCCTTGGCCCCTGGCCCCTGGCCCTTAACCCGCTTCACCTACATGGATCTCGCTGCCCTCTACCAATCGATCATTCTCGACCACAACCGCCGGCCGCGGAATTTTCGCGAGCTGACGGATGCGGACCGGCGGTCGGAGGGGCGCAATCCCATGTGCGGGGACGAGCTCACCGTGTGGCTGAAGATGGATGGGGATCGCATCGAGGATGTCTCGTTCATGGGTTCGGGATGCGCCATCTCGAAGGCGTCGGCATCGATCATGACGACCGCCGTGAAAGGAAAGACTCGAGAGGAAGCCTCGGCACTGTTCGAGCGCTTCCACGATCTCGTCACCGGAAGACCGGAGGCGCGGCCCGATGATCCAGCCCTTGGCTCTCTCGCGGCGTTCTCGGGCGTCTCGCGATTCCCGGTCCGTGTGAAGTGCGCGAGCCTTGCCTGGCATGCGCTCCGGGTAGCGCTCAAGGGCGAGGCGGGCGTGGCCAGTACCGAACGGCAGTGATCCCACCGCAGCCTGGGTTCCATCTCGCGGCTGCGCTGACGGACGTACCGGACGGAACGATGCTCTCGGTGCAGCTCGAGACGGGGGAGCGCGTATGTCTCTACAACTTTCGTGGTGAGATCGGTGCCGTGAGCGACACCTGCCCCCATCAGGATTTCCCGATGTGCGACGGCACACTGCTCGACGACGGAACGATCGAGTGCGCGTGGCATGGTGCGCGCTTCGATCGGCTCACTGGCGACGTACGTCGTCATCCCGCGACCGATCCACTGCCCGTCTATCAGGTCGCGGTGCGCGACGATCACGTGTTCGTCGGGCCAAGGAAGACTTCATGACGCTCGCGCCGCGCTCGGACTTTCCGCTGCTGGCCGGGAATCCCGAGCTGTGCTATCTCGACACGGCCGCGACATCCCAGAAGCCGCGTGCGGTGCTCGATGCGATGCGCGCGTATTACGAGCAGGATAACGCGAATCCGCATCGTGGCGCGTACGAGCTGTCGGTGCGCGCCACCGACCGCTATCAGGAGGCGCGCGAACGCATCGCGCGCTTCCTCGGCGTCGGCGATGCGGCGACGCTCATCTTCACGCGCGGGACCACCGAGTCGCTCAATCTCGTGGCGGCGGCGTGGGGCCGTTCCAATGTCAACGCCGGTGACGAGATCGTCATCACGGGCCTGGAGCATCACGCGAACTTCGTTCCCTGGCAGCAGCTGGCGCTGGAGCGGGGGGCCCGGCTGCGCATTTGCGATCTGACCACGGCCGGTGAGATCGATCTCGACTGCCTGACGAGTCTGCTTGGCGTCCGGACACGGATCGTCGCGTTCAGTCACGTCTCCAACGCGTTGGGAACGATCAACCCGGTTCGAGAGATCGCCGCGCTCGTGCGCGAGCGGTGCGGCGCGATCCTGGTGTGCGACGGCGCGCAGAGCGCTCCTCACTTTGCCGTGCGATTCGACTCGCTCGGCGTCGATTTCTACGCATTCAGCGGACACAAGATGCTCGGGCCGATGGGTGTCGGAGGACTCATCGGGCGTCGGGCGCTACTCGAGCGCATGGCGCCGTATCAGACCGGTGGTGACATGATCGAGTACGTGCTCGACGATCGCACGACATGGAACGTGCTGCCCCACAAGTTCGAGGCGGGAACGCCGAACGTCGCCGGTGCGGTGGGATTGGCCGCTGCCGTCGAGTATCTGGAGCGACTCGGAATGGATCGCGTCGCCGAGCATGAGCGAGCGATTCTGGACGCGGCGATCAACACCCTGGGAGCGCTCGAAGGGGTTCGCCTGCTCGGACCGCCGCTCACGAGCCGCAGCGGCGTCGTCTCGTTCGTCGTCGACGAGATCCATCCGCACGATCTCGCGACCGTGCTGGATCAGCAGGGCATCTGCGTGCGCGCGGGGCACCATTGTGCCCAGCCGCTCATGCGCCGACTCGGAGTTCCCGCGACGACGCGGGCATCGTTTTACGTGTATACCGATGCGAGCGACGTCGCGCGCCTCGCCGCGGGGATCGTACACGCGCAGGAGATGTTCGCGCCGCCGAGCGCGCGGCCGCGCTGACGAGTTCCGCGAGCGCCGCCTCGACCTCGTACAATCCCGGCCGCAGCTGTAGCGCCTCGCGCAGGGCGCTCATGGCGAGGAACGTCTGCCCAGTCTCGCGGAGCGAGATGCCTAACCGCCAATGGGCTTCGGCGTCGAGCGGGCGCGCGGTCGCCGCTGTCCGAAGCGGCGCGATCGCTTCGGCGTGCCGGCCCTGCCCCGCGAGCGCCATTCCGAGGTAGAGCGATGCATCGGCGTCCTCGCGCCGCGCGTCGAGCACGAGTCGAAAGGCGCGCTCAGCCTCCGTAAACTCCTCTTCGTGAAGCGACTCCCATCCATGCGCGAACGCGGCGTCGGCGGATGACGCGTGCGTTCGGGCGCGTGAGTCGCGGCTCACTCGAGCCTTCCACGGCCGTACGACGCCGAGTGCGACGGAGAGAATCGATCGTAGATCCATGGTGGAGTGCGTTGGCGAAACGAAGTTGCTCGTTTTCGCACATGGCACTCGCCGCGCCAAGCTCTCGTCCGTGTGCAACGCATGAAACGAGAATGACTTGACAGATCTCGAACGAAGACGCTCGTCCACTGCCGAGGACAGGCCCCTTCCGATTCAGACTACAAAGTGCAGAAGCCGGCATCAAAGCATCCAAGTTCAAAGGGGGGACGCGGATTACGCAGATGGAGCGGATTTGCGCGGATCGTTCCAGGCGTTGAGAACTCTCCTCTCACGGCAAAACCACTGCTCTTTTCTGCCTCAGAGAAGAGTTGTCGGCGCCACGAGCCATCCGTCGAATCCGCTGCATCCGCGTAATCCGCGTCCCCCCTTTGAACCTGGATGTCTCAATGCAAACCTCTGAATTCTGAATTCTGCATTTCTGAATTCTGACCTCTGACATCTCTGCCGTCACCAGGGATCAGCAGAGGTGCACCGCCATTGCCTTGAACGACGCGTGGATCTCCTGGCCCGGGGCCAAGCCGAGCTCGTCGGCTGACCGGGTCGTGAGCGCGGCGATCAACGGAGTATCCTGAACGTCAACGGTCACCCGCGTCAGCGCGCCTGACGACGCGACCTCGAGGATTCGCCCGCGAAATACGTTTCGCGCCGACGATGGGTGCGGCTCGACCGACAGCAGGATCTCCTCGGCACGAATTACGGCGTGCCCGGGGCCCTCCGCGGCGTCGCCGACGGTGTACAGCGTGAGGGGCCCAGCGCGGAACTCGATGGCGTGTTTGCCGCGTGCCGAGAGATCGCCATCCTCCTGCGATGCCGTCCAGTCGGGCGCGCTGTCCCGGAGGTGGTGCACTGTGCCGGCGAGCACGTTTTCCGCGCCCAGAAACTCCGCGATGTATGGCGACGCGGGCTCGCGGAACACGCGCTCCGGCGGGCCGGACTGCAGCACACGGCCGC
>DATFBS010000057.1:0-2657 GCA_035253695.1 Gemmatimonadaceae bacterium
TGGCCGCCGACCATGTCATCGAACTCACAGCGCTCGTCAGCGAATGCTCCGATCCGCGTACGCGAGACGTCACGGCTGCAAGCGACGAGTACGACGGCGACGATCATCACCGCGACGAACCTGATTCCAGTGACCAACATGCGCGAGTCCTCGCCGATGCTGTCGGAATGGGAAGACACTGCTGTGACAGCGACTCGGAAGCTTCTAGGCTACTTCACGGTGCAGAACAGGTGACGTTCGTCCGCTTGAACAGCGGGCGAGCGTCCCCGGCACCGGTCTGAACGCGCAATTTTCTTGACGACCTCGAAGGCGACGCGCCATCGTGACGAGCGATGTCTGCGACGTTGAATCGCACGCGCAGTGTCCGTAGCGGGTTGGCTTCCATGGAGGCGCCATGGTCCGTCGCGCGTATGCGCAACGCAGCGTCTTCGAGGTGCTGTTGCCCGACGGTGACAAACTCTGGGATCCCGCCCTCCAACAGATCGACCTCATTCTCGATGATGAGCCGCTGGTTGACCTGATCGTCGACCGACTCGCGCGGCGCCACCCGCTGAGTCGGTGCCGCGGCCGCCTCAGCACGCCCGCCACCGTGGTCCTTCGGATGCTCGTCCTCAAGCACCTTCGCCACTGGAGCTTTGACGAGTGCGAGCGCGAGGTGCGCGGTAGCCTCATCTATCGCGCCTTCTGTCGGATCGGATGTGAACGAGTGCCCGACGCCAAGACCCTCATCCGCTTGGCCCACCTCATCGATCCCGAGGTACTGCGGCAATTGCTCGAGCGCCTGGTGGACCTGGGTCGGCAACGCCGGGTCATCCATGGGCGCCGCTTGCGTGTGGACACCACGGTCGTCGAGACGAGGGCTCACTACCCGACCGACAGCAGCCTGCTCGTGGACGGCGTCCGAATCATGATCCGCACGATGGGGCGCCTTGCCGCGCGTGTGGGCGCCGATGTGGTTCGATTCCGTGATCGCACTCGTGCGCTCGCTCGGCGCGCGTTCGCCATTTCGCAACGGAGTCGAGCCGCCACCCTGCGGACCTCGGCCACGGTTCGAGCTGAGAACAAAGCGCGCATGGCCGTGCTCTACCAAGAGGCCATGCGAATCACGCGAGCCGTCGTCCGCGAGGCCGAGACGGCGTTGAGCGCGACAACGCCAACGTCGAGCCGCGCCGTGGGGGGCCTGCGGGACCGCCTCGAGCAGACCGTGGGCTTGGTCCGTAGGGTGGTCCGCCAGACGCGGGCTCGCGTACTCGGCGGCAACACGCATTACCCGGACAAGGTCCTCAGCGTCGTCGAGCCGCACACCGAGGCCATCCGCAAGGGCAAGGCCGCCAAGCTCACGGAGTTCGGCAAGCTGGTCAAGATCCAGGAGGCCGAGAACCAGTTCGTTACCGATTACACGATTTGTCCGACGCGCATCCCCGACGGCGAGCTCTGGGTCCCGACGCTGGAACGCCACCAACAGCTCTTTGGGCGCCCACCGCACCTCGCGGTCGCCGATGGCAGTTTCGGGTCGCGCGCCAACGAACTGGCAGCAGCGGCCCGCGGCGTGCGCCGAATTGTGTTGCCGCGTGGACGCGGTCAGCCGCGGCCTCGCTGGTTCCGCCACGCTCTGCGATGGCGGACAGGCTGCGAGGGTCGAATCAGCGTGCTCAAGCATCGCCACGGTCTCGCCCGCTGTCGTTATCGCGGCATGGACGGGATGCATCGCTGGGTCGGCCTCGGCGTGATTGCGAACAACCTCCTCGTGCTTGGCCGCGCTGCCCCGCCCGGACGACAGTGGTAGCTTGCGACAACACGAGAGCCGAAAGGCGGAACGGATCGATCGAGCACGCTGCGGCACCGGTCGTCGTCGAGCGGCGCCGCCGCCGTCACTCATTTCTGCACCGTGAAGTAGCCTAGCAGCCCGTGGTGAAAGTCCGGGAATAGAATAGATGTACCGCCGTCGGCACGTCGCCGCCTACACTCCGACGCATGGCGATGGGAAGACGGAAGACCGAGCAAGCGCCGATGTGAGTCGCCTCGACGGATCTCCCGATGTCGCCGGGCCATCCGTTTTATCGTTATGGGGCGGCCGAGTCTCGTCCCGGGCCGGTACTTCCGATTGTTGCTGGTGGGGTACTTCGAAGGCCTCGACTCGGAGCGCGGCATCGCGTGGCGGGCGGCCGACTCGCTGGCGGTGCGTGGCTTCCCTGGGGGCTGGGCCTCGAGGCGACGGCCCCGGACCACTCGACGATTTCGCGCACCCGGCGGCTGATCGACGTGGAGACGCATCGGGCGGTCTTTACGTGGATACAGGAGTGGCTCGTTGCCGCGGGGTTGCTCACCGGGAAGACCGTCGCCGTCGATGCCACGACGCTGGAAGCGAACGCCGCGATGCGGAACATCGTGCGCCGCGACACGGGGAAAGCTATCAGCAGTTCCTGACGAGTCTGGCGAAGGCCTCCGGCATCAAGACGCCGACGCGCGAGGCGCTGGCGCGCCTGGATCGCCGCCGGAGGAAGCGAACGTCGAACCAGGACTGGGAGAGCCCGAGCCCGTCCGGACGCAAAGTCACGAAGATGAAGGACGGGCGGACGCACCTCGCGCACAACGCCGAGCACGCCGTCGATCTGCAGAGCGCGGCCATCATCGCCGTACGCTGCAAGGTGCGGATG
>DATFBS010000058.1:0-23109 GCA_035253695.1 Gemmatimonadaceae bacterium
AGGCACGCTCGCTCTGGAGATCTTGCGCGCCATAGCGGAAGAGTACGATTGGCCGGCGCAGCGCCCCGTGGAAAAGACGGTGGCGGCAGTGTCCTCCGAGACGCCGGCGCGGATCGCCGGTCGGTACGCGCTCGAGACGGCCCCAAACATCTTCATCGTCATTACCTCCGACAGCGGTCGCGTGCTAGCCGAAGTGACGGGTCAGTTCAAGACGCAGATCTATCCCGAGTCGGCAACGCGATATTTCTCGGTCGACCGCGATGTCGAATTAACGTTCGGACCGACGGAGGCAGGAAAGGTCGCGAGCGTCGTCGTGCGGGTGGGATCCGGCGGCACGTTCAAGGCGAAACGCGTCGACTAACAACTGCGACCTGCGAGCTGCGAGCTGCGAGCTGCGAGCTGCGGACTGCGGACTGCGGACTGCGGACTGCGGGCTGCAAGCTAGACCCAACCCCAGTATGCGTGAGTATCTAGCTCGCAGTTCGCAGCTCGCAGTTCGCAGTCCGCAATCCGCAGTCCGCAGTCCGCAGTCCGCAGTCCGCAGTCCGCAGTCCGCAGTCCGCACTCGTTAGGGCTGTGTACCGCTCGCCGCCCGAACCTCCGCGTCCGGTCTCCGCTTGAAGTTGGTCGGCGCCCCGCCCAGGTCCATCTGAAGCTCATCGACCTTTCCCTGGGCGTTGAGTCGGAACGTCACGAACGATGTCCCGAGCGACCGCGCCGCCCAACGCGCACGGAACGTGTCGAAGTGCCAGTGCTCGAGCTCACCCTGGAAGGCCGGCCCGCGGTCGATCTTCAGCTTCCCACCGTCGGCGCGAACGCGAATGTCGCCGTACATACTGTCCGCGTAGACGCCCGCATACTGCTCGAGCGGCAGTGATGGCTTCGTGTTCGCGACGCGCTCGGACTCGCGTTTCTTCTGCGCTTCACGCGCGCGCGCGAGCAGCGAGTCGGTCTCCTTGCGCATCTCGGCGTTCCAGTCCCTGGCCTTCGGGGTCTTGAGATGCAAGTCCCACAGCTTGTGCATAACGACGTACGGCAGCAAGCTTCCGCCCATGTTCGTCAGGATGACGACGCCGAGCTTCTCCTCCGGCAGCATCGCGACGAGAGCGCTCATGCCGTCGATGTTCCCCCCGTGCTGCACGACCAGCCGTCCCTCGTAGTCGCTGAGGAACCAGCCGAGGCCATACGCCATGAGGTGCGCTTCGGGATTGAACCGCTTCCACGGGCCTTCCAGCCGAACGATGGTGTGTGGCGAGTGCATCTCAGCGACTTGCCGCTCGCTGATGAGCTGCTTGCCGGCGTACTTCCCCTTGCCGAGCTGCAGCCGAACCCACTGCGCCATGTCCACGACGTGCGAGTTGATCGAGCCCGCCGGCGCGATGTTGTCGATGTTGCGCCAGGGGATGACGCGGACGGTGTCGTCGATCTCGCCGTGGGGGGTGGCGACGTCACGGAGGGATGGGAGCGTTCTGATGGTCGTATTGCTCCCCGTCATCCCGAGCGGCTGGAAGATTCGCCGGTCGATGAAGTCGTCCCACGTGGTGTTCGCCACGCGCGCCGTGAGCTGCCCCGCCGCCAGGTACATCAGGTTCTGATAGCCGAACTGCGCGCGGAAGCTCCATGACGGCGTGAGAAACCGCGTGCGCCGCATGATCTCATCGCGGTCGAACTCGGTGCCGTACCAGAGCATGTCGCCGCGTGCGAGACCGCTGCGATGGCTCAGGAGGTCCCGGATCGTCAGCTCGCGTGATGCGTAGGGATCGTAGAGGTGAAAGCCCGACAGGTATTTCTCGGCCGGGTCATCCCACGCCAGCTTCTTTTCGTCGACGAGCAGCGCAACACCAGCGGCGGTGAATGCCTTCGATGACGAGCCGATCGCGAACACCGTCCGATCGGTCACGCGATCCGGCTTCGTGATGTCCTTGACGCCGTAGCCTCGCGCGTAGATCACGGAGTCGTTGCGCACGATCGAGATCGCGACCCCGGGAACCTTCCAGGTCTTGCGCGCGGTCTCGACGTAGGCGTCGAGGCCGGCGTAGGGTTCGCGGGCCTGGGCGCGCGAGGACGCTGGAGCAATTACGGCCAGCGCAGTGACGAAATAGAAGAGGCGTGCGGAAGGCATGCGATTCTCTCGGAGGCTAGTGAGCTGGGTTTCTGACAACGACACTGGCGTGTGGTCTGCGCCCTTCTCACACATCCGGAATGTTGGGATTGTTGTTTCGCTCGACAGCCGGCAATGGGAAGCAGCGCTGGTCGCCGTAGATTCCACCGCGCGGGAACGGCGCACCCACGGCGGGGATCAGGGGCAGGTTGAGGCGCCGCATGTCGCCCAGCCGGTGGCTTTCCAGGAAGAGCTCGCGTCGCCGCTCTTCGCGCACCTGCGCCAGCACCTCGGCCTGCGTCTTTCCGGTACCGTCATACAACGGGATGCCCGCCGCGGTGTGCAGCGCATTAATGATGGCGACCGCCCCGGTGAGATCGTTGGCCAGTGCTTTCGCCTCCGCCTCGATCAAGCGCGCTTCGGTCGTTCGCGCGAACGGAATCGGTGACCCGAGGTTCGCATATTTCCGCTGTTGACGGACGATCGTGGCGTTATCTGCGCCGCGGACGCCGGTGTTCAGGACAGGGACGCGCGGATCCAGTACACCCGCGAATCTCAGGCTGTCGAACGTCGGGTCGACCGAGGAGAAATTGGTCGAGCCCGTTCCTCCACTGTGCGCAAAGACGATGTTCTGCTGACGAGCGGTTCCCGTCGCGAGGGCGACGGCGTTGACGGCAAAGCCCGCCGGAATCTGCGCGGCGAGCGCGCCGGCCTGCGCGACGAGCGTGAGATTCGGATCGTTCGGATCGGTTGGCGTCCCGACGAACGCCAGGTTCAGCAGCGTACGCGCCAGGCCGAGGCGCGCGAGCCGGAGTGTTATCGTGTCGTTGGCGGTCGTTGCGGCCGTAATCGCCGTGTTGAATCGCGTCTGCGCTTCGCCAAAGAGCTGCTCGGGCGTCAGCTCCGGTCCGACGTTGATCGCCGCGCTGCACATCCCTTCACCTAACAGCACCAGGCTGTAGCCCGCGTACGCCGCGGCTTGTCCGATGAGCTGGGTGCGGTTCACACCCGGCACCATCTCCGCGTCCGTCCATTCCTGGAGCCGTGCGAGGATCGTGTCGGCCGACGCGCGCGCGACCGAGAGCGAGGTGTAGACGCCGGGGTTTTGCGCTCCACCGCAATCACCAGCGTAGGTGCT
Organism: Gemmatimonadaceae bacterium; assembly: GCA_035253695.1. Lineage (GTDB taxonomy): Bacteria > Gemmatimonadota > Gemmatimonadetes > Gemmatimonadales > Gemmatimonadaceae > JAICNG01. The sequence continues at coordinate 3,240 of DATFBS010000058.1, forward strand.
GGTGAGCGGGTGGCTGCGCCGATCGTAGTGATCGGTGGTGGTATTCGCGAAGGCATTGACGAGCTCATCCCCGAGCAGCCCCGCGGCCGTCGTATATCGGAAGAGCGCGCATTCGAAATCCCCGATGGCCCCGTTGACGAGCAGCGTCGCGTTCCGCGGCACGTAGGCGTCGTTGGCGAGAATCTGTGACGGATTCTCCTGCTCGAGGTTGGTGAGATCATCGCAGGCGAACATGACCACCGCCAGCGGCAACACCGCCAGCGCGTACCGCATGGAACGACGAGTCCATGGGCCAGTCATCGCGGCCGTTCTTCCCCGAAAATGGGTACGCATGATTCAGAATCCGAGGTTGAGGGACACGACGAACTGCGTGAGCGCGGGCAAGAGCGCTTGATCCTGCGGAATGGAGCCCTGCGTCGGTGGAATGCCCGTGTAGCGAACCTCGGGATCCGGTCCGATGAAGTCGGTCCAGGTCGCGAGGTTGCGCCCCGCCACCGTCAGCGTCGCGGTCGCGACGCCGGCTCGACTCACCCACTGCTCGGGTATCCGGTACGTCGCGGAGATCTCGCGCAGCTTCACGAACGAGCCATCCTGAATGAACTGATCGAGAACGCCCGCGGTCGTCGATGACGGTGCGATGCCGGCGAGGTACTCCGTCGAATACCGCTCGGGATAGTGACGCGCTTCGCACACGCCGAACGCGCAGGCGTTGGCGACGTTCGAGTTCAGGACCTTGTGACCTCGCTTGAAGTCCACCATGCCGTAGAGCGTTAGGCGCTGGCCGATCGAGAACGTGTTCGTGATGTTGCCGAGCACCTTGGGCGTCTGCGTCCCAACGAAAACGGGGAGGGCTTGCGCGCAGGGGACCGGCGCACCGCCGGAGGGACCCGCCACGCACAAAATGTTGGTGACCGCGTGGGTCGCGGGATCGCGCGTCGCGCTGGCGATGCGTTTCGTCCACCAGGCCTGGATCGGATAGCCCTCGACGTTCCGGAGATTCCCGGCGCCGCTCGGGACGCCGCCCATGTCCTCGATCCGGTCCTTGTTGGTGCTGATGTTCCCGCCGATCTCCCACGCGAAGCGCTCGAGCGTGACCGCCCTGAGCTGCGCCTGAAGCTCGATCCCGCGGTTGCTCGTCTCGCCAATGTTGACCGTCTGGTCCCCGGCGAACCCGCCCGACGGCGCGAGCTGCCGCGTGAGAATCGCGTCCTTCGTCCGCCTCGAGAAGTACGTGAAGTCCAGGCTCAGGCGGTCGAAGAGTCCTGCCTCGAAACCGGCTTCCCATTCGGTCCCGCGCTCGGGCTTGAGATCCGGATTTCCGAGCGAGCCCGGTGTCACGCCCGGCAATCCGTTGGCGCGAGGAGCATTCACCACCGTGCGCAGCGCAACGAACGAGTTCGGCTGTTGGCCCGATTGTCCGTACGCCGTCCTGAGCTTCAGCGCGTTGACGACGTTGCTGAACCCGCTCCAGAACGACTCCTCGCTGATCACCCACGCGGCGCCGACCTTCGGATAGGTGACCCAATCGAGATCCTCGCCGAACGCCGAGTTGTTGTCGATACGCAGGCCCGCGGTCAGGAAGAGCCGATCGTTCCAGCCGAATTGCTGCTGGCCGTATACTCCCATGGTCGTATTGACGATGAGCTCTTGCGTCGGTGTACCGGCCACGGTCGTCCCCGAGACGGTTTCGACCCCTGGCGCGGGGAACCGCTGGCCCGACAGCGTGCTGTTCTTGAGCTGCTTTCGCACCCACTGCCCACCAATCGACGTCGCCGACGAGAGCGCCGGGGTAATCGCGAACGTCGCCGTTCCCGAGTAGTCGCCCGTGATGTAGCTGTGGTTGCGCAGCGTCTGCGTGATGCGACCATCAGCCGCGGCCGCTCCACCGAGCGCCGCCACGAATGGCCTCAGCTCAGGCGGAGCATATCGTTCGAGCGCCCGGCTGTCGTCCGAGGTGTAATCGAGGCCGAGCGTGAGTCGGTGGGCGAACCATCCAATCGGACGGTGATTCACCGTCGCGCCGCCGGTGAACCGGTTGATGTCCTGGGCATTGTCGTACAGCTGCTGCGGGACTTCCGGCGGTGCGAAGCCGAACCCGCGATTGGCGGGAAAGACGAGCGGATGCCCAATCGACATTCCCAGCAACGGTGAGACACCTCCGTCCGCGCCCAGGTGAAGGTTGCTGCGCAGGAAGTGGAGGCTCGCGCCGATGTCGATCTTCTCGCTCGCCATGGCGTTGACGTTCGCGTGCGTGCTGAACGTCGTTCCGAAGTTGTTAGGCTCGACGCCCTCATCGTCGTTGTACGTGCCCGAGAGGTAGTATCTCAACTGCTCGCGTCCGCCCGAGAGCGCGAGATGGTAGGATTGCGTGCGGCCGGTCGAGAAGATCGGCGTCCCGCGATCCTTCTCCTGCTGGATGGGATTCCAGGCAACGATCTCTCCCGACGTGTTCCGAGCGTAATTGGTGGTGATGCGTCCCTCGGGATCCCGGAACCATTGCGCGCCTTGCTCGGTGCGAACCGTCCACCGTGCCGGCCCCGCGGCGCCTTTCTTGGTGATGATTTGGATCACCCCGTTCGCCGCTTCGGTCCCGTAGATGGTCGCCGCGGCCGGCCCCTTGATGATCTCGATGTCCTCAATGTCCTCCGGCGCGATGTCGTTCACGCGGGACGCGACCTGCGCGTTTTGTGCGCCGAGGGTCGATGCCGCCGCACCCTGATTGACTGCGTTGTTGACGCGAACGCCGTCGATGTACACGATCGGCTCGTTGGAAAGCGAGAGGCTCGATCGGCCACGGATCCAGATGGTTGGTCCAGAGCCGACGCGGCCGGAGTTCGGCGCGATGATGACGCCGGGAGCACGCGACTGTAGCAGCGTGCCCAGGTTCGGCGCCGCGGAACGCTCGAGCTCGTCCGCGGCATTGATCGTCGACACGGCGTTCGGGATGGTTCGGCGGCGCTCCCCGATACCCGTGCCCGTCACCACGACCTCGTCGAGCTCGACCGCCGCCTCCGTCAGGACGATGCGGACCGCGAGATCGCCGACTCGGGCTACCTGCGTCGCGGGCTGGAAGGAGAGCCGGCGCACCTCGAGCGTGACCTCATCGCCGGAAATTCCGGTGATGCGGAAGCGGCCGGCGGCGTCGGTGGCCGCTCCGAGGGTCGTTCCCCGGACGCGGACGTTCGCGCCTTCGACCGGCGTGAGCGTGCCGGTTTTGACGACCACGCCGGCGACGATTCCTTCCTGCGCTTCGACGCCGACCGCGAACGCCAGAAGGGTGAGCACGAGGGCGAACACGCGACACACGCACGAGTTGGCCGCGTGACCGACGGTCAAGCTTGACGAGGAAAAGCGCATGGCGAGGGCACTGGTAGGGGGTGTGGCGTCGTCGGGCGGCGGGCCAGTTGGCTCCGCCGCTGCGAACAATACTGTATACAGTGCGGCGTACGCGCTATATTTACCCCCCGAATGCGCAAGCGCAAGACACGCGGCGAGTATCGAACGGCGGCCCGCCCGCGCCCGTGAGACGCCCCTTTACGAATTCCGCATGATCAGCGAGCGAGCCCGCGGAACCACCGACACCGCCTCAGAGACGCCGCCGGCCCCGGCAGCCGATGGCATCACGGTTCGCCGGGTCGAAACGCTCGCGGAATACGAGGAATGCGTGGCGATCCAGAAGGAGACCTGGGGCGGCACGTTCCGCGAGATCGTCTTCCCCTCCATCCTGATGGTCGCCCAGAAGCTCGGGGGCGTATGCGCCGCAGCGTTCGCTCCCGACGCGCGCATGCTCGGATTCGTGTTCGGGATGACCGGTGTGCGCCAGGGACGGCTCGTGCACTGGTCGGACATGCTCGCGGTCCGTGCCGGCGCGCGCGGCGCACACATCGGCGAGCGTCTCAAGCTCTATCAGCGCGATCTCGTGCGCGCCATCGGCGTGGAGACGATGCACTGGACGTTCGACCCCCTGGTCGCGCGGAACGCGCACCTCAACCTCACGCGGCTGGGCGCGCGCGCGGTCGAATACGTTCCCGACATGTACGGGAGTAATACCGGCAGTCCGCTCCACGGCCAGCTTCCGACCGACCGGGTCGTTGTCGCCTGGGACCTCACCGCCGCCGTCGGCACGCCGGCACCCGCGCGCCGGACCGCCACACTGGTGAATCCGGTCACATCCGACGGCGTGCCATCCCTCGACGGGTTTCCACGGGCATCGTGCGTCCGCATCGCCATTCCTCAGGACCTGGAGACGGAACCTAACGAGCTCCGGGAGACGTGGCGCGCGGTCACGCGGAAGGCGTTCCTGACCTATCTCGACTGGGGATACGAGGTCGTCGGCTTTCGCCGCGGAAGCGCCGAGGAGTTGCCCGCCTATGAGCTCGCGCCGAAGGACGACCGCTGAATGCTGAGAATCGAGAAGATCACGCTCCGGGAGATTCGCCTCCCGCTCCGCGAGCCCTTTCGCATCTCCAGCGGGGTGGTCGCCGAGCGCCGGATCGCGCTCCTCGAGCTGACCGACGCCGACGGCGTCACGGCGTGGAGCGAGTGCGTCGCGGGTGAATACCCGAACTACAGTCCCGAGACGATCGATACCGCCTGGCTCGCCATCACGGAGTGGATCGCCCCCCGGGTGCTGGGGCGAGCATTTCGTGATCCTCGTGCCGTGTTCCCCGTGCTCGACCGCGATCTGCGTGGCCACCTGATGGCGAAGGCGGCCGTCGAGATGGGAGTCTGGGTGCTGGCCGCCGAACGCCTTGGCGCATCCTTGGCCAACCTGCTGGGAGGCACGCGGTCCCATATCGCCACCGGCATCTCGATGGGGATCCAGGAATCGCCCGATCGGCTCGTCGAGAAGGCCCGCGAAGCGCTCGCGTTAGGCTACCGCAAGCTGAAGATCAAGATCACGCCCGGCGCGGACGTCGACTACGTGCGGGCCGTCCGCGCGGCGCTCGGCCCCACTGCACCGCTGATGGTCGACGCGAACAACGCCTACACGCTCGCCGATGCCGATCACCTCGCCCGGCTCGACGCCCTGGACCTGATGATGATCGAGCAGCCGCTCGCGTTCGACGACATCGTCCAGCACGCGGCGCTGCAGCGCCGCCTCGCCACACCCGTCTGCCTCGACGAGTCGATCACGTCCGTGGATCGGGCACGCGACATGGTGACGCTCGGCAGCGGCCGCATCGTCAACATCAAGCCGGGCCGCGTGGGCGGCTTCGCCGCCTCGCTCGCCATTCACGACTTCTGCGAGACGAAGGGCATTCCGGTGTGGTGCGGCGGGATGCTCGAGAGCGGTGTCGGGCGCGCGTGCAACGTGGCCCTGGCGTCGCTGCGCAACTTTACCAAGCCCGGTGACGTGAGCCCGAGCGCGCGATACTGGCAGCGTGACATCGTCACGCCGGAATGGACAATGAGCGCCGATGGACTGGTACGCGTGCCGCTCGATGCGCCCGGACTTGGCGTGACGGTCGACCGCGGATACGTCGACGACCTCACGACCCGAACGCAGGTGCTCGTTGCGTCGCAGCGACCCGTGGAGGCCCCAGCTTGACATCCGCGCCAGGCCGCGCTACCCTTGCCTGGAGAATCGAAGGTTCGTGGTGAGTTGCCGCCTATTGCCGCCACGTTAAACAAGGTGCTAAAACGCGACGCCCGGCGGCACATCCGTCCGGGCCTTTTTGTTTCGAGATGTCCGATCACTCGATAGGCACAATTCGCTCGCAGCCGGCCGCGCCTCCCGCCACCAGGCGCAAGGTCACCCTGACGACGCTGCAAGCGCTGCGCGCGCGCGGACAACCAGCGGTGTGCGTGACCGCGTACGACTATCCCACCGCCGTATTCGCAGACCGCGCGGGAGTCGACCTTCTCCTCGTCGGTGATTCCGCCGCCATGACCATGCTCGGCCATCCGACGACCGTCGCGATCACGATGGACGAGATGCTCGTGTTCACGCGTGCCGTCTGTCGGGGTGCGCCAGGCGCGTTCATCGTCGGCGACCTGCCGTTTTTGTCCTACCAGGTGTCGGACGCCGATGCCGTGCGCAACGCCGGAGCGTTCATCGCCGCCGGGTGCGACGCCGTAAAGTGCGAAGGCGGTGCTCGGATCGCCGCTCGCGTGCGAGCGATGACCGATGCGGGCATCGCTGTCATGGGACACTTGGGACTCACACCGCAGTCCCTCGGACAGCTCGGTGGATACCGCGTGCAGGGCAAAACGCTCGCCGCAGTGCAGCGACTGCTGGATGATGCGCTCGCGCTCCGGGAGGCCGGGGTGTTCGGTATCCTGCTCGAGGCGCTTCCCGCCGAAGCGGCCGCATACGTGCGCGAGCGGCTCGACGTGCTCGTATACGGCATTGGCGCCGGGCCGCACGTCGACGGGCAGCTCGTCATCTCGCACGACATCCTCGGCAGCTTCGTCGGCGATATCCGTCCACGCTTCGTGCGACGGTACGTCGATGTCGACGCGGTCGTCACCGGTGCCTTACGAGCGTATGGCGACGACGTCCGGGCTGGTCGATTCCCCGCCGCCGAGCATTGTTATCCCATCGATGCCGGGGATGAGGCGGAGATCCGGCATGCGCGTGCCATCCCGCGGAACCCACCCGTCGAGGCCCTGGCATGACGCGGCACGTTCATGTTCACGTTCCCGCATCGTCATCGAACCTCGGTGGCGGCTTCGACTGCGTCGGCATCGCGGTGAATCGGTGGCTTTCTGTGACGGCCCACCTCGACCCCACCTCCACCGTCGATGCGCGCATCACACGCGCCGGCACGCTCGCCAATCTCGGGGTTGCGCCGGCCGAGGACCGGATTGTCATTGGGTTTCGCGCCGCGTGCACCTACGCCGGGCGTGTTGCACCTCGCGGGCTGGTTTTGCGCGCGGAGTCGACCATTCCCGTCGCCCGAGGCCTCGGCTCCTCCGCCGCCGCGGCGGTCGCCGGCGCTGTCGCTGCCAACGGGCTTCTCGACCTCGGCCTCGATCAGGGCGCCGTTCTGGCGATCGCCGCGGGCATCGAGGGCCATCCCGACAATGCGGCGCCGGCCGTCCACGGTGGCGCTACGCTCGCGATCGCGCGAGCGTGCCCCGACGGCCCCTCGGCGATTGCCGTGCGCACGCTCTCGGTGGCGCCAGACGTCGTGCTCGTGCTCGCCGTGCCCGAGCTCACGGTCGAGACGATACGAGCTCGCGCGGTTCTGCCGCCGACGGTGCCGCACGAGATCGCGGCCCGCGCCGCGGCGTTAGGCGCGGCACTGGTGCATGGACTGGCGGCGGGTGATCCGATTCTCCTTGCCGCCGCCCTCGACGACGTCCTGCACGTCCCTTATCGCCGCCACCTCGTCCCGGGCTTCGACGACGTCGTCGATGCCGCGCGCCACGCCGGCGCATTCGGTGCCACGCTCAGCGGATCGGGCGCTTCGGTAGTTGCCCTCGCGCCGCGGCCAGCCGCACATGATGTCGCTCGCGCCATGCACTCGGCCTGGGCGAGGCACGGCGTCAGTGCGGAAGCGTTCGAGAGCGTCACCCCGTCGCGCGGCTACCGCGCCCGCCTCGCGCATCGCCAGCACCCTGCGAAAGCCAGGATTCCTTCATCGATTCGGAGCCATGCCATGCCCGTGACCCTTCACTTGCCCGCCGTGCTCGCGAAGCTCGCCGATCGCCAAGCCATCGAGACTGCCGGCGCCACCGTCGGCGAAGCGGTCGCCAACGTCGCCGGGCGGTATCCGGCGCTCGGTCCACGGCTCCGCGACGAGGCAGGGAATCCATACCCCTTCGTGACGTTCTACCTCAACGATGAGGACATTCGATTCCAGGGTGGCTTCGCCGCTCCGCTCGCCGACGGTGACGAGCTCACCATCGTCCCCGCGATCGCGGGAGGGTAACGAGATGTCTCACGCAATCCTGTCGCCGTCCGCGGCGGACGCGCCAACCCTGCCGCATCTACCCGCGCTCGACGCTGACGAGACCCTTCGATACAGCCGACACCTCCTCATCCCCGACATCGGGGTCAGTGGCCAGCGCCGCCTGAAAAATGCGCGCGTGCTCTTGATCGGCGCGGGCGGCCTCGGATCACCAGCAGCGCTCTACCTCGCCGCGGCGGGCGTCGGCACCCTCGGACTCGTGGACTTCGACGTGGTCGACGTAACCAACCTGCAGCGACAGCTCCTGCACGGAACCAGCGACGTCGGGCGCTCGAAGCTCGCGTCGGCGATCGACCGCCTGCGGGACGTCAATCCCCACGTGCAGACGGAAGGGTACGAGACCCGCCTGACGAGCAAGAACGCTCTGGAGATTCTGCGCGACTACGACGTGATCGTCGACGGCACCGACAACTTCGCCACGCGCTACCTCACCAACGACGCCTGCGTCATCCTCGGCAAGCCGAACGTGTATGGCTCGATCTTTCGCTTCGAGGGCCAGGCCTCGGTGTTCGCGACGCAGACCGGTCCCTGCTATCGATGCCTTTTCCCGGAGCCTCCACCGCCCGGCCTCGTGCCGAGCTGCGCCGAGGGTGGCGTCCTCGGCGTCCTGCCGGGGCTCATCGGCACCATTCAGGCGACGGAAACGCTCAAGCTCCTTCTGGGCATCGGCGAGCCGCTCGTTGGGCGACTGCTGCTCGTCGATGCACTCTCGTCGCGATTCCACACGGTCCGGCTGCGGCGCGATCCACAGTGCGCGGCGTGTGGCACACGACAGATTCGCGAGCTGATCGACTACGACCAGTTCTGCGGAGCTCGCGAGACGGAGGCAACAGCCGACGCCGTTCCTGAGGTGACGCCCGTCGAGCTGGCCGCACGGCTGCGCCGCGGCGATGACATCGATCTGATCGACGTGCGGGAGCCTCACGAGTGGGAGATCGCACGCATTCCGGGCGCCCAGCTGGTTCCCCTGAGCGCCGTGGGGGACGCGATCGCGACGCTCGATCCCGAGCGAGAGATCGTGGTCCATTGCAAAGGTGGTGTCCGCAGCGCGAAGGCGGCGCGGCAGCTTCGCGCCGCCGGATTCACTCGCGTGTGGAGCCTGGCCGGCGGTATCACGCGGTGGAGCACGGACGTGGACCCGTCGACGCCGAGATACTGATGGCGACGTCAACGGTGACGGCGCCGACGTTGCGGGCGCTTCCGCAACGCTGCCGCATCTGCTCCGCCGAGCAGGACGCGGCACCGCTTGCGATCTGCGAGCACTGCCTTGGCCCATTGGAGCCGCTGTACCCCGCGGTACGATTGCTGCCCGACCGCGCGACGATCGCGGCTCGCGAGCCTTCCCTCTGGCGCTATCGCGAGTGGCTGCCGTTCGAGGGAGCGCCGGGACTCTCGCTCGACACGGGCTTCACGCCACTCGTCGACGCACCGCGGCTTGCCGCTCGCCTCGGCGTCGCGCGAGCCTGGATCAAGAACGACACCGTCTCGCACCCCAGTCTGTCGTTCAAGGACCGCGTGGTCACGACCGCGATCAACGCGGCGCACGCGTTCGGGCTCGAGACGCTCGGATGCGCGTCGACTGGGAATCTCGCCAACGCGGTCGCGGCCCACGCCGCACGCGCGGGCCTCGAGGCGTGGATCTTCGTGCCCGAGGACCTCGAGGCGGGAAAGGTGGTCGGTACCTCGGTGTACGGGCCGCATCTCGTTCGAGTGCGAGGGAACTACGACGACGTCAACCGCCTCTGCGCTCAGCTCGCCGACCGGTTCGGATGGGGAATCGTCAACGTCAACCTTCGCGGCTACTACGGCGAGGGCTCCAAGACGATGGCGTTCGAGATCGCCGAGCAGCTGGAGTGGCGGCTGCCTAACGCGGTCGTGGCACCGATGGCCGGAGGATCGCTCGTGACCAAGCTCCGCAAAGGATTCCGTGAGTTTCGCGAGGCCGGGCTCGTCGCAGGGACCGAGCCGCGCCTCTACGGGGCGCAGGCCGAGGGGTGCGCTCCAATCGTAAGACTCGTGGAGCGAGGCGAGGGTGGGATCGTGCCGGAAACGCCGGCGACGATCGCGCGATCGATCGCGATCGGCAACCCGGCCGACGGGATGTTCGCCGCGGCGGCAATTCGAGAGTCCGGCGGATGGGCGCAAGCCGTATCCGATGAGGAGCTGGTGCGGGGAATTCGCGTGCTCGCCGAGACCACGGGGGTCTTCACGGAGACGGCGGGTGGAGTCACCGTGGCGGCGGCGCTTGCGCTGGCGGCGCGTGGCCACTTTACGGCCAAGGACGAAGTCGTGCTGTGTATCACGGGCCACGGACTCAAGACCATCGAGGCGGTCCGTGACGGGTTACCCGAGACACCAGTGATCGCGCCTCGCGTGAAGGAGGTCGCGGCGCTGGTGGGCTCGTAAGATTCAGTCGTCGCAGCTCACCTGGCCGAGCGCGAGCAGCTCCGAGGTCGACAGATCCCGCCAGTCCGACGGATAGTGCCACACTCGAAAGCAGCAGCCCGGGGTGTCGAAGATGAGCGACTGCCGCGCGCGGGCGCCGGGGACGTGCGTCGCGTCTGCCTCGCGCACCGTCCAGGCGCGTCCCTGCGAATCCACGGCGACGCGTGAGCCGGGGGAATGCGCGATCTTCCCGCGCCAGTGCTGAGGGTCTTCCAGATGCTCGTACCGATTCATCTCACCCATGTCACCGCCATCTGTATCCCGCGCGCAATTGAGGAGTCCGAGTCCGTGAGGTTCACCGCATCTGCCGCGCCATCGGCTCTCGGTACGCCCTGATTCCCCAGGTTTCGGGCGCGGGGCGGGCCGGAGGCTGGGGGCCGCTGGCGGGCCGGCGATGCCGTGCTCCGCGTAGCATATCAGGGTGCGCGCGGCGCGTACAGTGAGGAACCGGCCGTTAGGCAGGAGCCCGGTGCTCACTCCTCGCGGGATCCGCTGCGACAACCGTGCCCTTGCCTCCCGCGCGAGCGTAGCGGGCTGCGGCCACCGCCCATGCGGGCGCTTCCCGCGAGCCGCTCATCAAGCCAGATTCGCGCGTGCCCGAGCTACCGACGCACACCGCGACTCGCTATCTGCAGCCCCTCCGCGAGGGGGGATCGCTCCCCGCCGTCGTCGACACCGACGGTGGTGGATTGTTCGTGGTGAAGTTTCGCGGAGCCGGCCAGGGCGCCAAGGCTCTCGTGGCCGAGCTCATCGTCGGAATGTTGGCGCGAGCCCTCGGTCTCCCGCTGCCGAGCCTCGCGCTCATCGAGGTGCCCGCGTCATTTGGCCGGAGCGAGCCCGATTCCGAGATTCAGGATGTCCTGCGCGCCAGCCACGGAGTCAACGTTGGCCTTCGGTATCTCGATGGGGCCTTCAACTATGACAACACCGCCGCTGGCGAGCTCATCTCGGCCGACCTCGCGACGCGCGTGGTCTGGCTCGACGCGTACGTGACCAACCCCGATCGCACGCATCGCAACCCTAACGTGCTGATCTGGGAGCGACGCCCGTGGCTCATCGATCATGGTGCCGCGCTCTACGCGCATCACGACTGGCCGAGCGTCGACGATGCGCGCGTCCTCACCCCCTTTCCACGAATTCGCGAGCACGTTCTCCTCGAGCGCAGCGCGAATCTCGAGGCGATCGACGCGGAGCTGGCGGCGACGCTCACCGATGAATGTCTCACGCAGGTCCTGGTGAGCCTGCCCGATACGCTGCTCCTCGATTCTACGCGTGGCCAGGAGTTCACCGCGGCCGACGAAGCGCGGGCGAAGTACTTCGATTACCTGACACGACGGCGTGATGGACCGCGTGCGTTTGTCCAGGAAGCCGCGCGCGCGCGTATTCAAATGCGCGACACGCCACTTCACCGCCTGTCGGCGCGCCGATAATGCCGCGCTCACGCTCGGTTTCTTACGACTTCGCCGTGCTGCGCGCGGTGCCTCATCCGCACATCGGCGCGTTCGTCCCCGTGGGGGTGGTGCTGCACGCACGTACCGTGGACTATCTGGGCATGCGCTCGCTCACCGATATCGATGAGCTCCGTACGCAGGTGCCCGAGGTCGACGCAGAGCTGCTCGCGCGCTACCTGCGGTCCGTGCGCGCCATTTGTGATGGCGACGAGTCCGCCGGCCCGGTCGCCCTCACCCCACCGTCGGAGCGATTTCATTGGCTGACCGCGCCGCGATCGGATGTGATCCAGAGCTCGCCGATCCACGAGGGTGTCTGTTCCGATCCAGAGCGAGAGTTGGATGCCCTGTTCAGGACCTACGTTAGGCGGGGCTCTTGAGAGCAGGAGTTAGGGGTCAGGAGTCAGGGATGAGGGGGTGTGAGGGAATGGGTTGGAGGAGAGAACGGCACGCTCCTTCAACCCATTCCCTCTCACCCCCTGATCCCTGACCCCTGACTCCTAACTCCTCCGTCAGTTCACCTCAGGTACAGTACACCGCTGGCAAAATCGAACACCGCCTCTCTCTCGGCGAGCAGATCCGCGCCGATGACTCCGTCGGCCAGCTCGATGCCCTCATCGCGCAAGCTCTGATTCACGTGCGAGAGATCGAGCACCACCACTGGCAGAGAATCGAGACGCAGCCGGCCAAGCCGGACGTCGTCGAGTCGACCGCTCATCGCCCGCTGCGCGGGGGCGCCGAGGCCGGACACGCGCGTGCGGCTCCGCCGAAGCGAAAGGCCGAGCCTCACCGCGCTGGCGTTGTCGAGAATGGTCGTCGAGGCGCCGGAATCGATAATGAGCGACAGCGGTTGGCCGCCCACCTGCGCCATCGCCTGATAGTGGCCTGACTTCAACCGCCTCGTTGGAATGCCGACGTAGCCCTGATCGCGCAGAACGGAGTTGATGACCGACGACGGGGTTGAGCGCGCCGCGCGATCGGGGGAGCCTGCGGACGGCGCCATCGTACAGCCGATCAGGACGGCGATCGCGCACGTCGCGCGCAAGGGCAGGGAAGCAAAGCGCATTGGGGTGCCTCGGAACGAGAAAGCGGAAGCCTCATTCCTACGACACCATCGGCCCCCTGCGTGTTGCGTTCTTACACAAAACTTGACGATTTGCCGGTGGTCACCCACGGCCAGAATTCCGTCGATCTCAGGCTTCGGCCGCCGGATGTGATGCTCGCGCCGTAGCCGCCACTCCACCCAGCCGGAGGTACTCGGCGAAGTCATCAGGGAGATCGCTGTCGATGATCGCCTCCGCTGCCGCCTCGACGTCGTACTCGACTCTCACGATGTCGGCCTCGACGTTGGTTTCCGTGACCTCGAGCAGCACGTAGCACGCGCGCCAGTCGCCATCCTTGGGGCGACCGACCGATCCCGTATTGACGTAGTGCACCCCGTCCACGATGCGATGCCAGGGCACGTGCGTGTGTCCGAAGCAGACGATGTCGCCGGCGCGCGCGCCGAGTGCAGCTCCCATCTTTTCGAGGAACGCGTCGGAGCGATCCTGATGGACGTATACCGTATTCAGCGTCTGACTGCCGTGGATGAGCATCATCGTCGGTCCAGCCAGGTGGCCGCCGTTAGGCCTGAGGTCGATTCGGAACGGCAGCCCAGCGAGAAACGCCTTCGTCTGCGCCGTCACGTGCTGGCGGGTCCACGCGTACGACAGGTGCGAAAGCTCCTCCTGGCGCGGATCCTCGTACTGGCATCCGCAGTGCTTATAGTCGGTGGCGACCGTGGAATCGTAGTTGCCCGCCACGCCGGGAATTCCGCGGGCGATGAGCATATCGACGACCTCATTTGGCCAGGGCGCATAGCCCACGAGATCGCCAAGGTGATACGTAGCGTCGACGCCCGCACGCCCGGCGATGTCGCGCAGCACTGCCTCCAGCGCGGGCAGATTCGCGTGAATGTCGGAGATGAGAGCGTAGCGCATGGTTAGTCGAGCTCGAGCGCCATTACCGTGGCGGATGCCGGGCAGGCTTCGCGGAACTCCACCGACTGCTTGACCTCGTCAGGCACGGCCTCACGGTTCGTCTTCACGAAGCCGAAGCTCGGGAAGTAGCGTTCAGCGGTCGTCGTCAGCAGGTAGAGCGCCTTGATCCCCCGTGATTCCGCGTCCGCGATCACGTGCGTCACCAATCGGCGGCCAAGGCCTGTTCCGCGCCATTCAGGCTGGACGGCCGCTGAGCGGAGCAGCGCATACTCATCACAGCAGAGCTCGAGACCAACGACGCCGACGACCCGGCCATCCTGCTCGCTCTCCGCGACGATGAAGCCCGGGAGCGCTTCGGCAACACCGGCAGTGGGCAGCCCGCTCGAGACGAGCAAGCGCTCGATCGCGGGAAGGTCGCCCGGCTTCGCCGCGCGGAGTGAGGCGTCGTGGGCCTCGATCGTTTGTGACATGCTCGCGCTCCTCTCCAAAGGCTGTCGGGGGGATGATGCCGACATCACACGCAGCAGGGGAGGCCGTCGGATCCCGTGCAGCACCCGACCTTCTCCGCCGCGGCTGGTTTCGTTGCGCGGACGAAGGCACTCACGAACTTGCCGTCGATCTCGCGCGCAAATTCCGCGGCGTCCAGCCCCGATCCTTCCAGGAATGCTGCAGCATCGGCCGACTCGTACACGCGAGTGACCTCGACATCGATCTGCTCGAAGCCCGCATCCGCAAGGAGCGCCCGGTATTCCTGCTCTTCCAGCGCACCGGCGACGCATCCGATCCAGAGCTCCATGTTCCGGCGGACGGCTTCCGGCGCTTCCCCACGCACCACGACGTCGCTCACCGCGAAGCGGCCGCCCGGCTTGAGGACGCGGAACGCCTCGCGCAGCACCTGGCGCTTGTCCCCGGAAAGGTTGATCACGCAATTCGAGATGATCACGTCCACCGACGCGTCCGGCAGTGGAATGTTCTCGATCTCCCCCTTGAGAAAGGTGACGTTCGAGGCACCCGCCTTCTTCCGATTCTCCTCGGCGAGAGCGAGCATCTCGTCCGTCATGTCGAGTCCGTAGGCCTTGCCGCTGGGCCCGACGCGCCGCGCGGAGAGCAGGACGTCGATCCCTCCACCCGAGCCGAGGTCGAGAACCGTCTCCCCTTCGTGAAGCTCAGCGAGGGCGGTCGGGTTGCCGCAGCCTAACGACGCGAGCAGGGCTTTGGCCGGGATGCCGGCGGTTTGTCCCTCGTCATAGAGGTTGGCGGTAATCGGATCCCAGGCTTCGGTGGTGGTGCCACAGCAGCCGCTCGATCCGCAGCAGCTCGCGCTCGTTTCGCCGGCCTGCGCGCGAACCGCGGCCTCCCCGTACTTCTCGCGAACCACCGCCTTGAGCTGTGAAAGCTCGGTCTGCTTCGCCTCAGCGTGCGTCTTCATGTTCGGTCTCCGATGATCAAGATTTCTTGATATGTTAGGGAAAATAAAAAGGGACTCAGCAGCACGATGCGCCGCGTGCGGGCAGCCGGCGCGCGTCGGGCTTCAGCAGTGACAGCACCGATTCCGCTTCCTCGAACGTGTCGCGAGCAAGCGCGTAGTAGATCCAGCGTCCCTCCTTCCGATCGGTAAGGATTCCAGCGTCCTTGAGCGCCTTGAGATGCCAGGAGAGTCGTGGCTGCGCGATATCGAGCGCCTCGGTGAGCTCGCAGACGCAGCGCTCGCCGTCCCGGAGGAGGTCGATGACCTCGAGACGGATCTCATCCGAGAGCGCGTGAAAGAGTCGCGCGGCGCGGGTGTAGTCGGTGCGTGCGGCGGTTGCCATGTCCACATAATATCAAGTTTTCTTGATCTGTCAACACCCCCTCTCGTCGAGCGACCGGCTTAGTCCCGAAAGATCCCCCGTGATCGCAGCACCGCCTCGATGAAGTAGTAGTCGGCGTAGATGAGCCCTACGTCGATTTCCGCATTCTGCGGCCGCTGCCCAACGGAATGGTGCAGGATCGCTGCGCTGGAGGTTCCCTCGGTTAGATAGCTCGACGAAAGAGAAGTGAGGATGCGCGTGGCGGCGTCGCGGTACCGGGTGGCGGCCGCGCCGTCGCTCCAGCGGGCGAGATCGAGCAACCCCGACGCCGCGATCGCGGCTGCCGACGCGTCGCGCTCTGTTTGGGGGATGGCGGGGTGACGGAAGTCCCAGTATGGGACTGCATCGCCGGGCAGGTTGCGCACGAAGTAGTCCGCCGTTCGCTGGGCCGCGTCCAGAAGCGCGGGGTTCTGCGTCCACCGGAAGGCGGTCGTGAAGCCGTGAATGGCCCACGCCTGTCCGCGCGCCCAGGTGGACGAGTCGGAATGGCCCTGCCACGTCGTCGTTCGCTCGAGCGCTCCGGTCGTGGGATCGAACAGCGCAACGTGCGCCGTGCTGCCATCTGGCCGGACGTGCGCACGGGCTGATGTGCCGGCGTGCGCTGCCGCGAGCGCCGACCACGTCGAGTCGCCCCCGTGGCGCGCTGCCCAAAACAGCATCTCGAGGTTCATCAGATTGTCCACGATGACCGGAAAGCGCCACGAGCCGCGTCGGTCGGTCTGATGCTGCGTGTCCCATGAGCGAATCGCGCCGACATTCGCGTTGTACCGCGTGACGAGCGAGCGACTTCCCTGAAGCACGACGTCTCGAAATCGAGGATTGCCGGTGAGGAGATGGCCATGGCCGAAGCTGTTGAAGAGCATGAAGCCGAGGTCGTGCGTCGTGGTCATCGTCTTCACACCCTCGAGTCCTGCGGTCCAGCGCTCCGCGAGCTCGCGCCAGATGGGATCACGCGTCGCCTGAAAGAGAAACCACAGCGCTCCGGCGAAGAAACCACTCGTCCACTGGTTCGCCGGCACTTGCTCCCATCGTCCGTCTGAGCGCGTGACCCGGGGATATCCAGCGCGCGGATCGAGAGTGGTTGCAGCGTGTCGCATCTGCGCGGCCGCATAGTGCACCGCGCGACCCGTGAGCGTATCGAAGGTGGTGTTTCCCGATCGCGGAACCGACACCTCCGGGTAGAACAGACGCGTGTAGTGCGTCGCGCCGTGCTCGGGTGGAAGCGCGTCCACGGCTCGCCCGAAGAGGGGATCGCCTAACTCCGCGTGAGCCCGCCGCATGGGAACGACGAACACGTCGGGTGCGATCGGCGTCGCTTCGGACGCGGGGCGGCGCATCGCGGCGTCGGCATAGGGCGCCACCCTGCGCAGCGCCGCACGGAGCGAACCTCCCTGTGGCGCGACTGACCGCCACAGATCGATCCTCAGATGCCGCGCCATCTCGGCCAGCGCCGTGTAGGCATCGAGGTTGAAGACGCTGTAGTGAATCGGTCGAGTGCGCGCGAGCTCGAGCGGCTGACGTCCATCGGCCTCGATGTGCGCATTGAGGCGGCGCTGCGTGTCCTCGACGATCACGCGGCGCGCCAGAGCGGTATCACCGAGAAAGAGGGCGAGGGCGGTGACCTGCACATCGTACCATGTACCGTGATTGTTCGCCTCCGCGCGCTCGTCCCGTCCATGCTCGCTGTGGAGCAGCCAATCGAGGTATGCGCGCATCCACTGTCGCAGCGCGTCAGCGTCACTCTGGGTCCAGCCCGGCGTCCGCTCGAGCAACCGCAGCGCGTCCACGAGCTGCGGGAGGTGACGCGTGTCGATGATCCCGATTCCGCGCCCTTCGCTGACGCCAGGGATCGCCTGCGCGTAGCGCAAATGGGGATTCATGCGCGTCGCGGGATCGAGGAACCAGACTCGCAACAGGTGATGCGCGCGCTGGCTGTACCGCGCCTCGCCGGTCAGGAAGTGGGCGAGCGCGAGATGCTCGACGCGCGCGATCGTGCGCTGGAGACGGAGGCCGTCGTGATCGGTGCGCGTCTGCGGGTTGACGATCCCATCACGACGGATGTACGGAAGCCCGTTTGGCGCCGAGGAGTCCGGCCACCAGTACGGCGCCAGACTCATGAAATCGTGCCGGTCTCCGCTCGGCGGGAGCATCCCCTTTTGCGTCACGGAGAGCGGCTCGGCGGTCAATGCGCTATCGGCGCGGCGCAGCAGAACTCGATAGGCGGGAAGGAGCGCGGAGTCTCCTCCGCGGATGCGCCGCCGAGTCTCGCGCAGAAGCGCACCGCGGGCCAGGATGAGCTGGGGGGCAGTATCCCGGTTCGCCTCGATGACAATTGATGGTGCATCGCAGTTGCCGAGGGCGCATGATGAGCTCGGGGGGGCCCCCCGTGCGCCGCAGGCAGCCATCGCGAGACCGGAGGCTGCAACCACCAGTGCGGCGCGAAAGCGACCGCAAAAGGCAAGAAGGCGCGCGCTCACGCGCGCCCCCGCATCACGCCTTCCCAGAGTCCCTGCAGGTACATCGCACCCAGCGCGCGATCGAACAGCCCGTAGCCTGGCCGCCCGCGCTCACCCCAAATCATCCGCCCGTGATCGGGTCGCATGGGACCGGTGAACCCCGTGTCGGCAAGCGCCCGCAGCACCGCGAGCATGTCGACGTCGCCGCAGGCCGATGGATGCGGCGTCTCGTGGAATCGGCGCCGACCTGTTCGCTTGACGTTGCGGCAGTGAGCAAAGTGGACGCGACCGAGCTCACCAAGACGCCGCGCCATTCCCGGCAGGTCGTTGTCGGCATCGGCGCCTAGCGAGCCCGTGCAAAAAGTCACGCCGTTCGCCGGACGATCCACCAATCGGACCAGACGCTCCAGCGCTGCCGCATTCGTGACGATGCGCGGGAGACCGAAGATCGACCACGGCGGATCGTCGGGGTGGATTGCCATGCGCACACCGGCGCTCTCCGCCACCGGGACCACGCGCTCGAGGAAATACGCGAGGTTCTCCCAGAGCCGCTCTTCATCGACCTCGCGGTACGCGGCGAGAAGCGCACCGAGCTTGGCGGCATCGTAGGCAGCGCCCCAGCCAGGGAGATTCCCGGTTCCGCGCGAGAGGTCGATCGCGGCCAAGGCGTCGTCATCGTAGGCGAGCGACGTCGAGCCGTCAGGGTGCTGGCGGGCGAGGTCGGTGCGCGTCCAGTCGAAGATCGGCATGAAGTTGTAGCAGAGCACCGGGATGCCGACTTCTCCCATGTGGCGCACGGAATCGCAGTAGGCATCGATCAACTGGTCGCGCGTTGGACGGCCGAGCTTGATGTCCTCATGGACCGGAATGCTCTCGATGACCGCGAGGGACAGACCAGCCGCATCGATACGGTCCGCAAGCTCCGACAGCCGTGCGCGCGGCCACATTGCCCCTACGGGAAGATCATAGAGGGCGCTCACCACGCCTCGGACGCCCGGAATCTGGCGGATATTGGCCAGCGGGATGGGATCGTCCGGACCGAACCAGCGAAAGGTCATCCGCATCGAGATCTCAGCTCGGCGAGCGCTGGCTCGCCTGGCTCGTCAGGCAGGGTGCGGTGGAACGCGCTCGATGCGCTTCATGATCACCAGGAACAGCATCGCGCCGAGCGGGCCCATGAACCCGACGATGACGTAGACCGGCGTGTAGGAGAAGTGATCGACGAGATAGCCCACGAGGAGTGTGAACAGCATGCTCGCGATGCCGGCGGCCATGCCGCCGATCCCCGCGACCGATCCCACATCGCGTTTCGGGAAGCAGTCCGAGGGCAGAGTCAGCACGTTCACGATCCAGCTCTGGAACGCGAACGCAATGAGGCTGATCGCCGCAATGGCCATGGCGTCGCTCGCGGTCGTCACGACGACGGCCACCCCGATCGGAACCAGCAGCGCGCTCGTCACCATCACCGTCTTCCGTGCGCGATCCACGGTCCACCCTCGACGAATCAGCAGGCTGGACACGCCCCCACCGGAGAGGTTGCCGATGTCCGCGAACAGGAAGGGAATCCACGCGAGAAGGCCGATGAGCGCGAGGCTGAAACCGCGCTCGTTCTTCAGATAGTTCGGGAGCCAGGAGATGAGAAACCACCAGATCGGGTCGGTGAAGAACCTCGCGGCGATCAGTGCCCAGACCTGGCGGTGGCGGAAGAGCGAAAGCCAGGGTCGCCGCCCGCCTCCCGTCTCCGACGTTCCCTGATCCGAGAGAATGTGTGCA